>CACWPL010000004.1 GCA_902762785.1 uncultured Ruminococcus sp. | reverse complement strand
CTCAGACAGCTTATTTATTATACCACATCTTCTCGAGTTTGTCAAGAGGTTTTTGAAAAGTTTTTTCAAAAGTTTTTCATTCTCCCGAATGTCTCTTGAGACCCTTTTCTTGACCTCGACATCCTCCTGCGTTCCCTCCGGTATACACCGAATATCACGCTGCGATGCGGTTTTTGTCGCTCCTCTTGAGTGCCCTCTCGACCGGCGACTTGTTTATTATAGCACAATTCGGGAGGTTTGTCAAGCCAAAGATATGGTGTTGATCCGTTTGAGATCTGGTCGATCTGCCGGATCCTGCCGAATCGAGGCCCCCACCTTCTTCTTGGCCGATGCTCGGCGTACTGATAGCGTCCCTATTGATAGAATCGCTATCATTTAAATGTAAAAACACACCCGAAGCTTCCGCTTCAGGTGTGCGCTGCTATACCGGGAGTATTCCCCCGATACATGTGGAGCGGATTACGAGGCTCGAACTCGCTACCTCCACCTTGGCAAGGTGGCGCTCTACCAGATGAGCTAAATCCGCATTTTCTTGAGTGCTTCCGTCACTCAACGTATTATATTATAGCACGATCCCAGTCATTTGTCAAGCGTTTTTTCAAAAAATCTCAAAATTTTTTTTGCCCGCTTTCTGGCATCGAATGAGCCTCCCGCAGCGCAGGAGGCTCTTCCGTCCTTATCCTTGGGATCACTGCTTGATGAAGGTCACATCGTCCGCTGCGCCTTCCTCATCGTCGATCCAGACCAGTCCCTTGTCCGTGAGCTTCATGGAGCCGGCACCGTCTGCGTACTCGAGCTCGGTCGTCTCGCTGTCATCGTCATCGAACACGATATGCGTCTTGACGCAGTCCTCATAGTTCAGCACATTGTCCTCATCGGTCGTGCCGGTGAACTCCCAGGTATAGCTGTCATAGGCAGAGTTCGACCAGTGGATCTTCACGGAATACTGCCCGGCGCCCTTGTTGTAGATCTCGATCGTCGCGCGGCCGGCATCCGCATCGGCATAGGTGCCCTCGAACGCCCCCATCAGCGGCGGCGCCTCCAGCACGTCCTCCTCTTCCTCCTCGGTCGTCTCCTCGGTCTCAGCCTCGACGTCAGCGCTGGTAAAGATATAGGTCACCCCCAGCACCGTGCCGATGAAGCTGCCGTCCTCGCCGTCCTCCATGAACATGCGGCGCTCGTCGTCCTCGTCCTCGAACTGGAACACGACCTCGCCCTCGCTCTGCTCACAGGTGAACGCCTTCACGTCGTCACCATCGTCGACAGAGCCGCTGGTCTCGTCGTCAAAATGGTAGAGGAGCTCCGTATCCTCGCCATCCACGATGGCGGTGTAGTCGCCCTCCGTGAACCAGGCAGAGGCCGCGGCATCCTCCTCGGTCGTTTCGGTGGTCTCCTCGGTGACGGCCTTCGTCGCCGGGACGGTCTCGGCGACGTCCGTCGAGGCGACCAGAGTAGACGTCTCCTCGATCTTGACGCAGCCGGACATCGCCAGTGCCAATGCCAGCACCGAAGCCAAAATGATCCTGTTTTTCATATGCTAGGCCCCTTCCTGTTCGTCTGTTGCTTACTTGTCTGCGGTCAGCTCCGCGAAGGTCTTCGTCTTGCCGACGCCTGCGAGCGTGGAGTAAACGAGGATGTAGGAGGCATCCGTCGCATTGTACGCACCGTCCAGATCCACGTCTGCGGCCTTGCGCTGGATCTCCTCGAGACCGTCGTCATGGCCGACGCCCTTCTTCGTGGCGGCGATCAGGAGCTCGGAGGCATCCTTGGCGTCGATGACGCCGTCGAGCGTCACGTCGCCGAGGAGGTAGTCGTCCTCATTGGGAGTCTCGCCGATCTGAAGGGTATACTCGGTCGGTGCAGCGCCGTCCTCCTCGACCGCGATCTTGACGCTGGCTGCGCCGTCCGTGAGCGGGATCTCGATGGCGGCGCCGGAGGGATAGGTCGTGTCACCGATCTTGATGGTGCCGGTGCTCATGGGGCTGATGGTGACGGTCTCCGTACCGGCAGGTGCGCTGTAGTGCAGGACAGTGGGATCCTCCTCGTCGATGATGGCATAATCCGCAAAGTCCTCACTGTCGCGGCACAGCACGCTCGAGAGCGACGCCTTCCGGGCAGTGTAGGTCTGGCTGTACTTGACCTTCTCGTTCAGGCCGCTGACGACGGCAAGGTCTGCATAGGCGGTGATGGTCATCTCGGTCTGCCCCTCCGGGAAGGTGATCGGCTCCTCGAAGAGCTCGAAGTCGACACCGTTGAGCGAATAGAAGATCGGCGCCTGGTCGTCATTGGTGAGATAGATGGCACCATTGGGATCCAGGGTCGGTGCATAGGTGGAGAACTGCACGTTGCCGCTCTCGCGGGTCAGTGCCTTCATGCAGATGTTGCCGGCGCGCATCACGGTCTCGGTGGTCACGGTTCCCCCTTCGATGATATTGCCGTTCTCGTCGACGCCGACTCCGCCCCCGCTCTCCACGCGCTCGACCTTGGGCTCGACATTATACATGTCGTACCAATAGGTACCGTCCGCGCTGTAGAAGCTCTGGCCGGCCGCGAAGTCGCGCTCGAGCATCTCACTGCTGAAGGGGCTCTCGTCGACCATCGTGCCGGACGCCTCCGTGCGGGTCGTCTTGGTGGTGAACTCGCAGGGGATCAGAGAGCCGGCCGTCTCGTTGTGCAGCTTGGCGACGATGGCGAAATGCTCGCCCTGCGTGATCTGTACGGGCTTGTCGAGGTCGATGGTCTGGTAGCCAAGACGGTCGAGATGCACGGTCTTCGTTTCGCTGGGCGTGCCGGAGGACGGGTTGTTCTCGTCGGACAGACGGCTGTTGACAGAGAGCTCCACGTCCGTACCGGGCTGCACGTTGCAGAACATCACCGACGTGACCCAGCCGTCCTCCTCGGCCTTGAACACGTTCGCAGCGATGATGTCGTTATCGCCGTCCTCGTTGCGGGCGAACTGGCCGGTATTGCCGAAATCGTCATGCTGGTAGAGGCGGGTGTGGACCTTGGCAGACTCGGCCTGGATCTCGTAGATGTCCGAGATGTCCTCGGCATAGGAGACCCAGATATAGCCATTATCGCCCCAGGACGTGCCTCTGCTGTCCTTGCAGAGCCATGCGCCGTCCATGCCGGGCGCGCTCTTGAAGCGCGAAGCCGGGAACGCATCATCCCAGCCGACGATGCTCACGGAATGATACGCCGTGGCACCGGCGATGGCGGGATCATAATAGTAAGCGGCCGTCTCCGTATTGAAGCAGGAATCGCTGTCGACGTAGCTCATGTCGATCGGATGGCCGTCATAGACTGCGGTCTTGATGGCCTCGCGCTGTGCAGCGAATGCCGCATCGCCAAGGTCCTCCGGCACCTCATACTCGAACTTGATCGTGTCGGTGACATGGTACTCTGCCTGTGCCCGCACCTCGTCCATCGTCAGCATGGACTTCTCGATGGAGGTGTCGCTGTAGACCGGCGCGTTCTCTGCGCTCACCGGCCCGACCCAGCTCGTGAGGATGCCCATCTCCTGCTCGGCATCGTCCGTGCTGGCGTTGAAGAGCGAAGCGGTCTTGTACGCATATCCGAAGTTGTTGGAATAGGTGTAGTACGCCAGATGCCACTCGGACAGGTCGATCTGCGGCACGTCCTTGATCTGGGTCGACTCCACGCTGTTCAGTGCAGCGAACGCCCAGGACGTCTCATAGTTGATCTGGTCGCCGACCTTGCCGACGAGGCCCTTGGTGCGCAGGTCGAAGCTCGCCGGGAGGCCGTCCTCGGCCATGGCCGGGAGCGCCGGTACGCAGGCCGCCGCCATCAGCAGTGCGGTGCAAAACGCGCTTGCTCTCTTCATCGTCTTCATTTCCATTTTCCCCTTTGTTTTCGGCCGGATGGCCTTATTCTAAGATACGGCATCAGACACGATCCGCGTCTTTCCGCCATTATGCCAACTGCCCGGACATTGCTGCCGGGCAGTTGAGTGGATGTCGATCGTTTACTGTACCACGAAGGTCTGGCTCGTCAGCGTGTAGCTGCGCGAAGTCGTGCCCTCCTTCACCGTCGCAACGACACTGTAGGTGTAGGTGCCGGCGGTGAGCAGATCGAAGCGGATCAGGCTGTCCATGTAGTTCACGTTGTAGCTGTAGGCGTTGCCCAGCTTGGCGGTGTTGCCGGTGGCAACGGTGCCGTCAGCGCGCTTTACCTGGACCACGATCTGCTCGAGCGGGTTATTGGAGTTCACCGTGCCGCGCACGATGACGCCCTTGCCCTTGGTGAGCAGCGCCGGAACGGTGGTGCCGCCGGTGATGGTCACATTGCTCGTGGTGGTCGTGGTGCTGCCGCTGCCGGATACGGTGAACTTCTGGTTCACGACTGCCACGTTCGACGCCGTCGAGGTGGAGACGATGACCGCATAGGTATAGGTGCCTGCCGGCAGGCTGTTGAACATGACGTACTGGTCGAGCTTCTTGAGGTCATAGCTCTTGGCGTTCGGTGCGATGGTCTTGCCGGTCATGAACTTGCCGTTGGAGTCATAGACGCCGCAGGTCAGGGAGGTCATGTTGGTGTTCGAGGAGGTGACGGTGCCGTATACGCTCAGCGTGCGGCCCTGCGTCAGCGTGGCGGGAACGGTCGTACCGCCGGAGATCTTGATCTGATCGGTGCCGGTAGACGGCGTGGACGGAGTCGTGTTGCTGCCGCCAACGGAGAAGGACTTGTTCACGAGCGTGACGTTCGTCTGGGACGCGTTGGAGGCGATGACCGCATAGACATAGCTGCCGGCCGGGAGCTTGTTGAACTCTACAGCATAGTCGAGCTTGGAGAGGTCATAGCTGGTGGTGCCGGGCACGATGGTCTTGCCGGTGCGGAAGGTGCCGGCGGTGTCATAGACGCCAACGGTCAGGGAGGTCATGGCGCTCGTGCTGGTGACGGTGCCCTTGACGTTCAGGATATGGCCGACTGCCAGGTTCGTGGGAACGTTGGTGCCGTTGCTGATGGCGAGGGTATTGGTCGCAACGGGCGTGGGCGTGGTGCCGTTCTTGTCCGTCACGGTGAACTTCTTGCTGACGACAGTGTAGTTCGTATTGGCCGCATTGGTGGCGATGACGGCGAAGGTGTAGGTGCCGGTGCCCAGGGTGTTGAAGCGGACGGAGGCATCGAGGTTCTTCAGGTCATAGCTCTTGGCGCGCGGGTTGATGGTCGAGCCGGTCACGAACTGGCCCATGGAGTTGTAGACGCCGCAGGTCAGCGCCGTGATGTTGGACGAAGCGGAGCTTACGACGCCGTTGATGCTGACGGCCTGTCCCTGCTTGATGGAATCCGGGATGGCAGCATTGCCGGAGATCGTCAGGGCATCGTTCGTCGTCACAGCCGGTGCCTTGCCGTCTGCGGTGACGGCGATGCGGGAGCTGTAGAGTAGCACATCGGTGTTGGCGCTGTTGGAGGCGTAGACACGATAGGTGTAATCGCCGACCGGCAGCTTGTTGAACTCGATGGAGGCATCGAGGTCCTTCAGGCTGTAGGACTTCTGTGCCACGGATACCTTGCGGCCGGTCACGAGCTGGCTGCTGGCATTGTAGACGCCGGCGGTGACGCTGGTCAGGTTCGAGGTCTCGGAGGTCACAGTGCCGTAAACACTGACGAAGGCGCCCTGCTTGATGGTGCCCTGGATGTCAGCGCCGCCGGTGAGGGAGAGCTTGTCGCTGGTGGCGACCGGCGTGATGGTGCTCGTGCCGGTGCCGACGGTGAAGCGCTTGGAATAGAGCGTCTCGTTCGTCTTGGAGCCGTTGGACGCGATGACCGCGAAGGTGTACTCGCCATCGGCCAGGGAGTTGAACAGGACGTATCTGTCAAGGCTCTTGAGGTCATAGAACGTGCTGTTCGGTGCCACGGTGCGGCCGGTCTTGAAGTTGCCTGCGGTGTCGTATACGCCAACGGTCAGGGACTTGAAGTCGGTCGTCTTGGAGTAGGCCGCGCCGATGACGCTGACGGCCTGGCCTCTGTTGATGTGGTCGGGCATCTGGAACATGCCGGCGAGGCTCATGGTGTCGGTCGCAGGATCGGTGGGCGTCACGACGGCGCCGGTGCCGACCTTGAAGGTCTTCTTATAAACGGCATACTGCTGGTTGGACGCATTGGTCACAAGGACGTTGAAGTCATACTGGCCGTCCGGCAGCTTGTTGAACTCGACATAGCGGTCGAGGTCGGCGATGTTGTAGGTCTTGGTGTTGACGTTGACGGTCTTGCCGGTCATCCAGCCGCCGCCCTGTGCATCGGTGACGGAAACGGTCACCTGGGTGATGTTGGAGACTGCGGAGGTCACGGTGCCGCGCACGCTGATCGGGACGCCCTTGGCGATGCTGTCCGGGATCTGGGTGATGTTGGCGCCGGAGATGGTGTCCGTGGTCGTCCCGGGGGCAGGGGTGACGGGATCGACGCTGCTGTATACGCTGAACGCCTGCTTCACGAGCGCATAGTTCGTGTTGGCAGCATTGGTCGCGATGACAGCGAAGGTATAGTTGCCGACGGGCAGCTTGTTGAAGGCGACATACGCATCGAGACGGCTCAGGTCATAGGTCGTCGTTCTCGGAGCGACGGTGGTGCCGGTCACGAACTTGCCGGCTGCATCATAAACGCCGCAGGTCAGGGACGTGATGGCGCTCGAAGCGGAGGTCACAGTGCCCTTGACGTTCACAGGCATGCCCAGACGCAGCGTCTGCGGGATGGTCGGTACGCCGGTGGCGGTCAGCGTATCGTTGACGGTCACGGGCGTGATGTTGGTCGCAGCGCCTACCGTGAAGGTGGCCTCCTGCACGGTGAAGTCGATGTTGGAGCCGTTGGTCGCGGTGACGCGATAGGTGTACTTGCCGGGCGTGAGCTTGTCGAAGGAAACGAAGTTGTCGAGCTTGCTCAAGTCATAGGTCTTGGCGTTCGGCTGTGCAGAAGCGCCGGTGACACGCTCGAGCGTCTCGGTGTAGATGCTGACGGAGACGGACTGCAGATCGCTGACGCCGGAAACGACCGTGCCGCGAACGGCGACCGTCTGCCCGGCGGTCATGGTCGTGGGGATCACGGTGGCATTGGAGATGCCGATGGAATCGACGTTCGGATCCGCCGCATTCTCACGAACGGTGAACTGCTTGTTCATCAGGACCTGATCGTTCGCAGAGCCGTTGGACGCGATGACCGCGAAGATGTATGTACCGGGGGTCAGCGTGTCGAACTTGATCTGGTTATCCAGAGCGGCGATGTCCACGAAGTCGGTATTGGGGTTGTAGACGGCGCCGGTCTTGAAGCTGCCGGTGTTGTCGTAAACGCCGACGGTCAGTGCGCTGAGCGCGGAGGTCTCGGACTTGACAGCGCCGGCGACGGTCACATCAGAGCCCTGGCTGATGACATCGGGCATGGTGAAGGCGCCGGACAGGGTGATCTTGTCCGACTTGGTCTCGGTAGGAGTCTCGAAGCTCTCGGTCGGCATGGGCGGGGTCTCGGGGTCGCCCGCCTCACCTGCGAGCTGCTGCGCGGCATCGGCCTGCGTCAGCGGTGCCTCGGTGACGGTCGTCGCCTCCGTGGGATCCGCGGTCTCCTCTGCGAAGGCACTGATCCCGGTCATGCTCGTCTGCAAAACGAAGAGCACTGCGAACACACCTGCGAGCATCCTGTTCTTGTTGCGATGTTTCATTCTCTCAGATCCTTTCTTGGGAACTGCGGGCCTGATCGGGATGCCATATACCCACCGGCATCTCCCATTTTCCCGCACCTATTAACATTATACACCTTTCAAGTTCTACTGTCACTTATCCTTGCAAAAATTTTACAAAGTTCTATGTTTCACACAGGATATGCACAAGATCGAGATGTTTGATCTGTGCATTTTGATCGCTTCTTGACGATCCCGTCAATTACCGGGAGTATAAGTTGACGGGTCTGCACCCCACATGTAGAAAAACGTGAGGGTCGTGCCGTCGATGGTGCCGGAGAGCCCGCTCTCCGTGTCGGACATGGACATGGTGCTGTTGTCCTGTGCGCTGCCCATATGGAACACGATCTTGCCCTCCATCTGGTCACAGGTGAACGCGATGCCGGAGGCGCCGTTCGCCGAGACGAATCGGCCGCTGCCGTCGTCATAGAAGCAATAATAGCCGCGTGTCTCGCTGCCCGATCTCGCCTCGTAGACGCCGCTCGAGAAATAGGTATGCGGCACGGTCGAGAGGTCGGGGGAGGCCGGCGCTGCCGGAGCTGCCGGAGCCGTCGCGGAGGCTGCCGCGTTCCCGCCGCCGAAGGTGTCGGGATCCGCGTCCTTCTTGAGCTTGAACGTGTAAGCCGTACCGCCCATCATACCGCGGATGTCGTTGCTCTCCTCCATGGTCAGGACCTCGGTCTGGTCGGTGCTGCCCCGATGGAACACGACGCGCCCGTCCGACTGCTCACAGGAAAAGCCTGTGCTGATGCCAAGGGAGGTGTTGAGCGTCTTGCCGCTCTTCTTGTCATAGAAGAGGTAGTAGTCGCCGCGGCTCGCGCCATTGACGTAGACCTCGTAGACGCCGCGGTCGAAGTAGGCGACGTTCGCGGGCGCGGTGGTGGTCGTGGTGGTCTCGGTCGTGGTGGTGGTCGCTTCGGTGGTGGTCGTCTCCGTCGTCGTGGTGGTCTCAGTGGTCGTGGTCGTCTCGGACGCTGTCGAGGTGGTCTCCTCGGTGGTGACTGTGGTCTCGGCGGTGGTGGTCGTCACGGCGGTCGTTTCGGAGGCCGCCTCAGTGGTCTCCTCAGCCGTCACCTCCGGGACGGTCGTTTCGGCCTGCGAATCGTCGCCGGCCTTCGCGCCGCACCCACCCACGAGGAGCGCCAGCGCCAGCAAGGGTATGAGCGTTTTTTTCATAGATCGGATTCTCCCTCATGTTGAGTATCTGTTTTGCAAGTCACGTCGCGGCCGCCGATCTTGGTCTCTGCCGCAGACGCTATCCCGCACGATGCGGGCTCCTTTCACATGCCAAGGTGCAAAAAGGCCTACAGATCGTCCAATTTGCACGCACATGTTTATTCTATCACTTTTTCCACACATTGTCAATAGGCAAAGATCCAACACGTCCGCATCCAGCAGATCTCACAGATCTCCAAAGCCGCGCAGCCACGCGCCTTCCGGGTCATGGGCAAAGAGAAAAAATAAATAAAAGACCTGCTGCAAATGCAACAGGTCTTTGTGGTGCTTCCGATCGGAATCGAACCAATGACACGGGGATTTTCAGTCCCCTGCTCTACCGACTGAGCTACGGAAGCATATGGCGACCCAGATGAGGCTCGAACTCACGACCTCCGCCGTGACAGGGCGGCGCTCTAACCAACTGAGCTACTGGGCCAAAAAATGGTGGAGACTATAGGGCTCGAACCTATGACCCTCTGCTTGTAAGGCAGATGCTCTCCCAGCTGAGCTAAGCCTCCACTCCATTTCCTATGCATCGCTCGGCGTTTCTTGCCTTGCGACTATTACAGTATACCACATCACCGGCCGTTTGTCAAGGGTTTTTTCAAAAAAATTTGAGTTTGTAGGATGTGTACAAATTTCAACATGTCTTATCGTGCATGATGCGACATAGCCCCTCCCGTGCCGGAGGGTGTCCGCGCGTGCCCCGCAGGATCTTCCTATATAAAGTATGGCCCTCTGCCATTTATATAAACGTGCATCCTGCTTGACATTACTATAAAAAGATGCTATAATATAAAGGATCATGCATTTTGTACGGACTATCTCGATAGTTTTGCATCGAGATCAATACGATCTGCACAATACCCGCTGTTTGCTTTTATGCAGATCTACAGCGGAGATCCATCAGAAAGAAGGAACTGCCATGTTTTTTCAAAAGGACATCGAAACGATGCCGCGTGAGGAGCTCGAAGCGCTCCAGCTCCAGAAGCTGAAGGCACAGGTGCAGTATTGCATCGACAATGTGCCCTTCTACCGCGACCGTCTGGCCAAGGCCGGCGTCACGGCGGACAAGATCAAATGTCTCTCGGACATCCAGTACATCCCCTATACGACCAAGGAGGACATCCGCGACAACTATCCCTACGGCCTGTTCGCCGTACCGATGAAAAATATCGTCCGCATCCATGCCTCCTCCGGCACCACCGGCAAGCCCACCGTCGTCGGCTACACCCGCCGCGACCTTGACGTGTGGAGCGACTGTGTGGCACGTCTGTGCGCCGCGGTCGGCGTCACGGACGAGGATGTCGCCCAGATCTCCTTCGGCTACGGCCTCTTCACCGGCGCTCTCGGTCTGCACTACGGCCTCGAGAAGCTCGGCTGCGCCGTCATCCCGATCAGCTCCGGCAACACCAGGAAGCAGGCCATGATCCTGAAGGACTTCGGGACCACCGTCCTGATCTCCACCCCGTCCTACGCGATGTACATGAGCGAGGTCGCCCATGAGCTCGGCATCTCGAACGATGAGCTCAAGCTCCGCATCGGCCTCTTCGGCTCCGAGGGCTGCACCGACGCGCTCCGCGACAAGATCGAGCAGGGCTTCGGCCTCTTCTCCACCGACAACTACGGCATGAGCGAGCTCCAGGGCCCGGGCGTCTCCGGCGAGTGCGAGCTGCGCTGCGGCCTGCATTTCGCGGAGGATCACTTTCTCCCCGAGATCATCGACAGTGCCACCGGGCAGGTGCTGCCCCGCGGCGAGCGCGGTGAGCTCGTCGTCACACCGCTGTCCCGCCAGGGCTTCCCGCTGCTGCGCTACCGCACCAAGGACATCACCCGCATCCACTATGAGAAGTGCGCCTGCGGCCGTACCCACGCCCGCATGGAGAAGGTGCAGGGCCGCAGCGACGACATGCTCAAGATCCGCGGCGTCAACGTCTTCCCGTCCCAGATCGAGAGCGTCATGGCCAACATCGACGGCATCTCGCCGCATTACGAGCTCATCCTCACCCGCAAGAACTACACCGACTACCTCGAGGTCCGCATCGAGATCAACGACGAGCGCCTCCTCGAGAACTTCGCCGACCTCGACCGCAAGCGCAAGGAGGCCGTGGACAAGCTCAAGACCGTCCTCGGCATCCAGGCCAAGGTGACGCTCGTCGCCCCGCGCACCATCCAGCGCTACGAGGGCAAGGCCCGCCGCATCGTCGACAAGCGCGGCGAGGAAGAGGCGTAACTCCATCATCCGATATATAGAAAGGACGACTCCCATGAACAAGAAAGAACTGATGATCGGCAACGCTGCTGTTGCCAGAGGCTTGTACGAGGCCGGTGTGGAGGTCATCTCCAGCTACCCCGGCACCCCCAGCACCGAGATCACGGAATTCGCCGCGACCTATGACGACATCTACTGCGAGTGGGCACCCAATGAGAAGGTCGCTATGGAGACTGCCTTCGGCGCGTCCCTGCGCGGTGTGCGTGCGGCGTGCGCGATGAAGCACGTTGGTCTGAACGTGGCTGCCGACCCGCTCTTCACCCTGAGCTACACCGGCGTCACCGGCGGTCTGGTGGTCTGTGTCGCGGACGACCCCGGGATGCATTCCTCCCAGAACGAGCAGGATTCCCGTCACTACGCCATCGCGGCCAAGGTGCCGATGCTGGAGCCTGCGGATTCCGCGGAATGTAAGGCCTTCGCGAAGGCCGCCTTCGAGATCTCCGAGCAGTTCGACACGCCCTGCCTGCTGCGCATGTGTACCCGCATCGCCCATGCACAGAGCGTCGTAGAGCTCGAGGACCGCGTCATTCCCGAGAAGAAGCCCTACGAGAAAAACCCGCAGAAGTTCATCATGGCGCCTGCCAATGCGATCCGCCGCCATCCGTTCGTGGAGGAGCGCATGCAGAAGCTCACCGCGCTCGCCGAGACCACCCCGCTCAACCGCCTCGAGGAGGGCGGCACGGAGATCGGCATCATCGCCACCGGCTCCTGCTATCAGTATTGCAAGGAGGTATTCGGTGACAGCGTGACCATCCTCAAGCTCGGCATGGTCAACCCGCTGCCCGTCCAGAAGATCCGTGACCTGGCTGCCAAGGTGCAGAAGCTCTATGTCGTCGAGGAGCTCGACGGCGTCATCGAGAGCCACTGCAAGAACATCGGCGTCGAGGTCATCGGCAAGGAGATGTTCACGCCCCTCGGCGAGTATTCCCAGAAGTCTATCGCAGCCGCGTTCGGTCTGCCGGAGAAGGAGACCGTCACTGCCGACACGGCCGTGCCGATGCGTCCGCCTGTGATGTGCTCGGGATGTCCGCACAGAGGCCTGTTCTACGTCCTTGCGAAGAACAAGCTGACCGTCCTCGGCGACATCGGGTGCTACACCCTCGGCTCTGCCGCTCCGCTGTGTGCGCTGGATTCCACCCTCTGCATGGGCGCCTCCATCAGCGGCCTGCACGGCTATAACAAGGCCGCCGGCGACGAGACCGCCGACAAGACCGTCTGCGTCATCGGCGACTCCACCTTCATGCATTCCGGTATGACGGGTCTGGCGAACGTGGCCTACAACGGCTCGAAGTCCACCGTCATCATCCTCGACAACTCCATCACCGGCATGACCGGCCACCAGCAGAACCCCACCACCGGCTACAACATCAAGGGCGACCCGGCCACCAAGATCGACCTCGAGAGCCTCTGCCATGCCCTCGGCATCAACAGAGTCCGCGTCGTCGATCCCTATGACCTCGAGGCCACCGAGAAGGCCGTCAAGGAGGAGCTCGCGGCAGATGAGGCGTCCGTCATCATCTCGCGCCGTCCCTGCGTGCTGCTCAAGTACGTCAAGCCGAAGAAGCCCGTCACCGTCAACAAGGACAAGTGTCGGAGTTGCAAGCGCTGCATGAAGCTCGGCTGCCCGTCCATCCACATGGACACCGACGGCAAGGCCGGCATCGACAAGACGCTCTGCGTAGGATGCGGCGTCTGCGAGCAGCTCTGCCCGTTCGACGCGATCGAGTCGGGGGAGTGAGATGGACTTTCAGAACGACAACGGCCGCGATCCCTACAATGATCCCTACCGCGCCCAAGAGACCCCCGATCCGTATGACATGGATCTCGGCACACAGACGCCCTCTGCGGGCGGCACGCTCGTCAAGGGGATCATCGGGGCGGTGCTCGGCAGCCTGCCGGGAATCATCCTTTGGATCGTGCTGGGCTATTTCAACATCATCTCCGGCTGGGCAGGTATGCTGATCGCGTTCGGCATCATGGTCGGCTACACCAAGCTCGGCGGCGCGCTGACGACCGCCGGTGGGATCGTGTGCTTCTTCTGGGCGCTCGTGTCCATCTATCTGGGCGTGCATCTGTCCTATTCTGCGCAGGTCTACATGTGGCAGCCGGACCCGCAGCTCGCGATCTTCGGGCTCTATGGATGGCTCGTCAAGCGTGACCTGCTCGGGAGCTTCCTGGGCACGCTGGGGCTGGGCTATCTGTTCGGCTTGGGCGGCATCATCGGCATGCTGCGGAAGCGCTCCTGATCGGAGGCGATGGCGATGAAAATGACAGAACGCGCAGCCCTCGCGGTCGAGAATCGGCGCACCGGCTGCAACTGCTGCCAGGCCGTGCTGCTCGCCTATGCGGACGAGGTCGGTCTGACGGAGGAACAGCTCATGCAGCTCGGACGTGCCTTTGCGGTCGGGATGGGCGGCATGCAGGCGACCTGCGGCGCGCTCATCGGCGCGGGGATGATCCTCGGACTGAAGGGCGGCGCACCGGCACAGGCCAGACGCCTGCACGAGGGCTTCAAGACCGCGTGCGGTGCGACCATCTGCCGCGAGCTCAAGGGCATCGGCACCGGGCAGGTGCTGTGTCCGTGTGAGGAGTGCGTGCGAAACGCCGTCCTCGCGCTCGAGGCACTGTGATCAAAAAAGAACGATGCGGGAGCAGACGCATAGAGGCGTCCCCCCGTGACTATGATAAAAGGAGAATGACCCATGGAAACTAGAGGAATCGTGATCTGCGGCGTCGGCGGGCAGGGCTCGCTGCTGGCCAGCAAGCTGCTCGGGCGCGTGCTCGTGAACGAGGGCTACGACATCAAGGTGTCGGAGGTACACGGCATGAGCCAGCGCGGCGGATCGGTCATCACCTATGTCCGCTACGGCGACAAGGTCTATTCCCCGGTGGTGCAGTCGGGCGAGGCTGAGTTCATCATCTCGTTCGAGCGCATCGAGGCGGCAAGATATGCCCATCTGCTGAAGAAGGGCGGCGTCATCATCACGAACACCCAGCGCATCGACCCGATGCCCGTCATCACCGGCGCTGCGACCTATCCCGAGGACATCCTCGACGAGCTGACCGCCAAGGGCGTGCAGGTCGAGGCGATGGACGCGCTCGCACTGGCCGAGGAGGCCGGGTCCGCCAAGGCGGTCAACATCGTGCTGATGGGACAGCTCGCCAAGCATTTCCACATCGACTATGAGAAGTGGATCGAGGCCATCGGCCAGACGGTCAAGCCGCAGTTCGTGGAGATGAACCAGAAGGCCTTCGCACTGGGCTACCATTTCGGCGAGTGAGCTCGCCGTCCACAATATTAAGGAGGGAACTTCCATGACCACAAAGCAGCTTTCCATCTTCCTCGAGAACAAGCCCGGGCAGCTCGTCCGCGTGACGGAGACGCTCAAGGAGGCCGGGATCGACATCCGCGCGCTCTCTCTGGCCGACACCAAGGACTTCGGCATCGTCCGCATGATCGTGCGCGACACCGAGAAGGCACAGGCCGCGATGCGCGAGAAGGGCTTCATGTCCACCATCACCAAGGTCATGTGCATCGGCATGGACGACCACCCCGGCGGCCTCTCTGCGATCACAGAGGTCATGGCCAAGGCGGAGGTCAACATCGACTACCTCTACGCCTGCATCACCGAGATCGGCAAGGATGCCTACATCGTGATGCATGTCGACGATGAGGACAAGGCCGAGGCAGCGCTCACCGCTGCCGGCATCCACACCGTTGCGTCTATCACGGAGCTTTGAGCCTTGCAGCGCTCCCGCCAAGACGGGGGCGCTGCTTTTTTACGACCATCAGAAAGGCGTCCACTATGTCCCATGCATCCAAAGCAGCATCGTGGATGCTGGAGTTCACGGTCTGCGCGTTTTACGGGTGGCTCTATGAGGTACTGCTGGGGCTGGCCGTGTACCACGTCTGGGAGGACCGGGGGCTGCTGCATCTGCCGGTCTGCCCGATCTACGGCTTCGGGGCGTTCGCGCTGCTCCTGCTCTACCGCAGGCGCAGCGAGTGGTGGTTCGTCCTCCTGACGAGCACCCTCCTGACGACCGTCCTCGAGCTGGGGGCATCGTATCTGCTCGAGCATATGGGCTTCCGGCCGTGGGATTACAGCGACTGGCCGCTGCATTTCGAGTGGCGGATCTCGGTGCCGAGCTCGCTGATCTTCGGTCTGCTGGCGCTCGTGCTGGTGAAGGCCGTGCATCCGCTGATGCGCCGTTTCGCCGAAAAAGCCCCCGCGCCCCTGACGCTCGTCCTCGGCGCGGTCTGCGGCATCGCGATCGCGGTGGATGCGGCGTTCGTGTTCCTGCTCCGGTGAGCCGGCGGCGGATGTTCTCCAAAACATCCGCCAAAATTTTTTCAAAAAACTTGTGACAGATCCGATCCATGTGCGTCTTATAGATAGACCGAACGAAAAGGAGGTGGGACGGATGCAGGATCTCGACGAGATGTACCGTGAATATTATGGCGATGTCTACCGCTATCTCCGCGGCCTGACTGCGGACGAGCAGCTCGCCGAGGACTTGACACAGGAGACCTTCCTGCGCGCGATGCGATCGGTCAAGGGGTTCCGCGGAGACTGCGCCTTCCGCGTGTGGCTCTGCCAGATCGCCAAGAACCTGTGGTACTCGCATTGCCGCAAGGCACGCCATACCGCCGACCTCTCCGAGGCCGAGACCGTCCCGGACGAGCTGCACCTCGCCGAGCTCATCGCCGACAAGGACGTCGCGATGCAGCTCCACCACCGTCTCCACACGCTCCGCGAGCCCTACAAGGAGGTCTTCATGCTCCGCGTGTTCGGGGAGCTGGGGTTCGAGGCGATCGGTGAGATCTTCGGCCACACCGCGCATTGGGCGTGCGTGACCTACCACCGTGCCGCGGCCATGCTGCGCGACACCATGAAGGAGGATGCATGATGGACGAGAGAACGAACGTGACCTGCGGCGTCATCCGCGACCTGCTGCCCCTCTATGTCGAGGGGATCGCCGGTAAGGACAGTGCCGCGCTGGTCGAGGCACATCTGGCCGGATGCCCCGCCTGCCGTGCAGCGCGGGAACAGCTCACCGCCCCCGCCCCCGCGATCGCCACACGGCGCACCGAGGCCGAGAGCTTCGCGCGGACGCTCCGTAAGGCGCGCCGGGGCATCGGATGGCGTGCGGCCTTGATCGCGGCGGCGGTCGTGGTGGGGATCTTCGTGCTGCGGCTCGCGGCGACGGGGATGCTCGTCGGGTTCCTTGCCCTGGACGTCCTGACCTCGAAGGTGGAGGTGGACGACGATCCTGCCCATTACGCACAGTATATGGGCGCGGATGCCCTCGAGCCGTACCGCGACAAGTGGGGCATGGACGAGACGATCTTCCCCGCCTCGCTCGACGGTCTGGACGTGACGGCGTATCGGATGGTCTACTATGACCCGTGGGACAAGCAGTTCGCGAGCTACCTGACCGTGCAGTACGACGAGGCGGGCTATGCGGCCGAGACAGCGCGGCTCGCGGCCTATCCGTCCACGGACTATGTCGGCTACTACAGCGTCACGCCCTTCCCGGAGGGGACCCTCCTCGCGATGGAGGCGGACAGCTACCAGGGCTTCGTCTACGCGATCGCGACCCCGGACACGCCGCAGTCCGTGACCTATGTCGAGCTGATCTTCTGCAACGAGTCCTTCGACATCGACTACCGGGACTATATCCCCCTCCCCTACCTCCCGCCCAGCTTCGAGGCGCTCCCGCAAGACGGATGATACTGATGACGGCCGTCCATGGCAGATGCTGTGGGCGGTCTCCTTGTGGACCTGCCATTTTTCTTCCCGAAGTCCTTGACTTTCCCCCCTAAATGTGGTATGATGATAAAGACGCCTTCACGCTTTTACACCAAAAAGCATAACAATGGTAAAGCAAAAAAGTGCAAATGCCTGTCAGGCACATCAAAAAACAAAGGAGACTGGGAAAATGATCAAATGGCTCATCCTCGCATTATACCTGCTGCTGATGGTCGGCATCGGTGTCTATTGCAGCAAAAAGACCCGCAACGTCAGCGACTTCGTCCTCGGCGGGCGCAGCATCGGCCCGTGGTTCTCGGCGTTCGCGTTCGGCACCAGCTACTTCTCCGCCGTCGTGTTCATCGGCTACGCGGGGCAGTTCGGCTGGAAATACGGCATCTCGGCCTCGTGGATCGGTCTGGGCAACGCGCTGATCGGCTCGCTGCTCGCGTGGCTCGTCCTCGGCCGCCGCACCCGCACCATGACCAAGCACCTCGACGCCACCACCATGCCGGAATACTTCGAGAAGCGCTACGGCTCCAAGGCGCTCAAGATCGCGGCCTCGCTCATCGTGTTCGTCTTCCTGATCCCGTACACCGCGTCCGTCTACAACGGCCTCTCGCGACTCTTTGAGCAGACGCTCGGCATCCCGTACATCTACTGCATCATCATCATGGCCGTGTTCACGGCGATCTACGTCATCGCGGGCGGCTTCCACGCCACCGCGCTCAACGACTTCGTGCAGGGCCTCATCATGCTGGTGGGCATCCTCGCGGTCGTGTTCACTGTGCTGAGCAAGGCCGGCGGCTTTACGAACGCCATCCACGACCTCAACGCCATCTCCGACGACTCCACGCCTGTGAACACCCTCGGCTCCGTCTTCGGCCCCGCGCCGCTCGACCTCTTCGGCGTCGTCGTGCTGACCTCTCTGGGTACCTGGGGCCTTCCGCAGATGATCCAGAAGTTCTACTCCATCTCGGATGACAGCGCCATCCGCCGCGGCACCATCATCTCCACGATCTTCGCCGTGATCGTCTCCGGCGGCTGCTACTTCATCGGCGGCTTTGGCCGACTCTTCGCCACCCCGGACGCCTCCGACACCTCCAAGGCGCTCATCAACGTGGTAAACGGCAAGCTGGAGTTCGACGCCATCGTCCCCGCGATGCTCGAGCAGGCGCTCCCGGAGGCGCTGCTCGGCCTGATCGTCGTGCTGGTACTGGCGGCGTCCATGTCCACGCTGTCTTCCCTCGTGCTGACCTCCAGCTCGACCCTGACGCTCGACCTCATCAAGCCTGTCCTCGCCAAGAAGGGCAAGCCCATGACGGAGAAGCAGCAGGTGGCCTTCATCCGCGTGTTCATCGCGCTCTTCCTGCTCCTCTCGGTGGTCATGGCCGCCAAGAAGAACGCCTACATCACGACCCTCATGAGCATCTCCTGGGGCGCGCTCTCCGGCTCCTTCCTCGCGCCGTTCCTCTACGGTCTGTATTCCAAGAAGGTGACGCCGGCCGCCGTCGCCGCGTGCTTCGGCTTCGCGATCTGCTTCACGCTCGTACATACCGGCCTCTTCCTGATGGGATGGTTCCCGGATCTGACGAAGGCCGCCGCGAGCCTGCCGCTGCCCTTCACCGTGACCTCGCCGCTGAACGCCGGTGCGTTCTGCATGCTGTTCGGTCTGGTGCTCTGCCCGCTGGTATCGTCCTTCACGAAGAAGCAGGACGACAAGCAGGTCGAGGAGATCTTCACCTGCTACAAGTGATCCCCTCTGGGATCCGATACACGGACGCCCTCCCTGCACGCGGGGAGGGCGGTCTTCTTGTGGGGGCTTCGCCCCACGGCCCCTGGAAAAGTGTCAAAGACACTTTTTCGACAGACTGCGCCCCTCCCGGTAGGCTGCCGGGAGGGGCGGCGTCATATATGTGTCACTTTTTCTTGAACTTCTGGAAGAACGCCGTCGCCTTGACACGGCCATTCGCGATGAGCTCGGCGGCACTGAGACGGTCGCCGTCCGGTGGGACGGGCTTGCCGTTGTTCTCCCACGGCTCCGGCGTGTCCGAGATGCCGAACATCTGGTTGATGCCCTTCTTCCGCAGCGCCCGTGCCGACCACTCACTGCCGATCTCATAGACGAACGCCACCAGCGGCGGCCCCAGCACGAAGCCGGGCACACCGAAGATGCTGCTGCCCAGCAAGCACGCGGAGATCGACCACAGCGGCCGCAGACCGATCCGCGAGCCGACGATATGCGGATCGAGGAAGCTCGAGTCGAACTGCTGGAGCGCCACCACGATGATGAGGTACGGGATCACCATACGCGGGCTCTCGAAGAGCACCAGGACGCCCGTCAGGAAGCCGCCCACGATGGGGCCGAAGAACGGCACCACGTTCGTGACGCCGACTACCACGGCCAGCAGCACGGGGTAGGGATAATTGAACCACGGCGTCAGGTTCGCGAAGCTCACCAGGACGAAGTGCAGGCAGCCGATGATGGAGGAGTCGAGCAGCTTGCCGCGGATGGCCGCGCTGAGCTTGACATTGCCGCGCCCGAGCAGCTCCGCCGCGGACTGTGCGCCGCGTCCGGGGAGGATGGTGAAGGTGATCTGCTTGATCTGACGGAGCAGACGCTCGCGGTCGATGGTGATATACACCGACAGGATCAGGCCGATGACCAGATTATAGACCACGCCGACCGCGCCCTTGACGCCCGTGTAGAAATACTGCACTAAGGAGCTGGCCTGTCCGAGGAGGTCGTCAAAGAGCCAGTCCTCCGCGGACTGCACGGCGCCGAGCAGTGCGGTATTGAGGTAGGCACCGATGGTGCTCTCGTTGTCGAAGAGGGTCTTGTTCCGGAGCTGCTTCGTCAGGCTCTCCATCTGGGACGGCAGCGCCTTGACGATGCCGCTGATGCTGTTGGACAGCTCCGGGATGACCAGGAGCAGCAGCGCCGTGATGAACAGGATCGCCGTGATCAGCATGAGGATCGCCGAAACGCTCCGCATCCGGCGCGGGGTCTTGGGGGAATCCCACCCCTGGGACTTCGCGAGCTTCAGCAGACCCTTCTCGTAGAGCTGTGCGACCGGCGCGAGCAGATAGGCGAGCACCAGTCCCCAGATGAGCGGGCTCAGTCCGCTGAGGATCGTGCCGAGGAATTTCCCGATCGCGCCGAGCTGCTGGATCAGGTAGTAAAATATGATGACGGCCGCGGCCGTGATGAAGCGCCAGAGCGCCTTCTGGGACTCGTCGCGCCACAGACGGCTCGCTCTTTGCTCCTCACGCGCCTCCTTGGCATCCTTGGCCGCCTGCTCTGCCGGCTGTGCGGCAGCGGCGGTCTCCTCCGGGAGAGCGGCCGGCTCGTTCTCTTGCATGGGAACGCTCCTTTCTCTTTGTCACATCCGCCTTGCGGCGGAGGCTCACTTCTTCTTGCGGCTCTTGGCCTTCTTCTCGGCGATGCGGTACTGCATCTCCTGGGCATCGACAGCGCCCTCGCCCTGTACGGGATCACAGTGGAGGAAGGTGCCGTCCGGCTCGCCGATCCGCGCCTTGACATTGTCCGCCAAGCAGAGCGCCACGATGTCCGAGGCCTGCTCCATGAGCGCCGGGTCGAGCAGCGGTGCGCTCACCTCGACGCGGTGCTTGGTGTTGCGGGTCATGAGGTCGGCCGAGCTGATGTAGACGCGGCGGCGCTCCGGGGTGCCGAAGATGTAGATCCGGCTATGCTCCAGATACCGTCCGACGATGCTGACGATATGGATGTTGTCCGTGAAGCCCGGGACGCCCGGCTTCAGGCAGCAGATGCCGCGCACGACCATCTCGATCTGCACACCGGCCTGCGAGGCCTCCGCGAGCTTGTTCATGATGCCGCGGTCGCTGATCGAGTTGCACTTGCAGGAGAAGAAGGCCGGCTCGCCGCGGCGGGCGTGCGCGATCTCCTCGTCGAGCAGCTCGAGGATCTTCGAGCGCATGCAGAGCGGCGCGACCATGAGCTGCTTCGTCTCCTCGACGAGGCTGTCCGTGGAGAGCGCGTCGAAGACGTGGCGGGCATCCTCGGCGATCTCGGTATTGGCCGTCATGAGACAGAGGTCGGTGTAGATGCGGTTGGTCTTCTCGTTATAGTTGCCCGTGCCGACCTGGACGATGTTCTGCACACCGTCCTCGGTGCGGCGGGAGATCAGCAGGAGCTTGGAGTGGACCTTCATGTTATGCGGCCCATAAATGACGGTGCAGCCGGCATCCTGGAGGCGCTTGGCCCAGCCGATGTTGTTCTCCTCATCGAAGCGCGCACGCAGCTCCACGAGCACGAGCACGTCCTTGCCGTTCTCCGCGGCCTGACAGAGCGCCTCAACGACGCGGCTGTTGGACGCCACACGGTAGAGCGTGATCTTGATGGAGGCCACGTCCGGGTCGATGCTGGCCTCGTCGAGGAGACGCAGGAAGGGCGTCACGGACTCATAGGGGTACAAGAGCAAAATGTCGCGCTCGGCGATCTGGCTCATCATGCTGCGGCGGGCGGAGATGTCGCTACGATTCTGGGGCTTGTGCGGCGGGTAGTGGAGGGCGGGATCGTCGTTGTATTCGGCGATCTTGTAGACGAAGGACAGGTCGAGCGGCGTCTCCTCAAAGAAGAGCTGACGGCGCTTGAGCCCGAGCTTCTTGAGCAGCACCTCCATGGCCTCCGGCGCGAGCGAGGAATTCATCTGCAAGCGCACGACCTCGCGCTTGCGGCGCTGGGCGATGAGCTTCTCCATGGTCGCGCAGAAGTCGGTCCCCTCGTCGGCGGCGGAGCTGTCATACTCGATGACGCCGCTGCGGGTCACGCGCAGGATGGCGGAATCGAGGACCTTATAGTTCTTGAAGGTCTGCGGGGCGAAGTGCAGGATGATGTCCTCAAGGAGCGTGAAGCGCCCGCTCTTGCCGAGCCGCACGACGCGGCCGCTGGTGCTGTAGGCGGGGATCAGGCCGAGCTGCACGCCGGACTTCGCCGCGAGCTGCACGACCACATAGAGCTTCTTGTTCCGCAGGAACGGGAAGGGGTGGTTCTTGTCCACGATGATGGGCGAGAGCAGGGGCTTGACCTCGCGCTTGAAATACTGCTCGAGGAAGCTGCGCTCCTCCGGGGTGGCGTCACTGAAGGTGACGTGCTCGATGCCGTGCTCCTTGAGACGGCTCATGGTGTCGTGGTAGGCGCGGTCCTTGCGGGGGAGCATGAAGCCGATCGCATGCAGGATCTCCTTGGCGTGCTCCTTGGGATTCATGCCGCTGCGGGAGTCCTTGGCCTTGGGGTCGCGGACGGCGCGGTCGAGCATGGCGCCGAGCCGCACCTGTACGAATTCATCGAGATTGCTCTGGTAGATGGCCGAAAAGCTGAGCTGCTCGAACAGCGGCACGGACGGATCCTCCGCCTCCTCGAGCACGCGGATATTGAAATTCATCCAGGAGAGCTCCCGGTCCATGTAGAATGGCTTTGGCATAGTGGTATCCTCCATCGTATCGTCAAAGGCGCGCAGGGCGCCGTGTGTGTGGTGTGGGTCTATTTCTTACATTATACCACATTTCTTTGCAAAATGGAATACCCAATTACAGGATCTGCGTGGGATCTTGCGCCGTTTCTTTGTTTAAAATGCTGATCCGGATGAAAAAACGAGCGCCCTCCATACGGAAGGCGCTCGGTGTCATGCCGATGCTCAGTCGCTCACATAGGGGAGCAGGGCAACGTGTCTTGCTCTCTTGATGGCAACGGTCAGCTCGCGCTGATGATAAGCGCAGGTGCCGGTCACACGGCGGGGGAGGATCTTGGATCTCTCGGTCGTGCACTTCTTCAGTCTAGCGATGTCCTTATAGTCGATCTTCTCCACGCGGTCTACGCAGAACATGCAGACCTTCTTGCGCGGACGCTTGGAAGGACGAGAACTTCTCTCACGCTCCATGGTCATTTTCTCCTTTACTATATTTTCATGAGTCATGCTTCATGTATCATTGCCGGGATGCCCCGGCGCCTGAGATCAAAACGGTACTTCGCCGTCGCTCAGGATCTCCTCGAAGTCGCCCAGATCGCCCAGCTCGATGGAGCTCGGTGCCCCCTGGCCCTGTGCGCCGCCCTGGCCGCCGCCGTTCGACATGCGGGCAGGTCCGTTGCTGTTACCGCCATAGGGGGAATTGTTGTCGGGGTAGTTGGACGGGCCGCCGTTGCCGCCATAGGACTGGCCGCCGCCGTTGTAGCCGCCGCCATTGCCGCCATTGTAGCCGCCCTGGCCGCCGCCGTTGTAGCCGCCATTATAGCCGCCGTTGCCGCCTCCGTAACCGCCGCCATTGCCGCCGTTAGAAGACTTGTCCCCGCAGAACTGGACATTGTCCGCCCAGATGGAATAAGAATAGATCTTATTGCCATTCTTGTCGGTGTAGTTGTTGTTGCGGATAGAACCCTCAACAAGGATCATACGGCCCTTGGTGAACCACTTGCAGACGAACTCAGCCGTCTGGTTCCAGCAGGTGACGTCGATGAAGTCCGCCTGCTTCTCCTCGCCCTGGCGGGAGCTCCTACGGTCGATCGCAACACTGATACGGCAGTTCGGGGTGCCGTTCTGGGTGGTGCGGAGCTCGGGGTCGCGGGTCAGTCTGCCCATCAGGAAAACCTTGTTCAGCATGTCTTTACCTCCTAAAATGCATCGTTCGTGATGCACAGGATGTCGGCGGGCCTGGGGATATAGCCGATCTTCGTAGGGACGGGGGTCTGCTCGCTTACTTGGTGGTGACCAGCGCGCGCAGAACACCGTCAGTGATGTTCAGGACACGGTTGAGCTCTGCCGGGAAATCGGGCTTGGAAGTGAAGGAATACACAACATAGTAGCCCTCGGTCTCGTAGTTGATCGCGTAGGCGAGCTTACGCTTGCCCCAAACGTCGACCTCCTCGGTCAGCGTGCCGTTCTTCTCGATCAGCGCCTTGAACTTCTCGGTGAGCGCCTGGATCTCGTCCTCCTCCTTCTTCAGGGAGAAAACGACCATTGCCTCATACGTCTCATTCAGCTTTGCCATTTGATATGACACCTCCTTTTGGATATTGAGCCTGTGTATCCTGCACAGGCAAGGATAGGACGCCCATTGCCGGGCGGGTCGCCCTTTTCGCGGACGATCCTTAACATTATAACACGGCAAAAAGGGTTTGTCAAGCGTTTTTTCGCTTTTTCTGAAGATCTGTGGATATTGCCCCATACGCGCCGTCCTGTGCGGCCTGATACTATCTTATCACATCCGGCGGGCGAAGTCAACGCTGCCGCGATGCACTGTCCCTCCATTGGGACAATGTGTCCGAAAGACAGGGGCGCGCCCGCCTCACACAGGAGACGGGCGCAGACGCCCCACATCCTACTGAAAAACTACCAAATGAACGGGATCAAGCGGTATTTGACCTTTTCTTTATAGGCCGCATAGCCCGCGAGCCCCTCGGTCAGCACGGCCTCCTCGTTCCGGATGCGCTTGGCGATGATAGGGATGTACGCCAGCAGCACGACGAACGCCAGCACCGACCCCAGCACGAGCCCCATCGAGAGGAAGAGCACCAGCGTCGCCGCATACATGGGATGCCGCACGATGCCATAGAGTCCCGTGTCGACGACCTTCTGCTCGGCCTGCACCTTGATGGTGCGGGAGAGGTAGGCGTTCTCACGCAGCACCTCGCCATAGAGCGCATACGCCGCCAAAAAGACGGCCGCCGCCGTATAGACCGCCGGGCGCGGCAGCAGGAGCCACCCGAAGCGAAAGCTCAGTCCCGCCAGCACGAACGCCGCCAAGAACATCGCCCCGCTCAGTGCGATGACGACTTTCTGGTCACGCTCCTCCTCCTTGGCATCGAGGCGCTTGGCCAGGAGCGCCGGCGCGCGCACCATCATCACGATCCCCACGAGGAACATGGGCACGAAGAGCAGCCCGATCAGGAGCCAGCCGTTCCAATACCGCAGCGTCCCCGCCGGGACGAAGAGGAGCAGCATCAGCAGCACCAGTCCCGCAAAGAATTTCCCCATCGCCTGGAAGAACAGTTTTTTCGTCATGATCCCCGCCTCCTGTCTGTCGTATAGTATCATTATAGCAGATACGGCCATGCGTGTCAATCGTTCGCGGCGGCCTTTACATCTGCGGGAAAATATGCTATAATGGACAAAAGCCCACTGTGAAAGGAGGCTCCGCTATGCGAGCCGGTGTTTCCACCGCCTGCCTGTTCCCCCAGCATACAGAGGAGGCGTTCTACGACCTCGCGCTCGGCGGCATCGAGTGTGCGGAGCTGTTCATCAACGCCGATTCCGATGTCACACGCCCGCGCGTCCACACCCTGCAAACGCTCATGGACCGCTTCGGCATCACCATACCGTCCGTCCACCCCTTCGCCTGCCCCATCGAGTCCATGATGCTCTTCGGCAGCTACGACCGGCGCGTGGACGACATGATCGCGTATTACAAGCGCACTTTCGCCGTCATGCAGCAGCTCGGCGCGAGGATCTTCGTCTTCCATGGGAACGAGAGTCGGTTCGCCGTCGACACGGCGCTCTACTGCGAGCGCTTCGCCCGCCTCGCCGCCGTCGGCCGGGAGTTCGGGATCACCGTCGCGCAGGAGAACGTCGCCCGCTGCCAGAGCGGCAAGCTCGCCTTCCTGACGGAGATGCGCCGCATCCTCGGGGACGATGTGCATTTCGTCCTCGACGTCAAGCAGGCCGTCCGCGCCGGCGAGTCCCCCACGCAGATGCTCCGCACCCTCGGCAGCAGCGTCGTCCACATCCACATCAGCGACCACAGCGAGAAGGGCGACTGCCTCCTCCTCGGCGCGGGGAACTTCCGCATCCGCAGCTTCCTCGAGCTCCTGCACAGCGTCTCCCCCGAGAGCGCCGTCATCCTCGAGCTCTACCGCTCGAATTATCGCGGCATCTCCGACCTCGTGGGGAGCTATCGCATGCTCTCCCACATCATCAGCGGCATCGAGCGCGCCGCCGACGCCCCGCCGCCCGCTGACGACCGTCTTTTGTGAACGGCTTTTGACTTTTCCATGAGAGATAGCGTGTTATCACGCTAAATTTTTGTGGGATCTCCGTCTTGACAGCGCGGCGCTGAGCTGTTATAATTAAGATAACGGCTACTGTGTCCTTTCGGCACATGCCGTGCAGCGCTACCCAGAGACTGGAGGTCGATGTCATGAAATGTCCGTATTGCGGCAATGAGGATTCCAAGGTCATCGACTCGCGCCCGTCCGAGGGACGCAAGCGCAGACGGCGCGAATGTACCGCCTGCGGCAAGCGCTTCACCACCTATGAGATCGTGGAAGCGCCCCTGCGGATCGTCATCAAGCGGGACGGCTCTCTGGAGCCCTATGACCGCAACAAGCTGCTCACCGGCATCTACCATGCCATCAAGAAGCGCCCCGTCACCATCGCGCAGGTCGACCACATCGCCGACCGCGTCGAGGACACCTACGCGGGGAGCTGGAACAGCCAGATGACCTCCGATAAGATCGGCACCGTGGTGCTCGAGGAGCTGCGGCATCTCGACCACATCGCCTACATCCGCTTCGCGTCCGTCTACCAGGACTTCAAGGATGTAGCCGGCTTCATCGCCGCGATCACCTCTTTGACAGACAGTGAGGACGAATGATCGTCCCTCTGCCGATAGATTCAAAGCACATTGAAGGAGGACACACATTATGAATCTCGATGAACTGATGGAAAAGATCCCCGGTACGACCGACCGCACCGACGAGTTCGCCGCTGACGACATCGCTGCCGCCAAGGGCGTCTGCATCGCGGCTGCTGTGCTGCCGATCCTGTTCTTTCTGCCGGTCGTTTCGGCGAAGGGCTCTGAGTACGGCAAGTTCTATGCCAACCAGACCCTCATCTACTTCATCCTGGCGATCTGCCTGAACATCATCAACGGCATCCTGGGCGGCGTCCTCGCCCTCATCCCGGTACTGGGCGCTATCCTGGCAGGCCTGATCGGTCTGGTCGTTGGTCTGACGAACCTGGCTTGCTGGCTCTTCCTGGTCATCAATGCCGCACAGGGCAAGGCTCGCCCCCTTCCCTTCGTTGGCGAGATCGTCACGATCTTCAAGTGATCTGACCGTCCACGCACGACATACAGAAAGGGACGCTGTTTCGCGGCGTCCCTTGTCTTGTCCCGGCGCGTCAGGGGTCTCCGTAGACCTGGTATCCCACCAGGATCCCGTCCCAGACCAGCAGCGCCGCGCGCTCGTCCGAGCCGGCGAGGGCGTAGGTGTAGAGCGTCCCCGGCTGCCCCGCCGCCGCTGCGAGCGGGAGCTGCCGCGCCGCCTGTGCCTGCGCATACGCCGCATACGTCCCCGGCCAGGTCTCCGGGATGACGACCGCCTGCGCGCGCACCAGTGTCCCCTCGCGTCCCTGTGACCGCAGATAGGCCAGACGTGCCGCGTCATCTGCCGCCGGGATCCGCTGTGTCTGCGGCATGTGCAGCAGCACCGCCGCACCCGCTGTCACCGCCGCCGCTGCCAGTACAGCGGCCACGATCCGGGCCGCGCCCGTTCTCCTCATGGACATCAACTCCTTTTGGAGAACGATATGACGGCGCCCCTGCGATCATGCCACACCACCGAAAGGAGCCACGCATGGCATCCATCCGACTCGACAAGCTCCTCGCCGACCGCACGCCCCATTCCCGCAGCGAGGTCAAGCAGCTCCTCCGCCGCGGCGCCGTGCAGGTGGACGGCATATGTGAGAAGGACGGCACGCGTCACATCGACCCGGACGCCGTCACCGTCACCTGCGAGGGGCGTCCCCTCGCGTCAGGAGCGCATGTCTGCTGCATCGTCAACAAGCCGCAGGGCTACATCTGCGCGACCGAGGACAAGCGGCATCCCGTCGTCACGTCGCTCGTGCCGGAGGCGCTGCGAGTCCGCGGGCTCTTCCCCGCCGGCCGCCTCGACAGCGACAGCACCGGCATGGTCTTCCTCACCGACGACGGCGACCTCGCACACCGGATGCTCTCCCCGCGCCACCATGTCCCGAAGTTCTACCTCATCGGGCTCGCGCGTCCTTGGGAGGACAGCTACGCCGAGCAGCTCGCTGCCGGCATGACGCTCGCGGACGGGACGGTCTGCCTCCCCGCCGAGGCGATGCCCCTGCCGGTCGAGGGACAGTACGCTCTGATCTGCCTCCGCGAGGGGCGGTATCATCAGGTCAAGCGGATGCTCGCGGCGCTCGGGAACCATGTCTCGTCCCTCCATCGGGTGGGCATCGGAGGGCTCATTTTGCCGCCCGATCTGCCCTCTGGAGGGTGTTTAGAGGTTTTGCACAACGATGTTGAAACGTTGTTGAAATGCCAAAGTATCGGGGTCGTTTCTGGGCTGATCGTGACAAACTTTTCGTCATATTTGATAAATGCAGGGCGATAACTTTATGTAATTAGCGACTTGAAAAATCCCTCATTTTTTGGTATGATAAGTATAGACCTTGTTGGGTGTCATACTGTGCCCGTGCGCCGGCAGACGCCTGGCAGTCGATAGCACCCATTCGCGGCATGTCTCCCAAAAGCATCGCCGCAGTGGATGAGCATTGACAAAAAACAGTTAGCGCACATACATCTACTGTATCAAATTTTTATGTAAACGGAGGATCGGAAAAATGGCTGGGTTATCACTTAGAGGCATTTACAAGAAGTATCCGGGCGGCTTTGTCGCTGTAACGGACGTTAATCTCGAGATCAGAGATAAGGAGTTCATCATCCTGGTAGGCCCTTCCGGCTGCGGTAAGTCCACTACCCTGCGTATGATCGCAGGTCTGGAGGAGATCTCGCAGGGCGAGCTCTACATCGGCGACCGTCTGGTCAACGACATCGCTCCGAAGGACAGAGACATCGCGATGGTATTCCAGAACTACGCTCTGTACCCGCACATGACCGTATTCGAGAACATGGCATTCGGCCTGAAGCTCCGCAAGGTACCGAAGGACGAGATCGCCCGTAAGGTAGAGGAGGCAGCTCGTATCCTCGACCTGTCCCACCTGCTCGACAGAAAGCCGAAGGCGATGTCCGGTGGTCAGAGACAGCGTGTTGCGCTGGGTCGTGCCATCGTTCGTTCCCCGAAGGTCTTCCTGCTCGACGAGCCGCTGTCCAACCTGGACGCCAAGCTCCGTGCACAGATGAGAACGGAGATCTCCAAGCTCCACAAGAAGCTCGGTACCACGTTCATCTATGTAACGCATGACCAGACCGAGGCTATGACCATGGGTGACCGCATCGTCGTTATGAAGGACGGCTTCATCCAGCAGGTCGACACCCCGCAGAACCTCTACGAGGCTCCCTGCAACAAGTTCGTTGCCGGCTTCCTTGGTTCTCCGCAGATGAACTTCATCGACGCTGTCCTCAAGAAGAACGAGAGCAACCAGTACGTTGTTGTGTTCGGCTCCGAGGACACCAAGACCTCCCGCGGCACCAAGTACGAGATCATCGTTCCCGAGAGCAAGGCTACGCCGGACCTCGAGCGCTACGTTGACCGTGAGGTAACGCTGGGCATCCGTCCTGAGAGCGTTCACGATGAGGAGATGTTCCTCTCCAATGCCTCCACCGGTATCATCGACTGCAACGTCGAGATCACTGAGATGATGGGCGCTGAGACCTTCCTCTATCTGGAGTGCGAGAACATCCCGATCACCGCTCGCGTTTCCCCGAGAACGACTGCTCGTCCCGGCGACCAGATCAAGGTGGCTCTGGATCCCAACAAGATCCACCTCTTCGACAAGGAGACGGAGAAGACCATCATCAACTGATCTTCCTAACGCAAGACACGCCCCCTCCCGCATCTGCCGGAGGGGGCGTTTTAGACTGACGATATAAAGGAGTTTCCATGAACTGCATCGACTTCCACGTCCACGCCTTCGCCGACAAGATCGCGGCCCGCACCGTCACCGCCCTCGCCGCCACCGCCGGCCGCCCGCCCGCCACCGACGGCACCCTCGCCGATACCGAGGCCAAGCTGCGCGCCTGGGGCGCCGACGGCTTCGTGCTGCTCTCCATCGCGACCAAGCCCTCGCAGCATCTGGTCTGCAACAACTGGGCCGCGTCCTGCAAATGTGACCACATCTTCCCCTTCGGCAGCATCCATCCCGACGGAGAGGACGCCCTCGCCGAGCTCGAGCGCATCAAGTCCCTCGGCCTCTACGGCGTCAAGCTCCACCCGGACTACCAGCATTTCTACGCCAACGAGCCGCGCATGTTCCCCATCTATCAGAAATGCGGTGAGCTCGGGCTGCCGATCCTGTTCCACGCCGGGGTCGACCCCATCTGCCCGAATGACATCCACTGCACGCCCCGTATGGCCGCCGAGATCCTCGAGCGCTTCCCGGACACGACCATGATCCTCGCGCATCTCGGCGGGAACGAGCTTTGGGACGAGGTGGAAACGACGCTCGCAGGCCGTTTCGAGAACCTCTGGCTCGACACCGCCCTCTGCGGCAGCTACGTCGGGGAGGATCAGCTCGGGCGCATCATCCAGAAGCACGGTACCGACCGGATCCTCCTCGCCTCCGACTGTCCCTGGGACACCACGGACGTCACCGCCGCGAAGATCCGCCGCCTCGGGCTTGGCAAGGAGGCCGAGCACGCCATCCTCGCCGGGAATGCGGAGCGTCTGCTCGGCCTTACTGACGCATGATATACCGTCCGTATAGGCAGCATCTCTTTTCACTAGAAACCGCGTCTGGCCGTGCAGTTTTTTTGACAAGAGTCCACATTAGGGGCTTGCTTTTTCGGCCCCCTTGTGGTATACTATAGGTAGAGGCACGCGACGTGCCCAGACATATCGAGGAGGAATGAACAATGGGATTTTTTGACAAGCTCGGTGCCGGTCTGACGAACGCCGGCAGAACGATGTCGCAGAGTGCGAAGAACTTTAGCGAGAGCAACGCGCTCCAGAAGCAGATCAACGAGGAGAAGCGCAATATCTCCACCAAGATGAACGAGATCGCGGAGCAGTACTACGAGAAGTACAAGGACGACGCTGGCTCTGAGTTCTTCGAGCAGATGGATTCGATCACGAACTCCCACCGCCGCATCGCTGAGCTCGAGGAGGAGATCCAGGCGATCAATGCGCGTCGTGCCGAGCTGGTACCGATCCCGCAGGATGCCCCTGCCGCTCCCGCCGCGCCTGCCCATAACAAGCCCACCGCGATGGTATGCATGCAGTGCGGCCAGACCTATGAGCCCGGCCAGACCTTCTGCCAGAACTGCGGCCAGAAGCTGACCCCGCAGTTCCCGAACGGCGGCACCGTTCCCCCGGAGATGGCGCAGAGCATCCCCACCCAGGTGCCCGCACAGCCGGCCGCGCCCGCTGCTGATGCACCCGCTGCACCCGCTGCCGATGCCGCGCCCGAGAAGAGCGCTCCCGTCGGCCGCACCTGCCCGAAGTGCAACGCCCCTGTGCCGGAGGATTCCTCCTTCTGCGCGATGTGCGGCGAGAAGCTGAACTAAGACCCTTTCAGTGCAGGAGAGACGGGCGCCCGTCCGTCTCTCCTGTTCCTGTTCTTAAGGAATCGGCGCAGTTTCGCTGCGTTCATGGATCGTACACAAAATGCCGTTGCATTGTTTATGTTTATATAGTATAATTGGATAGGTGTCCCATACATTTTTATCGGACACCTGACAAAGGATGGGAGGTGACGCCACATGTCGCAAGCGCATACACACATCGCTGTGATCGTTTCCACGATCGACGAGGAATACCAGAGCGGTATCCTGCGCGGGATCCGGCAATTCGCCTTCGCGAACCGCGTCACGCTCGAGCATTTCGTCGCCTTCGGGAACATCGGCAGCGATGCGACCCATGACATCGGAGAATACAACATCTTCTCCCTTGCGAACTTCTCACGCTTCGACGGCGTCATCCTCGTCATCAACACCATCCAGGAGCCGACCGTGCTCGAGAACGTCCTGCGCCGCGTGCGCGAGGCGGGCATCCCGGCCGTCTGCATCGACAAGGACGTCCCGGGCTTCTATTCCATCTGCATCGACAACGAGAAGGCCATGCAGAACATGGTCGAGCACTTCATCGTCCACCACGGCTTCACACGGATCAACTACATCTCCGGTCCCGAGGACAACATCGACAGCGTCCAGCGTCTGCGCTCCTATCGCGCGGCCCTCGAGCGCCACAGCATCCCGGTCGAGGAGAGCCGCATCTACCACGGCCGCTTCACCGCGATGGACGGCACCGCCGCCATCCTGCGTTTCATGCAGGAGCCGGGCGAGCTGCCGGAGGCGATCGTGTGTGCCAACGACGTCATGGCCGTCGCGGCCGTCAATGCGCTCATCAAGCGCGGCGTGCGCGTGCCGGAGGACGTGGCTGTGTCGGGATTCGACAACATCTATAACGCCCGCAACTTCTCCCCCTCGATGACCTCCGTGGAGCGTCCGCTCGACCGCGTCGGGCAGCTCGCGTGCCAGAAGATCATCGATCATTTGCAGGGGAAGCACCAGGAGCGTGCCGTGATGCTCGAGACCCGCTGCCGCTTCTCACAGAGCTGCGGATGCGACCAGGCCGTCATCATGGACGCCGACGAATTCAAGAAACGCAACTACAACGTGCTCGAGAGCTTCACGAACGACATCTCCTTCGCGACCCGCCTGGCGTCGTCGCTGGCGGAATGCGATTCGCTGGAGGAATTCACCGAGCATCTCAAGCGCTTCATCCCCGAGATGGGGTGCAGCGAGTTCTACCTGTGCCTGTGCGAGAGCTGGAAGCAGGGCATCATGGCCGACGAGACGGAGGAGAACTATCTCCTGCACATCCTCTCGCCGGATGCCTCCATCGTGGAGGGCTACGGCCGCCGCATCCTCGTGCCGCTGGCCTACCGGGACGGCAAATATTCGGAGATGGCCGATCTCGACGTCGAGGAGATGCTGCCCGGTCTCTTCTCCCAGAACACCGAGCCGGGGAACTATTACTTCTTCCCCCTGCATTTCCGTGAGCGCTGCATGGGCTATCTGGTGCTGCGTGACAGCATGTTCCCCACCGCCAGCAAGCTCTTCCACACCTGCGTCATGGAGATCGCGAACGCCCTCGAGAGCGTCCGCAAGATCATCAGCCTCGACCGCGTCACCCAGAAGCTCAACAAGCTCTACACGGTCGACACCCTCGCGAACATCAACAACCGCAACGGCTTCCGGATCAGCACCCAGCATCTCTATGCCAAGTGCATCGAGGAGAAGAAGGCCGTCATGCTGATGTTCCTCGACATGGACGGCCTGAAGATCATCAACGACAGCTACGGCCACAAGGCCGGCGATGCCGCGATCGCGGCGATGGCCGAGGTGCTGCGGCGCGTCTGCGACAACGGTGAGATCTGCTGCCGGTTCGGCGGCGACGAGTTCATCATCTTCGCAGCCGACTATGACGAGGCACGCGCCCAGGAGATCACCCGCCGCGTGGAGGCACAGCTCACAGAGATCAATGCCTCGAAGCGATTCCCCTTCCCGCTCGAAACGTCGCTCGGCTATCATCTGACCGTGCCAGATCGAGGCGTGGGACTGTTCCAGCTCGTGACCGTGGCCGACAACATCATGTATGCGGCCAAGAAGAAGAAAAAGACCTCCCGCTACCTCAAGCAGATGCACATCGACAAGACCGACAAGAACACATAAAAGCCCCTTTCCTCGAGGAAAAGGGGCTTTTCTCATGCTATCCGGCAGAGATCACTTCTGCGCGGCACCGAGGAAGGCAGCGCCGATCAGGCCGGCGTCGTTGCCGAGCTCGGCGATGACGATCTTGGTGTTCTTGGGAGAATTGCGGGTGTAGACCTCCTTCTCCACGAGCGCCTTCATCGGCAGGAGGAGCGGGTCGCCCTCGTTGCAGACACCGCCGCCGACGCAGAGCACGTCCGGCTGGAAGATGTTGATCGTGTTGGTGATGCCGGCTGCGAGCGCCTTGATGTAGAAGTCCACGACCTCCTTGGCAGCCGCATCGCCCTGGCGCATGGCATCGAACGCCGTGCGGGCAGAGACCTTGCCGCCGCGCTCCTCGGTGATCTTGTGCATCGCCGTGTCGGGGTCGGCCTCCATGCGCTCCTTGGTCATGCGGATCAGGCCGGTGGCGGAGGAGTAGACCTCGAAGCAGCCCTTGCGGCCGCAGGAGCACTGGGGACCGTCGAGCGAGATCACGGTGTGACCGATCTCGGCGCCGCCGAAGTTGGAGCCGGCATAGATCTTGCCGTCGATGATGATGCCGCCGCCGACGCCCGTGCCGAGCGTGATGCAGACCGCGTTCTTCGCGCCGCGTGCCGCACCGGCCACATACTCACCGTAGGCCGCCGCATTGGCGTCGTTCTCGATGTAGACGGGCTTGTCGATGTGGCGCTGGATGAGCTTGGCCATAGGGGTGTTCTCAAAGCCGAGGTTGTTGGAGAACTCGATGATGCCCGTCGCGCTGTTGGCGATGCCGGGGGTGCCGACGCCGACCCACTCGATCTGATCCATGGTCAGACCGGCCTCCTCGACGGCCTTGATGGCCATTGCGGCCATGTCGTCTGCGATGGCCTCCGCGGGGCGGGGACGGTTGGTCTTGGTGCTGGCCTTGGAGAGGATGTGGTATGCTTCGTCCACAACTGCTGCCACGATGTTCGTGCCGCCAAGGTCGATTCCGATGTAGTATCTCATGATGATTCCTCCTATTTCTCCGCCTCATGGGCGGTCGTTGATGGGATAGATAGTATGCGTCACGGCCCGATCTGGGTCATGAGCAGCGTGCAGCCGGCCTCGCTGAAGACCTCCGCGGGCGCCGTCCCTGCGGGCAGGAAGAGGCTCGTGCCGGGCCGCAGCGGGAAGGTCTCGCCCTCGCTCGTCAGCGTGCCCTCGCCCTCGGTCACGAGGATGTGGCCAAAGCTGGCCGTGCTCGGTGTGAGCGAGAAGTGCCGCAGGACGTCGAAGCGCATGGCCGTGAAATAGGCACAGTCCGCGAGGAGCTGGTACCTAGTGTTCGTGAGCGGGAGCGTGCTGGGGGACAGGAGCGCACGGGGCTCGGTCGGTGTGAGATGTGTCACCGCGAGCGCCTTTTCTACATGCAGCTCGCGCGGACGGCCGTCCTTGCCGACGCGGCCGTAGTCATAGACACGGTAGGTCGTGTTGGAGTTCTCCTGCACCTCCGCGATGAGGAGCCCCTTGCCGATCGCATGGAGCGTGCCGGACGGGATGAAGAACACATCCCCCTTCTGCACCGGCACATGCCGCACGATGTCGCCGAGCGTGTTCGTCTCGATGGCATGGCGGAAGGCCTCCTGCGTGACCTCATGGGCAAAGCCGTAGATCAGCTCCGCACCGGGCGCGGCGTCGATGACGTACCACATCTCCGTCTTGCCCAGCTCCCCCTCATGGGCGAGGGCATAGGCATCGTCCGGGTGGACCTGGACGGAGAGATCCTTGTCCGCGTCGATCATCTTGATGAGGACGGGGAACCGGTCGAAGCGCCGGCAGTTCTCCCCGAGCGCCTCGGGATGCTGTGCGAGGAACGCCGTGAGCGTCATCCCCGCATATGCGCCGGAAGCGATGACGCTCTCCCCATCCGGGTGACAGCTCAGCTCCCAGCTCTCCGCGATCACGGCCGCATCGGACTGCTTGCCGTAGGCACGGAGTCGGTCGCCGCCCCAAAGGTAGTCCTTACAGGGCGCTTTTAGATAAAAAGGTGTCAATCTGCTGCCTCCTCTTCCTTCTCTGCGAGTCCATAGACGCTCACCATCTCCTCGAGGGAGCCCTTGTAGACGTTCAGGTCGATGTAGACCTCGGTCTGGTCGTCCTGCACGCCGTCATAGCCCTCCAGCACGCCCTTATCAGAATACTGCCAGAACTGCCAATGCACCAGCGGCTCCATATAGGTGTCGCGCATCCAGAGCGGATAGCGGCTGTAGCCGCCGCCGAGGATGTAGCTGTAATAGGCACGGGTGGTGGTGTAGATGATGGGCGCGGTACCGTAGTGATCCTCCAGTGCGGTGAGCAGGTCGTCCAGGATCTTGCGGGTCTCCTTTTTGGGGAGGGGCTTGGAATAGTAGTCCCCATAGAACTCCAGATCGATCACGGGAGGCAGATCGCCCTTGAGCGGCCCGACCGTCTCGATGAAGTTCTGCGCCTGGGTCGCACCGCTGGACTCAAAGCTGAAAAAATGGTACGCCCCGGCGTAGATGCTGCTCTCGTGGACGCCGCGCCAGTTGGCCTTGAAGCACGGGTCCTGGTGCGAGCTGCCCTCGGTGGCCTTGATGAAGGCGAAGCTCACGTCCTCACCGGCGAGCACGTCCCAGTCGATCGTGCCCTGGTAGCGCGAGACATCCACGCCCCGCACGGGATATAGGGCAGGATCGGGCGGCTCCGGGTCGAGCTCACCGCTGTAGATGCGCCAGATGCGCAGCCCCTTCCATCCGGCGATGACCAGCACGGCCGGCAGGAGCACGCACAGCAGGAGCCGCCCATAGGCGGGCTTTCGTTTGTTCTTGGTATTCGGCACCTTGGCCTCTCTTTCCCCCTCTGCGATGGCAGCGGGTCATTTTTTTCGTCAGGCGACCGGGTCGCCCATGACGATGCCGCGGCCGTTGGTCGCGAAATACACACGGCCGAAGACATTGGTATCGCCCGTGATCGCGGCAGTCAGGTTGCCGAACAGATGCAGGTCGTCGTTCAGGCGCACCCAGGTGACGCCCTTATCGGTGGAGCGGTAGATGCCGTCGCCCTCCTCGCCGACGCTGCCCATGGCATAGACGGTCGGATAGCCGCCCTCCTGCTCGGCCGCACCAAAGCCGATGGCCTTGAAGCTGATGCCGGTGATGGAGTTGAAGCTCTGGCCGCTGTCCTCGGTGTACATCACCAGCGAGCCGCTCGAGAGCCACACATGCCCCTTCTGTCCGGGCACGGCCTGTACCTTGCAGTTATCGGCGATCATCTGGCCGGTGGAGGTGAAGTTGTTGCCGCCGTCCGTGGAGACGTAGAACATGCCGTTATAGGCCGCATAGTAGACGTTCGGGTCCACACGGTCGGCCGCGACCTCGGCGCCGTAGCCTAGGCCCTCGGCGTAGTACCACTTCTTTTTCTCCATGCTGAAGCGGTAGATCTTGGAATTGCCGGTCTTGGCGGGCGTCCAAAGGAAGCTCGAGCCGTCGGCGTTCATGGCGACCTTGCCGCCCTCGACCTTCTCGGGCGCATCAGGCACCTGCTCCCAGGTCGTGCCGCCGTCCGTGGTCATCCACAGCGGCTGGCGGGCGTTCTGGATCGCGTAGACGGCGCGGTCGGCGTTCTCAAAGGCGACGTCCAGATCGGTGGGGTTGCCGCCGGACGAGCTGCCCATGAAGTGGGCGTCGTCCGGCCCGACGGTGACGTCGAGATGGGCAAAGCCCGTCAGGTCGCCCATGATGGAGTAGAGCTGCGGCTCGCCGTCCTTATAATGCGGGGAGACCATCTCGAAGACGGCCGTCTCCTCGAGCCCCTGCGCGGCGAACGAGATGGTGACGGGCGTGCCGGAGCCGAGATCGGTCATGTTCTGCGTGCAGAACACGGTCGCGCCGGTGCCGTACATGACATGGTCAGAGTCGAACGGGTCGATCTCGCAGTCCGTGACCCACCATCCAGTCTTGGCCTCGTCACGTCCCCATGTGAGCCAGTCGGCCTGGGCGACGTCCATCTCATAGTCCTTGGTGCCATTTTTGAGGTCGAAGAGGCCGACCCAGGTCTCGCCGCCGTCGGTGGTACGATAGAGCTCGTCACCGGGATCCGACCAGTAGTACATCGTCGAGATCACGACGGTATCGGGGTCCTTGCCGTCCGCAGAGACGCCCGAGAAAGCGCCATATCTGCCGTCATCGAGCGCGGGGGTGATGTCCGTGAAGCTGCCGTCCTTGTACTTGTAGACGGCGCCCTGGTTATCGCCCTCGGTCGAATTGGGACCGGCGGTGTTGGCATAGCAGAGGTAGAGCGTCCCGTCCTGCGTGAAGTCCGCATGGAGCGGATAGAGGCCGGGGACATTGGTCGGGAGCGCCGTCCAGCTCGCGCCGCCGTCGGAGGACGTGTAGACGCAGTTGCCGTCCTTGTCGGCCACGCCGACATAGATGTCGTCCGTCACCGGGTCGAACTCGACCCACATGATGCCGACAGACGTGCTCTCCTGGAGGTAATTGCCCTTGTTCGGGAAGCTCTCGACCTCGCTCCAGGTCTTGCCGTAGTCCTCGGAGCGCCAGAGACCGGCGTTACGGGTGCCGGTGTAGATGATGTTGTTGTGCTTGGGGTCGACCATCATGCGCTCGCCGGTGCCGCGTCCCTGGTTGTTGGCGCCGCACTCGAAGGGCATGTCGCACTGTGTCCAGGTGGTGCCGTAGTCCTCGGAGGCGAGGATGGCGCCCTTGTTGCCCATATACGTCCCGCAGAGGGCATAGACGCGGTTCGCCTCGACCGGGTCGGCCGCGAGGGACTCGATGCCGATGAGGTTCCAGTGATCCTGCCCGAGGTGGTCGGTGATGGCGACCCAGTGGCCGTCATTTTTTGACCAGCGGTAGGCACCGCCGATGTCCGTGCGGGCGTAGACAAGGCCCTCCTCGGCCTTGCTGTAGATCAGGCCGGTGACGTAGCCGCCGCCGCCGATGGCCACATTGCCCCAGGTGTAATCCGCCGTGCCGCCGCTGACGGACGACGAGTTGCCGGTCTTGCCGGAGGATCCGGTGCTGTCCGTGCCGCCCGTGTTCGAGCATCCGGCGAGGGTCAGTGCGGCCGTGAGACAGAGGGCCGCGATCTTGTATCTGTTCATGGGTGATGTCCTTTCTAGGGCTTTTGCTGCGTCAGTTCTGGAAGACGCGCTTGGCGATGTCCACGGTCTCCTTGGCATCCTTGGCGTAGTAGTCGGCCCCGATCTGCGCGGCATAGTCCGGCGTGAGGACGGCACCGCCGACGACCGTCTGGCACCACGGGCAGCGCTCGCGGAGCAGCTTGATCGTCCCCTCCATGGAGGGCAGCGTGGTGGTCATGAGCGCCGAGAGGCCGACGAGCGGGGCGTGGTACTTCTCCGCCGCCGCCACGACCGTCTCATACGGCACGTCCTTGCCGAGGTCGATCACGCGGTAGCCATAGTTCTCGAGCAGGATCTTGACGATGTTCTTGCCGATGTCATGGATGTCGCCCTTGACCGTCGCGAGGACGATGGTGCCGCGGTCGACGGAATCGGCGCTGTTCTTGGCCAGATGTGCCTTGATCTCCTCGAAGGCGCCCTGTGCCGCAGAAGCAGCCGAGATGAGCTGCGGCAGGAAGATCTTGCCCTTCTCGAACTCCGCCCCGGCACGGTCGAGCGCCGGGATGAGCTGTTCATTGACGATGGTCATGGGGTCGGTGGTCTCGAGGAGCGCGCGGGTGAGCGACCCGGCCTCGCGCTTGAGACCGGCGCCGATCGCCGCGCCCAGCTCGAGGGGGCCGGATGCCGCCGCCGCTGCCGGTGCCGCAGGCGCGGCCGCATCGCCGCCGTAATGGGCGATGAAATCCACGGCATTGCGGTCGATGTTCGCGAGCAGCTTATAGGTGCGCACGGATGCCGTCATCGCGCCGACGTTCGGGTTGATGATGGGCAGGTCGAGACCGGCATAGAGCGCCATGGTCAAAAAGTGCTGGGTGACGAGCTCGCGATTCGGCAGACCGAAGCTGATGTTCGAGACGCCGAGGACGGTGTGCAGCCCGAGCTCCTGCTTGACGCGCGTCACGGCGCGGAGCGTCTCCATGACGCCCTCCTGCTCCGCCGAGGCAGTCAGGGTCAGGCAGTCGATGAACACATCCTCCCGGCGGATGCCGAGGGAGAGCGCGCGGTCGAGGATGCGCTTGGCGATGGCAAAGCGTCCGTCCGCCGTCTTGGGGATGCCGCCCTTGTCGAGCGTCAGGCCAACAACGGCCGCACCGTACTTCTTCACGAGCGGCAGGACGGTCGCAAGGGACTCCTCCTCGCCGTTGACGGAATTGACGATGGGCTTGCCGTTATAGATCCGCAGGCCGGCCTCGAGCGCGACGGGATCGGTCGTGTCGAGCTGGAGGGGCGTGTCGGTGATGCTCTGGATGGCCTTGACGGCCGACTGCATCATCTCCGCCTCGTCGATGGCGGGCAGGCCGACGTTCACGTCCAGGATGTCCGCGCCCGCGTCGATCTGCTGGATGGCCTGGTTGAGGATATAGTCGATGTCATGCTCCAAAAGTGCCTGCTTGAAGCGCTTTTTGCCGGTCGGATTGATTCGCTCGCCGATGATGCGCGGCTCCGTGATCGTCACGACCTTCCCCGCCGAGCAGACGGCGCTTGGGATGTGTGTCTCACGCGGCACGGGCGTCATCTCCGCGAGGGTATCGCGGAGCGCGCGGATGTGGTCGGGCGTGGTGCCGCAGCATCCGCCGAAGACCACCGCGCCCATCTCCACGAAGGGCCGGATGCACGCGCCGAAGCGCTCCGGCGTAAAATGATAGGTGTTCGTCACCGGGTCGGGCAGACCGGCGTTCGGCTTGACGATGACGGGGAGGGTCGTCCACCGGCAGAGCTCCTGCACGATGGGCACGAGCTCCTCCGGCCCGAGCGAGCAGTTGACGCCGATCGCGTCTGCGCCGAGCCCCTCGAGGGTCAGCGCCATGGACGCGACGGAGCATCCGATGAAGGTACGCCCGTTCTCCTCAAAGCTCATCGTCACGAGGACGGGGCGTCCTCCGCCGTGCTCCCGTGCCGCGAGGAGTCCTGCGCGCACCTCGAGCAGGTCGCTCATCGTCTCAAAGACGATGAGGTCGGCATCCTGCCCGGCCTCGATCTGTTCACGGAAGATGTCGTAGGCCTCCTCAAAGCGCAGCGTGCCGGTCGGCTCGAGCATATGGCCGATCGGGCCGATGTCGAGCGCGACATATTCCGGCCCTGCCGCCCGCGCACACGCGACGGCCGCCTCGATCAGCTCCTTCACGGTGTGGCCGGTGCGCTCCATCTTCAGGCGATTGCATCCAAATGTATTCGTATAGACGACCTGGCTCCCGGCCTCCACATAGGCGCGGTGGACGGCCGTGATGTCCGCAGGACGCTCGATGTTCCAGAGCTCCGGGACACCGCCGAGCGGCAGGCCCTTCGCCTGCAATTGCGTGCCCATGCCGCCGTCGAGCAGCAGGAAACGGTCTTGGAGTTGCAGCTTCATTGGCAGTGTTCTCCTTTCTTGCGGAACTGGCAGGTCTTGGCCATCCGGCAGATCGCGCACCCGCGCTTGCCCTTGGACACGGGGCTGTCACTGAGCCCGATCACCGCGGTGACGGTCTTGGTCGGGATGCAGAGGCCGCCCGGACTGAGCGTCACGCCGAGGCGCTTCTCGGCATCGACCGTGCGCAGGAAGTCGCCCTGCGTCTCGAGCGGGAGGTCGCCGTACCCGGGCGAGAAGCGCCAGGTCGTGTACACATCCGGCAGTCCCGCGAGGATCTCGGCCTCGGCCGCATCGCAGAGCTGCTCGGTGAGGGCGGAGGCCATGGCGTCCGTCATCATCCCCTCGAGGACGTCGCGTGCGCTCGCGCTGCGGATGGCGTTGTCCGCCCCCGCCGAGAGCGTGGCACACAGCAGCACCGCGCGGTCACATCCCGCCAGATGGGCGGCGATGTCCCGGCCGGTGAGCAGGAGGGTCGTGCCGATGCAGGACACGCCCGCCTCCGTCTCCCGAATCGGACAGACGCGGTAGGTATACCGCGGCCGCACGGCCTCCAGCAGGAGATCGGCACAGCGCGCGGCCGTCTCGGCCATATGGGCATCCGGGTCGCTGCGCAGGCCCATATAGCGGAAGGCCTGCGGCAGATCGACCGTGTCGAGCACGATCATACGCGCCCCAGGATGCCGGAGACCGCCTGTGTGATCCGTCCGGCGACCTCCGGGTCGTTCATGGTGTAGAGATGGATCCCATCCACGCCGTTCGCGGCAAGATCGACGATCTGGTCGATGGCGTAGGCGATGCCCGCATCGCGCATGGCCTCGCGGGAATGGCCAAAGCGCTGCATCATCGCGGTGAACTTGCGCGGCAGCGAGGCGCCGCAGAGGCTCACCATCCGCTCGATCTGCTTGGCATTGACCACAGGCATGATGCCCGCCTCGATCGGCACATGGATCCCGGCGATGTCGCATTTCTCCAGGAAGTCGTAAAAGACGTTATTATCGAAAAAGAGCTGCGAGATCAGGTGCGTGGCGCCGCGGTCGACCTTCTCGCGCAGATGGCGGATGTCCTCCGCGGAGGAGCGCGCCTCCGGGTGGGTCTCCGGGTAGCAGGCGGCATAGATCTGGAAGTCGCCTTTGCTGCGGATGAACCCGATCAGATCGGAAGCATAGCGAAAGTCATCCTTCTCGGGGCGCTCCGGGCTCTTGTCGCCGCGCAGGGCGAGGATGTCGGTGATGCCGGCATCGGTGAACTGCGCGAGCACCTGCGCGATCTCGTCCTTGGTGTAGGAGATGCAGGGCAGATGTGCCACGGGCTTGACGCCGAACTCGTCCTTGAGACGGGCAGCCAGCTCACAGGTGATCTTCCCGCCGTTGAGACCGCCGCCGGCGCCGTAGGTGACGCTGATGAAGTCCGGCGACAGCGCCGCAAGGGACGCGAACGCGCCGGATACGGCCTCGACCGGTGCGGTCTGCTTGGGCGGGAACACTTCAAAGGAATACAGCATGAGAGATGTCCTTTCTTCTGTACATGATGTCACACAGGCCTTACCTGCCAGTCGATCGGGTCGAAGCCGTGCGCGGTCAGGAAGGCGTTCGTCTGGGAAAAATGGCGGCAGCCGAAAAAGCCGCGGTGCGCCGAGAGCGGGCTCGGATGGGGCGCCCGCAGGATGAGGTGCTTGGGGTTGCGGATGAGCGCGGCCTTGCGTCCCGCCGGCGTGCCCCAGAGCAGGAACACGATGGGATCCTCCCGCAGGTCGAGCATCTCGATCACATGGTCGGTGAAGCGCTCCCAGCCGCGGTCATGGTGGCTCCCGGCCTGTCCCTCGCGCACGGTGAGGACCGTGTTCAGGAGCATGACGCCCTGGCGCGTCCAGCAGGTCAGCTCGCCAAAGTCGCGCGGCTGCCGGATGCCGAGGTCGGTCTCGGTCTCCTTGTAGATGTTCTGGAGGGACGGCGGAGGCGGCACCCCCGCGCGGACGGAAAAGCTCAGTCCATGCGCCTGCCCGGGCCCATGATAGGGGTCCTGTCCGAGGATGACGACACGGACGGCACTATAGGTCGTGTAGCGCAGGGCATTGAAGATGTCGTGCTGGTCGGGATGCACCGGCCCCTGCCGATACTCCGCCGCAAGAAAACGGCGCAGCTCCTGATAATAGGGCTTTTGCAGCTCATCGGCGAGCAGGACGTCCCACTCGTTCCCAAAATGTACCAATCGCGTCTCCTCCCTTCGTGACGGCATGCATATCCAACTTATATTATAACACAAAGTGCGAAAGGATTCAAGCATTTTTTTGCCGATCGTCTCCCGGCACGGGCGGCAGGGCGCACCGGGGACGCGTCCTCCTGAAAATGGGAAGAAAAATGGAAAAAATACTTGTGATCGCCGCCAAGATGTGCTATAATAGAAAGAGGTATCCGTATTTTTTCTACCTAGGAGGAAGATCATGAATAAGATCCAGCGATTTTTTGAGGAGCTGCGCGAGAAGCGCGTGGCGTTCATCGGCACCGGCGTGAGCCACACCGAGCTGATCGGCGTGCTCCGTGAGAAGGGCATCGGCGTGACCGTGCTCGACCGCCGCAGCGCCGACAAGTTCCAGGAGACCTACGATTCGCTGACCGCCAAGGGCGTGCAGTTCATTTTGGGGGACGACTACCTCGACCACCTCACCGAGTTCGACATCGTGTTCCGTACCCCTGGCATGTATTTCAACAACGAGGCCATCACCCGTGCCCGTGAGGCCGGCGTGGTCATCACCTCCGAGATGGAGAGCTTCTTCGACCTCTGCCCCTGCAAGATCTACGGCGTGACCGGGTCGGACGGCAAGTCCACCTCCACCACCCTCATCGCCGAGATCCTCGCGACCCACGGCGTCACCGTCCACAAGGGCGGCAACATCGGCCGTGCGCTGCTGCCCCTGATCGAGGAGATCGGGGAGGATGACGCGGCGGTCGTCGAGCTCTCGAGCTTCCAGCTCATCTCCATGCGCAAGTCCCCGGACGTGGCGCTCATCACCAACATCACCCCCAACCACCTCGACGTCCACGGCACCATGGAGGAGTATACCCAGTGCAAGATCAACCTGATCGCGCACCAGAACGCCTTCTCCCGCACCGTCCTCAACCTCGACAACGACGGCACCAAGGCCCTCGCGCCCCTCGTGCGCGGCAAGCTGAACTGGTTCTCCCGCCGCGAGACGGTCGCGCGCGGTGCGTTCCTGCGTGAGGACGGGATGCTCTGCTATACGGAGAACGGCGTCGTGACGCCCGTCGTCCACAAGGACGACATCCGCATCCCCGGCATGCACAATGTCGAGAACTTCCTCGGCGTCATCGCAGCGCTCTGGGGCGATGTGGACATCGCAGACATCGTCAAGGTGGCCAAGGAGTTCGGCGGCGTGGAGCACCGCATCGAGTTCGTCCGTGAGCTGGGCGGCGTGAAGTGGTACAATGACTCCATCGCCACCTCGCCCACACGCGTGCTGGCCGGTCTGCGCAGCTTCGACCAGAAGATCATCGTCCTCGCCGGCGGCTACGACAAAAAGATCCCCTTCGAGCCGATGGCCGAGACGGTCTGCGACCGCGTCAAGCTCCTGATCCTCATGGGCGTCACCGCCGAGAAGATCGAGAAGGCCGTGACCTCCGCCGCCAACTACGACCCCGCCAAGATCCGCATCCTGCACGCCTCCTCCATGGAGGAGGCCGTCGAGATCGCCCACCGCGAGGCCAAGGCCGGCGACATCGTGACACTCTCGCCCGCGTGCGCGTCCTTCGACTGGTACCCGAATTTTGAGGTGCGCGGCCAGCACTTCAAGCGCCTCGTCAAGGAGCTCGTATGACACGTCCCGCTCTCGAAGCGCTCCTCACCGCGCTCTGCACGGCGCAGGGCATCTCCGGTGACGAGACCGCTGCCGCCGAGGCCGCCTGCGCGCGCCTGCGCGACTACTGCCCCGATGCCCGCATCGAGAAGGGCAATGTCGTCGGCAGCTTCGGCAGCCAGGCGCCGGACGCCCCGCACGTCCTCCTCGATGCCCACATCGACCAGGTCGGCCTGATCGTGACGGATGTCACCGATGACGGCTTCGTCACGGCCGGGAACATCGGCGGCCTCGACCGCCGCATCCTCCCAGACCAGCACGTCAAGATCTACGGCACGAAGCCGATCGACGGCATCCTCTCCTGCCTCCCGCCCCACCTGACGAACGGCGACGAAAAGGTCATGACCTATGAGACGCTCCGCATCGACACGGGCTATCCCGCCGACGAGCTGCGCCAGATCGTCCGCCCGGGGGACAGCATCCTCTTTTGCGGTGTGACATCTGCGCTCCCGCAGGGACGCTTCACCTCGCCGGCGCTCGACGACCGCTGCGGCGTGGCGTCCATCCTCTATGCGCTCGACCTTTTGCAGGACGAAGCGCTCGCGTGCAAGGTCACGGTGCTCTTCTCCACACAGGAGGAGGTCGGGGAGCGCGGCGCGGCCATCGGGTGCTTCACCGCCGACCCGGACATCGCCCTCGCGGTGGACGTCTCCTTTGCGGGAGACGGCAAGCTCCACAAGACCGGCGTCATGGGCGACGGACCGATGATCGGCTATTCACCGTCGCTTTCACGCGATGTCTCCGACGACCTCACCGATGCCGGCCGTGAGGACGGCATCCCCTACCAGATCGAGGTCATGCCCGGGACGACCGGCACGAACGCCGACCGCTTCTCGATCTGCCGCGGCGGTGTCGAGGCCTGCACGGTCTCCATCCCGCTGCGCTACATGCACACGCCCGTCGAGGTCATCGACCTTGCCGACGTCGAGGCGACCGGCCAGCTCCTGGCTGCCTATCTGAGGAGGTGCTCGTGATGCTGACGTATCTGAAGGAGCTCTGTGCGCTCTGCGGCATCTCCGGCGACGAGGGCGCGGTAAGGGACTATCTCACTGAGAAGATCGCACAGTTCCCGGACATCCTGGAGGTCAAGACCGACCCCCTCGGGAATCTGCTCGTGCATAAAAAAGGCAAGTCCCCCGCCAAGCGCACCGTCATGATCGGGGCGCATATGGACGAGGTCGGCCTGATCGTGACCGAGGTCCTGCCGGACGGACGCCTCGCGGTCGCGCCGGTCGGGGGCATCGAGCCGGACGTGGTCATCGGCCGCGCCGTGCAGATCCCGGCCATGGCCGGTGCCGACCATGCGCCGTATCTCGGCGTGGTCGGGACGAAGCCCGTCCACCTGCTCTCCGCCAAGGAGCGCGACGAGAAGCCCACGGCCGATGGGCTCATCGTGGATCTCGGCACGAAGGACCATGACGCCACCGTCGACGAGCTCGGCATCCTCCCCGGTGACAGCGTCTGCTACTACAGCGAATGGACGCCCCTCGGCGGCGGCCGTGTGGCCTCCAAGGCCATCGACGACCGCTTCGGCTGCGCGGCCATGCTCGACATGCTCCGCGGCGAGATCGCGTATGACACCTGGTTCGCCTTCTTCGTCCAGGAGGAGATCGGGCTGCGCGGCTCGCAGGCGGCGGCCTACACGATCGCGCCGGACACCGCGCTCATCCTCGAGACGACCACCGCCGCCGACCTCGACGGCGTACAGGGCGGCGCTGCCGTCTGCCGCCTCGGGAAGGGGCCGGTGGTGAGCTTCATGGACAGACGGACCATCTACGACAAACGGCTCTACCGCGCCGCTTTCCAGGAGGCCGAGCGTCTCGGCATCCCCTGCCAGACCAAGACTCGCATCGCCGGCGGCAACGACGCCGGGAGCGTCCACATCTCCCGCGGCGGCGTGCAGACCATGGCCATCTCCATCCCCTGCCGCTACCTGCACGCGCCCTACACGGTCGCGCAGATCAGCGACATCGAGCAGAGCCGCCAGCTCGCCGGTGCCATGCTGCCCATCCTGCATGAAATGGAGCAATGAGAAATGACGGAACAGGAAAAAATGCTGGCCGGGATGCTCTATGACCCGAGCGACCCGACCCTGACTGCACAGCGCGGCCGCGCCCATCGCCTCTGGAAGCAGTTCAACGACACCTTCGAGGACGAGGAGGCGCGCCGCACCGAGCTGCTGACCGCGCTCTTCGGCCACATCGGAGAGGGGACGTATATCTCCTCCCCGCTCTTTGTCGATTACGGCATCTACACGCGATTCGGCGACCGCTGCTTCTCGAATTTCGACCTGACGATCCTCGACACCTGCCCCGTCACCATCGGGAACGACGTGTTCTTCGGGCCGAACGTCTCCCTCCTCACGCCCCTCCATCCCCTCCTCAATGAGGAGCGCCGGATGCGCACGCGCGAGGACGGGTCGCTCTATGACCTCGAATACGGCGCCCCCATCACCATCGAGGACGGCGTCTGGTTTGCCGGTGACGTCAAGGTCTGCGGCGGCGTCACGATCGGGGCCGGCAGCGTGATCGGGGCGGGCAGCGTGGTCACGCGCGACATCCCCGCCGGTGTCCTCGCGGCAGGCGTCCCCTGCAGGCCCATCCGCCCCATCACCGAGGAGGATTCCGTCGCGCACAAGCCCCACCTCTTCCCGCCGAAACAGGAGCCTGACACATGATAAAAAAGATCACCCGGGAATGTGACCTCAACACCTACCTGCTGCGGAAAACGTGGCGGGGACGCAAGATGTACTCCCTGTATAAGGCCTATGGCCTGGATTATCCGTTCTGTCAATTCTTCAGTGTCGGGGCAGACGGCATCCTGCTGTGCTTCAACAGCACCATCCTGATCGTCAGCGCGGACGAGGAGGAGGCGGACGAGCTCGCGGGCTTCATCGCGATGCACCAGCCCTTCCGGGTGGAGTGCAACGAGCCCGTGCGGGCGCTCCTCGCGGACATGCTCCCGGGGTACCGCTCCCTCCACCGCACCACCTTCGAGCTCCATCCCGACCCGGACGCGGCCTCGGCGGAGGCCTTCGTGGAGTTCAACCCCTCGCTGGACGATGTGTACCAGATCCTCAAGGCGGGATTCCCCAATCTGGCGGACTATCCGCTCTGGTATACCGACACCTCCCACCGCTGCCGTCACGGCGTGAGCCACGTCATGACCTACAAGGGCAGCACCACCGCGACCATCATGTTCGACATCGACGACCACGTCCTCGTCGGCGAGGTGGCGACGCTCCCGGAGGCACGGGGGCTCGGCCATGCACGGGTCTTCCTGCGCTGGCTGGCGGGCTTTTTGGCACAATTCAAGAAAACGGCCGTGCTCTACGCGCTCGACATCCGCGAGAGCTTCTACCGCGAGATCGGTTTCACCGTCCTCGAGGAGGAGTTCGTGCTCGAGCGGGAAGAGGCGTCCGATCAGATCACGAAGGGACTTCTCGACAATGGCGATCACTGAATTTTTCCCCCTCGACCCCCGCATCGAGGCGCTCGGCGACAAGGCCGAGGCCGCCTGTGCGCCGGTCTTTGCGAAGATAGACCAGACGGCACGCTATAACGCCGCGAAGGTGCTGCGTGCGTTCACCCAGAATCAGGTCAGCGAGACCTGCTTCGGCGCGAGCACGGGCTACGGCTACGGCGATGTCGGGCGCGACGTGCTCGACAAGGTATGGGCGCAGGTGCTCGGCGCGGAGGACGCGCTCGTGCGGCACAATTTCGTCTCCGGGACCCATGCCCTGAGTGTGGCGCTCTTCGGCGTGCTGCGGCCGGGCGACCGGATCGTGTTCGTCACCGGCACCCCCTATGACACGCTGCATCCCGTCCTCGGCCTCACCGGCACCCCCGGCAGCGGCTCCCTCAAGGACCTCGGCGTCATCTGCGAGGTCGTCGATCTCGATGCGAACGGCAAGCCGGACATCGCCGCCGTACAGGCCGCCGTCAAGGGCGCGAAGGTCGCGTATATCCAGCGCTCGCGGGGCTATTCGCTCCGGGAGGCGTTCACGATCGGCGAGCTCGAGACGCTGATCGCCGCGATCCGCGCCGTCTCCCCGGAGAGCATCGTCATGACGGACAACTGCTACGGCGAGTTCGTCGAGACTCGCGAGCCCCTCGAGGTCGGCGCCGACCTCATCATCGGCTCGATGATCAAGAACGCCGGCGGCGGCATCGCGCGCACGGGCGGCTACATCGCCGGACGCGCGGACCTTGTGGAGCTTTGCGCCTTCCGCCTGACCTGTGTCGGCCTCGGCAAGGAGGTCGGCTGCACGCTCGGGATGGACCGTGAGCTGTTCCAAGGACTCTTCCTCGCGCCGGACACCGTCGCGAACGCCATGCAGACGGCGGTCTTCGCCTCGCAGGTGTTCACGATGCTCGGCTTCCCCTGCTCGCCCGCTGCCGATGCGGACCGCGGCGACATCGTGACGGCCGTGCAGCTCGGCACGCCGGAGGGACTTTGCGCCTTCTGCCGGGGCATCCAGAAGGGCTCCCCGGTCGACGCCTATGTGACGCCCGAGCCGTGGCCGATGCCCGGCTATGAGGACCCCGTCATCATGGCGGCGGGCGCCTTCACGAACGGCGCCTCCATCGAGCTGAGCGCGGACGGTCCCCTGCGGCCGCCCTATGCGGCGTGGATGCAGGGCGGCATCAGCTACCGCAGCGCACGCATCTCCATCCTGCTCGCAGCACAGGAGCTGCTCGAGAGCGGGCTCATCGCCCTCTGACACATCTTGATACCATCGGGGAGGTCATGGAAATGGCAGAGAACATGTCCGAGAACAAGACTGAGAACAAGGCCGCGCAGCCCGCGCCAGCGAAACGGCAGCGCCGCAGGATGGCGCCGCGCGCTGTCGTGCTGCTGGCGGTGATCGCCTTTTTGCTGCTGATGCTCGTGGTGTCGATACTGCGGTCGAATCTGCGGAACAATGGCCGCCGCTATGCCACGAAGCTCGGCGAGCAGGTCGGGATGAGCGTCGGTGCCGCGCAGGATGCCGCGAAGATCGAGCTCCTGACGGCGTCGGAGTCGGCGGTCGTGTCCCAGGTCGGTGCGGGCTATCCCTATGTGTACGAGAGCCCCAAGACGACCACCGTCGCCGGGGTCGAGGTGCCGCAGTGGGTCATCTTCTGCGCCGCCTCCAACGATACCATCACCCAGGTCGTCTACTATGACTACCGTCAGCTCGGGCGAAACGGCCACGGTACGCGGTCCCGTTCGCACATCGAGCTCTCCGGCATCACCACGGGCATGACACCTGCCACGGTGCAGGGATTCGTCGGCTCCCTGCCCCTGCGCCGCCTCTATGCGGCCGGACAGGGCCTCCAGGAGACCTATAAGTACAACTATCCGGCCGAGGACGGCAGCACGGTCGAGTGCCTGCTCTATGTGACCTACGACACGGAGGGACACGCGAGCGCCGCCGCCGAGACCACCCGCACCGCCGGCTCCGAGCTCCTGACCGTGCCGTGACTCTGACACCTCTTCGACGAGCTGAACGCCCCATCGCATGATGATGGGGCGTTTTTTTGCGCGGTCACTGTGCAGCGGCCTTGATCTTTGCGATGGCGTTCTTCTCGAGGCGGGAGACCTGCGCCTGGGAGATGCCGATCTCGCGGGCGACCTCGGTCTGCGTGCGGCCCTGGTAGTACCGCAGGCGGAGGATGGTCTTCTCGCGGTCGCCGAGGGCACGGATGGCGTCGCGGATCGAGAACTGCGCGATCCAGCTCTCGTCGCTCTCATGGTCGCTGAGCTGATCCATGACATAGAGCGTGTCGCCCGAATCCGAATAGACCGGCTCATAGAGCGAGATGGGGTCGCTGATGCTCTCGAGCGCGACCGTGATGTCCGCGCGCGGCATCCCGACCTCGGCGGCGATCTCGTCGATGTCCGGCTCACGGCCGAGGGCATGGGTGAGCCGGTCGCGCGCCTGGATCGCCTTATAGGCAAGGTCGCGGAGGGAACGGCTCACGCGGATCTGTCCGTGGTCGCGCAGATGCCGCCGCAGCTCCCCCGCGATCATCGGGACGCAGTAGGTCGAGAACCGCACCTCCTTGCTCATGTCAAAATTGTTGATGGCCTTCATCAGGCCGATGACGCCGATCTGGAAAAGGTCGTCCGCGTCCTCCCCGCGTCCTGCGAACCGCTGGACGATGCTCAGCACGAGCCGCAGGTTCCCTTGGATGAGCTTGTCCCGCACGGCCTTGCTGCCCGTCTGTCCGTATTCGCGCAGGAGCGCCATCTTCTCCTCCTCGCTCATGACCTTGAGGTCGGACGTGTCCATGCCGGAGATCGTGACCTTGTGGTATGCCATGGGTGCCTCCTTTCGCGTCGCGTGGGTCTTCTCAGTGAGGATGCCCCGCGCAGCGCCGTCTCATACAGTGGAAAATGATGCCGTCCCCTTTTCGACACGCCTCGCGCCCGCGATGTGCTATAATGGACAAAGAGCACACGAAAGGGGGGAGGCACATCCACACGATCTATCTGGACGTCCTCATCGTCACCGACCTCTACATGAACTTCCTGCTCCTGCGCCTGACCGCACGCTTCACGCACACGCCCCTCTCCACGGGACGCGCGCTCACGGCCGCCGCGGCCGGCTGCGTGACCTGCCTGACCGTGCTCCGGCCCCCGCCCGGGTGGACGATGCTGCCGCTGCAGATCGCGGGGGCGGTGCTGCTGTGTGCGGCGGCGTTCGGCGTCCGGCCGCTGCGGCGGCTCGCGGTGCAGGTGGTGTGGCTCTTCGGGATGAGCATGCTGCTGGCCGGGGCGCTGCTGGCGATGGCCGCGGCAGGCCTCACGCGCGTGGTCTATGCGGGCGGACGCTGGTACCCGGATCTGTCGCTGATGCAGCTCATCGGCGGCACGATCGCGGCGTATCTGGCGCTCCAGCTCTGGGACAGGATCCGCCAGCGCGGCCACGCCGAGGACGTGCCGACCCAGATCGTCATCCAAAAGGACGGCCGCACCGTCCTGCTCGACGGCATCTGCGACACTGGCAACGTGCTCACCGACCTGTTCACGGGGCTCCCGGTCGTGATCTGTCCGCGGGAGGCGCTCGCGGAGATGCTGCCGGACGAGATGCCTGCCAAGGGCTTCCGTCCGCTGCCCTTCGAGACCGTCTCCGGCAGCGGGATGCTCTGGGCGTTCCGGCCGGACCAGATCGCCGTCGTGCAGAACGGCCATACCCGCCGCATCGACGCCCTTGTCGGCGTCACCGACCGTCCCGGACGCGCCGCGGTGTTCCATCCAAGGCTGCTCCGGTGACTCATCATCCAAAGGAGGAGATCGCTATGTCCTGCATCCACGCCATCCGCCGCCTGTTCCGGCGCCTCCTGGGGCGCATCCGCCCGTGCCGGGTGGACTACATCTGCGGCGCGGACACCTTGCCCCCGCCGCTCACGCGCGAGGAGGAGGCCGCCGTCTTCGATCGTCTCTTGGAGGGCGACCCCGAAGCACGCCAGACCCTCATCGTCCACAATCTGCGGCTCGTCGTGTTCATCGCCAAGCGCTTCGAGGGCAGCGGCGCCACCCTGGAGGACTTTATCTCCATCGGCACGATCGGGCTCATCAAGGCCGTGAACACCTTCCGGCCGGACAAGAACATCCGCCTTGCCACCTACGCCTCGCGCTGCATCGAGAACGAGATCCTGATGTTCCTGCGCAAGGCCGCGCAGTACCGGGGCGAGGTCTCCATCGACGAGCCCCTCGGCGGCGACCGCGACGGCAATGAGCTCCTCCTCTCGGACGTGCTCGGCACGGAGGAGGACATCGTCTCCCGCGGCATCGAGGAGGCCTCGGAGCAGCAGCTCGTCCTCGCGGCGGTGCAGGCGCTCCCCCCGCGCGAGCGGCAGATCATGGAGCTGCGCTTCGGCCTCGGCGGGCGCCGGGAGCTGACGCAGAAGGAGGTCGCCGACGTCATCGGGATCTCGCAGTCCTACATATCCCGGCTCGAGAAGAAGATCATCGGCAAGCTCCGCACCGCCCTCGAGGGCGTGGTGACGATGTGAGACAAGCGCCCCTGACCGCATGGCCAGGGGCTCTTGCTATCCGTTTTGCAGGCTCACGCCTCGCTGTCGTCAGAGGTCTCCGCGGGGGCATCGTCATCGGACTGCTCGTCCGTGATCTCCTCGTAATCGTCCTCCTCGATCTCCTTGATGGCGTCGCGCTCCTCGTCGGTCATCTGGTTCTTTTTGATGACGCGCACCAGCAGCACGATGATGACCACCGCAGCCGCCACGCCGACCACCACGAGCAGGAGCTTGCCATAGTCGATGGACGTGCCGCCCTTCTGGATGAAGCCCTCGATCTTGACCGGCACGGGCGTGCCCTGGTCATCGACCTGGTCGCCGTCGGTGTAGCCGAAGGCATAGTCACCGATGGTCTTGCAGTTCTTCGGGACGGTGATCGACTTGAGGGACGTGCAGGCGTAGAACGCGTAGTTCCCGACGCCCTGCAGGCTATCCGGCAGACGGACGCTCGTGAGGGACGTGCAGTCCGCGAAGCCGTTCTCGTAGATGCTCTCGAGGCCCTCGGGGAGCTCGAGCTTTTTCAGCGAGGTGCAGTATTCAAAGGCACCGGCACCGATGTTCTTCAGCGTGGACGGGAAGACGATCTCCTTGAGGTTCGAGGCATAGAAGAACGCCGCATCGTAGATCAGCTCCACCCCCTCCGGGATGGTGAACTGCTCGTCCGGGCGGCCGGCGGGATAGGCCAGCAGCGTCTTGCCCTCGTCCTTGTAGAGGACGCCGTCCGCCGCGGAATAGACCGTGTTGCCCGGCTCGACGTCGTAGGCGGCCAGTGCGGTGCATCCCATGAAGCTCATCGTGCCCATGTCGGTCATGTCGGCAGGGACGGTGAAGGACGTGATGCCGTCACATCCGCAGTACACCGCCGAGCCGATGCTCTCGACCGACGAGGGGAGCTGCGCCTCGCTGATGTTCGTGCAGAACGCGAACGCATAGCTGCCGATGCTCTTCAAGCCCTCCGGGAGCGTGGGGTCGGCGAGCTGGGTGCAGCCGTAGAAGGCCTCCGTGCCGATCTCCGTGACGCCCGCGGGGATGTCCACCTCGGAGAGCATGGTGCAGTAGTAGCACATCCCCTCCGGGATGACGGTGAGTCCCTCCGGGAGCGTGAGCTTGGTCATCTCGAAGCATCCGCTGAAAGCATTCGCCCCGATCTCGGTCACGCTGTCCGGGATGGTGACGGACTTGAGCGCATCACACCCGGCGAAGGCGCTCTGCCCGATCGAGCGGACGTATTTGCCCAGCGTGACGTTCTCGAGCGACGCGCATCCGTAGAACGCGCCATCCGCGATGGCCACGATCCTTTGGCCGTCCGTCTCGTCCGGCAGCTTGACGGCCAGTGCCGAGCTGTCCACACTGTACAGCGCCACACCGCCGTCTACATACTGGAAGGTGAACATGCCGTCCGCATAGGTATCGGACTCTGTGGCCGGCTGTGCCTCCTCTGCCGCTGCCGGCAGCAGCACCGCCCCCTGCACGAGCAGGGCGCCGGTGAGCAGCGCAGCCGCGATCTTTCTTAGCTCCATGTGAGCGCCTCCTCTGTTATGTCTTGTTCTTGCGTGCCTTCTTCGCCTCGCGCCGCGCGGCGAGCATGGCCTGCTTCTTCTCCTCAGCGATGCGCGCCTCCTCGGCGATCCGGGCAGCCTTGCGGCGGCGCAGCTCCACGACGATGCCGACGGCCGCCAGCACCACGAGCAAAAAGCTCACCAGCACGATCATCACCACGTTCTGCGGCACGACGGCATGATAGCTGAACCCGTTCTCGCGTGCGTAGCGATAGGCATAGCTGCCGAAGGGGACGTGCAGCTTTACCCCCTCGACCTTGACGGTGCTGCCGTCCGTGTCCACGGTATAGCCGATGCCGTCCGCACCGATCTCCTTGAGCGTGCCGGGGAGGGAGATGTCCTTGAGGGAGACGCAGCCGTAAAAGGCCATCTCCCCGATCTTCTCGAGCTTCTGGGGCGTGCCGATGTCCTTGAGGGAGGCGCAGCCGAAGAAGCAGCGGTCGCCGATCTCGGTCACGCTGTCCGGGATCTCGACGATCCGCAGCGCCTCACACTTGGCGAAGGTCGCACCGATCAGCACCGGGATCTTCTCCGAGAGCGTCACGGTCTGGAGCGCCGTGCATCCCATGAACACGTCCGCGCCCATGGCCTTGACGTTCTCCATGGTCAGGTGCCGGAGAAAACGGCAGTCCGTGAAGCACCACGGCGCGATGACGCCCACCTCCGGCGGCACGTCGAACTCGTGATCCGCCTTGGCAGCCGGATAGCGCAGCAGATTGGTCTTGTTGCGCGTATAGAGCACGCCGTCCTCACTGCAATAGCTCTCGTTGTCCCCGTCCACCTCGATGGCGGTCAGGGAGAGGCATCCCTCGAAGCTGAAATCCTCGATGACGCCCACAGAGGCCGGGATCGTGATCTCGGGCAGGCTCGTGCATCCCTGGAACGCATAGCTGGAGATCTTCTCGAGGCCCTCCGGGAGGACGACCTCCGTCAGTGCCGTGCATCCGTAAAAGCACTCCTCGCCGAGCGCGGTGACGGCCTTGCCGTCGATCTCCTCGGGCACCTCGATGTGCGTCAGGCTCTGGTCGGTGCAGATGACCTCGACGGTGCCGTCGTCACGGTCAGTACATTCCCACGGGGACGCGGCGGATGCCGGGAGCGGTGTCAAAAGGAGCGCGGCCAGCAGTCCGACTGCGGGGAGCGCGGCCATCAGGTGTCTCATAGTTCCTCCTTTTTATGCTTATGGGATATGATCGCCGCCGCGATGCCCACGATGAGCACGGCCGCGAACACGCCGATCAGCACGCCGATGAACACGCCGTTCTGCGTGATGCCGGCCGTGCAGGCGATACCGTTCTTGGCGCAGTAGCGGAAGGCCTCGGTGTCACGCTCAGTATCGACCTTGAAGCCGGGGAGCCGCACCGGGTCGCCCTCGCCCTTGTAATAGAAGCCCAGGGCATAGTCCCCGATCGAGGTCACGTTCGGGGAGACACGGATCGTCTTGAGCAGCGGGCAGTTGAAAAAGGCATAGCTGTCGATCGAGTAGACGGACTCCGGGATGGTCACGTCCGTCAGTGCCAGACAGCCATAGAAGCAGCCGCTGGTGATCGCCGGGATGCCCTCCGGGAGCGAGATCGACGTGAGCGACCGGCATCCGCCGACGAGCGAGCCGTTGATCTGGGACACGGTCGCCGGGACCTCCAGACTCTGGAGGGCGGTGCAGTAGTAGAACGCATCCTCGCCGAGCTCCTTGATCTGCCCGAGGTCGACCGTCTCGAGATACGGGTTGCCGATGAAGGCGAAATCCTCCACGCGCTCGACGGTCGCCGGGACGTCGTAATGCGTGCCCTCCTTGGCGGAGGGGTAGAGGAACAGCGTGGAGCCGTCCTTGTTGAAGAGGATGCCGTCCACGTCCTTGTAGTTCTTGTTGGCCGGGTCGACCTCGACCGCCGCGAGCGCGTTGCAGCCCTCGAAGGCGAAGAGCTCGACCTCCTCCACCGTGGCGGGGATGGTCATCTCCGTGAGCTTGGCACATCCGTAGAAGGACTGGAATCCGAGCTTTTTGAGGCTTTTGGGGATGTTGACCTCCTCGAGGCTGCTGCATCCGTAGAAAGCATAGTCGTCGATCACGCGGACGGTCTCCGGGATCGTGACGCGGCGGAGGACCTCATTGCTGTTGAAGGCATCGACCTCGACCATGTTGATCGTGTAGCCGTTCACCTCGGATGGGATGTCGACCTCCTCGATGGTCTTGTCCGTGCAGGTGATGGAGACGTCGTCGTTCTCCTCGTAGACATTGACCATCCAGAGCCCGTCGTCCGAATAGAACAGCTCCGCTGCCGCCGGGAGCGGCCGCAGACAGAGCATCGCCGCCCCGACCACGCCCGCCGCGAGCAGCGTGCGCAGCGCCTTACCCATCTTTCTCCTCCATGGCATCGGCATCCTTGGCCTGTGCATCGTCGGCAGGCGCGTCCGGCGTCTTGGCGTCGTCCTTGGCGTCGTCCTTGGCAGGCGTCTCAGCGGGTGCGTCCTTCTTCGCGGACTTGGGCTTTCTCAGGAACGCGAACAGCAGCACGGCCGCGAGCACGAACAGCACGCCGCACGCGATCCCAATGATGACCTGGAGACGCGGGTTCCCCTTCAGCGCCGCACCGATGCGCTGCCAGAGCGACCCCTGCGACGCCTCGCCCGCAGGGTCGGCCGCACTGTCCACGTGATCGAGGACCGCATCGTCGGAGCCTGCATCGGCGGCGAGCGCGTCGGCGCTGTCGGCTGCCGCCGCGGACTCGTCCTCGGCCTCGCTCAGCAGCTTGCCGCCGCCGAGCTCATAGGGGATGTCCGCATCCTCCACCGCGACGAATTCAAAGTGGTTCTCGTAACCGTTCTCAGGGTCGGTGTCGGCCGCATAGGTCTGCGCGGCCGTGTAGGGCTCGCCGTAGATGGTGAAGTTCGGGATCTCGTGCATGTCCGCATCATAGCCGAAAGCGCAGTAGGAGATGTCCGAGAGCGAGCGCGGGATGGTGACGCAGGTCAGGCCCGTGCCGCAGAAGGCGTACTGCCCGATCTTGGTCAGCGTGGGCGGGAGGGTGATCTGCGTGAGCGCGCCGTCATAGGCGAAGGCGGCATGCATGATCTCCGTAAGGCCGCTGTTCAGTGTCACCGAGCGCAGCGAATCATCATAGGCGAAGGCATAGCTGTCGATCGTGGTGACGGAGCCGGCGATCGTGATCGTCTCGAGGCTCGGCGCATGGGCGAAGGCCCAGGTGTCGATGTAGGCCGTCCCGTCCGGGACCTCCACGGACTTCAGGTTCTGCAAAAAGCCGAACGCGCCGCCGCCGATCTCCTGCACACTGGCAGGGACGGTGTACATCTCCGCGGGGCTCGCCGCCGGGTACGCCACGAGGAGCGCCCCGTCATCGGCCAGGAGCACGCCGTCGGCCGTGGCCGAGAAATAGGGGTTGCCCGCCTCGACCTCGAATCGCTCGATGGACGAGCATCCGAAAAAGACGCTCTCGCCCATGTCCGCCAGGGTCGCGGGGATGACCACGGACGTGATGCCGTAGGCCTCCATATAGCACCCGTTGCCGACATAGTCGACAGGGTGACCGTCGATCTCGCTGGGGATGACCAGCTCCCCGACGAAGCTCTGCTTGGGCAGGAAGTCGTAGAGCTCGGCATTGCCCTCGTTGTCGAGGCCGTAGTTATACATCGCCGCGACGGGATCGGCGGGCGTCTCCTCTGCGGCGGCAGGGGCCTCGGCCTCGGGCGCGGCTGCCGCGTCCTCTGCGTAGGCCGGCAGCGGCGTGAGCATCGCCGCGGCAAGGAGCAGCGCCAGAATCGTTTTCTTCATGATGATGACCTTCTTTATTATCATTTCTGCACATGCCATCCCCCGCGACTCGGAGGATGGCATGGCGTAGGATCGTATCGTTCCGCCCTGTCTTACTCGACGGTGACGGATTTGGCGAGATTTCGCGGTTTGTCCACGTCCGTCCCCTTGAGGACGGCCGTATAGTAGGCGATGAGCTGGAGCGGCACGACGGCGATCATCGGCATGAGCAGATCGTCGAAGTTCGGGATCTGGAACACATGATCGGCCACGTCCTGATCGGGGCAGCATCCCTCACGGCAGATCAGCACGACCTTGGCACCGCGCGCCTTGACCTCCTTGACATTGCTGATGGTCTTCTCGTAGAGACGCTTCTGGGTCGCCACGGCGATCACGGGCATGTTCTCCGTGATGAGGGAGATGGTGCCGTGCTTGAGCTCACCGGCAGCGTAGCTCTCGGAGTGGATGTAGCTGATCTCCTTGAGCTTGAGGGAGCCCTCCATGGAGAGCGCATAGTCCAGGCCGCGCCCGATGTAGAGCAGGCTGTCGGCAGTGATGAGCTCGGCAGCGATCTTCTGCGTGAGCTCCTTATCGGCGAGCACCTGCTCGATCTGGGCAGGGGTCTCCTGGAGCAGGGCGGTCAGGCGGCGGCACTCGGCCTCGTCGATGACGCCCTTGGCGAGCGCGAGCTCGAAGGCGAAGAGATACATCACCGCGATCTGCACCATGTAGGCCTTGGTGGAGGCCACGGCGATCTCCGGACCGGCGTGGGTGTAGATGAGCATGTCGGCCTCACGGGCGATGGAGCTGCCCTTGGCATTGACGATGGCGAGCGTCTTGGCACCGAGCTCCTTGGCAAGGCGCATGGCGGCCAGCGAATCGGCCGTCTCGCCGGACTGCGAGATGATGATGACCAGGTCGCCCTCGCCGACCAGCGGCTCGCGGTAGCGGAACTCGGAGGCGATGTCCACGTTCACCGGCACCTTGGCCAGCTTCTCGATGACATACTTGCCCACCATGCCCGCATGCATCGCCGTGCCGCAGGCGACCACATTGATCGCATGGAACTCGCGCAGGCGCTCCGGGGTGATGCCACACTCGCTGAGGTCGGGCATCCCGTCGGTGATGCGGGGGGCGATGGTCGTCTTGACGGCGACGGGCTGCTCGTGGATCTCCTTGATCATGAAGTGCGGATAGCCGCCCTTCTCGGCTGCGCTGACGTCCCAATCGGCGGTCTTGCGCTCCTTCTTGATCTCCTGGTAGTGCAGGTCATAGACCTTGGCGCCATCCTTCGAGAGGACGGCGATCTCGTTCGGCTCGAGCAGGTAGTAGTCACGGGTATACTGCAAAATGGCCGTGACGTCCGAGGCGATGAAGCTCTCGCCCTCGCCGAGGCCGACGATCAGCGGGCTCTCCTTGCGCAGCGCGAAGACCGTGTCCGGGAAGTCCGCGAACACGACGCCCAGCGCATAGCTGCCCTCGAGCTCCTTCATGGTCTTGATGATGGCCTTCACCGGGTCGCCGGGCGTGGCCTGGTAGTAATAGTCGAGGAGCTGGGCAACGACCTCGGTGTCGGTGTCGCTCTCGAACGTCCTGCCCTTGGAGAGCAGGAAGTCCTTCAGACGCTTATAGTTCTCGATGATGCCGTTATGGACGATGGTGACGCTGCCGCCGCCGTGGGGGTGGGAGTTGCGGTCGCTCGGCTCGCCGTGGGTGGCCCAGCGGGTGTGGCCGATGCCGGCGTGGCCCTCGAGACGGCCCTCACGGTCCATCTTGTCGGCAAGGTCCTTGAGGCGTCCCTTGGACTTGGCGACCTTGATGATGCCGTTCTCGAAAACGGCGATACCGGCTGAATCATAACCTCTGTATTCCAGACGGGAGAGACCGTCCATCAATACGTCCGTGCAGCTCCGCTGCCCGACATATCCTACGATACCACACATATGTATGCGCTCCTTTCTCAACAAGACGTCTCCGGCCATGTGCCGGGACGTACAGATATAATCATTATACCACGTTTGGATAGCAAAAGCAAGTATTTCGTGCAAAATATATCGGCATCCGGCGAAGATCTGCGTCTTTCCTATTGCAAATAGGCGCGGGATATGGTATAATAGTGACAACGGCGGCAGCTTTTGCCGACCCGAACATCTCAAACATATCCAAACACGAAGGAGGGCTCATCATGCCGATCACGTTCAACAAGGATTCCGTTTTCAACCTCAGACCCATCGAGCTTGCCGGCGTCCGCGGGGAGGTCAGCGGCCTCATGGTACAGGGCGAGGCGCCGGTCGCCGCGTTCCAGACCATCCGCGACCAGCTCGTCTTCACGAACAAGCGCATCATCTCCATCGACGTCCAGGGCGTGACCGGCAAGCGCAAGTCCTTCTCCTCGATGCCGTATTCCAAGGTGCAGTTCTTCTCCATCCAGACCCAGGGCTTTCTGGAGCTCGTGCCGGACTCGGAGCTGCTCATCATGTTCAGCAACGGCTATACGGCGCGGTTCGAGTTCCGCGGCAGCGTCGACATCGGCGCCATCGGCCGCATGATCTCGGCCTATGTGCTGGACTGACCGCATCCCCCCGTGCCCGCAGCGTCGATGCTGCGGGCGCGCTTTTTTGCAGCGGTGAGGGGGTCTTGACGATCGGCGCCAAAATGTGTATAATATAGGTATGCGGTGCGAGCGCGCCGCACAGCAAAAGCGTAGCAGTCAGAGTAGCATGGGAGAGGGCTTTCCAGAGAGTGCCGGGTCGGTGTGACGGCATGAGCGGCCTGTGTGAAGTGCGGCTGTCAGCTCTGGCGGGGAACCCGGCATCCGGATCGTTCCGGGGTGTCGTGCAAGTATCCGTCGGCGCCGCCCAGCGTAACGGGCATCCTATCGTAAGGATCGGAGTGGAACAGCGCCGTGATGCGTCTCCCTTGCGTTGGCAGGGGGGATCTTTTTCATTTCTGCGGCACATCCGTCCGACCGTCTCATCCAAGGAGGTAGACCTGTCATGAATATCTTCAACACCCTCAGCGGTAAGATCGAGCCGCTCCAGACCATGGAGCCCAACAAGCTGCGCATGTATGTCTGCGGCCCTACCGTGTATAATTTCATCCACATCGGCAACGCAAGACCGATCTGTGTGTTCGACGTGTTCCGCCGCTACCTGATGTGGCGCGGCTATGACGTCACCTATGTCCAGAACTACACCGACGTCAACGACAAGATCATCCGCCAGGCCGCCCAGGAGGGCCTCACCCCCGAGGCGACCGCCGAGAAGTACATCCATGAATACGAGACCGATGCGCAGGGGCTGAACGTCCTGCCCCCGACCGTGCAGCCGCGCGTCTCCACCTACATGCCCCAGATCATCGCCTTCATCCAGAAGCTCATCGACAACGGCTACGCCTACCAGGCCGAGGGCGATGTCTACTACCGCACGCGCCGCTTCACCGGCTACGGCAAGCTCTCCGGCCAGTCCCTCGACGACCTGATCGCCGGCGCGCGCGTCGAGATCAACAGCATCAAGGAGGATCCGCTCGATTTCGCGCTCTGGAAGGGCTGCGGCACCGACGAGCAGCACTGGGTTTCCCCGTGGGGCCCCGGCCGTCCCGGCTGGCACATCGAGTGCTCCGCCATGGCCAAGGACACCCTCGGTGAGACCATCGACCTCCACTGCGGCGGCCACGACCTCATCTTCCCCCATCATGAGAACGAGATCGCACAGTCCGAGGCGGCCAACGGCGTGCCGTTCGCGCATTACTGGATGCACAACGGCCACATCAACGTGGACAACAAGAAAATGTCCAAGTCCCTCGGCAACTTCTTCCTCACCCGCGACGTAGCCGCGCAGTACGGCTATGAGGTCATCCGCTATCTGATGATCCAGGCACAGTACCGCGCGCCCATGAACTACACCAAGGACCTCCTCGACGCCTGCAAGGCCTCGCTCGACCGTCTCTACCAGTGCCGCGACACCGTCCAGGCAGCCGTCGGGAACGCGCCTGCCGGAGACATCGCCCCCGCTGCACAGGCCGCCTTCGACAAGGCACGCGAGTCCTTCATCGCCGCCCTCGAGGACGACCTCAACACCGCCGACGCCCTCTCCGCCGTCTTCGAGCTGGTGCGTGAGCTGAACATCATGGCCGCCGACTCTGCCACCCCCAAGGCACAGCTCCAGGCCGGTCTCGCCCTCTTCGAGGAGCTGACGGGCGTGCTCGGTCTGCTCTATGAGCGCAAGGAGGACGCAGTGCCGCAGGAGGTGCTCGACCTCGTGGAGCAGCGCAAGGCCGCCCGCAAGGCCAAGGACTTCGCCGAGGCCGACCGTCTGCGCGACGCCATCACCGCCCTCGGCTGGTCCGTCCGTGAGACGCGCCAGGGCGTCGAGATCAAGAAGCTGTAAGTCATGCGGATCGAACAGAACAAGCGCCGCAAGACGCTCTCGACCCTCGGCATCTTCCTGATGGCGATGTCCGTCATCAGCTTCCTGCTCTTCTACCTGATCGTCATGGTCTCGCAGAAGAGCTACACCTACATCGACCCGGACACGCTCCATCTCGTCCAGGCCGACCCCATCGAGGAGGGCACGCCCACTGCGATCGTCACCACCTCGATGGGCGAGATCCGCGTGGTGCTCTACCCGGACGAGGCGCCGGAGACCGTCGCGCAGTTCATCCGCCTCGCCAAGGCCGGTGCCTATGACGGGACCTATGTCTTCGAGGCCAAGAATGATGTCTATTTCGCGGCCGGTGCCGGTGATAAGACCGGCGCGCTCGCCAAGGGCGTGACCGATGCCTTCGAGCATGTGCCGCGTGAGACCCACCAGGACCTCTGGCCCTTCCGCGGCGCGCTCTGCGCCCTGGAGACGGAGGCATCCTCGAGCTTCTTCGAGCGCCTCTTCCAGAGCCAGGCGCACACCACCGGCTCGCGCTTCATGCTGCTGGGCAGCGTGGATTTCACCGATGAGGAGTTCCTGACCCAGTTCCGCGAGGCGTCCGGCAGCGAGGTGCTGGCCGATGCCTTCATCGAGCGCGGGGGCGTGCCGAATTTCTCCCAGCAGCTCACCGTGTTCGGCCAGACCTATGCCGGCCTGGAGGTGGTGGACGCCATCTGCGCCGCGCCCCTCCTCGAGATGGAGAACGTGGGCGGCTACACCCCGCCCAAGGAGGACATCCTGATCGAATCGGTGGTCATCTCGTCCTATGGCGAGGAGGATGCGGCCCTCAATGAGCTGCCGTGAGCGGAAAGCCGCGCATTTGCCGCGATCGGGCTATGAATTTGCACGATCTGACGTCAGACGCAGATCACATTCTTATAAAAACTTCTAAACGATCGGTAGCCCTCTTTACAAACGCCCTTTTTTGATGTATAATAAGATAATGGGATCGGTGTGTCCTGACATGTCCTATCCCGATCACCACCGCGCAGGGCCGGACAGCGCCCTGCCAAAGCAGGGCTGGACTGCGCCCCGCTGATGCAGGGTCGGACAGCGCCCTGCTAAAGCAGGGGCGCACATCGCCCCACGAAAATGAGGAATCGACACATGAAGCACAGATGGCTCGCCGCAGGGCTCAGCCTAGCGATGCTGGCATCCGGCATGACCGGGTGCGGCAGGAAGCATGTCCGTCTCGAGTCGCTCGAGCAGCTTCCGATCATGAACTATACCGCGCCGGAGATCGGGGACGAGATCGTCACGATCCATGTCCGTGACTATGGCGACATCACCGTAAGGCTCTTCCCGGAGCTGCTGCCGGAGGCCTGCGAGAATTTCCTCACCCTTGCAGAGCAGGGGTTTTACGATGAGCTGATCTTCCACCGCGTCATCAAGGACTTCGTCATCCAGGGCGGCGACCCCAAGGGGGACGGCACCGGCGGCGAGTCCTGCTGGGGCGGCTATTTCGACGGCGGCTCCACGCCGCAGCTCCTGCATCTGCCCGGCGCACTGGCCTATGCCAACAGCGGCGGCACTGCCACCGACGGCAGCCAGTTCTACATCGTCACAGGGCAGGAGATCACGGAGGACTATCTCGACATCTTCACCGAATACGAGAACATCTATTATACAGAGGAAGCGCGCACGCTGTACCAGCAGTACGGCGGCCGTCCCGACCTCGACGGCGGGAAGTACACCGTCTTCGGCCAGGTCATCGACGGATTGGACGTGGTGTTCGCCATCTCCAACGTTGAGGTGGAGACGCGCGACGATTCCAACAAGCCGAAAAAAGCTGTCTTCATCGACAGCGTGACTGTAGAACGATACGACGGCAGTCCGCTCCGTTTCTACGCGGCGGACTACGGGATGCAGTGACACCGGGGAGCCAGACGAGATACCAGCGCTATCCCGGACGAATGCATGGATAGAGGAGAGAAAAACGTGGACAAATTTGTGATCAATGGCGGCAGACCGCTACAGGGAGATATCTACATCAGCGGCGCGAAGAACTCCGTTGTCGCGCTCCTCCCTGCCACCCTGCTGCTCGATGTGCCGGTCATCATCGAGAACGTGCCGGACATCAAGGATGTCGAGATCTGTATGACGATCCTGCGTCATCTGGGTGCCGACATCCAGCCGGTCGGTCCCGGCGCCTACCGCATCGACTGCGCGGCGGTCAAGGATCACGCCGTGCCGGAGCGTCAGGCGCGCGCCATGCGTGCCTCCTATTACTTCCTCGGCGCGCTGCTCGGCCGCTGTCGACGCGGCATCGCTGCCATGCCCGGCGGCTGCCATATCGGTGAGCGTCCCATCGACCAGCATCTGCTGGCATTCGAGGCGCTCGGCGCCAAGGTCCATCTGCCGATGCGCTACAATGAGAAGGGCGAGCAGGAGGTCGACGCCGTCGAGCTGACCTGTAACGACCTGGTCGGCGACAAGGAGATCGTGTTCAACGTCGTCTCTGTCGGTGCCACGATGAACGGCATCCTCGCCGCGGTCAAGGCCAAGGGCACCACGGTGCTCGTCAACTGTGCGCGTGAGCCGCACATCGTCGACCTGGCCAATTTCCTGATGTTCATGGGCGCACACATCAAGGGCGCCGGCACCAGCAAGATCATCATCGAGGGCGTGGAGCGTCTCGACGGCGGGATCATCCCCGGCAGCGACGAGATCCGCACCTACCCCGTCGTGCCCGACCAGATCGAGGCGGGCACCTATATGGTCGCGGCAGCCGCGACCCGCGGCGATCTGCGCATCCACGGCGTGATCCCGCAGCATCTGAAGGTCATCAGCGACAAGCTCACTGAGATCGGTGTCACGGTCGAGGAGGTCGAGGACAAGGATGATGTCTACATCCACGTCTACACCGAGCCGGGCAAGCGGTTCCGTGCCACCAACATCCGCACCGAGCCCTACCCGGGCTTCCCCACGGACATGCAGCCCCAGCTCGCCGCGCTGCTCGTGCTCTCGAACGGTCAGAGCAACATCAACGAGCAGATCTGGGAGGACCGCTTCCGCTATGCGGCCGAGCTCGCGAAGATGGGCGCCAACATCAATACCACCCGCGACGGCGCCATCGTCTTTGGCGTGGACAAGCTCCACGGCGCCAATGTGAACGCCTGTGACCTGCGCGCGGGCGCAGCCATGATCATCGCCGGCCTTACGGCCGAGGGGCGTACCGAGATCGCAGAGATCGGCTACATCGAGCGTGGCTATGAGCACATCGTCGATAAGCTCCGTGCTGTCGGCGCGGACATCTCCCGCCAGACATTCCCGGACGAGACTTGATCGGATGCCCCCCGAAACTCGGGGGGCTTTTGTCATTTTTTTGAGAGGAGCCGATATATGGCCAAATTCTTCCCTCTGTTCAGCTCGAGCAGCGGCAATGCCTCCTACATCGGCACACGCACGGCCGGCCTCCTGGTCGATGCGGGCGCGAGCTGCAAGCGCATCTGTCAGGCGCTCGAGGTCAATGAGATCGCCCCTTCTGCCGTGCAGGGCATCTTCATCACCCACTCCCACAGCGACCACGTCAAGGGCCTGCGCGTGCTGGCCAAGAAGCTGCGCGTGCCGATCTATGCCACGGAGACGACGCTGATGGCGCTCGAGGCGTCCGGGAATCTGCCGGAGGACGCGAACGTCACGGCCATCGACACCCGCGCTGTCGCATGCGCCGGGTGTGAGGTCCTCGCCTTCCCGACCATGCATGATGCCCCCGGGAGCTGCGGCTATACGATCCACACGGCCGACGACCGCCGCTGCGCGGTCTGCACAGATCTGGGCGTCGTGACCGAGGCGGTCGCACAGGCCGTCACGGGATGTGACATGGTGCTGCTCGAGTCGAACTACGACCCCGAGATGCTCGTGCGCGGGCCCTATCCGCCCGAGCTGAAGGGACGGATCATGTCCGATCACGGCCATCTCTCCAACCCGGACAGCGCGCGCTTCGCGGCGCATCTCGTCCAGTCCGGCACCACACGTCTGCTGCTCGGGCATCTCAGTCCCCACAACAACACCCAGCAGCTCGCCGCCGAGGCCGCGCTGCACGAGCTGTGCAGCTTCACCCAGGGACAGGACTACCTCCTCGGCATCGCGCCGGTGGAGACGTCCGGCGGGGCGGTGATCTTCTGATGCTGCACATCCAGCTCTTGACGGTCGGCAAGCAAAAGGAGCCGCATCTGACCGCCGCACAGGACGTCTACCAAAAGCGGCTCGCCCCGTTCTGCCGGTTCACCTTCACACAGCTCCCGGCCGTCCGTCTCCCCGACCGCCCCTCGGACAAGGCGATCGCCGCTGCCCTCGCGCAGGAGGCCGACGCCATCCGCAAGGCCGCACAGGGGACGCTCGCCGCGCTCTGCATCGAGGGCAGGCAGTACAGCAGCGAGGCCTTCGCGCAGCTCCTGACGCGCGACCTTCCCCAGCGCACGAGCGCTGTCACCTTCGTGATCGGCAGCTCCTTCGGCCTTGATGAGACGCTCAAGCGTGAGGCCGCCGTGCGGCTCTCCATGTCCGAGATGACCTTCCCCCATGCCCTTGCGTCCGTCATGCTGATGGAGCAGATCTACCGTGCTTTCCAGATCGACAAGGGGACGGGGTACCATAAATGACAGATAATGACAGAAAAGAAAGGACGATACTTCATGAAAAGAGCCATGACCCTGAGCTATGAGACAGGCGGCGACCTGTACCTCAATATCACCAACCGCTGCCCCTGCGCCTGCACCTTCTGCATCCGCAAGAACGACGACGGCGCCTACGGCTCCGACCCGCTCTGGCTCGAGCACGAGCCGACGTTCGAGGAGATGTGCGCCGACCTCGCTGCCCGCGACCTGACCGCCTACCCGGAGATCGTGTTCTGCGGCTACGGCGAGCCGACCATGCGCCTGGGCTTTCTGATCGAGGTGGCAAAGCACATCCGCCGCGTCTGCCCCGGTGCCGTTTTGCGGCTCAATACCAACGGCCTCACCGACCTTTACAATAAGGAAGAGGCCCTTGCGGACGGAACGGATGCCGCGCAAAAGCTCTGCGCCGTCATCGACCGCTTCTCCATCTCGCTCAACGGCGGAGACGCGGCCGTCTATGACCGCGTGACGAATCCCAAGGGACATCCCGCTGAGGCCTATGACACGATGCTCCGCTTTGCCAAGGCCGTCAAGGCCGCCGGACGTGAGGTGCGCTTCACGGTGGTGGACGTCATCTCCCCCGAGGAGATCGCCGCCGCACAGGCACGCGCCGATGCGCTCGGCATCCCGCTGACGGTGCGCGCGTATATCCAATGATACCAAACCAAAAAACAGCAGGGAGGTGAGCACATGCCCGAAGCACCGATGCCGCAGGCCTATACCGGCAGCGAGCCCTATCTCTTCGTCAGCTACCGTCATACGGAGCGCAAGCTGGCCTATCCCATCATCCGCCGCCTGCATGAGGCCGGCTTCCGTGTGTGGTATGACGAGGGGATCCATCCCGGTACGGCGTACTTCAATGACATCATCGCCGAGCATGTCGAGGGCTGCACCGTGCTGCTCGCGCTCTGCTCGAAGGACTATTTCCAGTCCGACAATTGCCGGCATGAGCTGGAATATGCCGGTGAGCTCGGAAAGACGATCCACTGGTACAATATCAAGCCCCTTGCGGACAAGGACATCCCGAGCGGCATCCGCATGGACTTCCGCAAGACCCACAAGACCGACAAGTTCGCCATGACCGATGACGCCTTCTATGACAAGCTGATGCACGGGCAGGAAATGGACAAGTGCCGCCGCAGGAGCGCCCCCGCGCCGTCTGTCAAGCCCAAGTCGCCCGCGCCGAAGGCCGCAAAGCCTGCGGTGCCCAAACCGCCCGTCAAGAAGACGTCCGCCACCAAAAAGCCCTTCCCGTGGGGGATCCTCTGGCTCGTCCTCACGCTGGCGCTGGATGTGCTGGCCGTGCTCGGATATTTCCAGATCCGCGACCTCTATGACAGCACGTCGCACCTTGCGGATCTATGGGGCCCCTCGGCGGTCTATCTGGCCATCCTGACGGCGCGGCACTTCACGGCCGCAGCGATGTGGGAACGGGCGTTCAAGACGGCGCACCTATACAGTACGGCCTGGTGCATACTGCATCTCTATCCGACCATCATCCTCTACAGTGTGTTCGCGTACAAGACGGATGATCTGTACTATGCTTACTTCTGGGCGATCGCCATCACGATCGCGGCGCTCACGCTCGAGGCGTTGACGATCCCGGTCTATCGGCAGTTCTGGGCGAAGCTCTCGCCTGCGAGACATGTGATCAAGATCATCTGCACGCTCTTGGTGGCAGGCGGTGCCGCCTTGCTCCTGACCACCTATCTGGATCACGATACCGCACCGATGATCGGGATAGCCGTGATGACGGTCGGCATGGGCGGCAGCGTCCTCCTCCTGCCCGAAGACGAGGAGGTGAAGAAGGATGCCTGACCAACTGACGCCCTATGAGGGGACGGCCCCCTATGTGTTCGTGAGCTTCGAAGACAGCGAGCTGGCCGAGCCGATCATCCGCCGTCTCCTCAAGATGGGCTTCCGCGCACGCTTCCCGCTCATCGTCGGTGACAAGGTCCTCTTCGACAAGGACTGGGTCAAGGCGCAGATCGAAGGCTGCGCAGTCTTCCTGCTGCTCTGTGATCGGCAGTTCTATTGCGCCTCGCCCATCCAATGGGAGATCGAGACCGCGACGATGGCGAAAAAGACGATCGTCCGCGTCGACCTTGAGGCGATCGAAGATCAGCAGATCCCGCTGGATACCCGCATCCGTCTCGCCAAACGCCCCCATCTCAAAAAATATGAGATGGGTGAAGAGGTGTTCTATGAGGCGCTGCTGACCGACCGCGTGCTCTACCCCTGCCATGAGGACGACACGGTGTTCCTCTTTCCCCCTGACGACATCGTGCCCCGTCCGCCCACGCTTGTCCTGCCGCCGCCCATCGCGCCCGACAGCGCACAGCCCGTCACGAAGGATGCAGCATCCGTACAGCGCGGTGCGCGGATCCTGGCGCTCACGGCCGACGGACTCCCCAAGGCCTATGAGGGCAGCGAGCCCTATATCTTCGTGAGCTACCGTCACATCGAGAAAAAGCAGGCCTACCCCATCATCCGCCGCCTGAACGAGGCCGGGTACCGCGTGTGGTACGATGAGGGCATCCGCTCCGGGGAGCAGTATTGGAACGACGTGGTCGCCGAGCATGTCAAGCGCTGCACCGTGCTGATCGCGCTGTGCTCCAAAGCCTTCTTCGAGTCCGAGCACTGCCGCGAGGAGCTGGAGTATGCCAAGAAGCTCGGCCACACGATCCACTGGGTCGACCTCTCCCGCTATCCCGAGGACGCCATCCCCGCCGGCATCGCCATGCGATTCAATATGGTCCAGAAAACGGCCAAATATGAGCTGAAGGACGATGCCTTCTATGAGATCCTCTTCCAGGGCCGCGACATGGATCTTTGCCGGTACGCCGATGCCGCGCCGCGGACGAACGTCCCAGCCGCCGCCAAAGAGAAGGCGCCTGCGAAGGCAAAGCCCCTGCTCCGTTTCTTCCATGAGTACGGCGTAGCGCTCATGCTGCTCTCCACAGTCCTGATGCCCGTGCTGTCCCTGCTGACGGTGGACACGCCTCTGCTCATCCCCGCACGCCTCCTCTGCGCGGGCGGCCTGGCGCCCGGCTGCATCGACACCGTCCGCATGCTGTTCGCCCACGCCGGGCAGCTCCGACTCGGCAAGCGCCTCCTTGTGTCCCTGCTCACGTTCCTGTGCATCTTTCTGCTGGCCTTCGTTTTCATATTCACGCTCCTTGAGCCCGTTCTGCCGACGGCGGCCGTCGCCGTCGGGGCTAGCCTCTGCATGTTCCTGGCCGTGACCGTGCGCATGCTCTGCGGGAACTGAGCCGCGCCGGAACATATTTGAAACTTTTTTCATCCGCCCCCTTGACAAAAGGGGGCGGATGTGTTATACTATAACTGTACTAATACGAATAATACAGTTGAAACAGCATAGCATCTCTATCAAATGGTGATACCACAAAGGAGGTGGCATGATGAAAAAACTCGTATCCGCATCGCTCCTGATGGTGCTGCTGCTCGGCGGGTGCGGGCTCGCGCCGGATCTGCCGGACGATCCGCTCGCATTCGAGGCGGGCTCCTTCACGCCGGAGGACGCTCCCGAAGACGGCTACAATGCATTGGGGTACCAGGGTCGGACGTACATCCCCTATGGCACGATCCATGGAACGATGCACCGCAAGGACGTGGGCGCATGCCTGGGCTACTATGTGCAGGACGGCACGGCCTATGAGGATGTGCGGATCTGCCTCATCGCAGACGACCCCGCCGCGAACTGGCTCGTGCAGATCGAGACAGGCGGCGAGATGGCGCAGCCGGCATTCTACCGCGCGGTCGACACCGCCGGGCAGGACATCCCGACGCCGGACTACATCGAGGATCTGGGCTATGCATTTTGGGGATAGGGCTCCAAGAGGAACAGAGGACTGTCCGTTTCAAGGACAGAAAGGAGGTAACTACGCATGTTCGACATCGACATCAACAGCCGCACGCCCATCTATGAGCAGCTCTACCGGAAGGTGATCGAGCTGATCCTCAAAGGGGTGCTCAAGGAGCAGGACAAGCTGCCATCCGTGCGCACGCTGGCGCTGGAGCTGCATGTGAACGCCAACACCATCCAGAAGGCGTACACTCTGCTCGAGCGCGATGGCATCATCTACTCGCTGGCCGGCCGCGGCAGCTTCATCGCCAAGCCCGACCACCTGCTGGCACAGGAATACATCCTGGCCGACTTCGACAAGGCCGTGACGTCCGCACTGGATACGGGCATCGCCGCCGCGACGCTCTGTGAGCGCATCGACAGTCTTGCAGAGCAGCACACATCCGACAAGGAGGGGAACGCAACATGATCGAATTACAGGGGACGACCAAGACCTTCGGCGACTTCACCGCCCTCGACCGCGTGGATCTGAAGATCCCGAACGGCGCCGCCTATGGTCTGCTGGGGTCGAACGGCGCAGGCAAGTCCACGATCCTCCGTCTGCTCAGCGGCATCTACAAGCCCGAGGGCGGGCGCGTGCTGATCGACGGGGAGGACGTGTTCGACAACGTCGCCGTCAAGCAGAAGGTGTTCTTCATCAATGACGAGACGATCCAATTCTCGTCCATGACGCTCAAGGAGCTCAAAAATTTCTACCGCCAGTTCTACCCGAACTTCTCCGATGCCATCTTCGAGAAGCTCGAGGGCGCCATCAAGCTGCCCATGGACAAGAAGCTCTCCGCCTTCTCCAAGGGCATGAAGCGCCAGGCCATCATCATCACCGGCCTTGCCTGCTGCACGCCGTATCTGCTCCTCGATGAGGCCGTGGACGGTGTGGATCCCACCATGCGCATCATCCTCAAAAGGATGCTGATCGACGCGATGTGCGAGCGCGGCATGACCGCCGTCATCTCGTCCCACAACCTCAGCGAGATCAATGAGATGTGCGATTCCGCGGCACTTTTGCACCAGGGCCACATCATCTTCGACCGTCAGCTCGACAGCCTCAAGGGCAGCGTCCACAAGCTCCAGCTCGCCATCGCCGACCGCAGCCGCGTGCTGACCCGCGAGGACCTCCCCGGCCTGGACATCCTGCATTTCGCCCAGACCCAGAGCATCTATCACATCATCGCACGCGGCACCGAGGAGGCGCTCCGCGAGGCCATCGCGCCGCTGCATCCCGTCGTCGCGGACATCGTGCCGCTGACGCTCGAGGAGATCTTTATCTATGAATTGGAGGTGTCTGGATATGAAAGCAATGTCCTCAGCGATTAACTTCCCCTTCCGCAACGGCCTGCGCGTCCTGAGCCAGAACCGTAAGATGACCATCGTCACCTGCATCCTCTACCTGCTGGGCATCCCGCTCCTGGTGGGCGGCGCGATCTGGGTGATGCTCGCGGAGTCCCATACGGATCCGGGCGACCCGTTCTATTATGCCGATGAGGACGCGGCCCTCATCTACATGGCGATCGGCGGCTGCTGCCTCGCCGCGGCCGTGTTCATGGGGATGTTCGCCGCCATCAACGCATTCACCGAGCTTTGGAGCAAGCCCAAGGTGGATATGCTCTGCTCCCTCCCCCTGACCGGCACGCAGCGGTTCTTCTCGAATCTCGCGGGCGGCGCGGGGATGTATCTCATCCCGTACCTCGCGAGCGCGGTGCTCGGCGCGATCATGCTGATCGCCGCGACGCCGCTCATCCATTACCAAAACATTGATGACCTCACGCTCGGCCTGCTCCTCTATTACTACTTCCTCGCGGCCTTTGGCTTGTTCCTCTTGATGCTGCTCTATTACGCGCTCGCGGCACTGGTGACGGTCTGCTGCGGCACGCTCTTCGAGAGCATCTACACCAATATCCTGCTCAATCTGCTGATCCCCGGCTCGATGGCCGCCATCCTGGCCATCATCGCGGACCAGAACGCGGCGTTCAGCTTTGAGTACATCTGGTATCCCATCGGCCACATGTCCCCCATCGGCGGCCTGATCTATCTGTTCTACATGCTCGAGGAGCTGGGCATCGACAGCGGGAGCTGGGCGTACGGCGGCCGCGCTGCCACGCAGACGAACGTCCATGCGCTGCTCCCGACCTACATCCGCTGGGCGGTCGTGATCGTGATCCTGGCTGCCGTCCTCGTGCTCGCAGCATGGCAGCTCTACATCCGCCGCAAGGCCGAGTATGTCGGCAAGCCCTTCGTCTACATCGCCGCTTACTATGTGATGCTCACCCTCGTGACCGTCTGCATCCTCTGCCTGCTGAGCGTGGACGTGATCGGGCCGTCGCTGCTCTTCTCCGCGATCGTCTACTTCGTCATGGAGGTCATCCGCAAGCGCGGCTTCAAGCGCTTCTGGCTCTCTGCCGTGACCTACATCGCCACCGTCGCCTGCACCGTGGGGCTCTTCTTCCTGCTCGACGGCACGGACTACTTCGGCCGCGCACGCTATGTCCCCGCCAAGGGCTCGGTCAGCTCCGTCCACCTCGAGCTGAAGACGGATGCCCGCGGCGCAGGCTCTGTGGATCTTGAGTACACCGACCGCGACGTGATCGCCGCCGTCACCGCCTACCACAAGGAGCTCCTCCAGGCGCGCACCGGGAGACAGGACGATGTCTGCATCCCCATCGACCAGGCGCTCACCGAGCAGCGGCTCTACAGCATCAGCTATAGCGAGACCTTCGGCTATCACCTGCCCATGCCGGACTGGTACCGCGCGGATGGGGATGTCCGCAGCTACCCCAACTATGACGAGCGCCAGGACACGAGCGGCCAGGACTACGACTGGTTCGACCCGAACGGCTTCTACGATGACGAGGGCATCTGGAACACGAAGAGCGAGACCTTCAAGTATGCCGACTGGACGATCCCGTCGGACGGCATCGGCGACTACTCCAGCACCACCTACATCGAGCTGACCTACTACACCGTGACCGGCTCGGTGATCCACCGCAGCTACGCCGTCACCGACGATGAGCTCTACCGTTTGCAGGCCATCGTCCAGGATACGCCCCTCTATGGGGAAGCGCAGGCCAACGGCATGGACAGATCCATTGACGGTCGGTTCCAGCAATGGGACAGAACGAACGACTGCTCCACCATCCCGTATGAGATCGAATTCGCCGTCCATCCCAAGGATCAGACCAGCATGAGCCTGCGCCAGACGGTCCAGGTGACCAACGCCCCCGCGGAGCTCGAGCGCTTCAAGGCCGCCTACCGCGCGGACATGGCGAACATGACCGCCGAGAAGTGGCGCACGCCGCACACGCTGTTCTCCACCGGCGATGGCTCCTATGCCGGCGAGTATGACATCTACGACTGCTGCACCGAGACGCTGAAAGTCCTGCGTGACTGGGGCATCCATGCCTTCACGCCCACCCAGCGCATCGGCATGATGGACCAGGGCGACAAGACCGCGCAGACCTATGAGACCGGCCTCTATCAGGTCACGGGCATCGCCATCTTCCCGGCAGGTGCCTACGCCTCCACCTCCCTCGACTACCCGGCCGCCACGCCCGGCATGATGTACTATCAGCCGCAGAACGCCGCCTACTGGGACATCATCTCCGGCACGGATCCACGGCCGCTGAAAACGCGCTATCCCGAGCTCTACGATCTGCTCGACGCCCTCGAGCCGACCTACCTCACGAACGAGAGCTGCTACTGTGTCGTCGTGAACGACAAGCCCTACATCCTCCCCGCGGAGAAGTCCTCCCTCGCAGAGGCCGTCATCCGGAAGGGCGCGAACTGGTACTACGACACCCAGATCTGGCAGGGCGCCGTGCCCAATGCGATCGTCCCCTATGAGCAGGGCGGCACGACCTACGGCGACTACCAGAACGGCTATGATGAAGTGTACGAGCCCGAGCTCGCCTACTGAGAACACCAAAACGACCGCTCCCCTCACCGGGGAGCGGCCTTGCTTTCTCCTGCGAACAGGCACAAAAAGAGCCGCCCCCGTGATGGGAGCGGCTCGCTCAGTCTCAGTCCTCTTCGACCGTCACATAGCTGCGCTGGGTGTACTTGCGCAGGATGTAGAGCGCCGCGCAGGCGCCGCCGATGAAAACAGTAAGGATGCAGAGCGCTTTGATGATGTCTTTCATATTGCTACCTCCTATCCCGGCCGCGGCCGGTCTCCGATGTTCTTGATACTATTATAGCATATCTGCGGGACATGCGCCAGCCCTGCGGACGTTTTTTCCGTTCTGCACAGATCATCGCTCACCAGATCGTGCAGGATGCTCATTCCTCGACATCGTCCCAGTCCGGCGCGGTGAGCGGCTGCGTGGCCTCGTCCGCGTCCTCGGCATCGTCCTCATCGGCGGGGGACGTCTCCTCCACGTCGTCATGGTAATAGGAATCGATGTCCAGATACTCCTCGAGCGTCAGGCCAAGGTCATACATCTCCTTGGCGGCGTCCTTGCCCACCCAGCGGATGTGCCAGGATTCGTAATCGTAGCCGGTGATGGCCTCCTTGCCGAGCGGATAGCGGATGATGAAGCCATAGCGCCAGCAGTTCTCCGCGAGCCACTTGCCCTCGTCCGTCTCGGCGAAGGAATTGTCCGGGGTGTTGCAGTCGATGGTGTAGCCGGTCTGGTGCTCGGAGTAGCCGGGACGCGCCGAGACGGTGTCGGCATATTCCTTGCTGTAGCCGCTGACCATGCTGCCGTAGACCTTCTGCTGGAAATCATAGCTGCGGTAATCGGAGTGGCTGAAGATCTCGAGCCCCTCGTAGGCGGCATCGCCGCACAGGCGCTCGAAGGCCTGCTCCGTCTCCGGCAGGAGCCCGGGGTCGTACTCCGGGGGGAGGCTGTAGCTCTTGTTGGCGACGAGGATGTCGTCGACATAGGTGCATCCGTTCTCCACATGCAGCTCCCGCACGGTCACAGGCACTGCGAGCGTCTCCTCCTTATAGCGGATCATGACGTGGCAATTCCCGCGCTGGAGGCCGATGACCTCGCCGTCCTCCGTGACGAACGCCACATCGGGGTCGTCCACATCGAAGGAGATGTCGTCCATGCTCACGCCGGCCGACACGCGGACAGGTACCTCCTTGCTGTTCGCCACGCGCACGAAGATGTGCTGCGTGTCGCACCGCATGCTGCCGCTCGCGGACATGCGTCCCGTGGTCGCCGGGGCGACGGATTCCAGGTAGGTCGTCGTGGTCGCCGGATCCTCTGTCGAGATCGGGTCGGAGGGATCCTCGATCGGCTGGTCGGAGCCGACGGTCGGGATCGTCTCGATGCCGCTGACGGTGTCGACCATCTCGGCATCCTGCCGCTTGTGCATCCGCCGCAGTGTCAGGATCAATGCGAACGCGAGCGCGATACACGCGAGCACCAGGAGCAGGATATAGCCTCTCCTTGCCATGCGGCGTCTTTTCCTTGCTGCCATGCTCCACCTCCTTCCGTGATCGGGATGGCTGCCCCCGTGGGGCATTACTGTATCTATTATACCACATCGGAACGGATTTGTCACCTGTTTTGGATCAGTTTTTTGAAATATTTTCGCCTTTTGTCGGTTTTCGTCGCGTGTCTTCGGCGGTTTAGACAAACCGAGCGTCCTATTTTTGTTCATCCCTACAAAATGAAAAAATTTTCTCCGATCCATCCGATCTTTTTCCTCCTCGATTGTTAAGTAGGTGAGAGGGGAAGCCGCACGAGACATTCAGGGCGTGAGGGACTGCCGTGATCCGAGGACTGCACCTTTGGGTCATGCTTCGGGTCCCTCCGCCTCGCGGCACACTGGCATATGAAAGGGTACCGGACCCGCAGGAGACACATGGGTGCTCCTGCGGACCGATCCGGTAACGCGCCGGCGCTCTCCAGACCTGAGCCTTCCAGTTTGTTCATTTCCATATAAGAGGCCTCCTTCGTGCGAACGGAGGAGGTCTTCTGCATCCGGGCGGCGAAAAAACATTGAAAAAGTCTACCATACCTTCACAAAAGCTATTGCTTTTTCTCAAAAAGTATAGTACAATAATGATAACTGGCCGCAGACTGGCTGCGGGCAGGAGAAACTGATCGAAAAGAGAGGGAAACTTAAGATGAGAAAACTGAAAAGAACGGCCGCGGCCTTGATGGCGGCGGTGCTCTGCATGGGAGCGGCGGCGGCGCTGCCTGCCGCCCCTGTCCAGGCGGCCACCTCCATCGAGAGCAGCTACAAGTGGGGCACGCTCAAGATCGGCGGCGGCGGCTTCGTCTCCGGCATCGTCACCGGCAAGGACGTCATGTATGCGCGTACCGACGTCGGCGGTGCCTACAAGTACAACTATGAGACCGAGAGCTGGGAGCAGCTCTTTGACTTCATCAACGACTCCGACAGAGGTCTGCTCTCCGTCGATGCCATGGCCATCGACCCGACGGATGACGACACGGTCTATTTCCTCTGCGGATGCGCCTATTTCTCGGCTGAGAAGACCTGCATCTTCAAGACCACCGACGGCGGCAAGACCATGAAGGAGATCGACGTTACCGATCTCATCAAGGTCATGGGCAACGGCTGGGGCAGACAGTGCGGCGAGGCGATCGCAGTTGACCCGGACGATCCGAACGTCATCTATGCCGGCGGCGACGTGACCTCCAATGCAAATTCCGTCTCCGCCCTCATCAAGTCCACCGACGGCGGCGAGACCTGGGCGCCGGTCAAGGGCTACGACGACCTCGGCCTGTTCTCCAAAACGACCAAGTGGCCGACCTGGACGGAGAATTACGCGCGTTCCGTCACGGACGGCGAATACCAGACCCAGAACGGCGTGGCAGCCATCGCCATCACCGGCGGCAAGGTCTATGTCGCCACCACCACGCTCGGTGAGAACGTCCATGTGGCGAGCACCAAGGACGACAAGTTCTCGCTGCTGAGCAAGTCCCTGCCGACGGACTTCTACCCGTCCCGCATCACCATCGATCCCAACGGCGACCTGCTCATCACCTACATGGTCAATTATAATTTCGGCGGTGCAGACGGCGGCGGCTACCGCTACAAGACCGCTGACGGCACCGTGGAGGAGCTGTTCAAGAAGGCCGGCCTCGGCTCCATGTGGGCGAATCCTGAGAATCCCGATCAGATGATCTGCGGCACCTGCGGCAAGTTCGAGGATCAGGAATGGCAGGAGTGGACGGATGAGCACGGCGCTGTCTGGGGCGACCAGTATTACCGTTCCTTCGACGGCGGCAAGACCTGGCAGAATTTCACGCCCGGCAAGAAGGACACGAGCGACTGGAACGACCAGTTCCTCATCTCCAATTACCTACAGGACGGCGGCTACGACTGGATCCGTGACGATTTCGCGATCCACTGGTCGGGCACCGTTGTGACCGATCCGCGCGATTCGAGCAAGATGTGGATCACCTCCGGCAACGGCATCTTCGTGGCGACCAATATCTGGAGCACCGACCGCGATAATGCGCCGACCTTCACCTTCCACCCGACCGGTGTCGAGGAGGTCGTGGCGCTCGATTTCGCCAGCACGCCGGACGGTCTGGATCTGTCCGCCATCGGTGACTATGACGGCTTCCAGCATCTCTCCCCGGATGAGATCGGCATCCAGTACAAGCCGGTCATGGGCTCGACCTCTGCCATCGCCGTATGCCCGCAGAACACTGATGTATGGGCACGAATCGCCGAGGGCGACAACGGCAGCGGCTATTATACCACCGACCGCGGCAAGACCTGGACCGCCTTCCCGGCAGCAGTCAAGGGCGGCAAGCTCGCCATCGCACAGATCGACAAGTCCACCTACCGCATCTTCAACACCGGCAAGGATGACGGCGGTGTGTCCTATTCCGATGACTGGGGCGCGACCTGGAGCAAGTGCGAGGGCATCCCGTCGCAGTATGGCTCCAAGCCCACGATGCTGCTCGTCGAGCCGGACGATCCGAACACCGTCTATGCTTACGCGACCTATTTCAATTCCTCGTGGCACTACTCCAAACCGGAGCCGACCGCAGAGGATGCACAGTACAAGATCTGTGTGAGCACCGACGGCGGCAAGACCTTCACCTCCACCGATGTCTGCATGTATGACCAGTGCGACAGCGCCGGACGCATCGGCTACCTCGGCAAGGGCCACCTGATCCTCGGCGGCGGCTGGTACGGCATGTATGACTGCGTGGTCAAGGACGGCAAGGCGACCGTCACCAAGATCGACGGCGTTTCCTACTGCAAGACCGTCGGCTACGGCGCACCCGAGAAGAAGGGCGGCCTCAACACGATCTTCTTCTATGGCAAGCCCACGGATAACGATCCCGAGGGCATCTACCGCTCCACCGACGGCGGCAAGACCTGGGTATGCATCAACCAGAGCCACCTCTACGGCGGTACCGGCAACGGCAACTTCCTCGTCGGTGATATGGATGAGTTCGGCAAGGTCTACATGTCCACCGTCGGCTGCGGCATCGTCTATGGCGCGGTCGCCGATGCACAGGCCCCGACCGATGTCACGCCCACCGAGACCAAGCCTGGCACTGTCCTCTATGGTGACGTCGACGAGAGCGGCGTGGTCGACATCATGGACGTCATCGCCATCAACAAGAGCCTCCTCGGCGGCCTCACCCTCACCGCCCAGGGCAAGACCAATGCCGATGTCGACCTCAACAAGGCGATCGACACCACCGATGCGCTCAACATCCTCAAGGCCGTCGTCAAGCTGGTCACCCTGCCGGTGAAGAGCTGAATTGGCACGGAATCTTCCACGATCTCTTGCAGGCTATCGCACAAGATCCTGCTAATTTGCCGAAAATGCCCCAGAAATCTTGCATTTCTGGGGCATTTGTGCTATAATAGTAGGTGTTTATCATGAAACAGTATACCCTGTCGGCCCCCCAGACCGTGGCCGGCAAGCCCGGAAATGAAAGGAAGAGAAACAATGATCCGGAACGATCTTCGCAATATCGCCATCATCGCCCACGTTGACCACGGCAAGACGACCCTCGTCGACGAGATGCTCAAGCAGGGCGGTGTGTTCCGTGAGAACCAGGCCGTCGCAGAGCGCGTCATGGACTCCAACGACATCGAGCGCGAGCGCGGCATCACCATCCTCGCCAAGAACACCGCCGTGCAGTACGGTGATGTCAAGATCAACATCATCGACACCCCCGGCCACGCCGACTTCGGCGGCGAGGTAGAGCGCGTGCTCTCCATGGTCGACGGCGTCATCCTGCTGGTCGATGCGGCCGAGGGCCCCATGCCGCAGACCCGCTTCGTGCTCACCAAGGCACTGGAGATGGGCCATAAGATCATCATCGTCGTCAACAAGATCGACCGTCCGGATGCCCGTCTCGACGAGATCGCCGACGAGGTGCAGCTCCTCCTCCTCGACCTCGATGCCGATGAGGAGCAGCTCGAGTCGCCCATCCTCTATTGCTCCGGCCGCAGCGGCACTGCCTCGCTCGACAAGGACGTAGAGGGCACCGACCTGACCCCCCTCTTCAAGACCATCCTCGACTACATCCCCGCACCCGAGGGCGACCCGGAGGGCCCGCTCCAGATGCTCGTCTCCTCGATCGACTATAACGACTACGTCGGCCGCATCGCGATCGGCCGCATCGCCCGCGGCACGGCCAAGGTCGGCCAGGCCGTCACGGTCGTCAACGACAACCACCCCGATAAGCGCCTGAACGCCAAGATCGTGTCCCTCGCGCAGGTACAGGGCCTCGCCCAGGTGAACACCGAGACTGCCAAGGCCGGCGACATCGTGATCCTCTCCGGCATCGCGGACATCACCATCGGCGATACCGTCTGTGACCCGGAGGCCCCCGAGGCGCTCCCCTTCACCCACATCAGCGAGCCCACCATCGAGATGACCTTCGCGGTCAACGACTCTCCCTTCGCCGGGCAGGAGGGCAAGTTCGTCACCTCCCGCCAGCTCCGCGAGCGCCTGTTCAAGGAGCTGCTGCGCGACGTCTCCCTCCGCGTGACCGAGACCGACAGCACCGATGCCTTCAGCGTGGCCGGCCGCGGTGAGATGCATCTGTCCATCCTCATCGAGAACATGCGCCGCGAGGGCTATGAGCTCTCCGTCTCCACCCCCCGCGTGCTCTATAAGACCATCAACGGCAAGCTGCATGAGCCGCTCGAGCGCCTGGTGGTCGATGTGCCGGAGGAATGTGTCGGCACCGTCATGGAGAAGATGGGCACCCGCAAGGGCGAGCTCCAGTCCATGCAGCCGCAGGGCAGCCGCACGCGCATGGAGTTCCTGATCCCGTCGCGCGGCCTCTTCGGCTACAAGAGCGAGTTCCTCACCAACACCCGCGGCGAGGGCCTCATGAGCAGCGTCTTCGAGACCTATGTCCCCTACAAGGGCGACATCCCGCGCCGCAGCACCGGCTCCCTCATCTGCCATGAGAGCGGCGAGGCTGTGACCTATGGTCTGTACAACGCGCAGGAGCGCGGTACCCTGTTCATCGGTGCCGGTGTGCAGGTGTATGAGGGCATGGTCATCGGCGTGTCTCCGAAGGCAGAGGACCTGGTGGTCAATGTCTGCAAGCGCAAGCACCTGACCAATACCCGCGCCAGCGGCAGCGACGATGCGCTGCGCCTCGTGCCGCCGCGCATCATGAGCCTGGAGGACTGCCTGGAGTTCCTAGCGGACGATGAGCTTCTGGAGGTCACCCCCAAGAGCCTGCGCATCCGCAAGCGCATCCTGAGCAACCAGACCAGAGCAAAGATCAGAGGAAAGAAAGCATGAGATACTATCAGATCGCATCCCTGCTGCTGGTGCCGGCCGTGCTGCTGTGTACCGGCTGCCGCAGGAACCCCAACATCTCCACCGAGGCCAATTCCCTCGTCGATCAGTGGATGGCCGATGAGACCACTGCCCCGAAGGAGCCTGCCAATATCGCCAAGAACGACATCGACGACGGCGCGGCCGCATCCGATTCCTTCGAGTACAGCGTCACCGACGGCAATGTCCAGATCGACAAGTTCACCGGCAAGGAGACCGACGTCACCATCTCGTCCCACATCGGCGAGTACCCCGTGACGGCCGTCGGGCAGTATGCCTTTGAGGCCTGCTGGGACGTGACCTCCGTCACGCTGCCGGATTCGGTGCAGTACATCGGCGAATTCGCCTTCATGGACTGCTCCTCGATGACCAAGATCAACATCCCCGAGGGTGTGCCGGCGCTCTATCGCGGCACCTTCGCCGGGTGCTCGTCCCTGACCACCGTCACCCTCCCCGCGAGCGTGGCCGAGACGGCCGAGGAGCTCTTCACCGGCTGCCCCCTCACCGACCTCTACATTTATAATACCGACCTGACGTATATGAGCTGGGGCCTCGAGGAGCTCGAGGAGCCCTGCACGATCCATGCACCTGCGGGTGCCGCCATCCTGACCTGGGCTGCCGAGAACGGCTTCCCGACCGAGGAGATCCAGTGACCGTCCATTGTGACATAGAGACGGCCTAGCCCTCGGAACGACCGCCATGCTGCGGGAAAGGAGTTATCATGAAACACATCCGCCATATGATCGCCGGTGTCCTGAGCGCAGCGATGATGCTGCAGGGCGGCATCGGGTCACTGTACACGGCCGCTGCGACCGGCGTCGTCCTCAAGAACGGAACGGATGTCCCGGACGTCATCCGTACCGGCAGCCCTGTGTCCGTCAAGGGAACGGTCACTGCCGTGGCAGCCGCGCTGACGAGCGTGACGGTCGGGGTCTATGACCTCGACGGCACCCTCGTCACCGGGAAGACGGCCGATGTCACCACCCGCAGCTACGACATCTCTGCGCTCGATGCCGCCGTGACCTTCGATACGCTGTCCGAGGGCAGCTATCTCTACAAGGTCACTGCCGCCACCGCCGCAGGACCTGTCGTCGTGGACAGCCAGCCCTTCACCGTCGGCTATGGCGATGCGATCTCTATCTCGGATGGGGTCGTGATCCCGTCTGTGATGCCACAGGGCACGGTCCTCACCGTCACCGGCGTCATCACCGCCCCCGAAGCGCTCACCTATATCCGTGCCGGTATCTACGACACGAAGGCCAATAAGATCTGCTCCGGCGGATTTGCCGAGCCAGGGACGAACAGCTATTCGCTGCATCGGCTCGACCGTTTCGTGAACTTCCATAAGCTCGAGCCTGGGCGGTATCTCTACATCGTCACGGCGTCGACGGCGCATGTGTCGGATGTCGTGCTGGTCTCGCAGGATTTCCGCATCGCGGAGGGCGTTTCATATGATCCGTCCTTGACGACGACGGAAACGACGACGACCACCACCACGACCAAGGCCACTACCACAACAGCAAAGCCCACCACAACTGCAAAGACCACCACCACGACCGCTAAGGCCACCACCACAACAGCAAAGCCCACCACCACCGCAAAGGCCACTACCACGACCGCAAAGGCCACCACCTCGACCGCAAAGGCCACTACCACGACCGCAAAGCCCACCACCACAACAGCCAAGGACACCACCACAACTGCAAAGCCCACCACCACAACTGCAAAGCCCACCACCACAACTGCAAAGGCCGCTACCACGACTGCAAAGACCACCACGACAACAAAGGCCACTACCACGACCGCCAAGGCCACCACGACAACAGCAAAGGCCACAACAACAGCAAAGCCCACCACGACTGCAAAGCCCACTACCACGACCGCAAAGCCCACCACCACAACAGCCAAGGCCACCACCACAACTGCAAAGACCACCACAACAACTGCAAAGGCCACCACCACAACAACGAAGGCCACCACAACAACGACCAAGGCCACAACAACAACAGCAAAGGCCACCACAACAACAACGAAGGCCACCACCACGACATCGACTACCACGACGACCCTTGCGACCACGACCACGACCATGACTGCGCCGCGTCTCCCGTTCCTGACGACAGGAGAAACGACGACGACCGTCCCCACGACGACGGAGACCACGACTGCCGTCCCGGAAACGACGACGGAGGAGACGACGACAGAAGAGACGACGACAGAGGCTACGACTGAGGTCACAGCGCCCACGCTGCCGCCGGTCACCACGACCGTCATGACGCCGCACTCACTGCCGCCGATCGCGACGACCGTCGTGACTGCACCGACTCTGCCGCCGGCCACGACCACCGAGATCCCGATGACCGCGCCGCCTCTCCCGTCTACCACGACCGAGGCGACCCTCACGGCGCCTCCGCTCCCATCGACCACCACGGAGGCCATCCTGACTGCACCGCCGCTGCCGTCCACCACGACCACCGTCCTGACCGCACCGCCGCTGCCGTCTACCACGACGACGACCGTCCTGACCGCACCGCCGCTGCCGTCCACCACGACGACCGTCATGACCGCGCCGACGCTGCCGCCTACCATCATGACGACCATGCTGACGGCACCGTCCCTCACGCCCTCCACGACAGCCGCCACGACTGCCACGTCCGCGACCGTCTCCGCCGATCCGCTGACGCTGACGAGCGGCGTGACCATCCCCACGAACCTCTCGACCGGCTCCGGCGTGACGCTCAGCGGCATCATCTCGTCCGCAAAGTCCGTCATCTCGAAGGTCATCATCGGTGTCTATGCCACGGACGGCACAGGCCTGCGCCTGACCGGCACCTCGGTGGCACCGAACACCAAGACCTATGACCTGCACAATGCCGATGCGGCACTCCATTTCGAGACCCTCCCGGCCGGCAGCTATGTCTACATGGTCTATGCCTCGAACGCCGCGAACGACCTGCTCGTCCTCGACAAGCAGCGCTTCACCGTCGGCGGGACAGCACCGGCACAGACCGACAAGCTCACGCTCTCGAGCGGCACGGTCGTACCTGCCTCCATCGTGCAGGGCACGCCCGTCATCGTCCGCGGGACCGTGACGTCCTATGTCAGCCCGATCAGATCCGTGACCGTCGGCATCTACGATGCGGCCGGCACGCGCCTGACAGGCGCCTCCGCTGCGCCGTTTGCCATGTATTATGACATCCATGCGCTCGATGCCCTGGTGACGTTCAACACGCTCCTCCCTGGCAGCTACACCTACCGCGTCTATGCGAGCAACAGCGGGAACACCATGGCCCTGCTGACCGAGCAGCGCTTCACCGTCACCGCGCCCAGTACATCAGGTATGACCTATCTCAATGATATCTTAGTCGTCAACAAGACCTACTCCCTGCCCTCCAGCTACGCCCCGGGCGGGCTGCTCCCCGAGGTCGACCAGGCCTTCCAGCGGATGGCCTCCGCCGCCAAGGGACAGGGGTACTCGATCTGGGTCTGCTCCGGCTACCGCAGCTATGACTACCAGGCGAATCTCTACAACAGATACTGCGCGACCTATGGCAAGGCCTCTGCGGACACCTTCTCCGCTCGCCCCGGCCACTCCGAGCACCAGACCGGCATGGCGATCGACGTGAACTACGCCAGCGACCGCTTCCTCGGCACCCCCGAGGCCGCCTGGCTCGCCGCGAACTGCGTCCGGTATGGCTTCATCATCCGCTATCCCGAGGGCAAGCAGCACATCACGGGCTTCAAGTATGAGCCCTGGCACATCCGCTATCTTGGGGTCGAGAAGGCCGCCGCTGTCTATGAGACCGGCCTGACGCTCGAGGAATACCTCGGCATCGATTCCGTCTATCGGTGATACGAAACGCCCCCAGATCTCGCCGATCCGGGGGCGTTCTCTCATTCCAGCAAAATGGCCGCGGCATCCTGACGGCGCAGGGCGATCACCGCGCCGCGGATCCGGTAGGCGGCGGGGCTCCCGGCCGGTGCGATGTGCAGGCAGGTCACGCGCGTGCCAGGCAGCAGCCCGATGTCCCACAGCCGCTCCCGGATGCCCCGGGGCAGCATGACCGCACGCACGATGCCTGACCCTCCCGGCGGGAGGACGGCAAGTGTCCGATCCATCAAAAAGACCTCCTCTCTGCACAGGATATGCAGCGGGGAGGTCTTTCGTCATTCTTTCGTGTCGAGCGGCGGGAAGGCGAGCGTGCGGGAGAGGGCGAGGTTCGTGAATCGCGGGTCGTCCGTCACATCGCGGATGACCTCGAGGGTCTCCGGCAGCGTGACCGGCTCGTCGATGTCGCCCAGCTCGACCTCGGCGGTCGCGAGCGTCTCACTGAACGCATAGACGTCCACCTCGAGCACACGCGCTCCGAGGGGCGCGCTCCAGCGTACCTTGTGGACGGTCTGGAGGGCGGGGTCGGCCTCTGCGAGGAGCGCACGGTACTCCGCCTCGGAGATGACGTCCTCGAGCTCGATGCGCTTGCCGAAGGCGACCTTCTTCTTCCGGGTGTAGGTATGCTCCCAGCCGGCCGCTTCGCTGCCTCTGCGGCGGACGCGGCGGCCGAAGCCGTCGTCGCCCATGGTCAGGTAGGTCTGGGTGATCTCGGTCGCCTGCACGCCGGGGAGCGCACGCAGCACGGCCTCGCTCGGGCGACGGATCAGATATTTGCGCTCGATCTCATAGGGGACGCTGCTCATCCCTGTCCCCTCGCGTCCGTCTTGGACTGGAATCGCGCGGCATCGACCACGAAGCGCTTGTGCGTGCCCGACCCGATCTCGCCGACGCTGTCACGCGCCGTGACGTCCAGCGAGATCTCGCGGCCGTTGACGGCGGTGATCGTCGCCTCGGCGATGATGCGGATCCCCTGCGGGGACGCGGCGGTGTGGCGGATGTTCAGCTCCGTGCCGACGGTCGTCTCGCCCTCCTCGAGGAAAGGCGCGAGCACCGTACAGGCAGCCTCCTCCATCATGGCGGCCATCATGGGGGTGGCGAAGACCTTCAGCGAGCCGCTGCCCACGGTCGCCGCGAGCATCGTCTCGTCCACCACGCGGGTGGCGGTGGCACTCATGCCGATGAATGGTTCTTTCATGTGGATCCTCCTTATCGCATGCTATTTGAGAAGTCCCTCCTGGCGGGCGCGCTCGATGATGTCGTAGCAGAGCGCACCGAGCGCCGGGCTCCCCGCCTCGGTCACGCCCTGATTGCGTGCGATGACCTGCTCGGCGCGGATGCCGCGCTCCTTCCACGAGAGGCCGCCTTTATTGTAATTGAGCAGGAGCGGCTGGATGCGGTCGAGGGTGTTGGCGAAGCGGGATTCGGACGTCTGCCGTGCCTCGAACTCGTCCCAGAGGGCGCGGTACTCGGCCGCCTGATCCTCGGGGAGCAGGGCGAAGATGCGGTCGGCGGCGGCCTGCTCCCGGGCAGCCTTGGTGGCGTTCCCGGCGGTGTCGTAGGCATAGGTATCGCCCGCGTCCACCTCCACGGCGTCATGGATCAGCACCATCTTCATCACATGCAGCACGTCCACCGGCTCAGCGGCGTGCTCGGCGAGGACGGCGGCCATGAGCGCAAGGTGGAAGCTGTGCTCCGCGTCGTTCTCCTTGCGGTCCTCATGGAGGACATAGGTCTGGCGGTAGACATTTTTGAGATGCTCCAGCTCCAGGATGAAGGCGAGCTGCTGCTGTAAACGGGTCTCTTCCATATCTGCTCCTTATCCGATCAGGCCGAGCTTGTATTTCTCGGCGATGATGCGGTCATAGCTCTCGTTGATGCGCTCCTCGCTGATGCGGCCGGTGGCGACGGCGTTCTTGACGCCCTCCACGGCAGCCGGGAAGTCCATCGGCATCAGGATGACGTCGACGCCCGCCTCGATCGCGCGGACGGCTGCCTCGCCGGAGCTGTAGGTGCCGGAGATGGTGTTCATCTGGAGCGAATCGGTCACGATCAGGCCCTGGAAGCCCAGCTCACCGCGCAAAAGATCCGTGCAGACAGTATCGCTCAGGCACGCCGGCAGGCCATCGCCCACGCCGGAGACGATCTGGTGGCTCACCATGACGAAGTCCGACCCGGCGTCGATGCCGGCACGGAAGGGGACGAACTCCTCCGCGCGGAGCTGGTCGAGCGAGCGGTCGATGTAGACGGCAACGTCGTTATGGGCATTGCCGTTCTCGGCGCCGAGGCCGGGGAAGTGCTTGAGGGTCGCGGCCGCGCCGGTGCTCTGGATGCCCTGCACCACGCCGCTGACCATGTTGGCGACGACGTTCGGGTCGCTCGAGAAGATGCGCGTACCGAGCTCGTTGCCCGGATCCAAATTCACATCGGCAACGGGCGCGAAGTCCACATTGAAGCCGATGTAGCGGATGTCATTGCCGAGGGTCTGGCCGACGCTGAAGGCCTCGTTCCAGTCGTTGCGGGCCCCATAGGTCGCCATGGGCGAGAGCTTGGTGGTGCCGAGCTTGTTGGCGCAGCGTGCCACCAGACCGCCCTCCTCATCGACGCAGAGGAAGAGGCCGATGCCGTCATTGGTCTCCTTGGCATAGGCCATGGAGTTGGCGAGCATGGTCTGCGCCTGGGAGACGCTGTTCAGGTTCGCGGCAAAATAGATCAGACCGCCGACGGGATAGTTCGACAGCGCCGAGCGCGTGCCCTCCTTGGCCGCCGTCACCGGGGAGAAGCCCGTCAGCGCCTCCGGGGTGATGACGAACATCTGGCAGATCTTGCGCGTCAGCTCCGCATCATGGGTGTCGATCGGAGCGTCCGTGGGTGCCTCGGTCGGCAGCGCGGGCGCGGTCGGCTCGGTCTGCACGGCCTTGGTCGTGGTGGTGGTCGTCTTCGTGGTCACGGCGCCGGCCTTGGTCGTCGCGGCAGCAGTCGAGCGCTTGTTCGTGCGGCCGCCGTTGCTGGCGCCGCCGTTGCTCGATTTTCCGCCGTTCTTCTGGGTCGAGGCCTTCTCACCGGCCTTGGTCGTGCCGGAGACTATCGTCGTCCCGGACGAGACGACGGTCGTCGTCACGGCGAGGGTCGTGGTCTTTTCCTTGTCCTTCTTGTCCTTTTTGGCCTTGGTCGTTGCCTTCTCGGTCTCTGCCTCCGTCGCGGCCTCGGTCTCCTCCACGGCGGTCGTCACGACCGTGGTGGTCTCGACGTCCTCGGCGACCTCCTCGGACTGTCTCCCACAGCCGGAGAGCAGCATCGCGGCACAGAGCAGCAGACTCGTGATCTGGTAGCGCTTTTTCATATATCCCATATCCTTTTCACATTGCAGCTCAGTCCATCAGGCCGAGCTTTCTCTTTTCCTTGAGGACGCGCTCGACGCTCTCGTCGATCCGCTCTTCCGTGATCCTGCCCTCTGCAACGGCATCCTCCACGCCCTGCAGCGCGGCCTCGAAGTCCTCCGGCATCAGGATCACGTCCACGCCCGCTTCGAGCGCGCGCACGGCGGCCTCGCCAGAGTCATAATTCGCCGAGATGGTGTTCATCTGGAGCGAATCCGTCACGATCAGGCCCTCAAAGCCCAGCTCGCCGCGCAGAAGATCCGTGCAGACGATCGGCGAGAGGCACGCGGGCAGATCGTCGCCCACGCCCGTCACGGTCTGGTGGCTCACCATGACGAAGTCCGCGCCGGCCTCGATGCCGCGCTGGAAGGGGATGAACTCCTCCGCGCGGAGCTGGTCGAGCGTGCGGTCGATGACGATCTTGGTGTCCTCATGGGCATTGCCGTTCTCGGCGCCGAGACCGGGGAAATGCTTGAGGGTCGCGGCCACGCCGGTGCCCTGCATCCCCTCGACCACGCCCGCGACCATCTTGGCCACGACCTCGGGATCGTCCGAGAAGATGCGGTCGCCCAGCTCATTGCCGGGATCGAGGTCGACATCGGCCACGGGGGCGAAGTCCAGGTTGAAGCCGACCTTCTGGATCTCCATGCCAAGGGTCACGCCGATCTCGCGCGCCTCTGCCTCATCGGCACGGTCGCCGTAGGTCTGCATGGGCTCGAGCGCGGTGGTGCCGAGGTTGTCCGCGCAGCGTGCCACCAGACCGCCCTCCTCATCGACCGCGAGGAACGGCGCGATGCCGGTGGACTGCTTCAGGTGGCTGCTCGTGCCGGAGAGGAGCGCCTTGGCCTGGTCCATGTCCTCGAGGTTGGCGGAGAAATAGATCAGACCGCCCACCGGCCACTTGTCGAGCGCTTCCTTGGTGGCATCGCCGCAGACGGTCGCGACGCTCACGCCCGTGAGCGCCTCCGGGGTGATGATGAAAAGCTGGCAGATCTTGTCCTCGAGGGACATCCCCTCGCTCAGCATCGGCTCGGTCGGCGCCTCGGTGGCCTCCTCCTCGGACTGCACGGCATCGCCCCAGAGGGCATAGTCATTGTCCGGCGCACTGTAGACCTCGACGGGGACGACATCGCCCACGCTGCTGTCCTCGATCGCGTGGCACCCGGTCAGCAGGAACAGGAGCGCTGTCAGTGCTGCTGCGGTACGTTTCATGGTATCACATCCTTATGTATAGCACGAGAACGAAACGGCACAGGTGCGCCGTTTCGTTCCTCGTCTGGTCGATCAATAGGCGTTGCCCCAGAGGACCATGTGCTTGGCGGGCTTGCCGCAGCAGACGCACTTGTCGGAGAGCGTCTTCTGGGCGAACGGGATGCAGCGCGAGCCGACGCCGGTCTGCGCCTTCACCTCATCCTCGCAAGCCTCCTCGCCGCACCACATCGCCTCGATGAAGCCGTCGCCCTTTTCAGCAAGGGTCTGGCGGATCTCGTCGATGGTGGTACACTGGTAGGTGCGGCGCTCGCGGTTCTCGAGCGCGGCCTGGAACAGACCGTCATGCACAGCCTGGAGCTTCTGCTGTACGCTCTCGACGAAGCTGTCGAGGGAGACGTTCTCCTTCTCGCCGTCGTGACGAGTCGCGATGACGCACTGGTTCGCAGCGATGTCACGCGGACCGATCTCCACGCGCACCGGCACGCCCTTCATCTCGTACTCGGCGAACTTCCATCCGGGAGAATTGTCGGAATCGTCCAGCTTCACGCGGATGCCGGCGGCCTTGAGCTGCTCGTAGAGCGCGGTCGCCTTCTCGAGCACGCCCTCCTTGTGCATCGCAGCGGGCACGATGACCACCTGGATCGGGGCCACGGCCGGCGGCAGCACGAGGCCGTTGTTATCGCCGTGGGTCATGATGATCGCGCCGATCAGACGGGTCGTCACGCCCCAGCTCGTCTGGTGCGGGTACTTGAGGGTATTGTCCTTGTCGGCATACTGGATGTCGAAGGCACGCGCGAAGCCGTCGCCGAAATAGTGGGACGTGCCGGCCTGGAGCGCCTTGCCGTCATGCATCAGTGCCTCGATGGCGTAGGTCGCCTCGGCACCGGCGAACTTGTCGCTCTCGGTCTTCTGGCCGCGTACCACCGGCAGCGCGAGCGCGTCCTCGCAGAACTTCGCGTAGACGTTCAGCATGCGCTCCGTCTCCTCGATGGCCTCCTGTGCGGTGGCATGGATGGTGTGGCCCTCCTGCCAGAGGAACTCACGGGAGCGCAGGAACGGACGGGTCGTCTTCTCCCAGCGCACCACGCTCACCCACTGGTTATAGAGCTTGGGCAGGTCGCGGTAGGAATGGACGATGTCCTTGTAGTGGTCGCAGAACAGGGTCTCGGAGGTCGGGCGCACGCAGAGGCGCTCCTCGAGCTTGTTGTTGCCGCCCATGGTGACCCAGGCCACCTCGGGCGCGAAGCCCTCGACATGGTCCTTCTCCTTCTGGAGCAGGCTCTCCGGGATGAACATGGGCATGTTCACGTTCTCATGGCCGGTGGCCTTGAACATGCCGTCCAGGATGCGCTGGATGTTCTCCCAGATCGCATAGCCGTAGGGACGGATGACCATGCAGCCCTTGACGCTGGTGTAGGCGATCAGCTCCGCCTTCTTGACGATGTCGGTATACCACTGTGCGAAATCCTCCTCCATGGAGGTGATGGCATTGACCATTTTCTTATCATTCTTTGCCATTTGGTTCAGTTCCTTTCTGGTCGTTATCGGTCTCCTCCTGCTTGGGCGGCAGCTCGTAGATGGAGTGGACGCCATAGTCAGGGGACTTGTGAGGATCGTGGTGTTCACGATACCGCGCGATCCACGCATCCACCTTCCTTGCGAGCCACGGTGTCACCACCGCGCCGAGGAAGATCAGCGCGAACACGCCCAGCACCGTCACAGCAAAACGCACGATCTGAGCGGTCGAAAGCGGCTCATCCATGAGATCGCCCTCCTTTTGCAGTCGTTCCCTACTATTATAGCATATCATGACGAAAAAAGCAAGTAAAATGTGCGATCTCACACGTCTCCACAAGCATTCCCCCGCCTGTGGAAAAAGCCGTAAAATGCGACGATCGCGCCCCCTGATATTTGTGCGATCGGACTCTTGACAGCACGGGGGGATCATGCTATAATATATAAGTATCTTCATACCCGCATAAAAAAGGAGTGTCACAAACGATGGAAATTTACGAGATCATCTGCGGCGCGGTCGTGCTCCTGCTGTCTCTTCTCATCATCATCCTCTGCCTGATGCAGGACAATAAGGGACAGGACAGCATGACTTCGGCTCTGGGCGGCGGCTTCAACGAGTCGTTCTACGGCCAGAACGAGGCGAACACCCGCGAAGCAGCGCTGGCACGGCTCACCAAGATCCTGGGCATCATCGCATTCGTGCTCATCGTGTGCATGAACATCGTGATCCCGATCGTCATGAAGCTGTTCGCATCCGAGTAAAGGATCCAGACCATCGAAGGCCCCCGTTTTGAGAGCGGGGGTCTTTCCTTTTGGTACGATCCCCCATTTTTCCCAGGACGAGGCGGCTTTTCCACATTTCCCCTTTTCTGCGTCCCCGATCCCTCCACGATCCGACATGACGCAGACACGCGGTTTTGAACAGTCAGTGTTGAAAACCTGTTGGGAAACTGCCCGCTTCTCCACCAGTTTTCCACATTTTCACAAGTGGAGAAGTGGAAAACGCATCTGTTATCCACTTTCCCACCGCCTCCCTCCGGAGGCCGATCCACCAAAACAAAGGAGGTATGCCACGATGGCAAGACATAACAAGAAACACGATGCCCGCAAGAAGCTCGAGGCCCGCCGGAAGGACCCGGCCAAGCACGCAGCCGCGAAGGCGCGCCCCGCCGATCCCGAACAGACCGCCGTCTTCACCCAGAAGATCCGGCTCTTCCTCCGCATGGCGCCCCTCGGCAGGATGAAGCAGCAGGACCTGGCCAACAAGTGCCGCGCGAAGCGCTCGCCCGCTGCCTATGCGGCGGCGATGGAGGCGCTCCTCCGCGCGGGCGAGGTCAGGGAGCAGCGCGACACCTGGACCCTCTGCGACCCCGCGGATTGCTTCGATGCCACGGTCGTCCGGCTCTCCGCCGGCTACGGCTTCATCCGGGACGAGTCCGGGCAGGACCATTTCGTCCCCGGCCGGTATCTGCTGGGCGCGATGCCCGGTGAGCAGGTCCGCGCGCGGACGATCCCGTCGCGGCGCGAGGGCTCCCCGGAGGCGGAGATCGTCTCCGTGACGGCCGCGAAGGACGAGATCCGCATCGCCGGTGAGGTCATCCCCTCGGACGAGGGGCTCTGCCTCCGCCCGGACTGCATGGACGTCCCCCTGCGCATCGACTACCGCGCGAGCCTCGCGCCCTATCAGGTCGGTGACAAGGTGCTCTGCCTGCTGACGAGCCGCGGAGAGCGCCATGCCGACCACCGCGTCAAGGTCATCCTGAACTTCGGCGACCCGGATAACGCCGCGAACTGCATCGCCGCCCGCATCGCCGAGATGGCCATCCCGACCGTGTTCCCGCAGGAGGTGCAGGACGAGGCCGACCGGCTCGCGGAGATCGGCATCACGTCCTTCGACCTCGAGGGACGCGAGGACCTGCGCGGGGAGACCATCTTCACGATCGACGGCGCCCATTCCAAGGACCTCGACGATGCCGTCTCGCTCTCGCGCCGGGAGGACGGGGGCTATACGCTCGGTGTCCACATCGCGGACGTGTCGCACTATGTCCGCGCAGGGTCGGCGCTCGATGCCGAGGCGTTCGAGCGCGGCACGAGCCTGTATTATGGAGATACCGTCATCCCCATGCTGCCCCCCGCCCTCTCGAACGGCATCTGCTCGCTGAATGCCGGGGAGGACCGCCTGACCGTCTCCGCGATCATGCACCTCTCCCCCCAGGGCGACCTGCTGGAGTCCCGCTTCTGCAAGGCCGTGATCTGCTCGCGGGTGCGCGGTGTGTACAGTGAGTGCAACGCCATCCTCGACGGCACGGCGGACGAAGCGCTGACGGAGAAGTATGCCCCCGTCCGCGAGACCCTTGCCCTCCTTGACGAGCTGACGGACAAGCTCGAGCATCTGCGCGTGCTGCGCGGGGCGCCCGAGCTGGAGACGTCGGAGATCACGCCGCTCGTAGACGAGGAGGGGCGCTGCGTCGGACTCGCGCCGGTATCGCGCGGGCGGACGGAGCGGATCATCGAGGCCTGCATGCTCTGCGCGAACGAGGCCGCCGCACGCCTCGCACGCGAGTCCGAGATCCCGCTGGTGTACCGTGTCCATGAGGAGCCGGCGCCGGAGCGGATCGAGACGCTGCTCGAGATGCTCGAGCGTCTCGGGGCGGAGGTGCCGCAGTTCAAAAAGGCTTCCCCGCGCGACATCCAGGGCATCCTCGACCGCGCACGGGACGAGGCCTATTTCCCCGTCGTGAACACGCTCACGCTGCGCTCGATGGCCAAGGCGCGCTACAGCGAGGAGCCGCTGGGCCATTTCGGCCTGGCGCTGCGGGACTATTGCCACTTCACCTCGCCGATCCGGCGCTATCCGGATCTGGCCGTCCACAGGATCCTGTCCGACCTGCTCGCGGGCGGGGGACGTGACTGGCTCCAGCGGCGGTATGCGCGTTTCACGGAGCATGCTGCGCTCCAGTCCTCCGAGCGGGAGGTGCGCGCGGTAACGCTCGAGCGTGAGGCCGACGGGTGCTATGCCGCGGAATACATGCTCGCGCACATCGGCGAGGTGTTTCAGGGCGTCATCACGAGCGTGACGGAATTCGGCGTCTATGTGACGCTCGAGAACCACGCCGAGGCGCTGCTCCACATCCACGACATGCCCGAGGGACAGTACGACTGCGAGCCCGGCTGGTACCTCCGCAACACCGACACCGGCGACGAGTACCGCATCGGCATGCCGCTCGCCGTGCAGATCGCCAAGGCGGAGATCGTCTCCGGCCACATCGACGCCGTCCTCCCCGGCAGCGTGCAGATCTGAACACACGAAACGCCCCTCCCGTCTTACACGGGAAGGGCGTTTTTCTTGTGATATGGGGCGAATCAGCGGTGATGACCGCCGCCGCCGTGGCCGCCGTGGGAGAAGCCGCCGCCGGAGTGACCGCCGCCGCGGCCGCCCGAGGAGCCGCTGTTCAGCGGCACACGGGAGGTGTTCGTCCGCACGAAGCGGTCGTATTCCTTGTTGAACTGCACCGACTTTCGGTTGACATAGGTCGTCGGCGAGAGCTCATACTTGAACTTGTAGGTGTGCTTGACGGCAAAGAACGTGATGAACGCCGCCAGCAGGCCGATGGCACCGCCGCCGAACGCCAGCATCGCCACCTTGGCCCAGTTGATATAGGGCTTCTTCTTCGTGGCGACGAGCTCGCCGTCCTCCAGGTGATAATACTCATGGTAGAGATCGTCGTAGACATAGTAGTGCTCCGGCACACCGGCCTCGTACCAATACTCCACCTGCTCCGCGAACGCCTGCACCGCGCCGCTGACGTTCTCGCGGCCAACGGGGTAGAGATAGCTGTCGAGCACACTGAAGATGCTCTCCACTCTGTTGTTCTCGATGGAATTGGTGATGTAGAACTGCCCGAGGCCGGAGGTGGAGATATAGTCGTAGGCGTCATGGCCCTTGAGGTCCATGTAGTAGAGCAGACCGTCCGTCTTGGCGCCGAAGTAGTCGTCATAGGTCTGATCGGCGGCGGATTCGATGGTGTAGTCCGACCGCTCCTGCGTCGCAAGGATCACGCCGACATTGAGCCCCGTCTTGTTCGCGGCCTCCTGGAGCCGTGCAAAGCAGGTGTCATATTCCTCCTGTGTGAGACGGCCGCCCTCGTCGTAGAGGAACACGTTCTTCGTCTCCGCAGCCATCGCGGGCAGCGGCAGGAGCATCGTGAGCATCGTGAGCACCAGCACGATCGCCGCACCGATGCGCTTCATCGTCTTCCTCATAGCAGCAGCCCTCCTAAAAAGCCCACCAGCGCACAGGCCACCGTGATGAGCGCGCAGACGCCCAGCAGCTTGCCCGTGTCGAGCGGAGGCGTGCCGGCCTGCTTGCCGGTCTGGCCGTTGATCGCGAAGGCGTACTGCTTGCCCTGGTACTGGAAGGTCATGAACCAGACGGGCAGGAGCATGTATTCCCACTTCGTTTGCAGCACCTGCATGTCAGACTGCGTCACGCGGATCGAGCTGTAGCCCGTCATCGTGGAGCGCAGGAGCTGGTCGCTGCCGTTCACGGCGCGGTTGCGCACGCGGGGGAAGACCTGGGACTTGTTCATGTCGTACTTGTCGGAGAGGAAGCCGGAGAGATAGCTCATCTCGAAATCCGTGGCCTCCCGGTAATCGAAGGGCTCGATGGCCTCCATCAGCTCGTCCTCGATCTTGCTCGCGCCGTCCGCGGGGATGCCCTCGAAGAGCAGCGCCGCGTCACGGTAGACATCGAACTCCTGGACCTCGGTGTACTGATAGCCGCCGGCCGTCCAGCTCCGCGTCTTCTTGCAGACGGCGGTCATCTGGCCGTGGATGTTGCAGTTGGCCACCCAGAACGGCACATAGACTCCCGCCATATGCAGGAGCTGGCTCTCGGAGAGGAAACTTTTGGGCAGGAACCTGCGTTTCTTGCACCAGTCCTTGAAGATGCCCTCGGCATCGCTGCGCGTCAGCTTGAAGGGGATGACGCGCGAGGGACGGTATTCGCCGGAAAGACGCCCCTTCAGCACGACCGGGTCGTGGCAGTAGTAGCACTCCGTGGCGGCGGTGTTCTCATCGGTGATGAGCTCCGCGCCGCAGCTCGGGCAGCTATAGAGTCGGCTCCCCTCGGCGAATTCCTCGTCGCGCGGGGCGTCCTCCTTGGCCTGCTGCTGCATCTGCTCATTGGCGGCCTTGCACTCCTCCTGGGTGAAGAAGCTGTCGCAGTATTCGCAGACGAAGCCCTGCTTTTTCGGATGGAACCGCAGCTGGGCGCCGCAGTTCGGGCATTTGTATTCCTGGACCGTATCGGCCATCCGTATCACCTCCTGGGTGTATTTTGGGGAAAGGGTCGGTCAGTCATCTAGGAGCGTGACCCAGATCTGCACGACGTCGACATCCTGCTGGTCAAAGTCGAGGTACCATGTGTCGATCGACCGGTCGAGGAGCGCCTCGCCCTCCTCGGTCAGGTCTCACCGGCGGGACAGTATGCGTATACATACAGAGCCACGGCCCTTGCTCCGTTCGGCCGAGCTTGGTATTTCCAATTAAAAATCCACGAACGGTCATGCGTCTC
>CACWPL010000003.1 GCA_902762785.1 uncultured Ruminococcus sp. | reverse complement strand
TGGCACGACCGAGACCACCGAGGGCTTCGAGACCGACGAAACGACGACGGAGACCACCGACGAGTTCATCGACACCGATACCGCGACCACGGAGACCACCACCGAGACCATGGACGATATCGACACCGCAACGACCGAGACCACCACTGAGACCACTACTGAGACCACCACTGAGACCACCACGGAGGCCACGACCACGGAGGCTACCACCACCGAGGCCACCACGACCACCGAGACGACCACCACTACTGAGACCACCACTTCTACCACCAACGCTACCACTACGACCACCACTACTACCACCACCACCAAGTCCACCACCGCGACCACGAAGGCCACCACTAAGGAGACCGGCGACAGCACGCTCCCGATCCTGTTCGTGATGGCATCCATCGCAGCCGCAGGTCTGGCGTTCACTTCGCGCAAGCGTAAGGACGACTGACACAAAAAGCCCGGTCCTGCACCGGCAGCCCGCCGCTCTCCCTGAGCGGCGGGCTTTTTTGTCGTATTTTTGAGGAAGAAAGAAGATCGTAGTCCGCAGGATCGAACCATCTCCCACGGCGCGTCATCTATGACCGCACGTGATAAGCAGAGTCATGCATACTTAGGAGGAATGGCTATGATGTATCCTATCAACACGCAGACCGTAATGCCGATCGAGAAGTTCATCATCAACGAGAAGCCGGCGATCTTTGAGCGCCTCTCCACCCGCATGGTCAAGGCCGCGTCCCACCTGCCGCCGGGCGAGCACCTGGGATGGCAGATGCACCTGAAGCCCGGCGCTCCCACGGCGCTCGACCTCTTCGGGAGCGCGGCCGTGAGCGGCGATGATCTGACATGGTTCGCCGAGCAGATCGCAGAGACCGGCGAGGCACGGCAGGTCACGCCGATGCCGCTGGACGGGGCGTGCCACCGCCTCTACCGCCTGGCGCTGCCCCTCCTGCCGCAGAGCAGCAGTCAGGTCGGGTTCACCGGCGAGACGGCGAGCGGCACGGCCACGGACTGGCCGGTCTGCTATGCGTCGGAGCTCTCGGAGCTGCTGCTGGCGCTGCGGGGCCAGGAGGCAGTGCTCCGCTGCACGGTCGGCAGTGCGCCGACAGAGCATCTTGAAAAGATCATCAAGCAGGTCGCCAAGACCCTGCGCGCGCAGATGACCGCCGAGGACTACACCGGCACGCCCGTCCGCCTCGAGATGCAGCTCCTCCTCGAGCGTGCGCCGGACCTGCGGCTGCGGACTGTCCTCGACGAGGCGATCCGAGGGCTACGGATCCTCCCGCTGGGAGATGTCCGCGAGCAGGACGTCGAGAGGCATTGGACGAGCCCGCTGGAGACGGCAGACATCCTCCCGGAGATGGCCGCCAGGATCATGATGCTCGACCCCTACGCCAAGGGCATGCAGATGCCCGGCTTCCTGACCAAGCCTGCGCCGGTGCCGGACCTTCCCGCCATCCATGATGACGACGAGAAGTCTGACCACATCGAGATCGGTACCGCCGAGGATACGGCAGGCGCAGAGCGGACGATCCGCCTCACGCTCCCCGACCTCTGCCGCCACTGGCAGATCATCGGACAGACCGGCACCGGCAAGTCCACCCTCCTTACCAAGTCCATCGTCAGCGCGATCGAGCGCGGCATGGGACTGACCTTCTTCGACCCCCACGGGACGACGGTCGACGCCGTCCTGCGGAGCGTCAAGCCGGAGCAGGCGGAGAAGATCCGCGTGGTGCGTATCGCAGACGCCGCGCATCCCGTCCCGATCTCGCTCTGGAGCAGCGGATGCATCCAGGAGCAGGAGCGCCGCATCGCCGACCTCTGCGAGCTCTTCGGCGAGATCTTCGATCCGAACAAGCAGGGCTTCTGCGGGCCGCGCTGGGAGCGCTGGTTCACGCTCTTCGCGAAGGCGGCCATCGGCCTGTTCGGACGCCGCGCGAACTTCGAGAGCATCATCGCTCTATGCAGCAGCCCGGACATCATGAAGAAGACCGCGCAGGCGCTCCTCCCCATCGACCCCGACACCGCGCAGGCCATCAACACCGAGTACGTCAACAACAAGTCGAACGACCTCGGCGAGCTGCTGAGCTGGCTGGTCTGCAAGTTCCAGCGGCTGACCTCGGTCGAGCAGCTCCGCGAGACGATCGGCGCCGGCGTGAACGCCTTGGATCTTGACGATTCCATAGATACCGACTGTGTGACGCTGATCGACCTCGGCGCGCCCAGCATCGGCACGAGCGCTGCGCGCATGGCCGGCACCATCCTGCTGATGCAGCTCTGGGACGCCGTCCTCCAGCGCAGGGACCGCTCCCGCACGCACCTCATCTTCATCGACGAGGCGCACCTCTTCCAGACCGAGCCGCTGCCGCGGATGCTCGCCGAGGCGCGCAAGTTCGGCATCGGCCTGGTGCTCGCCCACCAGCACTGCGGCCAGCTCACGCAGGAGGTCCGAGATGCGCTCGAGTCGAACAGCGCGAACTTCAGCGCCTTCCGCCTCTCCACGAGAGACGCCGCCATGGCGGCGACAAGGATGGATGCCCCGGAGCTCACGCAGTCGCTCTGCCACATGGACGCCTACCGTGCCGTGACGACCCTGAGCATCAAGGGCGCCGCGAGCACGCCCTTCACGCTGCGGGTCGCACCGACGCAGGTACATGCGGATCACGGCCGTCTCGCTCGCTGCATCGAGCACGAGAGCATCCACAAGCTCTCGCTCCCGTACCGCGACACCCGCGCTCTCACCCGACGCGAGGCGCTGGACATCCTCGTCGCGATCGTCAACGAGAAGCAGGAGCCTGCGGGCACGCTGGCGCCGGCCGCGAAGCAGTCAGCGCCTGCCGTCCCCGCCCCTGCGGCGAGCATCCTGGAGCGGAAGCGCTTCGACGATCTCCCCGCGAAGTGGCGCAGCCGTCTCTCTGATACGATCGACGCTGTTCGGGTCGGCAGGCTCGTCTACCTGTCCGCAGGGGATCCCCTCCCGATCGACTCGGAGAACGACGGCGTCATCACCGTCAAGCGCCGCGGCGAGGTGCAGCAGTACCGTCCTGTGACGGACGGCTCTTCCGCACTCGTCCGCATCTGATCGTTCCCAAGACCCTGCCGGTGCCCCATGCGGGCGCCGGCACACATGAAAAGGAGGCAGTTTATGCATATCGACCATGACTTTTTGATGAGATACGGCATCTGCATGGAGGGCGGTCTCGAAGAAGAGATGTTCCTCGAGCTCCTCAACGAGAAGAACGAGATCCTTGTGGGACAATGGCTCATGGACAACCTGACCGAAGAGGAGCAGGGCATTTACGACAGCATCGAGGAAGACGAAGTGCTCCTTGCCTTCCTCAATGAGCATGTCCCGGGATACATGGACGCCATCCAGACGATAGAGCGCCAGCTCGGCGATCACCTGGCGCTGCATCGGGAGGTATACGCGAGACCGCTCGAGGTCGACCGTGTCCTCGCCGGGCCGATCCCCGGGCAGAGCAGCTACGTCAGGATCCTCCTGGCGCGTGCCTCCCTTGATACGGTGGGCAGCGTGCTCGCCCTCACGGTGGGCGAGCTGGCCGCCAAAGCCGACATGACCACCCACCTCGCCAAGCAGGTCCACGAGGCCGCGCGTGCGTGCGTGCGGGCTTGCATAAAAAAGTGACGCAGCGAAGCGAAAGACCGCCGCCCGGTACCCCCGGGCGGCGATCTTGTATGATCTGACGAAAGGATCTAACTGCCGGTAGGAAGCATTGCTGGATTCTTGACAGATCGTCATTTCTGTGGTATAATAAGGATGGAGGCTGCGCCCGAAAACGTTTTCAGCGCGGCAGATCTTATGGGGAAGGGGGATCCGCGATGACGATGGCGATACATGGACTACTGATGGCAAGGGCGCATTATTCACAGGTCGGCGATGTCACGGTCATGGCGCTGTGCTTGGTGATGTTCGTGCTGATCTCGCAGTCGTTCGTCAGCAAGGACAAACGGTTCCGCAGCATGGTCGCGATGCTGGCGCTGACGTGGGTCGCCTCCGGCACCGACCTGCTCATCTTCAAGATCGGCGCGGTGCCGCAGGAGATGATCGCCCCGAACCATATCTACTTCCTGCGCGTCCTGCACTATGCCTCGCAGACCTTCACGCTGCTGATCCATGTGCAGTACCTGACCGAGGCGCTCTGGCTCAGTAAGGAAACGGCGCGGCGCCATATCCTCACGACCGTCGGCCTGTTCGCGGCAGCGCTGCTGGTGGACGTGATCGGCACGGTGGAGCGATTTGGCTACTTCATCGAAGCAGACGGCACCATCCACAGCAGCTTCAATGTCTATATCGCCCTCTATGTCCTGCTCACCGGCACGATCTTCTACATGCTGATCCGTTATCGGAGCCGTATCATCAAGCAGGTGTTCTGGGGACTCTTTGGGACGGACCTGCTCTCCGTCGTCCTGCTGGTGATACAGGTGTGGCATGGGGAGAGCTCGTACACGGGCGTTTCCTACTTCTTGCCGATCATCGCGCTGTTCTTCATCTTCCACGCCAACCCCTACGACCTCGACACCGGCGCGGTGTCCGAGCAGTATTTCTGCGGCGAGATGGCGCATGCGGCCGAGCACGGCACGACCATGGTGCTCATGAGCTGCAAGATGCAGGATTTCAACAACGCTGTGCGGGAATCGCAGTCGCTCCGCTATGAGTATTACCAGTTCTTCCGTCAGAACGTGCGCAAGGGCGTGCTCTATCTCTTCCCGGACGACCGTCTGGTGCTGGCCTTTCCGAAGGCGTTCACATCGGAGCAGGACCGTGTCGTGGATAAGATGGTCGAGGACTTCCTCGTGAGCTGGTCGCGGTTCCACATCGACTACAAGATCACCATTTTGGAGACGACCTCCGAGATCGCGTCTGTCAGTGACTACATCGGCCTGATGGCGTTCTCCGAGGCGCAGTTCCCGGGCAACTCCGTCCACCGGATCAATGGGGACGACATCGCCCGGTACTATCGCAGTGCCTACATCCTCAGCGAGCTGCGTGACATCGCCGCCCGCAAGGACCTCGACGACGAGCGTGTGCTGGTCTACTGCCAGCCCGTCCGCAACATCAAGGCAGGGTGCTACGATACGGCGGAGGCGCTCATGCGGCTCAAGCTCCCGAAGGCCGGGGTGGTCCCGCCGGACGTCTTCATCCCCATCGCCGAGCAGAACGGCCTGATCCACGCGCTGAGCTTCATCATGCTCAACAAGACCTGCGGCGCCATCCGCACGCTGCTGGAGGAGGGCTACGAGCTCGAGCGGGTCTCCGTCAATTTCTCCACGATGGACGTGCGCTACGATGACTTCTGCCAAGAGGTGCAGCAGGTCATCGCCCGCAACCAGATCCCCTTCGAGAAGGTGGCGATCGAGATCACCGAGAGCCGCATCGATTCCGATTTCGGCATCATCAAGCGCAAGATCGCAGAGCTGCGGGCGCTCGGGATCAAGTTCTATCTGGACGATTTCGGCACCGGCTACTCGAATTTTGAACGCATCATGGGGCTCCCGTTCGACATCATCAAGTTCGACCGCTCCATGCTGATCGAATCCGGCAAGACCGAGACCTCCTTCTACATGGTCAGCACGTTCGCCAACATGTTCGACCGCCTGCATTATACCGTCCTCTTCGAGGGCGTCGAGACCGAGGCCGATGAGAAGAGCTGCATCGCGATGTGCGCGAAGTATCTCCAGGGCTTCAAGTATTCCCGCCCTATCCCCATCGAGGAGCTGCGCGATTTCCTCCACCGCCGTTCGGTGCGGTGACATGAGAAAAAACGATCCCGCCCCTGTGCAGCGCTGCACGGGGGCGGGCTTTTGAGTCTTATGGGTACGGTCAGACGAGCGAGACCTGCACGCCGTCCGTCTGGGCGAGGCCGCGGGAGACGGCGGTCTCGATGCCGGCGGAGACGGCCGTCTCGGCGGCAGGAGTCGTGCGGACGTAGCCAAGGAGCTTGGCACACGCGAGCACCAGCTCAGACTTCGGCAGACTGACGTGGATCCGCAGGATGTACATGACGACGGCGCACATCTCCTCCGGGCAGATCTCGTCGAGCGGGCGCTTCTCGCCGGTCGGCGCGCTGCGGGGGACGTCGTAGGCGGAGGGGATCTGGTCGTCGCGCCAGAGGTACTCCTGCCCGCCGGCCTCGGTCGCGGGGATGTCGAGCTTCTCGAGGGCCTTGTCGAACGCGAGCACGGCAGCCTTGTTCGCACGGGAGATGCCCCATGCGGCCATGACCTTCTTCATCACGGCGCGGCGTGCCACCGGCGCTTCCTCGGCCACGACGCGTCGGATCGCGTCGGCCATCTTGCGGGCGGCCTTGGGGAGGGGGAAGTCCTCGGGCGCGCCGAGGGTGCCGAGCAGGCAGGGCGTGTACGGCACCGGCTGCACGGTCTCACCGGCGGCCTCCTCGGTCTCGAAGTGGTAGCCCTCGTAGGTGCGGGGCTTGGGGGCAGGCGCCGTCTCCTCGGCGGGAGCGGGCGTCTCGTCGGTCGGGGCGAGCAGGCGGTCGATCTCGGCGCAGAGCTTGTCGAGCACGCGTGCGGGATCGTCGAGCCAGTCGAGGATGTGGACATTGCAGATGTTCCATCCCAGACCGCGCAGCACAGAGGGCTGGGAGATGTTGCGGTCGCGGGAGGTGGAGGTGTGCCAGTTGGTGCTGCTGTTGAGCATCAGGCCGAGGATGTACTCGCCCGGCCGCTGCGGATGGACGACCGCGGCATCCACACGGAAGCCGGAGCATCCCACGCCGCACCGTACCTCATAGCCGCGCCGGGAGAGCTCATCGGCCAGCAGCTCGGCAAAGGCATCGTTCTCGTAGACGGCTGTGTTCGCGCTGCGGGCGAGGGCCTGGGTGCCGCGCTCGGCGAACTCCAGGAAGCTGCGGAGCTGCACGACGCCCTCGGCACGGGTGCGGGAGAGGTCGATCTGATCGGGACGCAGCACGGAGAACACCGTCATCTCGCGTCTCGCACGGGAGACGGCGACGTTCAGGCGGCGCCATCCGCCGTCCTGGTTGAGCGGGCCGAAGTTCATGGAGACCTGCCCGTTCTGGTCGGGGCCATAGCCGATGCTGAAGAGGATGACATCGCGCTCGTCGCCCTGGACGTTCTCGAGGTTCTTGATGAAGATGGGCTCATACATCTCGTTCGCCCACTGCTCGAGCTGGGGATCCTTGACGAAGGCGTCCGTGAGGAGGTCATCCACAAGATCCTGCTGCACCACGCTGAACGTCACGACGCCGAGGGAATACTTGCGCAGCGCGGGGTCGGAGAGGCGCCGCACGATCTCTGCCACGACGGCCTCGGCCTCGGCACGGTTCTGGCGGGTCTTGCTTTTGTCGTAGAAGCCCTCGACCGGCACGCGCGTCACCTTGCGGACGGCATCGTCCGGGGACGGGAAGGTCAGGAGCTTGTTCTCATAGAACCGTGCGTTCGAGAAAGCGATCAGGCTCTCGTGACGCGAACGGTAGTGCCACAGCAGATGCCGCGACGGCATGGAGAGCGCGAGGCAGTCGTCGAGGACGCTCTCGAGGTCCTCCTTGTCGTAGTTCTCCTCGTCGGTGTGACGGGCGGTGAAGAACGAGGTCGGCGGGAGCTGCTTGGGGTCGCCGACGATGACGACATTGTCGCCGCGCGCGATGGCGCCGACCGCCTCACTGGTCGGGAGCTGCGAGGCCTCGTCAAAGACGACAAGGTCGAACTTGGGGAACTTCGGGTCGATGTACTGTGCCACGGAGATGGGGCTCATCAGCATACACGGGCAGATGCGCCGCAGGAGCGTGGGGATGCTGTCGAACAGCTTGCGGATGGAGAGATTCCGTCCGCCGCTCTTGATGGCGCGGCGCAGCACCGAGATCTCGGAGCTGCCCGGACGCATCCCCTCGGCGGCCGCCGGGATCTTCGCGGACAGACGGGACACGAGCTCCTGCACCGTCAGCGACTGGAACTGCTCCGCGGCCGCACGGTACTGGTCGAGCGAGACCTCGAACTGGGCACCCTGGAACCGGTCGAGCGCGGGACTGTGCAGCAGACCGTAGCTGATGGTGGCCTGTGCGGCGGCGCAGCGGAACGCGTCCGGCAGGGACGTCTCGTCCACGAGACCGCTGCGGTAGGCGTCGGCGACGCTGCCGAGGCCCTTGGTCTCGAGGGCTTCGAGCAGTCCCTCGAGCACGGAGCGCTCACGCAGGAGCGAGGCACCTTGGATCAGCCCCTCGGCCTCGGCGGCAGCGGCGTCTGTCCAGCAGTCGGCAGCACGGACGTCGGCAAGGTCGACGCAGAACTCTCCTTCGAGCCGTGTCAGTGCCGCGATGGCTGTGTCGCGTGCCTGGTCGGCAGCGGCGAGCGCGGGGGCGTGGTCGGCCAGATGCGGGAGCGCAGCGGTCAGCTTCGGATCGCCCAGCTTGGCCAGACGGGCGCGGACGTCGAGGGTGTTTTGCCGCACGCGCTCGATGCGTTCCGTATCGGTCTGCTCGCCTTGCCAGAGGCGGCCGAGACAGGTCGTTAGGGCGGGATCGGCATTGGCGACCCGTTCCCGGAGCTGCGCATACATCTCGAGCATCTCGCAGATGCTGACATAGCTCTCGGCGGTGACGGCAGAGGGCGACTTGGCGTGGAGCTGCATCTCCTTAAGGAGCTTGCTCCGGCCGATGGCCTTGGGGAGGAACCACTTCTGCTCGTTGCGCTTCCAGTTCATCTTGGCGGAGGCGCCGTCCACATAGAGGACAGACTCCTCGAAGGTGCCAAGGATCTTGGCGCGCTGCTCGCTGAGCATCCGGCAGGTGCCAAGGAGGGCAGCGAGGTCGTCCGCACGCGTCTCGAGCGGGGTGGGGCCGGTGATGGCCTCCGGGAGGTAGTCGCCGCCGCGGACGGCATCGAGCGCGGCGAGCGTGTCGCGGTAGGCCTCATAACGCTCGGGGAGCGAGACGCCCAGCGCCGCGCCGAGCGCACGGTAGGCCTCCATCGCGTCGTCAGCGGTATCGGTCAGGGAGCGGGCGGCGCTGCGGAGGCTGTCACGGACGGCGATGCTGTAGTCCGTGCGGCGGTAGTTCTTCAGCGGAGAGGACGCCAGTCCTCCCAGCTCCCGGCCGGCGGCGGCCAGACGGGTCAGGGTCTCCTCGGCGTCGAGGTAGTCGGCATGGGTGAAGCGGGCGGGGAGGTCGGGCTCGAGCGTGATGCGGTCCTTATACTCGATGAGCTGCTCGTACCGCGCGATCGCGTCATAGATCGACAGGCCGATCGGCAGGTCGGTGTGGAGCGCGGTCATGATCTCGTTGAGGGCGGCACGGCGGGACTTGAGGTCCTCGGCGACACGCTCGTAGTCCGCAGGAGACTTGACGTGTCCGATCGAGAGCGTGTGCTCGAGCTGGTCGAGGACGGCGCGCTTCTGGGACTTGTTGGAGTGCAGCTCGAGGCAGAACGGGTCGAGCCCCATGGCCGCCAGACGCTTCTGCACGACCGAGAGCGCGGCCATCTTCTCGGCCACGAACAGCACGGACTTGCCCTGATAGAGGGCGTTCGCGATCATATTGGTGATGGTCTGGGACTTGCCGGTGCCGGGCGGGCCGTGGAGCACGAAGCTCTCGCCCTGCGAGGCGGCATAGATGGCCGCGAGCTGGGAGGAATCGGCGCTGGTCGGCACGGCCATGTCCGAGGGGGCGACCTTCTCGTCGAGCTCGGACGGGGAGAGGTCGGCATTGCCGGGCTCCCACTGCATCGCCCCGCTGATGAGCGAGGCTACGACCTTGTTCTCCCGCAGCTCCTCGCTGCGGTTGCGGATGTCGTTCCACATGATGAAGTGCGAGAAAGAGAACTGTCCCAAGAACGCCAGCTCCTCGACATCCCAGCGGCCCTTGCTCATGACGGCCTGGCGGATCGTGTTGAACACGACGGGCAGATCCACGCCGTTCTCGTCCTCCGGGAGCGGGTCGAGGCCGCCGATGGTGATGCCGTGGTCCTGGCGCAGCATCTCGAGGAGGGTGATGTTCATCTGCGTCTCGTCGCCGCGCAGACGGAGGGAATAGGACTTGTCCGTGATCCGGCGCACGAGGTCGACGGGCACGAGCACCAGCGGGGCATAGCGTGGGCGGGTGCTGCGGTCGGTCTCGAACCAGCGCAGGAAGCCGAGCGCGAGGTAGAGGGTGTTCGCGCCGTTCTCCTCGAGGGAGACCTTGGCCTGACGGTGGAGCTTCTTGAGGACCTTCTCCAGCTCGCTCTCCGTGAGGAAGGAGCGGAGCCGGCGGGACTTGAACTCCGCCTCGGCGATGGAGGTGATGAGGTCCTTTTCGTTCTCGATCTCGAAGATCTTGGTGTCCGCGAGGGCAAGATGCACCTCGGACGGCGCGGGCATGACGCGGAACGACTCGCCCTTCGCGATCTCGTCCTCGAGACGGCTCAGGTCGGCTGTCATGAACTGGAGGCTCATGGTGCCGGGACGGAAGTTCAGGAGGGAATTGCGCAGCGAGAGGTCGAGCAGCTTGCGCTCCCAGATGACCTGCCGCGTCACCTCGCCGGTGGCGTCGATGCGCAGACCGCGGCGGGAGAGGTCGATCTCCTGGGGCGTGCCGGTGATCTCGTCAGCAGGACCATAGCCCTCGGCGGAGAAGCTGCCGTCCGCCTGGAGCGGCAGGGGACGGATCCCGCTCCCGCGGCAGCGCAGCACGTCGAGCACGATCTGGAACTGCGAGGGGTCGTCAAGGTGCGCGTTCGCGTGCTTTTCGGCCTTGTCGAAGTCGACGCTCTGGCCGGCGGTGAAGTTCGTACACTCCACGAGCGCGATGGCGTCGATGCCGGCGGCGATGCGCTTGGTGAGGGCGGCGGGGTCATCGACCGTGCAGTCTGCGAAGGTCTCCTCCTCGAGCCAGCATCCGGCGAAGGCATGTCCCTCGATGAACACGACGAGCGGCCGCAGTCCCACCGACTCCGCACATGCCGCATACAGCAGCGAGAGATCCAGGCAGGTGCCGCACTTCTGCTCGAGCACGGCATGGGGCAGCCGCACGCGCTGACCGGCCTTCTCGAAGCTGGCGGGCGGCACAGTGTAGGCGATGCCCTCCTCCTGCAGGGCGGCATAGATCGCGGCCATCTGCTTTTTGACCTGGTTGGGGTCTTGCGTCTGGTAGCCGGTGAAGGCGGGGTCGCCGTCCCATTTTTGGAGGTAGGCGGCGGCTTTCCGCGTCAGCTCGGCGATCTTGGGGTGGTTCGGGGTGATGAAGGCGGCCGTCAGCTCGGGCATGACGCCGATGCCACACCACTGGTCGGCCGCGAGCAGCTCGATCTCCTGGGTATCCGTGAAGAGGACGTCCTCGCCGGAGAGCGCCTCGACCGTGACGGACGCGACGAGCCGCTCCGTGAGGCCGGAGAGCATCTCCGTGGACATCACGAGCCGCACCGGCGAGATCTCGACCTGCTCGTGCGGGGGCAGCGAGGCGAGGGTGGTCTCGAAGGGTGCCGCGAAGGCGGGCGAGGGGGTGAGACGGATGCGGATGTCCGTCAATGTCTCGTCGCACTCGCTGTGGACGCACAGGCGCCGCACGGCGGGGATGTAGTTCTGCTGCATGGCGTAGCTGATCTGCTTGGTGCAGGTACATTCGATCCGAAGTTGGGTCTCCATCGTGGGATCACGCTCCTTATCAAGGGGTATCGTGCGGCAGGGAACGAGTCGTCCCGCCGCCGTTCCCTTTTATTATAGCATATCCTCCACACATTGTCGAGGGCTTTGGGGAAAAAAGAAGCCGCCCCGCGATAAGGTGTCCCTATTGACGAAGCGGCGGTGTGATGCTATCAAAGGGATGATGATACGATGCCCCGAAGCGCTTTGGAACGCTTCGGGGCATCACTTTTATATGGGCGTCTTAAGGCGGAGCATCTCAAAGGAGGATGCAGCCCTGGTTGTCGATCTTCAGGTCATGGACCTGCCAGCCATGGAGGCCGGCATTGTCGAGGGAGAAGCGCATCTTCCCGGCGAAGAACTCGTTCTCCTCGTCCGCGATGGCCATGACGGTGGGGCCGGCGCCGGAGATGTAGGCGGCATAGGCACCATGGGCATAGGCGATGTCGAAGACCTCCCGCGCGTGCGGGATCAGCGCCATGCGGTAGGGCTGGTGGAGCTTGTCGTGGACGGCCGTGCGCAGGTTCTCGAACTTGCCCGTCAGCAGCGATGCCGAGAACAGTGCCGCGCGCGACAGGTCATAGACCGCGTCCTTGAGGGAGACGGTCTGCGGAAGGCAGGCGCGTGCCTTCTCGGTCGGCAGCTCGAAGTCCGGGATCAGTGCGACGAACCGCAGCTTCGTGTAGACCTCCTGCTTGACCCAATGGACGCGGCGCCCGTCGAAGACCGCGGTGACGATGCCGCCGAGGAGGGCGGGGGCGATGTTGTCCGGGTGCCCCTCGATCTGCGCGGCGAGGTCGACCAGATCGTCCGTCCCGAGGGGGCAGCCGAGGAGCGTGTTCGCCCCCATGAGCCCCGCCACGATGCACGCCGAGCTCGAGCCGAGGCCGCGCGTCATGGGGATGGTGTTCGTCTGGCGGAGAAAGAGTCCGGGCAGCTTGCGGCCGCATACCTCATAGAGATCCTTGGCGGAGATGTAGATGAGGTTGCGCTCGTCGGTCGGCACGGACGTGTCGTCGAGGGAGGCGATGTCGATGGTGTCGCTCTCCTCCATCTCGACCTTGTTGTAGAATTGCAGTGCCAGACCGAGCGCATCGAAGCCGGCGCCGAGGTTGGCACTGGTGGCGGGGATCTGCAAAGTGATCATGTTGGCTACCTCCTTATCCCATCCTATGCAGGATGGTGTTCCTCCGTGATACGACGACGTGCGGTACATGTCGTACCGCACGTTCGGGGGTCCAAATGTCAGGCCTCGTCAGCAGAGGCATCCTCCGCAGGTGTCTCCTCTGCGGGGGTCTCCTCTGCGGGTGCCTCCTCTGCGGGTGCGTCCTCGGAAGGCTTCTCCTCCTTGGCGGGCGCCTCCACCGCAGGTGCGGCGGGCTTGGCGTCCTTCTTGGCAGACTTGGCGGCCTTCTTCGCTGCCTTCTCCTCGGCAGCGCGGGCATTGGCGCGGGCGAGCAGCACGGGGTTGTTCTTCTTGTCATACATGTAGAACAGCACGAGCATGCCGACGCCTAAGATCATCAGGATGACGCCCAGGACGAATCCCGGCGGCGTGTACGACAGGACGACCGTGTGCGTGCCGGCCGTGAGCGGTACATAGATCATGGCCTTGAGGCACTCCATGGTGTCGACGCGGTGGCCGTCCACCTTGACCGTCCAGCCCGGCTCATAGGGGATGGAGGTGAAGAGGATCTGGCCGTCGCTGGCATTGACGGTGCCCTTGATGTAGCGGTCGGTGTACTTGGTGATCTCCATCTGGCCGCTCGCCTTGAGCTGGTCGATGTCGGCCTGGAAGGCATCACGGTCGAAGTAGTAGAAGAACGGCTCCTTGATGATGGTGGCGTTGTCCTTCTCGAGGACGGTCAGACGCAGGCAGACCTGCGTGCCCGGCTGGAACTTGCCGAGGGAGATGATGGAGTAGTTGTGGGTCTCGAAATACTGGCCGTAGCCCTTGAAGGCGTAGTCCGTGTCCTCGCTCTCGCGGGTACCGAGCCAGAGGTTGACGGCCTGCTCGTTCTCGGTCTTGAGGTAGCAGAACACCTCGCGGTCGCTGTCGGCGGTGAAGCGGTAGTCGACGGTGGGGTCGCCGCCCTCCTGACGGCGGTAGCAGGCCTGTCCGTTATAGGAGTCGAGGGTGACGGCGCCGAGGACGGGCTCGCCGACGTCGATGCGCGTGTAATACTGTGCATTGCCCGCGATGTTGCCGGCCTCATCGAAGACGGTCTTGCCGAGCATGGAGCTCAGGAGGACGTTCTGGCTGTTGAAGGGGTTATCGTTGCCGAGGTGGTCGATGCGCAGCAGGTCGTCATCGACCATGTAGGCGATGGGGAGCGCATTGGGGTTCTCGTAGGTGTTGAGGTACTTCTCGCGGGGCTGCCCGTTGGCGTCGAGGTCATCGCGGTCGGTGTAGGTGTAGCTGTCGACCTGCGTGTAGGCGTCATGCAGCAGCGGACGGGTCGTCGGGCCGCGGTCGATGACGTACTTGATGCCGAGGAGCGAGTCGCCCAGCTCGGTCGTGCCCTCGTAGCGGGTGTAGTAGCTGCGGGAGTTGTAGCCGAGGGTCTCCAGGAAGGTCAGGATCTTGGCGTTCATGACGGAGCTGGAGTGGGTCAGGCCCTTGAGGCCCCACCCCTCGTTGTCGTTGATGCAGCGGGTGAAGGTCTTCTCGGAGCGGTAGAGACCGGGGTCACGCTCCTCCATCCGCTTGACGGCCTCACGGCCGGACTCCATGAACACCTCATAGGAGGCACGGGTCGAATAGGCGACCTCCTTGTCGAGGGCCTTCATGCTGCGGACATTGTTGAAGACCAGCTCACCGGCGATGACGCACAGCAGCACGAGCGGGAGGGTCTTGCCGGCGATGTTCTTGTTCGTGGCGGCGTAGAGGATCATGAGATAGGCGGCAGACAGGCCGATGGAGAGCCAGATGCTGCTCATGATGTCCAGATGCTCATAGCCCTGGGAATGGATGTAGAGGACGGTGGCGAGGATGCCGAAGAAGATGCCGCCCAGGTAGGAGGGCTTGATGCCGTCGAGATGCTTGAAGGCGACGGCCGCCATGGAGAGCAGGATGAAGGAGATGATGAAGGAATAGCGGAAGGGGAGCCAGTTCGGCACCTGACCGCCATGCCACCACATATCGACCGGCTTGATGTACATGCTGAAGAACATCACGCAGAGCAGGAAGCCGTAGCCGAGCTTCTGGCGGACAGGGATCTTGCTGTTGAGGAAGAAGATCGGCAGGAGCACGACCGTGAGGATGCCGCAGTAGATCTCCGGGGAGCCCTGGACATTGACGGAGTCGTACTGGGAGATCAGGAGCTGTGCGAGCACGGTGATCGGCTCGAACTGCACGGCGAAGCTGTAGTCCGGGTCGGTGAAGTCGAACTTACCGAGCTGGAGCGCGTTGTACACCGGCAGGATCATCCACGCGGCGAGCATCACGGCCACGATCGTGGAGATGCCGAAGTTGATGCAGATATAGACATAGTTCATGATCTTGCCGCGGCTCTCCTCGCTGCCGAAGAGCAGGTAATAGAGGAAATAGAACGCGGTGAAGATGCCGATCATGTAGCCGATGTAGAAGTTTGCGATGAACATGAGCGCGATCGGGATGATGTAGCCGAGCTTGCGGCCGTCGTCGATCAGATGCTCCACGCCCAGCGCGATCAGCGGCAGGAACACCAGACCGTCGAGCCACATGGGGTCTACCGTCTGGATGACCATGTAGGCGCACATCGAGAAGAGCACGCTGAACACGGTGGCCTGCATGGGGGCGAGGCGCTTGGAATGCTGGAGGTAGATGCTCATGGTCACGCTCGCGGTGCCGATCTTGCAGAGGATCATGATGAGCAGGCTCGTCAGGATCATCTTGCGCGGCAGGAGCATCACGATCAGCGTGAAGGGGCTGGCCAGGTAGTAGCCGATGATGCCCATGAATCCGCCGGAGAGGTTGCGCCCCCAGTCGTAGAAGATGCTCTTGTCGAAGCTCCAGAAGGAGTCGCGCAGGGATTCAAAGTAGTAGACATACTGCGCATTGAAGTCCAGCGCCAGCACCGAATGCTCACCGAAGGGGTAGAGCCCGAAGATGGCGTAGGAGATGTACATCAGCACCACCGGGATGAAGAAGGCGATGATGTAGTACCGATTCTTGGAGATCCACTGCTTCAGGAAAGCACCGATCCCTTCGGCCGATACCTTGGATGGGGATGAAGGCGGCGCCTTTTTGGCCGCCGCGGCTGCATTTGCCATGTCGTTCCTCCTCTTTCATGATAGATAGTATTTCGTTTCCCGCACCTCCCGGGAAACGCCGGAAAGTCCGCAGATACTATATATTATACCATGCCGCCGCCGTTTTTGCAAGGGGATTCCATGATTTTTCTTATATCGCCGGATCCTTTTTTGACCACGCCCGGAACTTCGTGACCTTGCACAAATGAGATAGGCGGTATCTGTGCAGATCGGGGAGATCTGCCGGGAAAGCTGGACTCTCGCGTCCGATCATGATATAATAAAGAGTAATGATGTCCCGCCATGGGCGGACAAGCACAAAGGAGGAGACTGATCTTATGAAAAACGCAAGCCAGATGATGCAGTGGGGGAACATGCCCTGCGTCCGCCTCGATGCGGGCGGGTATACGGCGCTGATCGCCCCGGATCTCGGTTCCAATGTCATCCGTTTCCGCAGCGAGCGCGACGGGGTGGAGTTCTTCCGCTTCTCGCCGGACAATACCTATGAGACGCTCATCAAGTCCGCCGAGGTATGGGGCCTCCCGACCCTCTACCTGCCGAACCGCTTCGCCGACGGCGTGCTCCGCACGTCCGATGCCGTCTACCATCTGCCGGTGAACGAGAAGGCGCCCTATAACAATCACATCCACGGCTTCCTCCACAAGCGCCGCCACGAGGTCATCGAGCACGGTGCCGATGCGAACTGCGCATGGTGCCTGACGGAGTATGTCTATAATGAGAACGACCCGTTCTTCAAGTATCTGCCGATCCCGTTCCGCGCGACCTATCGCTTCACGGTCTCCGCGCAGGGCCTCGAGTACGAGTTCACCCTGACGAACCTCTCCGACAAGCAGATGCCGATCAGCGTGGCGACCCACACGACCATCAATTCCCCCTTCGTGGACGGCGCCCGCGAGGCTGACGAGCGCATCCAGGCGCCGGTCGGCCGCCGCTGCCTGCTGAACGACCGCTGCCTGCCCGCTGTCTCGGGCGTGAACGAGGGCTTTGCGGATCTTGACATCCACGATCTCGAGTACCGCTCCGGCAGCCGCTGCCCTGTGCTGCGGAACATCGACAACGAGATGTATTTCGCCGAGCACCTCGACATCAAGGGCGAGCCGTTCTACGGCATCCTCTGCGAGGACACCGCCAGCGGCAAGACCATCGCCTACGAGATCAGCGAGAACTACAAGTTCTGGATCTTCTGGAACGACAAGGGCTACAACGGCTATTTCTGCCCGGAGCCGATGAGCGCCATGATCGACGCGCCTGATCTGGAGCTGCCCCCGGCCATGACCGGCTACCAGGAGCTCGCCCCGGAGCAGGAGATCACCTTCCGTCAGCGCTTCTTCGTCAAGGAGGACTGACCGCGCCCCCAAACACAGAGCCCCCGCGTGCGTGCGGGGGCTTTTTGCGATGTATGGCGAGCTTTCGAGAGATACGGTCATAGACTAGGGCGTGGTATACTATATATATAGAAAAAACACCGCGCCCGCCCCGGGCAGGGCGGACGCGATGGGATGTGCTTTGAGATGCTGTGTGTGGGCAGATGCCTTACGGATTCGCCTGCTGGTTCTGCTGCTGGTTGTTGTTGGTAGCCGGACGAGCGGCAGCGGTCAGAGCGGCAGCGTCGCCAGCCTTGAAGGTAGCATAGTTCTCAACAGTCGCAGCGACCGGGTAGCCGCCGCCGTAGTTAGCGTCACCGCAAACAGCGGCAACAACGGCCATGTCCTTCACGCGGACCTTGGCAACGGTGAGCTGCTGGATGTCGGCGAAGAACTGAGCGACCTTGGTCTTGAAGTGCGCGGTATCATCGGTCTTAGCGTCGATATCGCCGTTTGTGTCACCGCTGATGGTGTGACCCTCGGAGTCGATCTCCACGATGGCGGTCGCAGCAGCGTCGAACAGGGACTTGGCGTTCGCGTTCATCGAGGATACCTTGGACTTCTTAACATAGCCCAGCATGGACGGAACGAGGATGGCGGCCAGAACGCCGATGATCGCGATAACAACGATCAGCTCTACCAGCGTGAAGCCCTTGGCGGTCTTTCTTGTTTTCATAGCGAAAACCTCCTTATAAAATATAGATAAGTGTGTTTTGGGATAGGTACTTGTGTCTCCCATTCCCTCTCTTTGTGGATCGCACCGCGGTGTTTACCGTGCCGGTGTTTTCCTTACAATCACAGTATAGCATATTACAAATCTTTTGTCAATACTTTTCTAAAAAAAAAAATAATTGTGAACGAGATTTTACGAAAACGGGGTCTAAATCGTTTTAGAAATCGGCTTTTTCGTCAAAATGCACATGGCTGCGTGTGTTTTGCCAAATTTCCACTCCGATTTTAGGGCAGATCGCCCTGTGCGGCATCACAGTTTCTCTTTACTTTGTGGTAATAGTTTGTACATAATTCCAAACTGTAGGATCCGCCCACGGGCGGGCATCCGGCGGGGCGGGACCCTCCTTATCCTTGCGGTCAAGGGAGCATGTATGGTATGATGATGACCCCGAAAGGGATCAAGATCATGAAAGGAAGTGCTTATGATGCAAACGATGGAACTGAACACATGGGTGACGATCTGGCTCGGCAAGCGGGAGGGCCTCGTCAAGGAATCGACCATGCAGGGCTACCGGGAGGCGGCGGCCATGCAGATCCTGCCCGCGCTGGGCGATGTGCCGCTCGCGGACATCACCGAGGCAGTCGTGCAGGAGACGGCGCTGCACTGGCTGCGGGAGGGACGCGCGGACGGGCGCGGTGGTCTGGGGGAGCGGACGGTGCGGCGTCTGGTCGGGATCCTCAAGCTGATGCTCCGGGACGCGGCCAAGGCGGGCTATACCGTCCACACGGTCATGGACATCCGCTATCCCCCGGCGGAGGAGGTGACGGCGCTGCGCGTGCTCACGAGCGAGGAGCAGGCGCTCCTGACGCAGCACGTCTATCTGGAGCTGTCACCGAAGACGCTCGGGATCGCGCTGGCGCTGCACACGGGACTGCGGATCGGCGAGCTATGCGCCCTGCGCTGGGGCGACATCGACCTTGCGGGACGGACGCTGACCGTCCGCCACACGATCCAGCGCATCTACCGGCGCGGCGAGGACGGCGGCTCCACCGCGCTCCTCATGACCACGCCCAAGACCCGCACCTCCGCGCGGACGGTGCCGCTCTCCACGCTGCTCCTGCCGCTGCTGCGGCGGATGGATCCGGGCGACCCGGAGATCTATGTCCTCACGGGAAAGAGAACGCCCACGGAGCCGCGGACATATCGGGACTATTTCGGGCGTCTCCTCCAGCGGCTCGGAATCGAGCACGTCCGGTTCCACGCACTGCGCCACACCTTCGCGACGCGCCTGATCGAAAGCGGCGCCGATCACAAGACGGTCAGCGAGCTGCTGGGACATGCCTCGGTCGGGATCACGCTGGATCTGTATGTCCATCCGCAGATGGAGCAGAAGCGCCGTGCGGTGGAGCTTTTGGGAACGTGCCTGTGAGCCTCCTTCTCTATATTTTATAAGGAGGTTTTCGCTATGAAAACAAGAAAGACCGCCAAGGGCTTCACGCTGGTAGAGCTGATCGTAGTTATCGCGATCATCGGCGTTCTGGCCGCAATCCTCGTTCCGTCCATGCTGGGCTACGTTAAGAAGTCCAAGGTTTCTTCCATGAACGCGAACGCTAAGTCCCTGTTCGACGCTGCGGCTACCGCGCTCGTTGAGATGGACTCCGAGGGTAAGTCCGTTAACGGCGGTGACTACCACTACAACGCTGCTAACCCGACTGACATGGACAAGAAGATCAAGAACTTCTTTGCTGATGTTGAACAGCTCTGCGGCAACGGTAAGCATGGCTTTGCTAGCTACAGAGTAGCGGACATGGCAGTTACCGCTGCTGTCTGCGGCGATGGCGTTTACTGCGGCGGCTATCCGGTAGCAGCTACTGTTGACACCTACAGCAATTTCACTTCTACCGCTGCTGGTCTGAGCGAGGCTGCCCGCTAAGCACTGACAGAATGTATCTCTAGCGGATACAAGCACATCCGACCGCCCTGCCCCGTCCGGGGCAGGGCGGTCGTGTTTATCATCTCGAGGCACCCTCATATGAGGATGCGAAAGAATGTAAAGGGCTTCATACTGGTCGAGCTGATCGTTGTGATCGAGATCATCGGTATCCTTGCGGCCATCCTCGTCCCATCCATGCTGGGCTACATCAAGAAGTCCAAGGTGGCCTCGATGAACTCCAGTGCCAAGTCCCTGTTCGATGCAGTAGCGACCGCGCTCATCGAGGAGGACGCTGAGGGACATACCATCTCCAGTGGAGATCATTCATATCCCGGCGGCGAGGAACGCATGGATGAAAAGATCCAGGACTATTTCGCTAGTATCGATGAACTCATCACCCGCGGTGGCCATGCTGACTATACGATCAAGAGCATGGCTGTGATCGCCGCCAGCTGCGGCGACGGCAACTATAACGGCGGCTACCCGGTGGCATCGACCATAGACAACTACAGCACCTTTACGCTGACTGATGCTTCAAGGACTTGAACCCAGCGATAAGCGCTCCCAAACAGGAGGGCTTACCGCTTTGTCTGCCTACAAGCACGATAATAAAAAATGATGTGCCCGGCGGTGTTTCCGGGACTTCATGAGAGGATCGTTCCTATGACTGAAAAGACCAGATCATTACTATTTGCTAAAAACGTTGGAAAAGCAGAGGCCGTCTCACTAGCACTCTATATGATACTGCTCGCTGTGATCCAATCCTTCCACGAGCCTTGGTTCGATGAGACACAGGCCTGGCAGATCGCACGCAGCGCATCGCTGCACGACATTCTGTTCGTTATCCCACATTATGAGGGGCACCCTCCTGTTTGGTACTTGATTCTGGCGGTCTTTGCGAAGAACGGCTTTCCCTTTGAGGTGACTCTAAAGGCGATCAACTGGCTCTTCTGCTCCGGCGCGATGGCAGTGCTCCTGTTCCGTTCGCCGTTCCCCAAGGCGATTCGCTGTTTGCTGCCGTTCACGTACGAGTGCTTTTACCAGTATGGCGTCGTGAGCCGGCCTTACTGCATCTTCATGCTGATGGTCTTCCTGGCGGCCATCGGCTACCGGGAGAGGAACACGCATCCTTGGCGGTATATCCTGCCGCTCATGGGTATGTGTCTCGCAACGGCCTATGGGATGCTTTTGGCCGGTGGCCTGTGCATCGTGTGGACGATCGAGATCGTAGCGGAGATGATTCGAGCCAAAAAATGCAGCACTTTCTGGAAGGACATGCGCTTCTGGTCGCTCTGCTCGATACTGGCGCTGGCACTGTGTATCGTTGCACTTGTGATTCCGGCGGAGGATGTGTATTTCAGCGGTATCGAGGTAAATCGAATGTCGCTTTGGGCACAGTTCAAGGAACACTTTGAACGCATATTTATGGTCACGTTCGATACCTTCATCGGTGCGACCATGACTCCTTCGGATGTGCAATGGACGACTTCAAACATCTACTTTGGTATACTTGGAGGATCGATCTGCTGGATAGCGCTGCTGATGATCGCGAAGGCGAATCGTTGCATGCTGCAGTTCCTGATTCCTTACGGTACTTACATACTATTCGCAGTTTTTGGCTATTTTTCCTACCATCATGTCGGGATAGGGACGTTATTCCTAGTGTTCTGGTCTTGGACGATCCTCGACTCGCCGGAGGGGGCTTGCATGCCGCCACTGTTTGGCAAGATCTGGGAAAGACTCGACAGCGCGGTAGTGCGATGCTTTGTCAAGGTGACGGGCGTGGTGCTGTGCCTTATACCGGTGGCCTATGCCGTCATCAGTTCATTGTATGACATCCGGTTGGACTATGGCCCACGCGCGGTCGCTGACTTTATCAAGGAACATCATCTCGAGGATACAAAGATCATGGTGATCTGGAATCATGTACAAGACCGCAGCGAGCTGAAGGATCATCCTAGAATCTACAACACCACGCACATCCCAGGCGATCATGCCCCTATCGTGGAGCATTTCCCGAACATCCAAGGCCATAGTTCCATGCTATCTGCGTATTTTGACCGCAATATCTTCATGAATTTCAATGTGAACTATCCGGGCGATCTTTATATGCATTACTGCTATGCCCCGGACAATGATGCGCTGTTCGCCCAGTGGGTGGCGCAGGGGCTGCCGGATGTCCTCATTGGATATTGCCCGATCGATGAGATCTATCCGCCGGAGATGCTCGAGGGCGTGGATTATGTGGTCGTGGCCGATCTGAAGGCGAGCATCATCTACAAGCTGTCCACCGCGGATGCCGGGACATGCATCTATCTCCGCTCCGATCTGCTGGACGAATACCCCGATCTGGAGCAGATCTATCCTTGACATATCTGGAGGCACCCATGCTACAGCTATCCTATCGAAAACTCAAAACATGTGTCTTTCTCTACACGGCCATCCCGATTCTGATCTTCTTTTGTGGATGGCTGAACGTGGCAGCGGCGCTGATCGCGACCGTGCTGCTGGTCGGCGCGGTCGGGTGGAGCCTGTTCCACGCCAATGACGCCGACGGGAAACAAGAGCAGATGCAGATCTCAGCCGGGGTCTGCATCGCGGTCGTTGTAGTGGCGCTCGTGTGGTGCTTTTTTGGCGGACAGGGCGGCTTCGTCCACCAGACGTCTGACCACTACATCCGCAACAAGATCATGACCGACCTGACCCTGAAGGAGTGGCCTGTCACCTATTATGGCGGGAAGAACCTGCTCTGCTATTATATCGCCTACTGGATGGTGCCCTGCGGCATCGGCAAGGCCTCATGGCTCGCCACAGGGGATGCCGAGCTGGCGATGCATGTGAGCAATGTGGCGCTCCTGATCTGGAGCACGATCGGGGTGACGCTCACGCTCCTGCTGACGATCCTGCTGACGTATACGAAGGGGAAATACTACCCGATTCTGGCCATCGTGCTCTTCATATTCTTCAGCGGCATGGATGCGCTCGGTGTGGCGTTCGACATCCCGGAGCTGCGAGAGTTTGTCTTGGAGATCGACCATATCGAGTGGTGGGCCGCCTATTTCCAGTTCTCCTCCAACACCACCCAGCTCTACTGGGTGTATAACCAGGTCGTCCCGGTGTGGCCGCTGTTCCTCTGCATGATGAACGAGCGGCATTTGAAGGACTTTGCGCTGATCGGGGCGCTGGCGATGCCGTTCGGACCGTTCCCGTTCGTGGGGATGGTGATCTTTGGCCTGCTGCGCGCCGCGATCGACCTGTTCGATGCGGGGAAGGCGAAGTGCCTCGGCGATGCGCTGCGGCGGATGCTCTCACCGCAGAACTTTTTGAGCATCCTGGCGGTCGTGCCGGTGTTCGGACTCTATTTCACGGCGAACGTCATGATCTCGAACGTCAGCGGGAAGTCCGGCGGCGACAGCACGGCGCTGCGGATCCATGACGTGTTCACCAAGGGCGAGGCGGAGGAGATCGGCATCGCGCTGCGGCTGTATGCGATGTTCGTGCTGTTTGAATTCGGCGTGTACGTCATCCTCCTGCTGGCGAAGAAGCAGGAGCGGCGGCTCACGGCCGGTGTGGCTGTCTATCTGCTGATCTGCCCGCTGCTGATGATCGGCGCACAGGAGGACTTTTCCATGCGCGTGTCGATCCCGGGACTGCTGTATCTGTGCATCATGATGATCCGTCTCGTGATCGCGGAGATGCCGGAGAAGGGCGAGATCCACAGCCTCGACGACCTTGCCCGCAAGCGCACGGCGCTCCTGATCTCCTCGTTCGTGCTGGCTGTCGGCTTTGCGACACCGATGTGCGAGATCACCCGCGAGGCGCTGCAAACGGTCGAAATGAAGTATCCCGACCCGCGGATCGAGCAGCTCGACATGTTCAAGACCTTCGATTATGAGCATCTCGGCAGCATGGAGGAGGACAGCGATAGTACGAATTTCTTCGCCCAGAACTACAAGGAATCGCCCTTCTACAAATACATCTGCAAGCACTGAGGAGGTGGATCGTATGAAAGTCGTGATCCTGGCGGGCGGTCTTGGCACGCGCATCTCGGAGGAGAGCCATCTGCGTCCCAAGCCCATGATCGAGATCGGCGGCATGCCGATCCTGTGGCACATCATGAAGGAATACTCCTACTACGGCTACCACGAGTTCATCATCTGCGCCGGCTATCGGCAGCACATGATCAAGGAGTATTTCGCGGATTATTACCTGCACAACAGCGACATCACGTTCGATTTTTCGGACGATAACAAGATGATCGTCCACAACAACGTCGCCGAGCCGTGGAAGGTCACGATCGTGGACACCGGCCTGAACACCATGACCGGCGGCCGCATCCGTGCCGTGCGGCCGTACATCGGCGAGGAGCCTTTCATGCTGACCTATGGCGACGGCGTCTGTGATGTGGACATCCGCGCGCTCGAGGCCTTCCATCGCAGCCACGGCCGGATCGGGACGATCACCGCGATCGACATCGATCAGCGCTTCGGCGTGATCGACGTCGAGGAGGACGGCACCGTCCATGCCTTCCGTGAGAAGAATGAGCAGGACGTCAATGTCGTCAACGGCGGCTACATGGTGTTCGAGCCCGCTGTGTTCGATCTGCTCGAGGACGAGACGACGGTATTCGAGAAAAAGCCGCTCGAGACCCTCGCCCGCACGGGGCAGCTCATGGCGTTCCATCACACCGGCTTCTGGCAGTGCATGGACACGCAGCGTGACAAGCTCCTGCTCGAAAAGCTCTGGCAGAGCGGGCAGGCACCATGGAGGAAATGGTGATGGATCTGACGTTTTACCGCGGCAAGCGCGTGTTCGTGACTGGCAGCACGGGCTTCAAGGGCACCTGGCTCTGCCGGATGCTGCTGCTGGCCGGTGCCGAGGTGACGGGCTACGCGCTCGCACCGCCGACTGACCCGAGCCTTTTCGCTTTGACCCAGACCGCCCGTGACATCGCCCAGATCGAGGGCGATGTCCGCGATCTTGAGGCGCTCACGCGGGCGATGCAGGCGGCAAGGCCGGAGATCGTGCTCCATCTGGCGGCGCAGCCGCTGGTGCGGCAGAGCTATGCCGCGCCCGTCGAGACATACAGCACGAACATCATGGGGACGGTGCATGTGCTCGAGGCCGTGCGGCAGACGGGGTCTGTCCGCTCCGTCGTGAACGTCACGACCGACAAGGTCTATCTGAATAAGGAATGGGCGTGGGGCTATCGTGAGGACGATCCTCTCGACGGCTACGATCCCTATTCCAATTCCAAGAGCTGCTCGGAGCTGGTGACGGGCGCCTACCGGCGTTCGTTTTTGACGGCGCAGGGCGTCGCGGTGTCGACGTGCCGGGCGGGCAATGTCATTGGCGGCGGCGACTTTTCCGCCGACCGCATCGTGCCCGACTGCATCCGCGCGGTGACGGCAGGGGAGCCGATCGCAGTGCGCGATCCGTATTCCGTGCGTCCCTACCAGCATGTCCTTGAGCCGCTGACGGCCTATCTGCTGGTGGCACAGCGGCAGATGGAGGACATCTCGCTCGCCGGGAGCTATAACGTTGGCCCCTTCGAGACCGACCGCCTGCACACGGGCGAGCTCGCGACCTGCTTCTGCGAGATCTGGGGCGAGGGCGCGTCGTGGGAGAGCCGGATGCAGCCCGGTGCCGTCCATGAGGCGAGCTATCTCTGGCTGGACAGCGCGAAGATCCGTGCCCGTCTGGGATGGTCGCCGCGCTGGACGGTCGAGGACGCGCTGCGGGCGACGATCGAATGGACGAAGGCCTGTCTGCACGGCGAGGACGCCGCGGCCGTGACAGACCGACAGATCATAGGATATGGGGAGTGAAATGCATGTTTGAGGATATGACCGAGCAGGAGGCAAGGGCGCAGATCCTGGCGCAAGTGGCGGACTATTGCCGCACCTTCCACGGCCCGAAGCCCTATCACGAGGGCGACCGCATCCCCTATGCGGGGCGCGTCTATGACGAGGCGGAGATGACCGCGCTGGTGGACAGCGCGCTCGAGTTCTGGCTCACGTCCGGGCGGTATACCCAGCAGTTCGAGAAGCAGCTCGCGGCCTATCTCGGGATCCGGCACTGTCTGCTGGTGAATTCCGGATCGTCGGCGAATCTGCTGGCTTTCATGACGCTGACCTCCCCGCTCTTGGGGGAGCGTGCCATCCGTCGCGGGGATGAGGTCATCACCGTGGCGGCGGGCTTCCCGACCACGGTCGCCGCGATCGTGCAGTTCGGCGCGGTGCCGGTGTTCGTGGACGTGACGATCCCGCATTATAATGTAGACGTCACGGCGCTTGAGGGCGCGCTCTCGCCGAAAACGAAGGCCGTCGTCCTCGCGCACACGATGGGCGAGCCCTTCGACATCAAGGCCGTCAAGGCGTTCTGTGATGCCCACGGTCTCTGGCTCATCGAGGACAACTGCGACGCCCTCGGCTCGCGCTATACGCTCGACGGGGAGACGCGCTTCACCGGCACCTTCGGCGACATCGGCACCTCGAGCTTTTACCCGCCGCACCATCTCACGATGGGCGAGGGAGGCGCCGTCTACACGAACGATGCCCTGCTCGCCAAGATCATGCGCTCGATGCGCGATTGGGGACGCGACTGCGCCTGTCCGTCCGGGATGGACAATGTCTGCGGCCATCGCTTCGACCGGCAGTACGGCACGCTCCCGCTGGGCTATGACCATAAGTACGTCTACTCCCACTTCGGCTACAACCTCAAGGCGACGGACATGCAGGCGGCCATCGGCTGCGCGCAGCTCGAGAAGTTCCCCGCGTTCGCGCAGAGAAGACGGGAGAATTTTTCCTATCTGCGGTCGCTTTTGGAGGGGACGGAGGATCGTCTGATCCTGCCGGAGGCCTGCGCGGGGAGCGATCCCTGCTGGTTCGGCTTCCTGATGACCTGCCGGGAGGGCGTGGACCGCACGAAGGTCGTGCCTTATCTCGAGGCACATGGCGTGCAGACGCGGATGCTCTTCGCGGGCGACCTGACGCGGCACCCCTGCTTCGAGGAGATGCGCCGCACCGGCGAGGGCTACCGCATCGCCGGCGCACTGACGCAGACCGACCGCATCCTGCACGATACGTTCTGGGTGGGGGTCTATCCCGGCATGACACAGGAGATGCTGGGCTATATGGCCAAGACCATCCGCGCCGCGATCGCGCAGTGAGGTATGGCATGAAGCATATCGCCATCATTACAGCAACACGGGCAGAGTATGGGCTCCTTGCCCCACTGATCCGGCAGCTCTCCAAAACGCCCGGTGTGACGCCGCATCTGCTGGTCTCCGGGACACACCTTTTGCAGCACTATGGGTACACCAAGCAGCAGATAGAAGCAGATGGTTTCCCGATCGAGCATGTCATCCCGATCCTGGACGAGGATCACGTCGGGACAGAGCGCCAGGCGACCCGGGCGGCAGCGAGGGCGGCAGATCAGATGGCTGCTATTTTTGAAACGAATCACTATGATGCGATGATCGTCCTAGGGGATCGCTATGAGCTGCTGGGCTTTTGCACGGCGGCCGTCATTTGCCGGGTGCCGATCATCCACATCCACGGCGGCGAGATCACAGAGGGCGCCATCGACGACAAGATCCGTCATGCGATCACCAAGATGGCATCTCTGCATTTCCCGTCCATAGAGCCCTATGCCAAGCGTATCCTCCAGATGGGGGAATCGCCGGAGCGGGTGTTCCCGGTGGGGGCGCTCGGCATCGACAATATCCTACAGATCACGACGCTCGACAAGCCGCAGCTCCTTCAGTTGCTAGGAATCTCTGACGCCCTGCCGCTGGCAGCAGTGACGTTCCATCCTGTGACAGTGGAATCACCAGAGATGGCGGCGCAGGAGGTGCAGGAGGTCCTTCAGGCACTATTGGAGACAGGCGTGTATGCAGTGATCACCTGCCCGAACAGCGACGTTGGTGGGATGCAGGTGTATACACAGATCGCGCGCGCTGTGGAGGCGCATCCAGAACAGATGTGTCTGCATAAGAGCCTGGGACAGAAACGCTACCTGAGCCTGCTGCGACATGCCGACATCATGGTCGGGAACTCTTCGAGCGGTATTCTGGAAAGCGCAGCGTTCGGACTGCCGACCGTTGACATCGGCGAACGGCAAAAGGGACGTCTCCGGCCCAAAAATGTCGTCCATTGCGGCTGCACACGCACTGAGATCGTGGATGCGATCCGCAGAGGGCTCGATCCGGCGTTTCGGGAAGGCCTCCGTGGCTATGTCACCCCCTATGGAGACGGCCATGCAGCAGAGCGGATCGCGAGAATCATCCAAGAGACCGACTTTTCCAATCCCTCGCTGATCGCGAAGCCGTTCTGTGATAGATAAGGTGGAGGATGATGGAGCATTATCTGATCATAGGTGCAGGCGGCCATGCCAAGATCGTTTTGGACATATTGCTACTCTGTGGGTGCCAGGTCGACGGGCTGACGGACGCTCGTGCAAAGGGAGACTGTATGGGCTATCCGATCCTGGGAGATGACTCCGTCCTCGAGAAGAGAGGCGGCGGCTATGCGGCCATGGGCATCGGGAATGTCGGGCATCCGGCAGTGCGGGAGCGGGCGTATGCTTATGCACGAGAGTGCGGCTTTGTGTTCCCGAACGTCATCCATCCTTCTGCCGTCGTTTCACGTTTCGCGGTGCTGGAGGATGGGATCGTTTGTGGTGCGGAGGCCGTGATCGCGCCGGGGGCGTCGGTCGGCAGTCTGGCGATCATCAATACAGGCGCTGTGGTCGAGCATGATGCTGTGATCGCGCGAGGCGTGCATATCGCCCCGCGCGCAGGTGTCATGGGCGCGGCGACTGTCGGAGCGGGCAGCTTTTGCGGCGCCGGCAGCATCATCGCGCCAGGCATACACGTTGGTGCGAACTGCATCATCGGAGCGGGCAGCGTGGTGCTGTCCGACATCCCAGACGATGTGGTGGTAGTCGGTACGCCGGCGCGTATCATCAAACAACGATAAGGATGGAGATACGATGGGAATCACGATCATTGCCGAAGCCGGTGTGAATCACAATGGCGACCCGGCGCTCGTCATGCGCATGATCGACGTGGCCAAGGCATGTGGCTGCGACTTTATCAAGTTCCAGACGTTTCGGACGGAGGCACTTGTGACGCGGCAGGCAGAGAAGGCGGCTTATCAAAAGCAAAACACCGGGAACGCTGATACACAGTTCGAGATGCTCCGCAAGCTGGAGCTGCCGCACGAGGTGTTTCGTGAAGCGAGGGACTACTGCAAGAAGGTGGGGATCGGATTCCTGTCCACGCCATTCGACGAGGAGTCGGCATTTGATCTGGATGCGCTCGGGATGGAGATGTTCAAGCTCTCCTCCGGTGACATCACGAATAAACCGCTCTTACAGACCATCGCATCGCTGCATAAGCCGATGATTCTCTCTACCGGGATGTGTACCCTGGAGGAGGTGCGGGATGCGGTATCGTGGGTGGAGGCATGCGGTGAAAGGCGAATCACGCTGCTACACTGTACCTCGAACTACCCGACCCCTTACTCAGACGTGAACATGCGGGCGATGCTGACTCTCCGAGAGACGTTCTCTTATCCCGTGGGGTATTCCGACCACACGCAGGGGATCACCATCCCCATTATGGCGGCCTCGATGGGGGCGACCATGATCGAGAAGCATTTCACGCTCGACAAGCAGATGCCCGGCCCCGATCACAAGGCGTCGTTGGATCCGACGGAGCTCAAGGCTATGACAGAGGCGATCCGCATCGTAGAGGCAGCGATGGGCAACGGGACCAAGGCACCGACGACAGGCGAGCTGAGCACACGGATCGCTGCACGCAAGAGCATCGTCGCAAAGCGAGATCTGCCCTGCGGTACGGTCCTGACGGCGGAGGATCTGGCGATGAAGCGTCCCGGGACGGGACTCTCTCCTGCAGAGGCAGAGCAACTCATCGGGAAACGTCTTGCTTGCAGCGTGAAGGCTGATCAGACGCTCCTTTGGGCACATATCGAAGGATAGAGGGTGAAGAGATGGAACGGAAGCGTGTGCTCCTGACGGGCGGCTCCGGCTTTATCGGACGAAACGTCCGCGGGACGCTGGCAGATCACTGTGAGCTGTTCGCACCGACGAGACAGGAGTTGGATCTTTTGGATGAGGCGGCCGTGCGCCGTTATCTGACCGAGCACGAGATCGAGGTCGTCATCCATGCAGCAAATCCCAACCCGGTCAAGAATTTGCTGGATACGCAGGAGCGGATGTTCGAGGATAGCCTGCGTGTTTTTATGGATCTGTACCGAGCACAAGACCTTTATGAGCGGATGTATACCCTGGGGTCTGGCGCAGAGTATGACAAGAGCCGCGAGATCTCTTTGATCGCCGAGACACAGGGGAGGCGTTCCGTTCCCCACGACTCGTATGGGCTTGCGAAGTCGATCATGTACGAGATGATCGAAGGGAGCGAGAAGCAGTGTGATCTTCGCATCTTTGCTTGCTTTGGCGATGGCGACCACGAATCGAAGTTCATTACCCACTGCATCCGCTGCTGTCTGCGCGGAGAGGACATCACCATCCGACAGGATTGCCTGTTCGATTACATGCATGTCAGCGACTTGGCGAAGATCCTCCTGTTCTTTATCGGACATGAGCCGAAGTACCGGGCATATAACGTCTGCACTGGGGCACCGATCCTGCTCAGCGAGATCGCGCGTATCGTGCAGGAGGAGATGCAGACAGAGAATGCCATCCGCCTTCTTGCTCCCGGAAGGAATCGGGAATATACCGGGGATAATACGCGGCTCCAGCAAGAGATGGGCGGCTATGCGTTCCTCTCCCTGCGGGAGGGTATCCGACGTCAGATCCAGTATGAGAAGAGAGCACTGGGACAGGACGGTTGACGCACAGCGCCGGCATCGCCTCGGTCAGATCACCCGCTGCCGCTTACACAGCGGGATATAGGAAGGGACCACAGTATGAAACGAAGAGTAGCCGATATCATCATGGATCTCCTTGTGGAGCAGGGAATCACGGAGTGCTTTGCTGTTGTAGGCGGCGGTGCGATGCATCTGGACAACGCACTGGCGCTCAATGATAAGATCACCAAGTATTTCGACCACCATGAGCAGGCGTGTGCGATGGCAGCAGAGGCCTATGCACGTATCAGCGGCCGACCGGCAATGGTCTGTGTGACCTCCGGTCCGGGCGCGACGAATGCCATCACTGGCGTGATGGGATGCTGGCAGGACAGTCTGCCGATGGTCGTGCTCTCGGGACAGGTGCGTTATGCGATCTCTGTCTCGAAGAGCGGGCTGCCGCTGCGGTACAGAGGTATCCAGGAGTTCGAGATCATCCCCTCCGTTCGGAACATGACGAAGTATGCCGTGATGCTCACCGACCCGCTGACGGTAAAAAGGGAGCTGTACAAGGCGGTCAAGCTCGCGATGACGGGGCGGCGCGGACCGGTTTGGCTCGATGTGCCGCTGGATATCCAGAGCGCCATCGTGGAGGAGGACGACATGTATCCCTTCGAGGACGATGTCCCGCCGGCACCTGCGGCCACAGCAGCCAATGCTGCACGTGTGCTCGAGAAGCTGCGGACGGTCGAGCGGCCGTGCATCCTCGCGGGGAACGGCATTGCCAACAGCGGTCAGCTCGAGGCGTTCCGCGAATTTGCCAAGACGCTCTGCGTGCCGGTGATCGGTGCATGCATCGCAGCAGATGCCATGTACCGAGAATACCCGCTGTATTACGGTATGTCCGGCTCGATCGGCCCGCGCACGGGAAATTTCATCGTGCAGAACGCTGATGTCATCCTTTCGATCGGATGCAGCCTGGGCTTTAAGATGACAGGATTCGCGCAGGACTGTTTTGCACCGCATGCACATATCATCGCGGTAGAGGTAGACGAGAACGAGCTGAACAAGCCGGGCGTTCGCACGGATGACCGCGTGATCTCTGATCTGAAGGCGTTCTTTGATGCGGCACGACCGCAGCTCACAGCGATAGATGTGCCGGAGGGATGGCTGCGTTACTGTGACCATCTGCGGCAGCGCTTCTCCCCCTTCGATCCTGCGGAGGGGCTCGATAGGGAAGAGCGAGTCTGCGCGTATCATTTCTGGAGAGAATACGAGAAGTATGAGCCGGCGGACAGTATCTCCATCCTGGGCAATAACAGTGCCAACAGCGCAAAGCTCCAGATCGGTATCCAAAAGGAGCAGCAGCGTATCGTGGCCAATAACAACTGCGGCTCGATGGGCGCCGATCTTCCGGAGGCCATCGGCGCGGCTGTGGCATCTGGACGAGAGGTCATCTGTCTGACAGGCGACGGCAGTATCATGATGAACCTACAGGAGCTTCAGACCATTCGGCATTATGGGCTGCCTGTCAAGGTGGTCGTGTTCTCCAATGGCGGCTACAATGCCATCCGCCAGACGAGTAAGAATTTCTTTAACGGCAAGCTGATCGGATGTACGCCGGAGACAGGCGTGAGCTTCCCGGACTTCGCGGACGTTGCGAAGACCTTTGGTCTCAAATACATGGTCTGCCACAACAACAGTGAGGTCGGTGCCTCGCTGGAGGCGCTCTTTGCAGCAAAGGAGGCGGTCCTGCTGGAGGTCGAGCAGCGCTTCGATGACCCGATCAGTCCGAAGGTCATGTCTCGCATGAACGAGGACGGCAGCTTCGCGACCCCTTCTTTGGAGGACATGGCACCATTTATCAGCCAGGAGGAGCACGACAGTCTCATGCTCTGGGATCGGGAATGACCACCGGTCGACATATGAATCGAAGGAGGGGGTACCGATGAGGGTATTGGTCATAGGACTAGGTTCTATGGGAAAACGCCGCATCCGGCTGATGCAGCAGTATGATCCTGCGCTGGAGATCGTGGGCGTAGATGCCGACACGGCGCGGGCAAGTGAGGTGGCAGCGCAGTTCTCCATCACAGTTTTTCCATCGCTGGAGGAGGCACTGACGGCGGCACGGCCGGAGGCAGCGTTCGTGTGTACCTCACCGCTCGCGCATCGTCCGATCATCCGCAGTCTGATCGAGCAGAACGTCCACGTCTTCTCAGAGCTCGATCTGGTGGACGACGGGTATCCGGACTATATGGCGGTACAAAGCGTCAAGCTCTTCCTGTCCTCGACCTTCCTGTATCGGCGGGACATCCGCTGGATGATCGAGCAGGTAGAACGGAAGAGGACGAATTATCTGTATCATACCGGGCAATACCTCCCGGACTGGCATCCGTGGGAGGACTATCGGCGCTTTTTCGTTGGAGATAAGCGGACGAACGGATGCCGGGAGATGCTCGCCATCGAACTGCCGTGGCTCGTTCGCTGCTTTGGTCCGATTCGGCATGTCACCGTCCTGCGGGACAAGCTCTCTACACTGGAGCTCGATCACCCAGATAATCTCATGCTCCAGATCCAGCATGAGAATGGCTCGAAGGGACAGGTCACGGTCGATGTCGTGGCAAGACGCCCCATCCGCCGGATGGAGATCTACAATGAGATGCTCCAGATCGACTGGGACGGTACGCCCGATACCCTGCGTCAATGGGACATCGCGGAAAAGACCATGCGTGACATCCCCACCTATGATTCCGTTGTTAATGATGCGCGCTACTGCAAGAGCATCATCGAGAACGCCTATATGGACGAGATCGATGCCTTTTTCACTTGGCTCAAGGGTGATTCAGGGAAGGTTTGCTACAGCTATGCAGAGCATCAGCGGATCCTGTCGCTGATCGACGAGATCGAGGGGATCTCGATCAAATGAATATTGCAAGGAGGGAGACGGCATGAAGGTCTGTTTTGTTGGGACAGGTTCCATAGGAAAACGACACATTCAAAATCTGATGCTCACTGCACAGCGAGAGGGCTTCCCCTTGGAGATCCATTTGCTGCGCTCCACCCAGAGAACGCTTGATTCGGAGATCGCCGCCGCTGCCGCAAGGATCTGCTATGCCACATCCGAGCTGGATGCGCGATATGACGCGATCTTCATCACTGCGCCGACCCATCTGCACTACCCGATCATGCTGGAGCTGCGGGGCAGAGCAGGATGCTTTTTCGTGGAAAAGCCGGTCTTCGACCGCGCCGATCTCGACATTACGCCGTTTATGAGTGAGGCGGTCTATTATGTGGCGTGTCCTCTGCGCTATACGAAGGTGGCGATGCGTGCCAAGGAGATCCTTCGCGGCGAAAGGGTGCTGAGTGCCCGCGCGATCTGTTCCTCCTATCTGCCAGATTGGCGTCCCGGGCGTGACGTTCGTGATTGCTATAGTGCCCATCGCGAACAGGGGGGCGGCGTGCGGCTCGATCTGATCCACGAATGGGATCTCTTGATCGACCTCTTCGGGCTCCCAGCCGAGGTGATGCAAATGAGTGGGAAGTACTCATCATTGGCGATCGACAGTGAGGATCTGGCCATCTATCTGGCACGGTACCCCGATAAGCTGATCGAGCTGCATCTGGACTACTTCGGCAGACTGACTCAGCGCTACTGTGAGGTCTTCACGGATGAGACGGTCTATCGCTTTGATCTCATCAGACGCTGCATCCTGAAAGACGGTGAGGTGCTCGAAAGCTTCGCAGAGACACCGAACGACATGTATCTGAGGGAGATGGCCTATTTCTGTAAGCTGGTACAGGGCGCGACAGAGGAGCGGAACACGATCGCCCAAGCGGTCCGAACGATGCAGATCGCGTGCGGCGATACCGATGGGAGGCGATCGCCATGAAGGAACGGTATACGGTCAGCCAGTCGATCACCGTCAAGGCGGCCATCGAGCAGATGGAACGTGAGACGATCAAGGCGGTCGTTGTGACGGATGCGGATGGCGTTGTCGTGGGATTGTTCTCAAATGGCGATATGCGTTCGTTTTTCCTGCGAGGAGGTTCTCTTTCAGCTAATATCTGCGAGGCCATGAATCCCGCTCCTGTCCTGTATGCTTCGATCGAAGAGGTGGAGAAGGAGCGCCTGACTTGCAAGCGGGTGATCTATCCCATCGTCGATCAGCAGAGACGCTTGACCGACGTGCTCGATGACACACATGATGTGACGAGCGAGAAGCTCAGTGACGAGCTGCGGGATGTGCCGCTGGTCATCATGGCGGGCGGTAAGGGCACTCGTCTCTATCCCTATACCAAGATCCTGCCAAAGCCGCTGATCCCCATCGGGGATATGACCATCACAGAACGCATCCTGCACTCTTTCCAACGTTATGGATGCCGTGAGGTCATCATGGTGCTCAATTACAAGGCAAACATGATCAAGGCCTATATGAACGAGCTAGAGAAGGACTACGAGCTGCGGTTCGTGGAGGAGAGCGAATACCTCGGGACGGCCGGCGGTCTGCGGCTCCTGCGCGACCAGATCCACTCCACCTTCTTCCTATCGAATTGTGACGTGCTGATCAACGCAGACCTAGAATGCATCTACCGCACACACAAGATGAAGCAGAACAAGATCACCTTTGTCTGCTCCATGAAGGACCTGGTCATCCCCTACGGCGTCGTGGAGACAGATCAGGAGGGGACCATCATCGGGATGAAGGAGAAGCCTGCGTTCTCGTTTTTGGTCAATACTGGGCTCTACATGATCGAGCCAGAGGTGATCGACGACATACAGGAGGGAGAGACCATCCATATGCCCGACCTTGCACAGCGCTATCTTGACCGCGGTGAAAGGGTCGGCGTGTTCCCGATCTCTGAGCGTGCCTGGATGGATATGGGGCAGTTCAGTGAGATGGAGAATATGATGAAGAATCTTGGAATCAAATAAAAAGGATCGAATGCTCATGAAAAAGAAGATCAGTCTTTTTACACCGTGCTATAACGAAGAGGGCAACGTGCGCCAGCTCTACGAGCGCGTGACGGAGATCATGCAGGGCCTTCCGGATTATGATTATGAATACGTCCTGATCGACAACTGCTCCACCGATCGGACGCCGGAGATCCTGCGCGGGATCGCTGCACACGACTCGCGCGTGAAGGTGATCTTCAATCTGCGGAACTTTGGACCTTCTCGTTCCGGCAGCTATGGTTTTTTCCAGACCACAGGAGACTGCTCCATCTGCTTTGCCTGCGATTTCCAGGATCCTCCCGAGCTGATCCCGGAGTTCATCCGGCATTGGGAGGAGGGCAGCAAGGTGGTGTGGGGCCAGAAGGATGGCAGCGATGAGAACCGCTTGATGTATGGTGTGCGCTGCATGTACTATAAGACGATCAAGGCGATGGCGAGCACCGAGCAGTATGAGAACGTCACGGGATTTGGCCTATATGACAGGGAGGTCATGGACCTTTTGCGAAAATATGCAGGCCCCACGCCGAATTTTCGGAACATGATCCCGGAATTTGGCTATCCTGTCTATTTTGTCAAGTACCACCAGCCGGTGAGAAAAGTCGGGAAGTCGAGCTATACGCTGTTCCGCTACATCAATATGGCCTTGAACGACATGGTCAATACCTCACGTTTGCCGCTGCGATTTGCCACGTTCATCGGGGCGATCGTCGCAGGATGTGCCATTTTTGCAGCGGTCTACTACCTGATTCTGAAGCTGCGCTTCTGGGACAGCTATGACCTGGGTACGGCGACCATGATCATCGGCATGTTCTTCATCGGTGCCGTGCAGCTCTTTTCCATCGGCATCCTAGGCGAATACATCAGCGAGATCCTCGAACGCATGAATAAAAAGCCTATGGTCATCGAGCGCGAAAGGCTGAATTTTGACGAGGATGAGGTGCCTGACGGCGATGGATCCAGGAAGGACTGATCGCCGTCTGTCTTCCGTGGGGAAGACAGATATCATGTGTGGAAAAGGATGGCTTTGCGTGCTGTCAGATAATACGAAAGGATGAGGGGGATGTACTTTGACCAAACTCAATGTATTGTACCAATCAAATGAGGCATTTGTCATACCACTTGCAGTGTCCATGCTTTCCTTGTATGAGAACAACAAGGCGATCGACCGTCTGGAGGTCTATGTGATCGATGACCATATCGAGGAGCATAGCAGGAAGCATTTGACAGAGCTAGCAGCTTGGTTTGGCAGAGAGCTTCATTTTATCTATGTAGATGATATCGAGCGGTTCTTGATCGAGAACGATATCGAGATGCAGCAGGTGGATTCCTATACGACGTTTATGAAAATCTTTGTGGCCGATCTTCTTCCGCAGCTCGACAGGATCCTATATATCGATGCAGATACGATCGTGCTGGACTCTTTGGCAGAGCTTTGTGATCTGTCCTTAGAGGGGTATGGATGCGCGATGGTCAATACTGCTATGTGCGGGAAGGTGAAAACGTTTCTCGATACACCAGATTATTGTAACGCAGGCGTGATCTATATCCACCTAAAGTACTGGAGAGAGCAGGGGATACAAAAGCAGTTCAGTGATGTAATCATCGGAAAGGATAGAAAGAGATATACGCTTGTGGGAGATGAATCGCTCTTTAATCTCGTCCTTCAGGGCAAGATTCTGAAGATTCCGCTGAAATACAATTTTGATTCCTCATGGTGGCTTTGGGGGTGGAACAAATCGCTGTATCGTAAGCTGGGATGGACTAAAGGAAACACACCGTATGGGACCGCAGAAGAGATTTTGCGTTGTAGAGAGCACCCTGCGATAGCACATTATATCAATCTGACAACAGGAAGACCATGGGAGGATTATAATGACAATCCTTTTCGGAAGGAGTTTGCGTATTATCTCGAACGCTTGCGGCCTTGGCAGCCCATACGACTTCCTAACACGGGAATCGGCTCTAAACATATCCTGCTCGTTAAGCTCAAATATCTAGTTCGCAAAATGATGCCATTCGGCATCAGGAGCGTGATCGGGTTTCACCAGCACGAATCTGCCTGGCAGCGCAAGATCGACCAATATAAGAGGGAGGAACATGATGATCGAACTTGATTGGGAAAACTTTTCCGTTTATGTAAAGACACATTCAGAAGGATTGATTAAGGTAGATGGCAGCTGTGAAGGCTGTCCTCTAAGAAAAGCGTGCGAGGATGCAAAGCATGAGGAGAGGATCCATGCGATCTTGAGCACGCCTCCCGAACAGACGACACATCCCATTCTGATCAGGCTCCTAAAAGGGATGCCCTTTCTATTGTATCTGATTCCTAGAAGAATCTACAGGATGTGGAGTGGATATGATAACGATACGCTGGGATGTCCCTCGATGCAGATTCTGCCGCATCTGTCTTCCCATAAAAAAGTCTATGAGCTCCTTACGGATGCGGATTCGAGAAGAACGTACTTGGCAGCTCTGATGTTCCGGCTCACATTTGACAATGACTACTTGAAAGCGGTGGTTTCTGACGGAAAGGAGTATTTTGAGTGTTTTCATAATCTGGGGAGCGAGGAGGTCGTTATCGACTGCGGTGCTTATACCGGAGATACTCTGCAGGATTACCTAAGCTGTAATGAGGTCCCCAGACAGTATGTCTTGTTTGAACCGGATAGGGCGAATGTCGAGCAGCTTCGAAAAAACATAAAGGAGATGCACGCTGAGGCGTATACTGTCGTGCATGAGAAAGGGGTAGGAGAGACGACAAAAACGCTGTATCTGACTGAGGAGAATGGTATGGCGAGCAAGCTGTCAGAGCAGAAAGCAGAAACATCTTATACTGTGGATATCATATCCATCGATTCGTTGCAGATCGAGGATGTCAGCTTCATCAAAATGGACATAGAGGGCGCTGAGAAGGCCGCATTGACAGGTGCCCGATCAACGATTCAACGGTATGCTCCCAAGCTGGCGATCTGCTTGTATCATTCCCCGCTCGATCTGTGGGAGGTGCCGCTCCTTATTCGGGATATGGTGCCATCCTATCAAAGCTTCATTGTCCGGCATTATCATAAGTATAGCTTTACCGAGACCATCCTGTATGTATGGTGATGGACAGATGAGTAGGCTACATCGCGCCTTATTCTCAGATGGCACGGATGTGAAGAGGAAAGCCTTGATATGGAATTCGGCAGCAGGGGCGATCAGTGCAGGAGAATCAGTCCTTATCCCCATGGTGGTAACACGCCTGATCGGTCTGGGGGATGCTGGTATCTTAACACTAGGCTATGCAGTTGGAAATCTCATGGCGACGATTGGAAAAAGTGGCGGAGTCCGCACGCTCCAGGTCACCGATGTCGCTCCGAAGCACACCTTTGCGGAATATCTGGGTGCACGGCTCTCGACCCTGCTGCTGATGATAGCTATCTCAATCGGATATCTGCTGCATAGCACGCTCCAAAACGGATACACCTTACATAAGGTTATCGTTCTGTTGGTCCTTTGCAGTAAGTGCCTCTTGGAGGCATTTGAGGATGTATTTGCCGGCGAATGTCAAAAGCAAGGTCGATTGGATGTAGGGGCACGCATGTTCGTGTTCCGCAGCATCACCTTTATGGCAGTCGCGGCAGTGATGCTGCTGGCCGTCAGACGGATGCTCCCGGCACTGGTGACCGCATTGGCCGCCGCTGTGCTCCTGGAGGTCTTACAGCTCACTGTGGTGCTGCCGGAGATGTCGATCTCGCTGTGCCCGTCCCTTGACCGTGCCGTGCTGGCGCTGCTGCGCAAATGTCTTCCGCTCGCGGTCTGCACGTTCTCATTCTTTTACATCACCAATGCGCCCAAATATGCCATCGACCGCGTGATGGATGACGAGGCGCAGGCGTGCTATGGCTTTATCGCACTGCCGGTGTTTGCGATCGAGCTGCTCAGTGGTTTCATCTACCAGCCATCGCTCGTAGATTTCGCCAAGGATCTGGCGGACAAGCACTTTGGCAAGGTCCGAAACAGGATCCTGATGCAGATCGTGATCTTGGCCGGTTTGACGGCGCTCGCGTGGGGAGCGGCCTACCTACTGGGCATCCCGCTCCTGTCGATGCTGTTCGCGGTCGATCTGGCACGCTACAAGTCAGAGATGCTGGTCCTCGTGCTGGCGGGCGGCGTGCTCGCTGTGATGGCCTATTTTTCCACCGTGTTGACTGCTATGGATCATCCCTTGCTGATCATGTTTGGCTATCTGTCAGCATTGCTGCTCTCACTCTTCTTGTACACACCTGTGATCCGCAGCTATGGGATCATGGGCGGCGTCAAGCTCTACCTGACACTGTGTATCCTCGTCTCGGTCTATGAGGCCGTGTGCATCACAGTCAGTTTGCGGGAAAGGCCTGCACAAAACCAATAGAAAGGGATGCTTTTATGAAAAAAGTGCTAGTAACAGGCGCCGACGGTTTTATCGGGAGCCATTTGACAGAGCTCCTGCTGGAGGAGGGCTATGATGTCAGGGCCTTCGTGCAATACAATTCCTTCGGCACATGGGGATGGATCGACACCTTCTCAAAGGATCGGCAGGCCGCCTTGGACATCTTCTCCGGTGATGTGCGTGACCCGAATGCCGTACGGCAGGCGGTCAAGGGCGTGGATGCCGTTTTCCATTTGGCAGCGCTCATCGCGATCCCGTTCAGCTACTATGCGCCGGATGCCTATGTAGATACTAACATCAAGGGCACGCTGAACGTGCTCCAGGCAGCGCGGGATCTTGATACTGCGCGTGTACTGATCACCTCGACCTCCGAGGTCTATGGCACGGCACAGTATGTCCCGATCGACGAGAAGCATCCTTATCAAGGACAGTCGCCGTATTCTGCGACGAAGATCGGTGCGGATCGTTTAGCGGAGTCCTTCTACCGCAGCTTCTCACTGCCGGTCTCGATCGTGAGGCCGTTCAACACCTACGGCCCGCGTCAGTCAGCACGCGCGGTCATCCCCACCATCATCACGCAGCTGTTAGCAGGGAAGAAGGAGATCCAGCTTGGGGCGCTGACGCCGACGAGAGATTTCAACTATGTCAAGGACACGGCGCGCGGCTTCCTGGAGATCTACCGCTCGGACCGCACCATCGGACAGGAGATCAACATCGCGACCCAGCAGGAGATCTCCATCGGTGCGCTCGCAGAGGAGCTGATCCGTCAGATCGAGCCTACTGCAAGAATCGTATGCGATGCACAGCGCCTCCGCCCGGAAAAGAGCGAGGTAGACCGCCTGCTCGGCTCGAACGAAAAGATACGTTCGCTGACCGATTGGCAGCCGCGCTATACTTTCAAGCAGGGGCTTGCAGAGACGATCGCGTTTTTCCGTGAGAATCTCGACCGATACAAGACCGACATCTACAATATTTGAAGGGTGAGCATATGATACCATTATCCGTTCCGAATTTTGAGGGAAATGAGCTGACGTATGTCACAAAGGCAGTTGCAGAGGGGTGGGTCTCGACCGGCGGTGCCTACATTCGAGAGATGGAGCAGAAGCTGGCGGCATACTTGGATGTTCCTGGGACAGCAGCGATGCAGAGCGGTACCGCTGCGCTGCATCTGGCTTTGCGTGAGTGCGGGGTGCAGCCGGGCGATCTGGTCATCGCGCCGACTTTGACCTTTATCGCGGCTGTCAATCCGATCACCTACCTGGGGGCAGAGCCTGTGTTCATGGATTGTGATGCCTCTCTCTGCATGGATCCGGAAAAGCTGGAGGCGTTCTGTACGGAGGAATGTGTCTTGCAGGAGAGCCGCTTGGTCCATCGCGCAACAGGCAAGACCGTTCGCGCGCTGGTCGTCGTGCATGTGTTCGGCAATATGGCGGATATGGAGCGCATCCTGGACATCGCAGAGACCTATCATCTAAAGGTAGTTGAGGATGCGACCGAGGCGCTCGGCACACGCTATACAGACGGGCATTTTGCCGGAAGATATGCCGGGACCATGGGCGATCTTGGCGCATTCTCTTTCAATGGGAACAAGATCATCACCACCGGGGGAGGTGGTATGCTCGTAGCGCGTGATCCGCAGCATCTGGCACATGCGGCCTACGCCTCCACGCAGTCCAAGGACGATCCGTTGTTCTACATCCACGATGAGATCGGCTATAACTATCGCATGACCAATGTCCAGGCCGCGATCGGTGTGGCACAGCTCGAGTGGCTGGATACCTTCATTGACAGGAAAAATCGCAATTATGATCGGTATGCGGCGCTTTTTGCAGCAGATCCTGATGTTCGGCTGATGCCGTTCCGCGAGGGGACGGCTTCCAACAAATGGTTCTATGCACTATACCTCCGCAAGGAGACGGACATACGCCGTCTCGTGCAGGAGCTGGGCGAGCAGGGAATCCAGACAAGGCCGATATGGGGGCTTATCCATGAACAGATGCCTTATCGGCATTGCTTGTCCTACCGCATCGAGCAGGCGGCGCACTACAGCCGGCGCATCCTGAATATCCCATGCAGTACGAATCTGACGGAGCAGGAGATCCAGACCGTATATGAGAAGGTCATGGGAACGCTCCGTCGGTGAGGCAAATGGGCTGCACTATCATGATCGAGGTCAGGTGATCGTTTATGACAGAAGTCGATATCCATTACCCGCAGTTGAGATCGCTGCTGATGCAGTATGACCATGTTTCCTTTGACGTCTTCGATACACTGGTGAGAAGGAACTGTGCGTCCTTCAGATCCATTTGGCGTTTCATGGAAAAACAGGCAGATGCGAGGCTGGGGGTCCGCACGGAACTGGCGCATGACAGGGAGGCCGCAGAGATCCGGGCCTATCGGAGCGGCGCGGCTGCCCCCGATCTCCAAATGATCTATGCATACACGCGGTATCCAGAAAAGATCCAACAGTACCTGATCCATATGGAGAAAAAACGGAGCTCGCTCTGATCGAGCCGAACTACGCTGTCCAGAGGATCTTTGAACTGTGCAGAGAGATGGGGAAAAAGGTCTATGCGGTGTCTGACACCTATTATCCTGCGCAGTTCATCAAGAGCCTGCTGGACAAATGCGGCTACCAGGTGGATGGCATCATCGCCTCCTGTGAAGAGGGGTGTGCGAAGAGCGGTGGGAAGCTGTTCAAGGTCCTGATGGAGCGCTACCATCTGAATGCTGCGGACGTGATCCATTTTGGTGACAATGAAAAGGCGGATATCAAGGGCGCGGCAAAGGCAGGGATCACGGCTGTCAGGATCAAGAATGGGGTACATACGCATTATCTCAAAAAGAAATGTGCTGCAGAAGGGAGCGTTTCAGAGCTCCTCTATCATTTTGTGGATAACAGGATGCCATTCCTGGAGAATCGAGCCGTCAGGATCGGCTATGAGACACTAGGCCCTGTTGTGCTGGGAATGTGTCAGTGGATCCATGCGATCAAGCAAAAGTCAGGCGATGCTGCGCTGCTGTTTTGCGCGAGGGATGCCTATCTGCTGCACAAATGGTATACCGCGCTGTATCCAGAGGATGCAGGGGATGCGAAGTATTTTTATGTTTCTCTCAAGAGCCTGGCGCTGCCGTATCGCAGCGCATCCGGCGATGAGGATCCGCAGGCGAAGGAACAGGCCGACTATCTTCGCCGCTATGTGAGACAGCTCACGGCATCGAAAAAGATTCTATTGGTGGACAGCGGATTTGGTGGCCACACGCAGTGGATGTTGCAAACGATCCTCGGGGCAGACTATGATCTGCATGGCCTCTACATCAGAATGTCCAAGCAGTTCACGGAAAGAGCGAAACGCGACCGTTCCGCCGAGGCCTACCTCTTTCCCGCTGCCCCGTCACCAAAGGCAAGGATCAGCGGTGCGTTCTTTGAGACGATGCTGCAGGCAGTCCAGGGCAGGACGCTCGCTTACCGGCAGGATGAGGATGGGACGATCGAGGCAGTTCGAGGGGAACAGAGCGATAATGGCCAGATCATGCATGATGTACATAGAGGGGTCGATCGTTTCATCCAAGAATGGGTCGACAGAGACTATCTACACTGTCCGATCGACCCCTGCTTCATCCAGGATGCGTTCTTGAACTTCACGTTTTTCCCGGAGCGCGCAGATGTTGCCTACTTTTCTTCCGTGAAAGGTGGGAACAGCAAGGCAGTCGATGTGATCGAGCCATGTGAGGATGCACACCTGCACCCGATCGCATTTCTGCGCGGGCTGCAGAAGACCTATTGGAAGGGCGGTTACCTCGCCAAGGCATTTCAGGATCCAAAATGTGTATCCCATACATATCTTCTTTTGGATTCGATCATTTTGGAACTAAGGGGGTATTGACCATGAAGCAGGCGCTGATCGATCTTATCTTTGATCACTTATCCTATCGTCAGCTATGCGTCCTGTATCCGCTGTATCTGAGGATCCGCAAGGGCACAGTCTATCAGAAGATGGTGACATATCTGGAGCAAAGCAGCAACGAGGAGATTCGCAAGCTGCTGCCATCGATCAAGCAGGCAGGCTACCTCAAGTTCTTTTATGGGGATTGGACGATACCGTATGAGACCGGCAGATACCCGATCGATCTGCGGCGTGGTGAGGATGGCTTCTATATCCGCCATAAGCTCTATGATGGGAGGACAGAGGACCTCTATATGCCCCACCGTAAAGGCGCGGGGAACTGCAAGCTGTACTATCAGACCTTGCTGCTCGACCAGGACATGGCTTCGCCCCATCGCTATCTGACAGAGGACAATTTTCAGAGGATCCGCACGCTGCGAGGGACCGTGCTCGATCTGGGGGCAGCGGAGGGGAATTTCTCTTTAGAGATGACGAAGATCACCGATCACATCATCTGCTTTGAGCCGGATGGCAGGATGCAGGCAGCACTGCGAAAGACACTGAAAAACGCGCCTAATGTAACGATCGTCGATAAGCTGGTCGGCGAGACCACAGATTCTGCCAATAACACGGTCTCCATCGACGACTATTTCGGGGATGCGATCCCAGAGGACATCTCTGTGATCAAAATGGACATCGAAGGCTATGAGCAAGCGACGCTCAGAGGGATGCGCCGGACCCTGAAGAAGAATCCGCAGGCGATCCTGCTGATCTGTGCCTATCATCAGCAGCAGGCTGAAAAGGAGATCTGCGAGATCCTGCAGCCGTTGGGATATGAGATCCACCCAAGGAAGGGATACATGTTTTTCCATGAATTCGTCCCCTTCGAGGCGCCGTACTATCGCAGAGGCGTATTGGAAGCGCGGATGGCGGATCAATGGTGATGCCATCTCGTAAACAAAACAGACCACCTGCCCCACATCCATAGGGCAGGTGGTCTTGCTTTATGTGAACGTAACTGTAGATGTGCTTTAACCCAGCACCACAACGACCTCATGCACGCCGCCGTCGGCTGCGGGGATGACGTTGCCCTCGACGGCCTTGCCGTCAACGGTCATGGACTTGACGCCCTTGCAAACGTGATCCGGGTTCTGGACGGTGATGTTGTAGGTCGCGCCGCGGAACTTTCTGGTGGCCTTGAAGCCGTCCCACTCGTGCGGGATGGACGGGTCTACCTTCAGACCGTCGAAGTCCGGCTGTACGCCGATGATGTACTGCGAGATAGCGACCATGTTCCATGCAGCGGTACCGGTCAGCCAGGAGTTCTTGCCCTCGCCGAAGCGGGATGCGTCCTTACCGGCGACCATCTGGCCGTATACATAGGGCTCGGTCTTGTGGAGGTCGGAGATCTCCTCATTGAAGGCAGGGGCGATCTCGCTGTAGTACTTGAACGCCTGGTCACCGCGGCCGGCATAGGCAGCAGCGCAGATGATCCATGCATTGTTGTGCGTGAAGATACCGGCGTTCTCCTTGTAGCCGCCCGGATAGGTCGAGATCTCACCGTACTGGATGTAGTACTTGGTGAAGGCCGGGTTGTTGAGGACGAGGCCGTACTGGGTGTTCAGATACTTCTCGACGGAGTCGAGGGTCTTCTGATCCGCGCCCTGGTCCTTGCCGATCTCGGACATGACTGCGAAGCCCTGCGGCTCGATGAAGATCTTGCCCTCCTCGCACTCCTTGGAGCCCATCTTCTCGCCGTTGGCGTCGTAGGCACGCAGGAACCAGTCACCGTCGAACGCGGACGCCATGACGTTGGCCTTCATCTTGTCGATCTCGGCCTGTGCCTTGGCAGCCTCGTCGTCCTTGCCGAGGTGCTTGAGGATGCCGACATAGGACGGGCCTGCATAGGTGAACAGGGTAGCGACCATGACGGACTCAGCGACCTTGGAATAACCGCCCTCTGCGGCGAACTTCGGGTTGGTGTAGGTCTGGAAGCTCTCGCCGGGGGTGTCGGAGAAGCAGGAGAGGTTGATGCAGTCGTTCCAGTCTGCACGCATCGCCAGCGGCAGTCCGTGCGGGCCGAGGTTGTTGACGATGTGGTAGAAGGAAACGGTCAGATGATCGAGCATCGGCTTTGCCTTGCTGTCATCGTTGTCATAGGGCACCATCTCGTCGAGGATGGACCAGTCGCCGGTCTCCTTGATGTAAGCGCCGACGGAGAGGATCATCCACAGCGGATCGTCGGAGAAGTCGCCGCCGATGTCGGAGTTGCCCTTCTTGGTCAGAGGCTGGTACTGATGGTAGCAGCCGCCGTCCTCGAGCTGGGTGGAGGCCAGGTCGATCAGACGCTCACGCGCACGATCCGGGATCTGGTGTACGAAGCCCAGGATATCCTGGTTGGAATCACGGAAGCCCATACCACGGCCGATACCGCTCTCGAAGTAGGAGGCGGAGCGGGACAGGTTGAAGGTCACCATGCACTGGTACTGGTTCCAGATGTTGACCATGCGGTCTACCTTGTCGTTCGGGGTGGAGACGTTGAAGATGCCCAGGAGCTTGTCCCAGGTCGCCTTCAGCTCGGCCAGACCGGCAGCGACCTTCTCAGGCGTGTTGAACTGCTCGATCATGGCGAGGGCCTTCTCCTTGTTGATGGTCTGGCCGTCGGCCTCGAACTTCTTGTCCACAGGCATCTCAACGTAGCCGAGGATGAAGACGAGGGTCTTGCTCTCACCGGGGGCGAGGGTGATCTCCTTGAAGTGAGAAGCGATGGGCGACCAGCCGTCGGCGAAGGAGTTGCCAGCCTTGCCGGCGAGGACGGCCTGCGGATCGCCGAAGCCGTTGTAGAGGCCGATGAAGGTGTCGCGGTCGGTATCGTAGCCGTCGATCTCGTCATTGACGGTGTAGAACGCGAAGTGATCGCGGCGGTCGCGGTACTCGGTCTTGTGATAGATGGTCGAGCCTACGACCTCCACGCGGCCGGTGGAGAAGTTTCTCTGGAAGTTCGTGCAGTCATCCTGCGCATCCCAGAGGCACCACTCTGCGAACGAGAAGAACTTGAAGGACTTGGTCTCGCTGCTCTCGTTCGTGAGGACGACCTGCTGTACCTCACCGTCGTAGTTCTGCGGAACGAAGAAGGTGGCCTCAGCCTTCAGGCCGTTCTTCTTACCGGTGATGACGGTGTAGCCCATGCCGTGACGGCACTGGTACTCATCGAGCTCGGTCTTGACAGGGGACCAGCCGGGGTTCCAGACCGTGCCGTTGTCGTTGATGTAGAAGTAGCGTCCGCCCATGTCGATCGGTACATTGTTGTAGCGATAGCGGGTGATGCGGCGCAGGCGGGCATCCTTGTAGAAACTGTAACCGCCGGCGGTGTTGGAGATCAGGGAGAAAAACGCCTGGGTACCGAGGTAGTTGATCCACGGATAGGGCGTTCTCGGGGATGTGATGACGTATTCCTTGTTGACGTCGTCAAAGTATCCGAACTTCATGGCTTTTGCTCCTTTTTTACGTTTTGTTTGCGTTTGATGTAAGGGTCTCGTTCCTATGGACCGCACGCGCGGTCCGGTCGAAAGCGGCGATAAGGCCGCAGAACGCTAGTTATATTATACCATACTTTTCTTCGATCGGCAATACCCTTTCCCCGTCAGTCTCCGCCGAAGTTCTCTGCGCTTTATTGTGCATCTTGCACAAGGAGACGGTGCCCGGGCGTCCGTCACAGACGTTAGCCCACCTAACACTGCTTGCATTGTGTCGGAAAAGATGGTATACTATTGTACTATAGGGCGATCTGCCCTGATCTTGCAACAAAACAAGAAAGGACGCAGTCAAGAACGACCATGGAAAAGCGCTATATCTATGCGGACCATGCGGCGACCACTGCCGTATCGGATGCCGTTTTACAGGAGATGCTGCCCTATTTCCAGCAGCATTTCGGCAATCCCTCCAGCATCTACGAGAAGGGGCGCGAGAACGAGCGCGCCATCATCGACGCCCGTGCCCGCGTGGCCAAGTGCCTCGGTGCCGACCCGAAGGAGATCTTCTTCACCGCCGGCGGCTCGGAGTCCGATAACTGGGCGATCAAGGGCGTGGCGGACAAGCTGGCCGCCAAGGGCAAGAAGCACATCATCACCAGTGTGTTCGAGCATCATGCGGTGCTCCACACCTGCGAGTTCCTCGAGAAGCACGGCTTCGAGGTGACCTACCTCCCCGTCTCCCCGCAGGGCCTGATCGACCCCAAGCAGGTCGAGGACGCCATCCGTGAGGACACGGCGCTCGTGACCATCATGTATGCCAACAACGAGATCGGCACCATCCAGCCCATCGCCGAGATCGGGGCCGTGTGCAAAAAGCACGGCGTCATCTTCCACACGGACGCAGTACAGGCCGTCGGCAACGTCGAGATCGACGTCAAGGCGCAGAACATCGACATGCTCTCGCTCTCCGGTCACAAGTTCCACGCGCCCAAGGGCATCGGTGCGCTCTATATCCGCAAGGGGATCACGCTCCCGAACCTGATCCACGGCGGCGGGCAGGAGTCCGGCAAGCGTGCCGGTACCGAGAACGTCCCGGGCATCATCGGCCTTGCCAAGGCCATCGAGGACGCGACCGCGAACATCCCCGCCAAGATCGCCCACCTCACGCCCCTGCGTGACAAGCTGATCGAGGGCATCCTGAAGATCGACCAGACCCGCCTCAACGGCGACCGCGAGCATCGTCTCTGCGGCAATGTGAACATCTCCATCGTCGGCATCGAGGGCGAGAGCCTGCTGCTGATGCTGGACTATTTCGGCATCCAGGCGTCGTCCGGCTCGGCGTGTACGTCCGGCTCGCTCGACCCGTCGCATGTGCTGCTGTCGCTCGGCCTCGTGCATGAGGTAGCGCACGGCTCGCTGCGTCTGAGCTTCGGCGAGGAGCTGACCGAGGAGGATGTAGACTACATCCTCGAGACCATCCCGCAGGTCGTGGAGCGTCTGCGTGCCATGTCGCCCATGTGGGAGCGGATGCAGAAGGAGAACATCAGACTGAACGCCGACAAGACGCGGCTCGTCAAGGAGGAAGCATAAATGAACTATAGTGCAAAGGTCATGGACCATTTCACGAACCCGCGCAACGTGGGCGAGATCGAGGATGCCGACGGCATCGGTGAGGTAGGCAACGCCAAGTGCGGCGACATCATGAAGATGTACCTGAAGATCGAGGGCAATGTCATCACGGACTGCAAGTTCAAGACCTTCGGCTGCGGTGCGGCTGTGGCGACGTCTTCGATGGCGACCGAGATGATCAAGGGACGCACGATCGACGAGGCGCTCCAGCTCACGAACCGCGCCGTGATGGAGGCGCTCGACGGTCTGCCGCCGGTCAAGATCCATTGCTCCGTGCTCGCCGAGCAGGCCGTGAAGGCCGCCCTCTGGGACTACTACACCAAGCAGGGCGTCGATCCCGAGCCGATCGTCGGCAAGGTGCCGGACATGGAGGAGGAGTGACCTCCGCCCCCTGAGATAGGACAAGGATCGCCCCCGCTGCATCACACAGCGGGGGCGATCGCATCTGCCGCTTGCATTATGGGCGCATTTGTGGTATACTATATCTGCATCTTCAATGAAACGTTAGGAGGCATCTATGAGAAAGACCTTGATCCCCGCATTGCTGGCGGGGGCTTTGCTGGTGGGATGCGGCGCCGTGCCGGAGCAGACCGCCGAGACCGTGCCGACCGAGACGGCGACTGCTGTCCCGGCGGAGACGACGGACGCAGAGACGACGCCGGCAGAAACGTCCCGCACGACCGCATCCACGATGACCACCGCCGCGACGTCGGCGACCACCACGACCGCCGCGACCACGCTCCCCCCGACCGAGGCGGTGCAGATGGCATGCCAGCCGGTGCTTGAGGCCGGTACGCGCGTCACGGTCCGCGATTTCGTCACCGACACGAACGTCGATCTTGCCGCCCCCGATTCCCTCGTCGACACCACGACCCTCGGCGAGCACACCGTCACCGTCGCGTGGACGCAGAACGGCGTCCCCGGGGAGACGGCGCTGACGTATCTCGTGCAGGACACGCAGCCGCCGGTCATCCTCAATGCCGGCGCCGAGCCCTATGTCAAGGTCGGGGCGGCCTTCGACATCGGCACGCTCGTTGGCATCGGGGACGTCTACGATCCCACACCGACCCTGATCGCCGAGGGCTATATCGACACCGCCGCGCCCGGCAGCTACCCGATCACCGTGACGGCCGAGGACAGCAGCGGCAATGCCGTCACCTGGGATCTGAACGTGCAGGTCGTGGACAGCGTGCCGGGGTATGCGCCCTATAGCCCGGTCACGGACTTTGGCGCGTTCGCGGCGGGCGCCGGTGCGGGCGGGCGCTGCGGCATCGACGTCTCCAAATGGCAGGGGAACATCGACTTCGATGCCGTGCGGGATGCGGGCTGCAGCTTCGTCCTCATGCGCATCGGCTATGGCGATACCGGCGGGACGGCCGATGAGTGGTACGACGAGAACATGCGCAAGGCGACCGCCGCCGGGCTCGATGTCGGTGTTTATTTCTACTCGACCGCCTCGACCACGGAGGCCGCGGTAGCCCAGGCCAACTGGATCGCCGACCGGCTCGGGGGCGCCGCGCTCCAGCTCCCCGTGGCGTTCGACTGGGAGAGCTTCAAGAACTTCCAGCGCTTCGGCATCAGCCTCCGCCAGCTCAACGACATCTACGCCGCCTTCGCGGACACGCTCGCCGCGCGCGGCTATGAGACGATGCTCTACGGCAGCCGCGACTATCTGCAAAAGGCCTGGGAGGTCGAGGGCCGCACGGTCTGGCTCGCACATTACACGTCCCAGACGAACTACGCCGGTCCCTACCGCCTCTGGCAGGCCTGCGACAACGGCCGCATCCCCGGCATCTCCGGGGCCGTCGACCTGAACGTGCTCTATGACTGACGAGACGTCCCTTTCCTGCGCGGGAAGGGGCGTTCCCCTGCCCATTCGCTGCGGCGGACGGGATATTTTCCAAAAAGGCTGGAGATCTTCGCCGCGATGTGGTATAATAGAGATACACACCACTGCCCGGCCATCCCGGGAGAGAGGAGCACCCCATGCACTTACTCGTCATCGACGGCAACAGCATCGTCAACCGTGCTTTCTACGGCGTCAAGGCGCTCGCGAATCATAAGGGCGTGTTCACCAACGCGCTCTTCGGCTTCATCCAGATGTACTTGAAGGAGGTCGCGGACGTCGCGCCGGACGGCGTCGCGGTCGCGTTCGACCTCCACGCCCCCACCTTCCGCCACAAGGCGTCCCCCGCCTACAAGGCGAACCGCAAGGGCATGCCCGAGGAGCTGGCCATGCAGATGCCCTATCTCAAGGAGATCCTCACGGATATGGGCGTCACCTGCCTCTCTGCCGAGGGCTTCGAGGCCGATGACATCCTCGGCACCCTCGCCCATGCCTGCGACCAGCAGGGCGCGGACTGCACCGTCATGACCGGCGACCGCGACAGTCTCCAGCTCATCACCGACCATGTCACCGTCCGCCTGGTCAAGACCAAGGAGACCATCCCCTACACCCCCGACCGCTTCCGCGAGGAGTACGGCTTCGACCCGATCCATATGATCGACCTGAAGGCGCTCATGGGCGACAGCTCGGACAACATCTCCGGCATCAAGGGCGTCGGGGAGAAGTCCGCCATGCCGCTCGTGCAGACGTGGGGGACCATCGAGAACATGTACGACCATATCGAGGAGGTACAGGGGACGGCCAAGTTCCGCCAAAAGCTCCTCGACGGCCGTCCCGATGCCGAGATGAGCAAGTGGCTCGCGACCATCGTCACGGACGCGCCCGTCTCCCTCGACCTCGCCGACTATGTCCCCAAGCCCCGAAAGACCGATGCGCTCCGCCGTCTGCTCACGGAGCTCGAGATGTACAAGATCCTCGACCGCCTCTCCCTCAAGCCCCTCGCCCCCGAGGGCGGGGCGTTCGACGAGGACGAGACGCCCGCGCTCCCCATCGCGGACACGGCGCCCGTCTCCGCCGAGGTACGCCCCTTCGATGCCGATGCCGTCGCTGCGGCGGAGGCGCCCGTGGGCTATGTCCTGCGGGAGGGGACGCTCACCGTCTGCACGGGGGAGGCGTTCTATGAGACGGACGACGAGGCCGCGATCCTCGCCTTCCTGACGTCTCCCGTTGAGAAAGCCACGGACGATGCCAAGCCTCACTATCACTACGCCCTCGACCGCGGCGCCGCGCTCACGGGGCTCGTGTTCGATGCGGCAGTCTGCGGCTATCTGCTCGACCCTTCCGCGACGGACTACAGCACCGCCGCGCTCTGCGCCAAGCTGCGTGTGCCCTATCAGGAGGCGCTGGGCAGTCTGGCCGATGTGCAGGCGCTCCATGCGTGCGCCGCCGCCGGGAGTGCGCGGCTCGAGCGGGACGGGATGCTGTCCCTCTGGCAGGACGTGGAGCTGCCGCTCACGCGCGTCCTTGCCTCGATGGAGCATGTCGGCGTCCTCGTCGACCCGGACGGCATCCGCAGCTTCGGCGAACGTCTCACCGCCCGCATCGAACAGGTGCGCGGGGAGATCTATGCCCTCGCGGGCGGGGAGTTCAACATCGGCTCGCCCAAGCAGCTCGGCGTCGTGCTCTTTGAGACGCTCGGTCTGCCGTCCAAGAAAAAGACCAAGACCGGCTATTCGACCAATGCCGAGGTGCTCGAGGAGCTGCTCCCGGCGCACCCGATCATCCCGCTCGTCCTCGAGTACCGGCAGTATACCAAGCTCCAGTCCACCTATGTGGACGGCCTGCTCGCTGCCATCGCCCCGGACGGTCGTATCCACACGAACTTCCGCCAGACCGAGACGCGCACGGGACGCATCTCGTCCACCGAGCCCAATCTCCAGAACATCCCCGTCCGCACGGCGCTCGGGCGGGAGATGCGCAAGTTCTTCCGCGCGGGCGAGGGCAATATCCTCCTCGACGCGGACTACAGCCAGATCGAGCTGCGTCTGATGGCGCACCTCAGTGGGGACGCGGCCATGCAGGAGGCCTTCCGCTCCGGCGCGGACATCCACACGGCCACCGCCGCCAAGATCCTTGGCATCCCCGAGGACGAGGTCACGCCCGAGAAGCGCAGCGCCGCCAAGGCCATCAATTTCGGCATCCTCTACGGCATGGGCGCCTTCTCGCTCTCGAAGGACATCCACGTCTCCCAGGCCAAGGCCAAGCGCTACATCGAGGACTACCTCGGCTCCTTCCCGAAGGTCTCCACATTCCTTGACAAGACGGTGGAGGATGCCGCCCGCACGGGCTATGTCTGCACGATGCTCGGCCGACGCCGCTATGTCCCGGAGCTGCACGCCAAGCAGAAGCTGACCCAGGCCGCAGGCCGCCGCATCGCCATGAACACCCCCGTGCAGGGGACGGCGGCGGACATCATCAAGCTCGCGATGGTGCATGTCCACGACCGCCTCGCCCAGGAGGTGCCGAGCGCGCGGCTCCTCCTCCAGGTGCATGACGAGCTGATCGTGGAGGTGCCGCTCGCGGATGCGGACGCCGCCGCGAAGGTGCTCCATGAGGAGATGGTCGGCGTCGCGCAGCTCGCGGTGCCGCTGATCGCGGACGTGTCCCGCGGGGAGACGTGGTATGATGCCAAGGGATGACATGATCGAGCGTCTGCTGCCGGACGACACGGCCACCGCCGCACAGCTCGAGGCGCTCTGCTGCACGGTGCTCCCCGGGGAGCCGTGGCATGCGGCAGGACTCCTCGAGTCCGCCGCACAGGAGACCGCACGGGTACTTTTTGTGCGGGACGGGGCGGACGTGATCGGGTGCCTCGTGGGGACGTGCGCGGCCGGGACGGCGGAGATCGTCGTCGTGGCGACGGCGCCGTCTGCACGGCGTCGTGGCATCGCAACGGCGCTCCTGCGTGCCTTTTGGGAGGACGTGTCCCCGACGGAGACCTTCCTCGAGGTGCGGGAGTCGAACGATGCCGCGATCGCGCTGTACCGCCGCTTCGGCTTCGAGCCGGTGGGACGGCGCCGCCGCTTTTACCACGACCCCGCCGAGGACGCCGTCGTCATGCGGCGTGACGGATGACTTGTGATAGAAAGGATCATACATATGCAGCTCAAGACTCTCGATGCCGCCCTGACGGTCTGCAAGGTGGCATCGTTCCAGGACATCGACACGACAGACGGCCTGTTCTTCATCGGCCAGACGGACGAGGAGCTGTCCCTCGTCTGCCGGACGGAGCGCACGCCCGCGCACACCCTCGCCCGCGAGGACGGGTGGCGGGGCTTCCGGATCGAGGGGGAGCTGGACTTCTCCCTGATCGGCATCCTCTCGAAGATCACCGCCGTGCTGGCGGAGGAGAGGATCGGCGTCTTTGCCGTTTCTACTTATAATACCGACTACATCCTCGTCAAGGCGGAGCGCTTTTCTGACGCCCTCGCCGCACTGGAGCGGGCGGGCTACGATATCCAAAATGATGATAAAGAATAGTATCACAGGAGGAAAACACGATGAACTTGAACGATCTTGCGATCAACAACGGCGTACTGACCAAGTACCACGGCAGCGGCGGTGCTGTCGTCATCCCGGACGGCGTGACTGCCATCGGCGACAATGCCTTTGAGGGCTGCGTCCGCATGACCTCGCTGGTGATCCCCGCGGGCGTGACGCGCATCGGCGAATTTGCCTTTATGGACTGCGGCGGTCTGCGCTCTGTGGAGATCCCCCAAGGGGTGACGCACATCGAAGAGTTCGCATTTGCCTACTGTACCGCCCTGACCTCGGTCGTGATCCCCGAGGGGGTCGAGGAGCTCGGCGCCGGCGCGTTCAGCGACTGCGCCGCCCTGACCTCGGTCGTGATGCCCAAGGAGATCCCCATGATCGAGCACCGTGTATTTTACGAATGCACCGGTCTGCGGACCCTCTGGCTCACCAAGGGCGACAAGTACGTCAGATACGATCTCGACGGCACCCTGCCGGATGCCTTGTTCGTCGAGCTCCTCAAAAAGGCCGATCTATAACAGCGGCAGCATCCTTCAAGTGGTAAGAGACTAGAGGCAAGAAGTTGAAGGCGACACAGTCTATGATCGATAGCACGCCCATAATAATTCTTGCTTCTGACCACCTTGCCTCTTGAAGCTCTTGCTTCTTGCTTCTGACCATCTTGCATCTTGAAGGAAAGGACACTCTATGCTAATACTCGGTATCGAAAGCTCCTGTGACGAAACGGCCGCGAGCGTGGTCGAGGACTGCACACAGGTCCGCTCGAACATCATCGCCTCACAGGCGGCGGAGCACGGGCTCTATGGCGGCGTCGTGCCGGAGCTGGCCTCGCGCCGTCACTGTGAGAACATCCACGCCGTCGTGACACAGGCGCTCGCGGAGGCGGGCGTCACCGTCGACGACCTCGACGGCATCGCCGTGACCTATACCCCCGGCCTGATCGGGGCGCTGCTGGTGGGCGTGAGCTATGCCAAGGGGATGGCCCTGGCGGCCGGCAAGCCCCTGATCCCGGTGCATCATCTCACGGGACACATCGCCGCCAATTACATCGCCTGGCCGGACCTCGCGCCGCCCTATCTCTGCCTGGTCGTGAGCGGGGGACACACCCTCCTTGCCGAGGTGCAGGACCGGACGACGTTCAAGATCCTCGGCACCACCCGTGACGATGCCGCGGGGGAGTGCTTCGACAAGTGCGCGCGCGTGCTGGGCTATCCGTACCCCGGCGGCGTGCAGATCGACAAGGCCGCGCAGGTGGGGGATGCGTCCAAGTACCCGCTGCCCCGGCCGCGCGTGGCGGGCAGCGAGCTGGACTTCAGCTTTTCCGGCCTCAAGACGGCCGTCATCAACACCGTCCACCATGCCTCGCAGGTCGGCGATCCCGTGGACACGGCCTCGATGGCGGCGTCCCTCCAGCAGACCGTGGCCGCCATCCTCACCGAGAAGACCGAGCTGGCCGCCAAGCTGACCGGCTACAGGACCATCGCGGTGGCGGGCGGCGTGTCGGCCAATTCCGGCCTGCGCCGTGCCATGCAGGCGATGTGCGACCGTCACGGCTACCGGCTCTGTGTGCCGCCCCTTGCCCTTTGCGGCGACAATGCGGCGATGATCGCCTGTCAGGGCTCGTACAACTTCCTCGCCGGCATCACTGCGGACATGTCCCTCAACGCCTACGCGACCCGTTCGATCGAGGCGGAGCGGATGTGACGTCCTTCTGAAAGACCAAGATCCCTCTGCCTGTGCAGGGGGATCTATCGGCATTTTCAAGGAAGATGGAGCGAACGGATGTCTGCGGCTTTGCCTCATAGGACAGAAGGCCGACGAGCATACACCGCGGTCATCGAAAGGAGGATGCAGGATGGCATTGGCAAAGGATATGAAAAACGAGAAAAAACAGGGACTGCGTGCGCAGTTCGAGGATCAACAGGAGAAAAAGCCTATCCGCACCGAGGCTGATCTCCAGGACGACTTGATCAGAAAGCTCGATAAGCTCAACAAGATCATAGATGCAGCCATGGCGGAAAAGCAGGAGAAAAAGTGAAAAGGACGCCCCTTCTCATATCGGGAAGGGGCGTCCTAGTCATGTGGGACGGGGATGTTACCGCAGCTCGACCCCGAGCGCACCGAGCGCCTTGAGCACGCGCTTCATGGCGGCATCGGCCTGGTCGGTGGTCATGGTCTCCTCGGCGTTGCGCATCACGATGTTGAAGGCGACGCTCTTCTTGCCGGCCTCGATCTGCTCGCCGCGGTACACGTCGAACAGCTCGACCTTCTCGAGGCAGCGGCCAACGGCGTTCGCGATGGTCTCCTCGAGGGTGCCGACGGCCATGTCCTCCTCGCAGACGAGCGCGAGGTCACGGGTCATCGCCGGGAACTTGGGCAGGGGCTTGTAGGTGATCTCCTCGACCGCAGCGGCGAAGAGCGCCGGGACATCGAGCTTGGCCGCATAGGTGCGGGTGCCGATGCCGTAGGTCTTCTGCACGTCCGGGTGGATCTCGCCGAGGATGCCGAGGGGCGTCTCCCCGCTGTAGACCACGGCGCTGCGTCCCGGGTGGAACGCGCATGCCTCGTCATACGGGCAGGCCTCGCCGCAGCGCGTGTAACGCACGTTCGGCACGCCCAGCTTCTCGAGCAGCACCTCGACCGCGCCCTTGAGCGTGAAGAAGTCGGCATCGTCGCCGTACATGCCAAGGGTCAGGCGGTGCGGCTCCTCCGGGAGCGTGTCCGGGCCGGTCGGCAGGTACTCCTTGCTCACCTCGAAGAGGCGGACAGCGGCATTGCGCTTGCTGTAGTTGCCCGCGAGGATCTCGAGCATACCGGGGAGGGTGGTCGTCTGCATGACGCTGGTGTCCTCACCGAGGGGGTTGGTGATGGTGACGGTCTTGCGGAGCTTGGAATCTGCCGGGAGACCGATCTTGTCGAAATACTTCGGGGAGATGAAGGAATAGGTCAGGATCCCCGAGAAGCCCAGGCCGGTCATGATCTGGCCGATGCTGCGCTCGAAGCGCTGCTCCGGCGTGAGCTGGGCGCGGGCGACACCGCGGATGACGGTCGATGGGATGTTGTTGTAGCCGTAGATACGGGCGACCTCCTCGGCGATGTCCGCAGGACGCAGCAGGTCGATGCGGAAGGACGGGGAGATGCACTGGCCGTCCTCGATCTGGATGTCGAGGCGGGAGAGGTAGTCGCGCATATCGGCCTCGGGGATGTCCGTGCCGAGGAAGGCGTTGATCCAGGCGGGATCGAAGGGGATGCGCGGTGCCTTGGGGTCGGCATAGTTGCAGTCGATGGTCGTGCCGACGGGCTCACCGGCGCCGAGCTCCTGTACGAGCTGGAGCGCGCGTGCGAGGGTGATCGGCATGGACGTCTCGTCGAGGCCCTTCTCATAGCGGGCAGAGGCGTCCGTGCGCATGCCGAGCGCCTTGGCCGTGCGGCGCACCTGCACCGGCTCGAAGTAGGCAGACTCGAACACGACATCGACCGTGTCCTCCATGATGCCGGAATACTCGCCGCCCATGACACCGGCCACGGCGATCGGCTTCTCGGAATCGGCGATGATGAGCATGGTCTCCTTCAGCGCGCGCTCGACGCCGTCGAGGGTGGTGATGGTCTCACCGGCGCGGGCATTGCGGACGCAGATCTTGCCGTCCTTGACGAAGCGCAGGTCGAAGGCATGCATCGGCTGGCCGTACTCGAGCATGACATAGTTCGTGATGTCGACCAGATTGTTGATCGGGCGCACGCCGGACGCACGCAGACGCTCACGCATCCAGCGCGGGGACGGGCCGATCTTCACATTGCGCACGAGACCGGCGCAGTAGCGGGTACACTTCTCGGTGTTCTCGATGGAGACGTCGAGGGTCTTGGTGATGCCCTCATCGGAGCCGGTGAAGGACGGCGTGGGGACGTGGAGCGGCACGTTGAAGGTCGCCGCCGCCTCACGCGCAAGGCCGATGACGGAGAGGCAGTCCGGGCGGTTCGAGGTGATCTCGAACTCCACGGAGACATCATCCACGCCGATGGCCGAGGCGATGTCCTGGCCGGGGACGCAGTCCTCCTGGAGGACGAACACGGCATCCGGGTCGGCATAGGGGAAGTCGTTCTGGGTCAGACCGAGGGTCTCCAGGCCGCAGAACATGCCGCGGCTCTCGACGCCGCGTACCTTGGCGACCTTGATCTTCATCGACTCGGTGCCCTCGGTGACGGTGGTGCCGGGCGTGGCGACGGGGACGAGGTCGCCCTCCTGCACGTTCTTGGCGTTGGTCACGATCTGTACGGGCTCGCTCCCGCCGAGATCGACGCTGCAAACGAAGAGCGCATCGGCGTTCTCGTGGACGCGCTTGGAGAGGATCTTACCTACGACGATGCCCTCGAGGCGGGTCTTCTCCTCGGTGTAAGCCTCGACCTTCGAGCCGCTCATGGTCATGGCGGCGCAGAATTCCTTGGGATCGACGCCCGTCTCGACATAGTCGGCGAGCCATCTCAGTGACAGGTCCATAAATATGGCCTCCTTTTCTATGGATAGATCTGGTATGGTCATGCCCCATCAGGGGCGGTCTTTCGTTAAGTGTGCGCTTTCCGTGCGCGGCGGATCTGGGCGTTCAGCTCACGCAGCGCCTGTGCATGCTCCCGCACGAGGTCGGCGCGGCGGCGGATGAGGATCCGCGTCTCAAAGCCGTCCTTCTCCCGGACGACCAGGTACTGGTCCTCCAGAGTCCCGGAGACGGTAGAGAAATGATCGGCGAACTTCCATTCCGCGATGTCGGTATACCGCAGCAGCAGGCGCTCATGCGGCGCATAGAGATAGTCTCCCAGCAGATGATAGGTGCCGTACCGCAGCTCCGAGAGCGACAGCTCGGATTCGAGCCGCCAGAAGTCCTGTGCGGGGATGCGGGCGAGGCGGTCGGCGCGTTTCTGGTACTCACGCCGTGCATGGCGGATGTGCAGCACCCACGCCAGCAGGAAGACGGCGCCCATGAAGATCCCCAGCACGAACCACCCGGCGCTCTGGGAGAGACGGCCGCTCTGCGCCGTCTGCCAGCGGATCACCATGACGACCATATAGCCGTAGATCGTCATGAGGGTCGGGTAGAAGAGCCCGGGGAGGATGATGTCCCGGCGGCGCGGCATCAGGTGCCGGTAGAGCGGCGAGCCGAGCAGATCGGCGTTCGGCTTATCCAATGATCTCGAGGATCTCGCCGGTCTCCCTGCGCTTGGGGGCGGCAGGATCGACGGCGGGATAGCCGACGGCGATCAGCGCGGAGATGCGCTCCCCGGCGGGGATGTGCAGGATCTCGGCGATCTTGGCCTCATCGAAGATGCCCATGATGAGCGTGCCGAGCCCCTTGCCGTAGGCGGCCAGACAGAAGGTCTGGCAGGCGATGCCGGCGTCGAAGGACTGCCAGTGGTCGCCCTTGGGGGTGGTCGGCGTGCCGTCCGGCTCGTAGCCGGCGATGCCGTCCACGGTCGTGAGGACGACGAGCGCGGCGGCGCTGCGGATGTTGCTGCTGTTCTTGGAGAACTGCATCGTCCCCTCCGCGGCGATCTGCTCCTTGACGGCGGGGTCGAGGGCCGCGTGATAGCGGGCGGTCTGGGTGTTCTTCCAGGTGGGGGCGAAGCGGGCGAGATCGACGATCTCCCGGATCTGCTCCGCGGTGACGGGGGCGTCCGTGTACTGCCGGATGCTCCGGCGGCCGGTCAGTGCCTGTTCGAGCTCCATGATGGGACCTCCTTTTTAACCGCGGAACTGCTCGAGGAAGCGCATGTCGTTCTCGAACAGCAGACGCATATCAGAGATGTTGTAGCGGCGCATCACGATGCGCTCGAGGCCGAGGCCGAACGCGAAGCCGGAGTAGGCAGAGGAGTCGATGCCGGAATTCTCGAGCACCCAAGGATGCACCATACCGGCGCCCAAAAGCTCGATGTAGCCCTCGTTCTTGCACATGCGGCAGCCCTTGCCCATGCACTGGAAGCACATGACATCGACCTCCGCAGACGGCTCGGTGAAGGGGAAGTGGTGCGGGCGGAGACGGATCTTGCAGTCGTCACCGTAGAGACGCTGCATCAGCAGCTCGAGGGTGCCCTTGAGGTCGGCCATGGTGATGCCCTTGTCGATGACGAGGCCCTCGATCTGGTGGAAGAGCGGCGAGTGCGTGGCATCCACCGCATCGGAACGGTAGACGCGGCCGGGCGAGATCACGCGGATCGGCGGCTTCTGCGTCTCCATGACGTGTACCTGCACAGACGAGGTCTGGGTACGCAGGAGGATGTTGTCGGTGATATAGAAGGTATCCTGCGTGTCGCGCGCCGGATGGTCGGGCGGCAGGTTCAGGGCCTCGAAATTGTAATAGTCATACTCGACCTCGGGACCGTCGGCGACGGAGAAGCCCATGCCGAGAAAGATCTCGCGCACCTCGTTCTCCACGATCTGGAGCGGATGCAGACGGCCGACCGGCGGCTTGGTGCCGGGCATGGTGATGTCGAGCGTCTCGGCGGCGAGACGGGCGTTCTGGGCAGCGGCCTGGAGCGCGGCGGTCTTGTCGGCGATCAGTCCCTCGAGCGTGCTGCGCACCTGGTTGGCGAGCTGTCCCATGGCGGGACGTTCCTCAGCGGAGAGCTTGCCCATCTGCTTGAGGATGGCGGTCAGCTCGCCCTTCTTGCCAAGGAACCGGACACGCAGATCGTCGAGCGCCTTCAGGTCAGCGACATTGGAGATGGCCTCCTGCGCCTTCGCCTCGATGGATCTCAGTTGTTCTTTCATGTTCTCACCTCATGATATGATAGATAGGGGAATGGGGCTTTGGGAGATGCGGCGCATCTCCCGCTTCTCTGTCCGGACGGCACGGATGCCGTCCCACGGGGCAACAAAAAAAGCCTGTCCCAATGGGACAAGCTGAAGAGCCTGCTTTTTGACCACCCGTTGGTAACAGGAGCTATCACTCCGTCTGTCCTTAATGCGGACACCACATCGCCGCTTACTGCCCGGGAGCCGGGATTCGGCAGCGCCACTCGTGAGTGAACTTCACTGGTTCAGCCTGACGGCGCGCTCACAGCCATCTGTCGGGGACTTGTCCGGGACAGATGCGCGCCTCTCTGTGACAGGCAGGAGAAACAGCTACTCTCTCAGTCAACATGTTATCTATCTTCTATTATACCGCAGTTCCCCGGAAAAAGCAAGTCTTTTTTTCGATCATTTTTCACAAAGACGCCGCTTCGGATCTGGCGATGCTGACACAGACGGACAGACGAACGTCCGCTCCAGACGCCGTCACGGTGCGCACAAAGGCCGTCATGCTTGACAATAGCGCTGATCTATGGTACAATAGGTTAGATAGCCGCATCGCGGCGAGATAGAACTATCACAGGGGAACTGCTATGAACGATACCAACAAGGGCCGCCGTCCCGGCCGCAGGCGGAGCTTCAAGCTCTGCGCCTACAGTGAGGCAGGGACGAGCCACATCCGGCGCGGCAAGGGATGTGAGGATATGGCCGCCGCCGGGATCGACCCCGCGACAGGGGTCGCCGTTGCCGCCGTCAGTGACGGGGCGGGCTCCTGCACCTTCGCCAGCGAGGGCGCCCAGATCACGGCACGCGCCGCGCTCGACTACGTCCTTGGACAGTTCGATGCGCTCTATGAACAGGACGGCGAGACCTTCGCCAACGGGATCCTCGGCTTCATCCGATCGGAGCTGATAGGCGCCGCCGAGATGCTGCATACGGACATCACCGAGCTCTCCGCGACCCTCCTGCTGACCGCCATCGCGCCGGACGGGCGCTATCTGTACCTCCATGTGGGCGACGGGCTCATCGTGGCGTGCAATGCCGAGGCGGGGGCGTGGATCATGTCGCAGTACCACCATACCATCGCCCCGAACTTCACCACCTTCGTCACTGTCCCCGATACGGAATATGACTACGGCAAGGGACGCGGCGGCATCGACGGCTTTTTGCTGTGCAGCGACGGCCCCGAGCTCGCTTTCACGGACGAGGCAGGCTTCGCGCTCTGGTGCGAGCCGCTCCTGCGCAGCGCGTTCCTCTTCACGCCCGCGCGGATGGAGCATGAGCTGCGCCGCATGGTCCTCTTCCTCAAAAATGAGGGCATGTACGACGACTGCACCATCATCACCCTCGCCGACCGCACGCGCAGCGCCGGCATCTACGCCACCATGACGCCCGCCCAGCAGCAGGAGATGTTCCGCAGCATGGAGTGCCGGACATCGCGGGAGGCCGAGGCGCTCTTCGCCGCGCTCGCCCTGCTGACGACAGAGCCCGCCGGCGTGTCGCTCGGACGGCTCACCCGCGTGATGCATCTCCACAAGCCGCATTACGCCGCGCGCCGTCTCTGGCCCCTCGTCCGGGACGGGATCCTCGCGGTCGAGAACGGGCGGTATCGGTTTTAAGATGAGACGACGCCCCTCTCTGGGATAGAGAGGGGCGCTGTTCGTGTCTTTGCGGGCGATCAGAAGTTGCCGCCGTTCCAGCCCCAGTTGGGCGTCTCCTGATAGGCGACATACGTCCGCAGGGCGGGGATGCCGAGGGTATCGGTCAGGATGTCGCAGATCTTGCCGGTGAGCGTGTCATAGGCCGTGCTGCTCGCACTGCCGTAGATGGACACCTGCACCATGGCGGCAGGGGCGTCCGTCCCCTGGAAATAGAGCGTATAGTCCGGCTCGATGCCGACCATGAGCCACTGCTCGGACTTCCCCGGAATGGTGCGGATGGCCTCGCCGAGCGCGGCCTTTACAGCCTGCGCCTTCTCCGGCGTGACGGCGGCGTTCGTCTTGATGTTGATGAAAGGCATTGTGTCGTCCTCCTTTAGATACGTTGAAGATACGTTCGCGGATCCTTGGGATGCGCTGCGGCAGGTCGGGCCGCTGCCTTTAGTATAGCACAGTTCCATAGAAAAAGCAAGACGGCATCCCCTTGCCATCGCCGCGAAAATGTGGTATACTAAAGGCAGCATCAGGCGGCACTGGGCTTTTTTGAAAAAATTGGATTCTTTAAGGTCAGTTTAAGATTAGGGCGGTATACTGTACACAAGCTGATAGAAAAGATGATAAAAATTCCCTCTCACAAAGATATTTCTGCACAGTGCCCCGTCCCCCTCTCACGACGGGGTATTCGTGTATCCGGGCGCGCCCGGTATCTCACACAGAACGGAGGTCTTTTCTATGATGAAGCGCACAGCGAAACGGACATTGGCAGGCCTTTTGGCCGGGACGATGCTGCTCCTGACGGGGTGCGGCGGCGCGCCGATCGAGACGGAGGTCCTGAACGGCGAGGTCGTGCAGGATCTGGCGACGACGCCTCTCACGGTCGAGGTGCTCAAGGTCGGCAAGGCAGACGCCATGATCCTCACCACCGACCAGCACACCGTCATCATCGACTGCGGTGAGCGTGAGGACGGTCTCAAGCTCGTGGACTATATGGAGTCCATCGGCCGGACGACCGTGGACTGCCTCATCCTCACCCACTATGACCAGGACCACATCGGCGGCGCGGCCAAGGTCGTCAGCTATCTCGACGTGCAGCAGGTCGTGGCGGCCGACTATGAGGAGGACAGCAGCGAGTACAAGAAGCTCGTCAAGGCCATGGACGAGAAGGGACTTGCCTTCACCATCCCGGAGGAGCCGCTGACCTTCACGCTCGATGATGCGGCCTTCACGATCTATCCGCACGAGTCCGAGACCTATCAGGACGGCTTCGACAACAACTGCTCCCTCGTGACGCGCGTCACCCATCACAGCATGACCCTCCTCTTCACGGGCGATGCCATGGAGGAGCGTCTCGCGGAGATCATGGACATCGGCGACTGCGACTTCCTGAAGGTGCCCTACCACGGCCGGGAGATCGCGAATCTGCCGGACTTCCTGGACGCCGTGACGCCGGAGCACGCCGTGATCTGCACGAGCAAGTCCGAGCTGGCCGACAGCACCATGGAGGCGCTCGAGGACCGTCTCGTCGAGACCTACGTCACCGCCCTCGACGGGACCATCACCGTCGTCAGCGACGGCAGCAGCATCACCATGTCTGCTGCCGGGATCGAGGAGTGACCGCCTGCGCGTCGTAAAAAAGATGCCCCTGTACACGACGTACAGGGGCATCATCATTTCCATCCCATCGGCCGTTCAGACCGAAAAACCGCCGCTCCATAGGAAGAGCTGGATGAGGAGCGAGATGAAGGCGGCCAGGAGCGTCTTTTTCCCGGCGCTCGTCCATCGGGGATGGCCCTTGGCGCCCTTGATGAGCATGGCGACGCCGATGACCGCACCGACGAGGAACGACAGCAGACCGGCCACGCAAAAGAGCGTGACCATGAAGCGGTCGTCATCGTCGGTCAGCTTTGCAGCGGCTCGCTTCTTTTGGAGGACGTCCTCGATGACCGCCATCTCTTCCGCGGAGTACAGGTCCTTTTGGGTCTTGCAGATCAGTTCCAGATCGGGGATGGGATACTGCTCTATCTCGTTGAAAAATGCTTTGTTATCGTCCATCGTGTGATCCTTCTTGTGATGGGGATGCGCCGTCAGCGGATGGCGCGTGCCTCCATGTAGTAGCGCTTATCCTCGGCATGGCCCATGGAGAAGGTCTTGCGGGGGAGGGCACCGTCCTTCTCGACGGACGGGAAGAGGTCGCGCTTATCCATATCCGGCAGCAGGAACCCGATGGCGTCCGGCCGGCGGGACAGACGCTCGACGGTCTCGGTGCCGTGGATGTAGTCCTCCTTGCCGGGCTCGGCGGAAAGATACGCATCGAGGGCGTTTTGCAGACTGCCGACCGCGAGGTTCGAGGTGGGCTTGTGGATATACAGCACGCGCCGCGTCCCGCCCTGCACGACCGTGATCTGCTGCGCGGACGGCTCCTCGGAGAGCGCGAGCACGCGCGCGAGCGTCATCATGAGGCGGCCGGGATCACAGTGCTTGACGATGCGGTGGATGGCCTCGAACTGCAGGGCCTCGCTGTGCAGATCCACCAGCTCCACGAGCGCCCAGCGTGCCGGATGCTGCGACAGATCCTCGCTGGGATGTGCCTTCTTGATGGCCTCCCAGCAGGCCTTGGCGGTCGCGAGGGAGTGGTTGCCGTCGCCCATGGCGAACTGGAGGTCGCCGCAGCGCTGCGTGAGCGCGTCGAGTGCGGTGAGGAAAACGTCCTGCTGGGGCTTCTCCATCAGGAAGCCCTTGATAGAGCCGCCGCCGTTCATCAGGGGCGTGTCATAGAGGCACTGCATCTGGTCACGCATGGCGGTGACGGCGCCGATGCAGGTGTCCTCCGGGTCGTCGATCAGGATCATGATGTGGGGCAGCTCGAGGGACGCCTGTGCGCGGACGCGCATCCGCGGGGGGATCCGCTCGAGGACGGTCGCCTCGGTCGCGCGGACAGGCGAGGTGCTGCCCTGCTCGTAGCTGTAGGCCTCCAGGTCGATCTTGCCGACCACGCCGGTGCGGAGGATGCCGTTGGACTGCACACGCTCGACATAGATCAGGGCATCGTGATAGCAGGTGAAGAGCCCCTGCGCCATGTAGCCGTCCATGGTGCTGCGGATGGACTCGATCCTGTCCTTCACGTCCGGCTCCTCGAGATAGATCTCGGGCAGCATGAGGCGGAGGGTCGAGGGGGAATCCTCGACATAGTCGGCCGTCTTCTCCCAATAGCCGGGGTCGCCGGTGAACTGGTCACAGGCGATGACGCTCCACCTCTGGGCGAAGTCGATGTCCTTGATGTCACGCGGCAGGAGGATGTCTGCCGGGGTAAAGATCTGCTGCATAAAGCACGCTCCTTTTTGCTCGCCCGCAAGGGGCAGCATATTTCTCTTTATCAGTATAGCATAGTTTGGGATAATTGTCAATGTGCCATCTGCCTCTTGCATCTGCCTGCCGTCTATGCTATAATAAAAGCACACGCCCACGGGCGGACATACGGAAGGAGCGATCAAGTATGCATGACATCATGATCGGTACATGGGCCTGGGGGACAGGCTCGAACGGCGGCGCGATGATCTTCGGCAAGAGGCAGGACCCCGCCGTGCTGCGGCAGGCATTTGAAAAGGCGGTGGATTCGGGGTTCCTTCGCTGGGACACGGCCGCTGTCTACGGCATGGGCACCTGTGAGACGCTGCTCGGCGAGCTGATGAAGGGGCGGGAGGACATCTTCCTCTCCACGAAATACATGCCGGAGAAGAAATACCAGAGCGGCGCCCTCGTCCGCTCCTTCGAGGCGAGCATGGCGCGGCTCGGACGGGAGCGCGCGGATCTCTTCTGGATCCATGTGCCGACGCATCTGACTGAGGATCTGCGCGACGCCGTGCCGCTGCTCCGGTCGGGGAGGATCGCGTCCATCGGCATCTCGAACGTCTCGCTCGACCACATCCGGCAGGCCGAGGCGCTGCTCGCCAAGGAGGGACTGACGCTCGGGGCGGTGCAGAATCATTGCAGCCTCCTGCGCAACGACCAGCAGGCGATCATCGACCATTGCCGGGCGCACGGCATCATCTACTATGCCTACATGGTCCTCGAGCAGGGCGCCCTCTCGGGACGGTACAGCGCGGCGCACCATTTCCCGACCTTCTCCATGCGCAACTTCGCTTTCCCGAAGCGAAAGTTCGTGCAGATCGCGCCGCTCCTCGCGCAGATGCAGGAGATGGCCGCACGCTACGGGATCGATCCGTCGCAGATCCCGATCCTTTGGGCGGTCGGGAAGGGCGCCGTCCCGATCGTGGGGATCACGCGTCCCGCCCATGCCGAGGCGCTCGCGGCGGCGATGCAGGTGCGCCTGACGCCCGAGGAGCTCGCCGCGCTCGAGCAGACCGCCGCCCAGACCGGCATCCGCCAGCAGGGCATCTGGGAGCCGCAGTGAGGGCTCCGTGCGCCCTTTGCTATGTGGAGCATCGACAAGTCAGATCCTAATATCCCGAACGCGTCTCGCGGCCCCGCCGCGAGTAAAATAAAAGGAGCGATGCCCCCTTTGGCCGCAAGGCCATTGGGGGCATGCGGTCGGAGGTCGGTGCTGCCGTGCCTTCCGGATGGGAAGCGCCAGCGGGGGCTCCCCGCCGCCGCGGATCGTGAAAATTTGCTGAAAATATCCGTTGCCTCTTGCATTGGTGCCGTTTCTGTGGTATGATATAAGGTACGGGCGGCGGCAGACGGCCGCTGCAAGATCCTATCAGAAAGAGAGAAGTGTTGTATCATGACGAAGATCACGATCTTTTCCGGCTTCCTTGGTGCCGGCAAGACCACCCTTATCAAGAAGCTGATCGCTGAGGCATACCAGAACGAGAAGCTCGTGCTGATCGAGAACGAGTTCGGCCAGATCGGCATCGACGGCGGCTTTTTGCAGGACGCCGGCATCGAGATCACCGAGATGAACTCCGGCTGCATCTGCTGCTCCCTCGTTGGCGACTTCGGCGCGGCACTGCGCAAGGTCATGGAGGAGTACCATCCTGACCGCATCCTGATCGAGCCGTCCGGCGTCGGCAAGCTGTCTGACGTCATCCGCGCTGTCCAGAACCTGGAGATGGAGGGCGCCGAGCTCGACGGCTTCACCACCGTGGTCGATGCCAAGAAGTGCAAGATGTACCAGAAGAACTTCGGCGAGTTCTTCGACAACCAGATCACCTATGCCTCCTGCCTCATCCTCTCCCACACGCAGGGTATGAGCCGCGAGAAGCTCGACGAGGTGGTCGCCCAGCTCCGTGAGAAGAACGCCAAGGCCCCCATCGTCACCACCGATTGGGATGAGCTCACCGGCGCCCAGCTCACCGATGCCATGACCCAGAAGAACACCATCGACGATGAGCTCGCCGCCCTCCTCGAGGAGGCCGCGCATCACGATCATCACCATCATCATCATGATGACGATGATGAGGACGAGCATGAGCATCATCACCATCACGACCATGATGATGATGAGGACGAGCATGAGCATCATCATCACCATCATGACCACGATGATGACGACGATGAGCATGAGCATCATCACCACCATGACCACGACGATGATGACGACGACGAGCACGAGCATCATCATCATGACCACGGCCCGGACTGCACCTGCGGCTGCCACGACCATGACCACGACCACCACCATCATCATGCCGATGAGGTGTTCCAGAGCTGGGGCATCGAGACGTCCCGCGAGTACACGCCCGACGAGATCCGCACGGCGCTCGAGGCGCTCGCCGATGCCGAGACCTACGGCACCGTGCTGCGTGCCAAGGGCATCGTGGCTGGCAAGGACGGCCAGTGGATCCACTATGATTATGTCCCCGGCACGCCGGACGTGCGCTTCGGCTCTGCCGCGACCATCGGCCGCCTGTGCGTGATCGGCGCAGGCCTGAAGGAGGACGCCGTCCGCAAGCTGTTCCTCGCGGACTGACCCTGAAAGGAGGCAAAGCCCATGGATCCCAATAACGACATCCCGGTCTACCTGTTCGTCGGATTCCTCGAGAGCGGCAAGACCAAGTTCATCCAGGAGACGCTGGGCGATGCCCGCTTCAACAACGGCGAGCGCACGCTGCTGCTCGTCTGCGAGGAGGGCATCGAGGAATATGACCCGTCCGGCTGGGCGAGCAAGAACGTCGTCATCCGCACGATCGAGGAGCAGGCCGACTTCAACGAGGACAACCTGAAGGCCATCCTTGCCGAGACCGGCGCCACCCGCGTGGTGCTCGAGTACAACGGCATGTGGACGATCAATGACCTCTTCGAGAATCTGCCCGTGGACTGGGCGGTGTACCAGGCGATGTGCTTCGTGGATTCGTCCACTTTCCTGAATTACAACGCCAACATGCGCTCCCTCGTGGTCGACAAGATCAATGTCAGCGAGCTGGTCGTGTTCAACCGCTTCGAGCTGAACAAGATGGATCAGCTCGAGTTCCACAAGATCGTCCGCGCCGTCTCCCGCCGTACCCAGATCGCCTATGAGACGACCGACGGTCAGGTGGCCTATGACGACATCCAGGACCCGCTGCCCTTCGACATCACCAAGGACTCCTTCGAGGTCGCTGACGAGGACTATGCCCTCTTCTACCGCGACATCATGGAGGATCCGGACAAGTACCAGGGCAAGACCGTCACCTTCCGCGCCGCCTGCGCACGCGACCCGAAGTTCCCGAAGGGCGTGTTCGCGGCCGGCCGCCACGTCATGACCTGCTGTGTGGAGGACATCCAGTATTGCTGGATCGTCTCCGAGTGGGAGAAGGCGCAGATGCTCGAGAATCGCCAGTGGGCACGCGTCACCGGCAAGATCTCCATCCAGCGCCACAAGCTCTACAAGGGCAAGGGGCCGGTGCTCAAGATCACGAGCGTCGTCCTGACCGATGCCCCGGAGCAGGAGGTCGCGACCTTCTATTGATACGATACACACGGAGTCTCTGCGGACGCGGGGGCTCCGTCCTGTTTTGCCGCAGAAGATGACGCGGCGCCGTCCTGCATCGAGAACTTCCCGCCCTTCGCCGCTCGGAAACTGTCACAGATGCCCAAAAACAACGCGCCGGCGCGAAGTTTTTTCCAAAAAGGCTTGATTTTTTCGGCAGGATATGGTATAATAGGAGTGTAATATCAATAGAAAGGGTCGGAAAACAAAAGGTTCCGGCCCTTTGCTTTGCAGGCGCACCGCCGTGCCGCTCGTGAGAGAGACAGGCGAGCGGCGGCAGATGCAGGATACTACAGTAGGATGAAAGGAGAATGCCTATGAAACTGAAACGATTCGGCAGCACCGAGCAGCGGATCTATGACCTGATCGCCCCTGTGGTCACGGAGCTGGGGTATCTGGTGTGGGACGTGCGCTATGAGAAGGAGGGCGCGAGCTGGTATCTGCGCATCTTCATCGACAGCGAGACGGACAGCATCAGCATCAACGACTGCGAGCGCGTCACCGGCCCCGTCAGTGACCTGCTCGACGAGCACGATCCCATCGAGCAGAGCTACATCCTCGAGGTCAGCTCTGCCGGTCTCGAGGCCGACCTCGTCCGCGAGAGCCACTTCGATGCCTGCATCGGCAGCGAGGTGCGCGCGAGAGCGTTCCGTCCGTTCGAGGACGGGAGCCGCGAGGTCATCGGCGTCCTTGAGGACTGGGACCGCGAGAAGATCACCCTGCGGGTCGGTGACGAGACCCGTGCGCTGCCGCTGAACATGCTGACCTTCGTCAAGCTGTATTTCGACTTCGGCAGCACCCAGAACTGAACATCTCCTGCTCCGGCAGGTAACATGAATTGGAGGCGTATGAAAAGAAATGGCTAATCAGAAGAAGAAAGCAGGTGCATCCGCTGCGACCTCGAGGATCGACGAGATCTTTGACGCGCTGGCTTCGCTCGGTGCCGACAACAGCGTAGAGGCTGCGGTCATGATCGAGAAGGTCAAGTCTGCGATCCAGAAGGCCGTCGGCCGCATGTATCCCGACTGCAAGGACAAGGATATCATCCGCGTGGAGATCGACCCGGCCGCGCGGAAGTTCGAGGTGGCGCTGATGCAGGAGGTCGTGGACTTCCAGCCGGTCGGCAACACCCAGATCTTCATTGACCAGGCCAAGCTCATCGACCCGGATGCCCAGATCGGCGTGGTCATCGAGCATAAGCTCGACATCGCCATGCTCGGCCGCACCTCCGCACAGACCGCCAAGCAGTCCATCAAGGGCGATCTGCGCGACATCTCCCGCGACCGTATCCTCGAGAAGTTCGGCAAGCTCGAGAACGACATCATCACCGCGCTCGTCACCCAGGTCGACCCCGTGAAGAAGACCGTGACGCTCGTCTACGACAAGACCGAGCTCTACCTCATGGCCGCCGACCAGATCAAGGACGAGGTGATCCGCGAGGGCATGAACCTCAAGGTCTATGTCACCAAGATCGCCAATAAGAGCAAGAAGCCCATCATCAAGCTCTCCCGTACCCATCGCGGCCTCGTGAAGCGTCTGTTCGAGCTCGAGGTGCCCGAGGTACGCGACCGCATCGTCGAGATCAAGGCCATCTCCCGCGAGGCAGGCGCCCGCTCCAAGATCGCCGTCATCTCCCATGACCCGAACGTCGACCCGGTCGGCACCTGCATCGGCCCGAACCATTCCCGTGTGTCCGCGGTCGTCAGGGAGCTCGGCGGCGAGAAGATCGACGTGATCCAGTACAGCGAGGATCCGGCAACGTTCATCGCCAACGCCCTCGCCCCGGCCAAGGTCAAGAAGGTCTATATCCTGCCCAACAACGATCCGCCGGAGTTCGAGGAGCTGCCGGACGGCGAGCGCCGTGAGAAGCGCCCGAAGGTCTCCGCGATCGCAGTCGTGCCGTTCGACCAGCTCTCGCTCGCCATCGGCAACAAGGGCCAGAACGCCAAGCTCGCCGCGAAGCTGACCGACTGCAAGATCGACATCAAGTCCGACCGTGACACGATCGAGCTGCCCACGCCCGGCGCACAGGAGGAGCCGCTCTTCGCGGACGCCCCCGCCCCGGCACAGGACGATCTGCTGACCGACGATGTCCCCGGCACGACCGAGGATTGACGCGATATGGTCAAGAAGATCCCGATGCGCATGTGCATCGGATGCGGCGAGATGCGCCCGAAGCGTGAGCTGATCCGTGTGGTGAAGCCCAAGGAGGGCGAGATACAGCTCGACCTGACCGGCCGTTTGGCGGGGAGAGGGGCTTATCTGTGCAGATCCGCAGACTGTCTGCGTGCGGCACAGAAGAGCCATCGGCTCGAGAAGAGCTTTTCCTGCCGGGTGGCGCCGGAGGTCTATGAGGTGATGCTCCATGCGTTATCAGAAGCTGAAGGGGATCATTAGTATCTGCCGCAAGGCCGGACGTTTGGTGATCGGTTTCGCGCCCATGAAGGAGGCGCTCGCCGGCGGGAAGGTCTGCGGTGTGATCACGATGTCCGATATATCGCCGAAAACATATAAAGAGGTAATGTTTTTCTGCCAGAAGGCGAACGTGCCTGTCTGTCCCCTCCCGATGGATTCGGAGGCTTTCGGGGACGCGACCGGCCGACGCGCGGTGGTCGCCGCCGTGACGGATGAAGGCTTTTTTGGCAGGATGGAAGCGCTCGGCGCCGAGGAAACAGCGGCGCAGGAGCCGTCAGAGTAGGAGGTATGCTGCCTATGGCTACGAAGAAGATCAAGTTGACTGACCTGGCGAAGGGGTTTGGGATCCCTGCCAAGGAGCTTGCCACGATCGTGAACGAGAAGTGCCTCGATCCCGGTGAGCCGGCCAAGAAGAGCGCCAGCTCCTCGATCACGGAGGAGGAGCTCGATCTGCTGCTGGAGTATATGACCCAGACCCACAGCGTGAAGAGCTTTGACGAATATTTCGCGACCCGCAATGAGCCTCGCCGCGAGAAGGCACCGGCCGCCGAGAAGGCGCCGAAGAAGGCCGCCAAGACGGCCAAGCAGGACGCGCCCAAGGCCAAGGAGACTCCGGCCGAGGCCCCCAAGCAGGAGGCACCGAAGGCCGTGGAGAAGCCCGCAGAGGCACCCAAGACGGAGGCGCCGAAGGTCGAGGAGAAGCCCGTCGAGGCCCCCAAGCAGGAGGCACCCAAGGCGGAGGAGAAGCCCGCCGCTCCCAAGCAGGAGACCGCACCTGCCCCCAAGGCCGAGGAGGCCCCGAAGCAGGATGCGCGCCGCCGCAAGGAGGAGAAGAAGAAGAACAAGACTCCGCAGGTACACGGCGAGAAGACCCGTCTGGGCGGCGTCGTGGCGGAGACGGCTGCGCCCCGCACCGAGGACAGCGACAAGAATCGCCGCACCGTCGACACGCGCGGCAGCTATGTCGATCTCGACAAGTACAACGAGCGCTATGAGCAGATCGCAGGCCCCGATAAGCGCCGCGACAATGCGTCCACCAAGAAGCAGAAGATCAACCAGAAGTCTGCCCAGCGCAACAAGGCCAAGAACGGCGGCGGCCGCAAGCAGGAGACCGAGGCACAGCGCCTGAACCGTCTCGAGCTCGAGCGCGCCAGAAAGCAGCAGCTCCGCGTCAAGATCCCGGACAGCATCCAGGTCGGCGAGCTGGCCACCCGTCTGAAGGTCACGGCCTCCAAGGTCATCGGCAAGCTGATGGGTCTGGGCGTCATGGCGTCCATCAATGAGGAGGTCGATTTCGACACCGCGAGCCTGGTGGCCGAGGAGCTCGGCGCCAAGGTCGAGAAGGAGGTCGTGGTCACCATCGAGGAGCGTCTGATCGAGTCCGAGGAGCACGACGACGAGAATCAGCAGCCCCGTCCGCCGGTCGTTGTGGTCATGGGCCATGTCGACCACGGCAAGACCTCCATCCTCGACCGCATCCGTCATGCCAATGTCACCGCCTCCGAGGCCGGCGGCATCACCCAGCACATCGGTGCGTACCAGGTGAAGCACGAGGGCAAGGTCATCACCTTCCTCGACACCCCCGGCCATGAGGCCTTCACGTCCATGCGTGCGCGCGGCGCGAACATCACCGACATCGCCATCCTCGTCGTTGCGGCGGATGACGGCATCATGCCGCAGACCGTCGAGTCCATCAACCACGCCAAGGCGGCCGGCACGACCGTCATCGTGGCCATCAACAAGATGGATAAGGAGGCGGCCGATCCCGACCGCGTGCTCCAGCAGCTCACCGAGTATGGCCTGGTATGCGAGCAGTGGGGCGGCGACACCATCTGCATCCCTGTTTCCGCCAAGACCGGCCAGGGCATCGACGACCTGCTCGAGAGCATCCTGCTCGTCGCCGAGGTCAAGGAGCTGACCGCCAATCCCGACCGTCTCGCCAAGGGCACCGTCGTGGAGGCGCGTCTGGACAAGGGCCGCGGCCCGATCGCGACCCTGCTCGTACAGAAGGGCACGCTCCATACGGGCGACATCATCATCGCCGGCACGACCGTCGGCAAGGTGCGCGTCATGACCGACTATAACGGCAAGCCTGTCAAGGATGCCGGCCCGTCCGTCCCGGTCGAGATCACCGGCCTCGACGAGGTACCGAGCGCGGGCGACGTGTTCGATGCCGTTGCCGACGAGCGCCTCGCAAGGACTCTGGTCGAGCAGCGTAAGCACGAGCAGAAGGAGGCCATGTTCCAGTCGCACTCCACCAAGCTCACTCTCGACAACCTCTTCAGCCAGATCGAGGAGGGCCAGACCAAGGAGCTGCCCATCATCGTCAAGGCGGACGTACAGGGCTCTGCCGAGGCCGTCAAGACCTCGCTCGAGAAGCTCTCGAACGACGAGGTGCGCGTGCGCGTGATCCATTCCGCGGTCGGCGCGGTCAAGGAGAGCGACGTCATGCTGGCAAACGCCTCGAACGCCATCATCGTCGGCTTCAATGTCCGCCCGGACAATGTGGCCGCCGAGAGCGCAGCGCGTGACGGCGTGGACATCCGTCTCTACCGCATCATCTACGACGCCATCGAGGAGATCTCCACGGCCATGAAGGGCATGCTCGCCCCGAAGCTCCGCGAGGTGATCCTCGGCAAGGCCGAGGTGCGCGAGATCTACAAGATCTCCAGCGTCGGCACCGTTGCCGGCTCCTATGTGCTCGAGGGCAAGCTGACCCGTGCGAGCCAGATCCGCGTGGTGCGCGACGGCATTATCATCGCCGACGACAAGATCGCCGGTCTCCAGCGCTTCAAGGACGCCGTCAAGGAGGTCGCCAGCGGCTATGAGTGCGGCGTTTCGCTCGAGAAGTTCGCCGACCTCAAGACCGGCGACATCTTCGAGGCCTATATCATGGAGGAATACCGCCCCGAGTGACCGCCCCGCGCGGTCGGGGCGATGCCCCATCTTTATCAAAACTGATCAGAAAGGGATGACGTTACCATGGCACTTGATCGGATGAGCACCGATGATATGCTGCAATACTGCGATGAAGCTCTGGCATGGGACCAGTTCGGTCCTGTGGACATCTTCTTCTTTGAATCCGTCAAGCGGATCCTGCTCGGGCAGTGCCCCGCCATCGAGGCGCCTGAGGAGGACGACCTCGCGGCCGTCGCCACGCCCATCTCGGCCGAGGAGCTGATCTCCTATGATGCCGATGCGGCCAGCGACCTGACGGAGCTGCTCGACAACGCTGTGTTCCTCAATGGCAGCGAGCATTTCGTGATGACCGAGGAGCAGAAGGAGGAGACGGATGCCAAGCTTTAAGAACGACCGTATGTCGGAGGACATCCATCGCGAGCTGACCGACATCCTCCGTCAGGTCAAGGACCCCCGCGTGAGCGACATGCTCTCGATCGTCCGGGTCGAGCTGGCGGGCGATGGGTCACACTGCAAGGTCTTCGTCTCGAGCCTGCGCGGCATGGACGATACCAAGGAGTCCGTCAAGGGACTGCGCTCCGCCGCCGGCTTCATCCGGCGCGAGCTGTTCGCACGGCTCAAGATGCGCAAGAGCCCGGAGCTGCACTTCATCGCCGATGACTCCATCGCGCGCGGCGCCGAGGTGACGCGCAAGCTCGATGCGCTCGACCTCCCCTCCGACCCCACAGAGGAGGACGCATGAACAGACTGACCGTAGAGGAGATGGCCGCCCGCTTCCTCGCCTGCGAGGATGTCCACATCCTCATCCACCAGGCCCCGGACGGCGACTGCATCGGCGCGGGCTACTCGCTCCAGGCGGTGCTGCGGCAGCTCGGCAAGCGCGCACAGGTGCTCTGCTGCGACCCCATCCCGCCGCGCTTCGGCTTTTTGCTGCCGGAGGGCGAGGAGGAGACGTTCGAGCCGCAGACCGTCATCGCTGTGGATGTGGCCGACGAGAAGCTCTTCGGGCGCCTCGCGGACACCTACGGCGGCAGGGTAGACCTCTGCGTCGACCACCATATCTCCAACAAGGGCTACGCGAAGGCGCTGCTCCTCGAGAGCGATGCCTCCGCGGCCTGCGAGGTATTATATAAGGTATACCGCGCGATGGGCGTGACCTTCACCGAGCCCATCGTGAAGTGCCTCTACACGGGCATGGCGACCGACACGGGATGCTTCAAGTTCTCGAACGCCTCTGCATCCACCCACCGCGCTGTGGCCGATCTGATGGACCTTTGCCCGGACATCCGCTACGATCTCATCAATCGGGCGATGTTCGATGTCAAGTCCCCGGGGCGTCTGCGTGCGGAGATGGCGATGCTCTCGCATATGGAGTATCACCTGGACGGAAGGCTCACCCTCATCTGGGCGACCATCGACGTGATGCATGAGAACGACGTCGACGAGAAGGACATGGAGGGCCTTGCGAACCTGCCCCTCGCGCCGGAGGGCGTCGAGGTGGGCGTGACCATGCGGGAGCGCGAGCCGGGCGTGTTCAAGGTGTCGATGCGGGCGGCCGGAGACGTGGACGTCTCGGCCATCTGCCAGACCTTCGGCGGCGGCGGACATGTCAAGGCGGCTGGGTGTCTCCTCGAGGGGACGCAGGACGACCTGCGTGACCGCGTCATCGCGGCCGTCAGGAGCGCACTGTGAAGGGCGCTGACGGCCTGAGCGGCATCCTCATCGTGGATAAGCCCGCCGGATGGACGTCCTTCGACGTGATCGGCAAGCTGCGGGGCGTGCTGCACCAGCGCCGCCTCGGCCACGCCGGCACGCTCGACCCCATGGCCACCGGCGTGCTGCCCGTGTTCGCGGGCTATGCCACCCGTGCGTGCGGGATGCTCCCGAGCGAGGACAAGGCCTATACGGCCGACTTCCGTCTCGGCCAGATCTCCGACACGCAGGACAGCACCGGCACCGTCCTCGAGACGCGGCCCTTCTCCGGCATCACGGCCGACGACATCACGTCCGTGCTGCCCGCCGGCGAGATCGACCAGCTCCCGCCGATGTATTCGGCGGTCAAGGTCGGCGGGAAAAAGCTCTACGAGCTCGCCCGCGCCGGCAAGGAGGTCGCACGCACGCCGCGGCGCATCATGATCTACGAGATGCTCCTGACGGCCTTCGACCCGTCCACCGGGGAAGGACAGCTCACCGTCTCCTGCGGCAAGGGGACCTATGTCCGCACGCTCGTCCACGATATGGGACAGGCGCTCGGATGCGGGGCGGTCATGACCGGCCTGCGGCGGACAGCGGCCTGCGGCTTCACGGAGGCGCAGAGCCACACCCTCGAGGCGATCATCGCCGCCGCAGAGGCGGGCACGGCAGACACGCTCGTGACCCCGCTGGAGGCGGCCTTCGCCAGTCTCCCGGCGCTCCGGCTCGATGCGCGGGAGACCGACCTATATCGCAATGGCGTCAAGCTCCCGCTCGCGGGGCTCGGCGACCGGGCAGCGGATGCGGCACGCTATGCCGTGTTCGGCGACCCGGACGGCTTCCTCGGCACGGCCGTCCCCGACCGGGAGGAGGGCGTGCTCCGCGTGGAGCGCAACCTCAGCGCGCCGAGGGCATGACAGTATATCCGATCGACATTCCCTACATTTACGAAAGGCGGTGACGTACATGAGCATACAAAAACAAGGCGCTGTGGCGCTCGGACTCTTCGATGGCGTCCATCAGGGGCACCGTGCTGTGCTCCAAGCGGCCGTTCGGCAGAAGAAGAACGGCCTCATCCCCGGTGCCTTCACGTTCCATGCCGAGATGTCGGCGATGAAGAACGCGCCGGGCTACCTGTACCCCACCGATCTGAAGATCCACATCCTCGAGACTGAGTGCGGCATGGAGCGCATCTATGCGCCGCCCTTTGAGATGGTCTGCGAGATGTCCGGGGAGGACTTCGTCCGCGAGATCCTCTGCCGCCGCATGAATGCGGCCTACGCGGTCTGCGGGAACGACTTCCGCTTCGGCAAGGACGCCCGCTGGGACGCGGAGGACCTGCGCAGGCTCGGCGAGAAGGCCGGTATCACGATCGAGATCGTGGACGATGTGCGCTGCGGGGGCGAGAAGGTCTCCTCGAGCGCGGTCCGCTCGCTGCTCCTCGAGGGCGACATCAAGCATGCCAACCTGCTGCTCGGCGCGCCCTACACCATCTTCGGTGCGGTCATCCACGGGGCGGCGCTCGGCGGGAGCATCGGCTTCCCGACCATCAACCAGATCTTCCGCAAGGGACAGATCGTGCCGCGCTACGGCGTCTATGCCGCAGAGGCACAGACCCCGGACGGCCGGTGGCACCGCGCACTGACCAACATCGGCATGAAGCCGACCGTGCATTACGAGGGCATGCCCCTCGCTGAGACCCATATCCTCGGCTACGAGGGCGACCTTTACGGACAGGACGTGGCCGTCGTGCTGACGAAGGCCATCCGCGAGGAGCGGCAGTTCGAGTCCGTCGAGGCGCTGCGCGAGCAGATGGAGAAGGATCTGGGCGTTGTCAGCCAGCTTTCCAAAAGCTATCACGATACTGACACATAAGCGCGGTATCCTATATCCTGCATGACCAGGCGCACTGGCCGTGCAGCAAAAAAAGAGCGATCGAACAAGATCGTAAGGAGGGGGATCATTCCTCATGATAGAAGTCAGAGATCTGACAAAGCACTACGGCGACAAGAAGGCCGTGGACGGCATCAGCTTCACCGTGGAGGACGGCGAGATCCTGGGCTTCCTGGGGCCGAACGGCGCCGGGAAATCCACCACGATGAACATGCTGACCGGCTACATCTCCTCGACCTCCGGGCAGGCCATCATCAATGGCGTGGACATTTTGGAGGACCCGATCAAGGCCAAGTCCTTCATCGGCTACCTGCCGGAGATCCCGCCGCTGTATCTGGATATGACGGTGAAGGCCTACCTGAACTTCGTCTTTGACCTGAAAAAGTGCAAGCTGCCGCGGCGTTCCCACATGAAGGACGTCATGACGCTCTGCAAGATCAAGGACGTGGAGGGGCGCCTCATCAAGAACCTCTCGAAGGGCTACAAGCAGCGTGTCGGCCTCGCGCAGGCGCTCATCGGCAACCCGCCGGTGCTGATCCTCGACGAGCCGACCGTCGGCCTCGACCCCAAGCAGATGGTCGAGATCCGCACGCTCATCAAGCGTCTGGGCAAGAACCACACAGTCATCCTGTCCTCGCACATCCTCTCGGAGATCCAGGCGGTCTGCGACCGCGTGGTCATCATCGACCACGGCACCCTCGCCGCCAATGACACCGCCACCAACCTCTCGAACCAGGTCACGACCGACCACCGCGTCATCGCCCGCATCGAGGGCGAGAAGGCCGCGATCCTGCAGGCCATCCGCGGCATCGAGGGGCTCAAGTATGTCCGTGCCGACATGGAGCGCGAGCCGGGCATCTGGGAATATGAGATGGAGGCCGAGCCCGGCCGCGACGTGCGCCGCGACATCAACCGCATCGCGCGCGAGAACGGGTGGGACATCCTCATGCTCAAGACCATGGAGATGACCCTTGAGGACATCTTCCTCAAGATCACCATGGGCGAGCGCGTGGCCTTCAATAAGGACGGTACGAACGGAGGTGCGAAGTAATGGGCGCTATCTACCGCAGAGAGATCGGGGCGTTCTTTACCTCGAGCATCGCATATGTGTTCCTTTGCGTATTTTATCTGATCTGCGATTTCTTCTTCATCATGGACAACCTGGCGGGCGGCTCTGCCGACCTCGCGGGCGTGTTCTCGACCATGTTCATCGTGAGCATCTTCCTGATCCCGCTGCTGACCATGCGTCTGTTCAGCGAGGAGAAGAAGCAGAAGACCGAGCAGGGGCTCCTGACCGCGCCTGTCTCGCTGACGGGCATCGTGCTCGGCAAGTATTTCGCGGCACTGACGATGTACGTCATCGCCGTCAGCATCGCCTTCGTCTACGGCCTGATCCTGTCGCTCTTCGGCACGGTCGCGTGGATGACGGTGCTCTCGAACTATCTGGCGATCCTGCTGGTCGGCGGCGCGTTCATCGCCGTGGGCCTGTTCATCTCCTCCCTGACGGAGAACCAGGTCGCTGCGGCCGCGGCGGGCATCATCTGCCTGCTGATGTTCTTCCTCGTGGATACGCTCGCGGCGCGCGTGAGCATCTCCTGGCTCCAGACCGCGCTCTATGGTCTGAGCTTCTACACGAGATACTATGCATTCACCTGCGGCATCTTTGACATCTCGAGCGTGCTGTTCTTCATCAGCACGGCGGTGCTGTTCAATTTCTTCACCGTCCGCGTGTTCGAGAAGCGCCGCTGGAGCTAAGGAGGGACTTGTCATGGCAGATAACGAAAAAGAGAATCTGACGGCCGCTCCCTCCACCGAGGAGCCGGCCGAGAAGACCGAAAACACCGAAACCACCGAAACGACCGAGACCACCGGCGATGCCCCCAAGCCGGAGAAGCCCAAGAAGCCCGTCAATGTGGCGATGCGCAAGCGTCTGCGCTACGGCGGCCTTGCGACGGCCATCACCTGCGTGGTCGTGGCGATCGTGGTGGTACTGAACATCCTGGTGAGCCACCTCACCGAGCGCTACCCGCTCAAGCTCGACCTGACCGAGGACGGCATCTACGAGATCTCGCAGGAGAGCATCGACTACCTGACGAAGCTCGACAAGCCTGTCTCGATCAATGTCCTCATGGGCGAGAGCAATTTCCAGACGGGCGGCACCAATATGAAGATGATCTCGGAGCTGCTGGAGAAGTACACCCAGTATTCCGACAAGATCACCCTCCGCTATGTCGACCCGAACACCGACCCGGACGTGGTCAACCGCTACCAGGCCGGCTACTCCGGCACCCTCCAGGAGGGCGACATCATCGTGGCGGATGCGAACGACGACACCAAGCTGCGCGTGGTGAGCGTGGGCGACCTCTTCACCTATGACCAGCAGAAGTACGCCATGTACCGCTACTACGGCCAGGGCACCCTCGAGGACTGCATCACCGGCTTCTCCGGCGAGCAGAACCTGACTGCGGCGCTCCTCTACGTCACCGATGCCGACCCGATCCATGTGGCCGTGCTGACCACCGCGAACGGCGAGCCGCTCTACAACCAGAGCTACAACGCCTATTCCCTCGGCATCTTCGCACAGACGCTGACCAAGAACGGCTACGATGTGCAGGAGATCGACCTCTATAACGACACCCTCGACCCCGCGAAGTACGACGTGGTCGTGCTCCCCGCGCCGGTCAACGATCTGACGGCCACGGCGGTCGACAACATCTCCGCCTTCCTCTTCAACGACGGACAGTACGATCACAGCATGATCTACTTCGCCGACTTCACGCAGGGCGCCACCCCCAACCTCGACGAGCTCCTCTCCACCTGGGGCATCGAGGTATCGGACATGATGGTGCTCGAGGGCGATCAGAACGCCGCCCAGCAGGTGACGCTGCGCATCGGCAACGCGTCCGTGCCGGTGGCGAAGATCTCGGATACCGACTTTGCCGCAGGCCTCGCGAACAACTCCCTGCCGATCGTCTCGCCGCTCTGCCGCAGCATCACGCTGCTGTGGGACTCCAAGACCGCCGGCATCACCCATGAGCTCCTCAAGACGTCCGACACCGTCTACCTGAGCAAGATGGGCGAGTCCACCGAGGACGCCGACAAGACCCCCGTCGGCTCCCAGACCGTGGCCGCGCTGACCCAGCGCCGCGAGAACATCGACAACGTCACCCACCAGAGCAGCATCATGGTGCTCGGCTCCATGCTCCTCACGGACGTGAACGTGATGCAGGATGCGTCGTATAACAACGCGAACTACCTCATCTCCGCCGTCAACACCATGACCGGCAAGGGCTCCGGCCTCATCATCGCCGAGAAGCAGCTCACCAAGGAGACGCTCACCCTGACCACCGGCGACCTGCACGGAGCGGAGGCGTTCATCCTCCTGATCCCGACGGCCGTCCTCGTCATCGGCATGGTGGTCATCCTAAGGAGACGAAACAAATGACCGAGGAGAACAAGAACACAGAGGTGCAGCCGGAGCATGTGGCCGAGAACGCCAGCATCGAGGCGGACTCCATCTTCGGCGATGCCGCGCGTCCGGCGGCGGAGGCGGCCAAGTCCGGCGGCCTCTCCCGGAACGCAAAGGGCCTCATCATCGGCGGCTGCGTGCTGATCGCGCTCGGGTGCGGGATGCTCGCGGTGACGCTCCTGCCCAAGGACGATGCCGGCGAAGGCCCCGACACCAGCGCACTGCTCAGTAGTCTGCTCGACGATGACGAGCGCGCGGGCGTGACGCTCGGCAACGGCGCCCCGGAGGAGATCGACCGGATCGAGATCGGCGGCAAGGACGGCTTCACGGTCGAGCGCCTCACCGCGCAGCTCGATGCGGCCGAGCAGTTCGGCATCGTGGGCTATGAGGGACTGCGGATGGATCAAGACCTCCTCTCCACCCTCGCCAACAACGGCAGCAAGCTCACCGGCCTCGAGACCATCGAGGAGCACGCCGCCGACCTTGGCAAGTACGGCCTGGCCGACCCCAAGGCGGACGTGACACTGCACTATATCGACAACACCGACCTGCACTTCCTCGTCGGCGATCCCTCGCCCCTTGACCAGACGCGCACCTACTGCGCGGTCGGGGACACGGTCTACCTCGTGCAGAGCTCGCTGGTGGCCAACTACCAGAAGCCGGCCGAGGCCTTCCTCTCCACCACCGTGCTCGAGGAGCCGGATGCGGAGAGCTATCCCATCGTGCAGTCCCTGCGCGTCTCGCGGAAGGACCTCGACTGGGACATCTATCTGGAATATGACTACGAGAATGCCGATGACGACACCGTCGGCGGCACCGCGTCCACCCACACCATGCTCGAGCCGATCTTTTCCTACCTGACGCCGGAGAAGTCCTCGCCGGTCACGAACGGCATGTTCGGTCTGACCGCGCAGGAGATCGTCGAGGTGCGGCCGACCGAGGCGGACCTGGCCAAGTATGGCCTCGCCGACCCGTTCTGCACCGTGGTGATGCAGTGTGACGACGGCAATTCCTACACCCTGACCATCGGCGACGCCTACCAGACCGCGGGCGGCACGTCCTGCTACTACACCTACCTCGAGGGCGAGGACATCATCTGGGGCATCTCGTCCGAGAACGATGTCTGGGCGACCGTGCAGCCGGGCGACATCACGAGCGCGAACATCTTCGTGACGAACGTCTGGGACATCGGGGAGCTGAGCGTCTCCGGCCGCTCCGGCGCGCTCGCGTTCGACTGCAAGGGCACGGGACAGGACGACTTCGAGGTCCGCAAGGATGGGGCCAAGGTCGAGACCGAGCGCTTCCGCCTGCTCTACCGCTTCCTGCTGAACATCTACGGTGAGGAGCTCTACATCGGGGAGCTGCCCGAGGGCGAGCCGGACGCCGAGGTCAAGGTACGTTCGCAGTCCGGGCGTTGGGACTACACCATCAGCTTCTACAAGATCTCCGACCTCAAGACGGTCGTGGCGCGTGACGGCGTGGCGAGCTATGTGATCCGCACGTCCTGTCTGGACACGCTGGACTACAATGTCTCGATCTTCGACGATGCGTCTCAGACCTTCCGGGAGTCTTGGCAGTGATCCTTCCGCGGCCTCGCGCTGCGGTGTCTATAGAAAGGAGTACCCACACATGGAAATGATGACTTACAAGGGCTATCCGCTGGTACGCTGCGGCGACGAGCTCTATTTCGGCTACATGAGCGATCCGCATGTCGTGATGCTGCAGGCCGAGAAGATGAAGGACGTCGGCGGCATCCGCGTGGCACAGAAGGTGCGTTTCTATCTCATGGCGACTGACGAAAAGCTGAACCCTATCGAGGCGATCGTCAAGAACGGCGAGCGTGATACGCTCTACGATGCGCTGGAGGTCTCCGCCATCTGGCTCGACAGAGCAAACAAGTAAAGGAGAGTAACGACTACGATGAAAAGACGTTTCTTCCGCATGGCCGCCGCGATGCTCGCGGGGCTCTGCATGGGCGCAGTGCTGACCGGCTGCGGCGGCAATGGCACGAGCGGCAGTGAGCAGCAGGCGACCGAGGCCGCAGGTGCAGCGAACGGCAGCACCTTCGTCATCACGCTCCACCCGGACGTGGCACCGATCACCTGCGAGAACTTCCAGACGCTCGTGGAGCAGGGCTTTTATGACGGCCTGACGTTCCACCGTGTCGTGGATGATTTCATGGCACAGGGCGGCGACCCGCAGGGCACCGGCATGGGCGGCAGCGAGCAGACCATCAAGGGCGAGTTCTCCTCGAACGGCGTGGAGAACACGCTTTCCCACACGCGCGGCGTCGTCTCCATGGCGCGCAGCAGCGACCCGGACAGCGCCTCGAGCCAGTTCTTCATCTGCTATGGCGACTGCACCTTCCTCGACGGCAACTATGCCGCGTTCGGTGAAGTCACCGAGGGCATGGAGGTCGTGGACGACTTCCTGAAGGTCGAGCGCGTGGTCGGCAACGACGGTGCGGTGTCCTCCCCGACATCCCCCATCATCATGGAGAAGGTCGAGATGATCGACCCCGCCGAGAACGGCGACCCCCGCGTCCAGGTCACGATGAACGATTTCCTTGCAAAGTAAAAGAACGAGCCCCCTGTTGTGGAACGGGGGGCTCGCTGTATTTGGGTATATCTGTATCAACAGGCGCTCACTCCTTGACCTCGTTCCCCTTCCGCTTGAAGAAGCCCTGATGCACGAAGAGGATGTCCGAGCTGTAGACGCGCAGGGCGAGGGCGAGGAGGGCGGCGAGGAACACGGCCTGGTAGATGAGGCCGCCCCAGAAGAGGGGGTAGTCATGGAAGCGCATCGCCGCGGTGGCGATGAAGGTATGCGTGAACGGGATCGCGTAGAGCAGCGAGCGCACGCCGAGCGAGAGACTGCGGATGTCCGAGACCATCGACAGGATGTAGGGGAACATCGTGCAGAGCATGATCGGCAGCGAGGCGGACTGTGCGGTCTTGGGGTCGTCCACGAGCGCACCGAGGATGATGGACGCCGTCAGCGAGATGCCCAGCGTCAGCAGGAGCTGTGCGATGACGCCGATCCAGGCGTAGGCCGGGATCTCGAGGCCGAGCGTCTGCACGGCGATCCTGTTCTCCACGACCTGCGTGAACGCACCGCCGATGTCGATGCCGTTCGTTTCGATCCCGTGGCTGACCGTCGTATACAGCGAGATCGCGAAGCCGAGGCCGTAGGAGACCGTGTACGTCAGCGCCACGATCAGCGCGGCGAGCATCTTCGCGCCCAGGATCTCCACGCGCTTGACGGGCGAGGAGAGCAGCGTCTCGAGGGTCTTGTCGGTCTTTTCGGAGGCGATGGCCGTGATGATGGTCTGCGCCGTCAGCACGACGAGCAGGAACAGCACGAGCGGCATGAACTGGTCGAACATCGCCAGCGAGCCGATCACCGCCACGGGGTCGGCCTTCACGGTGACATCGTTGGCGCGGGTGTATTTTTCGATGGAGACGGGCTCCTCGAGGAAGCCGTCCTCGCCGTAGACCGTCACATCATAGACATGTGTCAGCGCATCGGTCGCAGCATCCGCGCTCGTGGTCTGCCCGACCATGGAGGCCAGCATCGAGGTCGACCGCAGGAGCGTATAATGCTCGATCGCGGCGGCCTCATGGGCATCGAGGAGCTGCGCGCTCATCCCGGCAGGGAAGACGGCGGCCTCCGTCCATCCGTCCTGCGCGACGGCAGTCTCGAAGGACTCGGCAGTCTCGACCTCGTAGCCCTGCGCCCGCAGCTCGTCGAGGACGGCGCGGGTGAAGTCGGTGCCGTCCATGTCGATGATGTGGACGGTGCCGGTATCGGCCACGCTCTCGGAGATGGTCGAGGTCATGAGCCCGCCGAGCATCGCTGTGATGAAAAAGCCGATGAACAGCGAGATCAGCATCTGCCGGTTGAACAGCTCCGACAGCTCTTTTTTCAGCAGATTCTTCATACGCCTCTCACCGCCTTTTCAAACACGCGCTCGAGGGTATCGGCCTCGTAGCGGGCAAGGAGCTCATCCGGGGTGCCGTCCGCGAGGAAGACGCCGTCCTTCATGATGGCGCAGCGGTCGGCCATGGTATGGACCTCCTGCATGTGGTGGGAGGAGAGGAGGAAGGCGGTGCCGTATTTTTCGGCACAATCGCGGATGGACTTGCGGATGTCGAGCGAATTGAGCACATCCAGGCCGGAGGTCGGCTCATCGAGGATGGCGAGCACCGGCTGTGCCATGACCGTCCGCGCGAGGACGAGCTTGCGGGTCATGCCGCGGGAGTAGGTCGCGATCTTCTGGGAGAGCGCGTCCCCGAGGCCGCAGATCTCGCGGCCGCGTTCGATGCAGGCCTTCTGCTCCTCGGGCTTCTTGAAATACAGTCCCGCGATGAACGCGAGATACGCCTCCCCGGTCATGGTGCGGTACGCGCCGGCCTCGTCCGGGAGATAGCAGATGCGCGCGCGCACCTGGTCGGGTTCCTTGACGACGCTGTGGCCGTCGATGAGGGCATCGCCGCTGTCCGGCCGGAGCAGGGTCGCGAGCATCCGCAGGATGGTCGTCTTCCCGGCGCCGTTCATGCCCATCAGGCCGAAGATCTGGCCTTTCTCGATGGTGAAGCTCACATGGTCCACGGCCAGCTTCTTGCCGTAGGACTTCGTGAGCCCTTGGACTTCGAGTGCAAGTGGCATATTATGTTCCTCCTTTAAAATGGGGGGATCGCGGCGGCCATACAACTGCGGGGCTACACCTCACTCCGCTGCGCTGCGTTCGGTCACGCCCCGCACCGCCGCGCTCCCCCCATACCCCCCATGTCCTGTGGGGCGCACATCGGCGATAAGTCTGCGGGGCTAAACCTCCCTCCGCTGCGCTTCGCTCGGTCACGCCCCGCGCCGCCGCGCTCCCCCCATCCCCCCGTTCTCTTTTGTTTGCTGTCAATGTGGTTTACAAACTCCTGGGCACATCTCTCCCGGTCATTGACTATTATAGCATAATTTAAAAACGATGTCAATACATACCGTGTAAATAGCATTTACATGATGACGGCACCGCTCCCGCCTAGCGCGCGGCCTGATGGGACGTCGTAAAAAAATGCTCCATTCAGACACATCCCCCAGAATTCCCCATTCTCCGCGCTATCCGGCCATTTTGTCCTCATCGTCCCGAAAAAGTTTCCAAAATGAGTTGATTTTTTATTCAGGATGTGGTAAAATGAGAGAAGAGGCCGCACACGATGGCGGCGCGAAAGGAGACCCGCTATGTCGATTCATGAATCCGGCGAGGATTATCTGGAGACCATCTACCTGCTCACCCAGCGCTCCCCCTTTGTGCGCGCGGTGGACATCGCCAATGAGCTTGGCTATACGAAGGCGAGCGTGAGCCGTGCCATGCGCATCCTGCGCGAGGAGGGCTTCATCACGGTCGGGGACGGCGGCGCCGTCAAGCTGACGAAGCACGGCCGCGAGCGCGCCATCTCCGTCTACGAGCGCCACACCCTCATCACCGATTTCTTCGCCGAGCACCTCGGCGTCAATGCCGTGACCGCCGAGAAGGACGCCTGCAAGATCGAGCACGTCATCAGCGAGGAGACGTATCTGCGCCTGCGTGCGTGGATGGTCGAGCGCGGCTACGAGCCGAAGGTGCTAGGATGACACGACTGCCGCTCCCGCCTGCGCTGGGAGCGCTTTTCGTCTCCCCCGCCGACGGGACGCCCCAGCAGCTCCACGATGCCGCCCACGCCCTGCTCCGCGAGGCGCTGACGGTCTGGGCAGACGAGCGGGGCATCGTCCTCCCGGCGGCGCCGCAGCTCGCGGCCACGGAGGACGGCAAGCCCTACTTCACGAACGTCCCCGTCCACATGAGCCTGTCCCACTGCAAGGGGATGGCGGCGTGTCTGCTCGCGGCGCGGCCGTGCGGGGTGGACTGTGAGGCACGGCGGCCGCTGCGTGAGCGCGTGGCGGCGCGGTGCTTTGCGGACGAGGAGCGCGCCGCCCTGGCCGTCTCCGACGATCCCGACATGCTCTTCACGCGCCTCTGGACGCTCAAGGAGTCCTACGTCAAGATGACCGGCATCGGCATCCGCTACCCGATGCGGACGCTCTGCTTCACGCCCCGCGAGGGCGATGTCCCCTCAAATCGGGACGATGCACAGTTCTGGCAGACGCTCCTGCCGCCGTTCGCGGTGAGCGTGTGCGTGAAGAGGTGACGGCCATGGAGCTTTGCACTGTCATGCCGGCGGACGTGCCGGCGCTCGACGCGATCAACGAGGCTGCGTTCCCGCCGGAGGAGCGTGTCGCGATCGCCGACCTGATCGCCACCGGGGACGGCCGCCTCGACCTGCTCGGCATCCGGGACGATGCCGGGACGCTCGTGGGATTTCTGGCCGTGCGGCGCTATGAGCGGGTGCAGTATCTGGCGTATCTGGCCGTCGCAGCGGACCGGCGCTCACAGGGGCTCGGGAGCCGTGCGCTCGCGCTGCTGCGGGGGCGTGCGGCGGGGGACATGCTCGTGGTCGAGTTCGAGACGCCGGACGGCGACCCCATCCGGGCGCGGCGCCGCGCGTTCTACGAGCGGGCGGGCTTCACGGAGACGGGATGGTACAGCACCTATGACGGCGCGGAGTTCTCCCTCGCGTGCGCGGGACCGTTCGACAAGGCCGCCTTCGACCGCTTCGTCGCCTACCTCCGCACGATCGTGCCGGACTTCATCCCGGTCCTCTACCGCAAGGATACCTGAAAAGACGCCCTCCCCAGCGTGATGCCGGGGAGGGCGTTCGTGTCTCACATCGTCAGCAGGAAGCGGATCCATTTGCCCTGCTCGCAGGTCACCTGGATGCGGATCTTGTGGACGTCCATGATGCTCTTGGCGATGGCAAGGCCGAGGCCGTAGCCGTTCTTGCCCTTATTGCGGGCTTTATCGCCGCGGTAGAAGCGCTCGAAGATCTTCTCCGTCTCGCTCGGGCCGATCTCGCAGCCGGTGTTGTAGAACTCGAGGATGCAGTGCTCGCCGCGCTTCATGAGCGTGACCTTGATGAGGCCGTTCTCATTGGAATACTTGATCGCGTTGTCGATGAAGATGGCGCAGAGCTGGCGGATGTGCTGCTCGCTGCCGTTGTAGGTGACGTTCGGCTGCACGTCCATCTCGAGGGTGCGGTGCTGCTCGAAGGCGGCGCTCTCGAAGGGGAGGGTCGTGGCGGCCACGGCCATGGAGAGGTCGAAGTCCGCGAAGGTATATTCCTGCGTGGCGTTGTCCATGCGGGCAAGGCGCAGGAGGTCGCCGACGAGGGTGTTCATCCGGCCGATCTGCTCGTCCATATAGCCGAGCCACTTGTTCTCGCCGATCTCATCCTTGAGGATGTCGGCATTGGCGGTGAGGACGGCGATGGGCGTTTTCAGCTCGTGCCCCGCATCGGAGACGAACTGCTTCTGCCGCTTGAACGCCTGCTGCACCGGCAGCGTGATCCAGCGCGAGGAGAAGATCAGGATGGTCAGCAGCACGAGCAGCATCAGCACACCGATGATGAAGGTCGTGCGGAAGAGGCCGTTCAACAGGCCCTGGTCGGAGGTCTTGTCGGTGATGACGATGAGCGTGCCGTAGCTCTTCGGCTCGACGTAATACTGCAGCCAGCCGTACATGCCCTGCTGCTTGCCGGTCTCGAGGATGCCGGTCATGATCTCCTTGGCCTCGTCCTCGGTGTAGTCCTCGGTGTTGCGCAGCGCGAGGAAGCCGCCGTCCGCATCCACGAGGATGGCGAAGTGGTCGATGGTGACGGAGACGCTCCAGCGGTCGGGGCGCATGTCGCGCATCCCGCGGCCGTCCCCGCCGACATAGCCGCTCTCACCGGGCTTGGGCGGCGGCGTCTCCTCGACGGTGGAGGGAGCGGGCGCAGTCGTCTCGGCGGTGGTGGTCGTCTCGGTGGTCGGGTCGGTCTCCGTGGGGGGATCCGTCTCCGTGGGCGCATCGGTGAGGGGCGGCTCCTCCACGACGGGCGCGGGATCCTCCGGCGCAGGCTCGGCCGGCGCGGGATCGGCCGGCACAGGCTCGACCGGCGCGGCGGGAGGATCGGCCGGTGCGGGCGCGGCCGTGGGCGGTGTCTCCGGGGCAGGCGCCTCGGTCACGGGCGGCTCGGTCTGCATCCACGGCGGCGGGACGTCATCGGAGGGACGCTCCCAGTCCTCGGGCCAACGCCCCCATTCGCCCCAGTCGTCGGGGGGATCGTCGTCGCTGTCGACATCCTCCGGCTCGGTCGGCTGCTCGTCCCAGGGACGGCGGCCGCCGGGACGCGGCTCGAAGCCCTGGTCTCCCCAGGACAGCGGCGCGATCATGCCGGCGCCTTGCCGGACCGTCGGTGCCGCGTCCGCAGGTACGGTCCCCTCCGTCGGCGCCGCATCCGTGGGTGCAGTACCGTCCGGCGGCGCAGCGGCAGGACGGGTCTCACCGGGGTCGGTCGCAGGGGGCGCGTTCTCGGGACGGGTCTCGCCCTCCTGTGTCTCAGGGGGCGTGCCGTCGGGGGGCGTCTCGCCCTGCATCTCGGGCGGGATGCCGCCCTGCATCTCGGGCGGGATCTGCTGGCCGAAGCCGTCCACAGTGTCGTAGCGCTCGCTCTTGGCGATCTGCTCGAGGAGCTGCGCGGACTGCGTGCGGCTCACCGTGTTCATGATCATATTGATCGAGCCGAGCATCAGCAGGAACACCAGGATCAGGATCGCCATCGCGATCATGACGAAATGGAGCCGCATCATGCGGATCACGTCCCGGCGGAAGTCCTGGATCCACCCGTGGATCTGCTTGCGTGTCGGGAGCTTCATTTTTTCTCCTCCAGGAAATAGCCGATGCCGCGGGCGGTCTTGATGGTCACGGTGGAGCCGACCGCCGTGAGCTTCTTGCGGAGGAAGGAGATGTAGACCTCGACATTGTTATACTCCACATCGCTCTCATAGCCCCAGATCTTCTCGATGAAGCGCTCCTTGGGGATGAGCTGGCGGGGGTTGACCATGAGCATCTCGAGGATCTGGTACTCCTTGAGCGAGAGCTTGACGACGTCGTTCCCGCGGCTCAGGCTAAAGGTGCTCTTGTTGAGGGAGATGTCACCGAAGGTGAAGGCGTCGGTGACGACCTCGCCCCGCCGCCGCGTGAGCGAGCGCACGCGCGCGAGCAGCTCACCGCTGACGAAGGGCTTGGTGAGATAGTCGTCCGCGCCGCAGTCGAGGCCGTGGATCTTGTCCTCAGTGTCGGAGCGGGCGGTCAGGAGCAGCACGGGCGTCGACATCTTCTGCCGCCGCAGCTCCTGTACGACCTCGAAGCCGTCGCGCTTGGGGAGCATGACGTCGAGGATGATGCAGTCGTAGATCCCCGTGAGGGCGTAATCCAGACCATCCTCGCCGTCATAGACCGTGTCGACGGCATATTTATTGCGTTTGAGGATCTCGCTGAGCGCCTCGGCCAGCGCGACCTCGTCCTCTACTACGAGCAGCTTCATGCCCGTCCCCTCCTATCCTGTCTTGCAAAAAGATCCATCTTGTGCTATACTAGATGTATCGGCAAGTGCCTATACATACTTATCATAGCATATTTTCACGCCAACGGCAAGACATTCGGCGAGTTTTTCGCAGATCCTACAAATAAAATACGCTCCGATCGGGCATAATGACACCAAAACCGATCGGGAGGGATCATCATGGACATCACACCGAAGGATTACGCCGCCATGCAGGCACGCCGCGCGCCGCGGTCGCACAGTCTCGCGGACATCGCGGGGGCGTTCACGATCGGGGGCGCGGTCTGCGCCGTGGGGGCGCTCGTGCGGGCGTGGCTCCTGCGCACCGGCCTCGATGCCGAGACGGCCGGCGCCTGGACGACGGTCATCCTTGTCTGCGCGAGCGCGGTGCTCACGTCGACGGGGCTCTATGCCCGCCTTGCCAAGCACGCCGGCGCGGGGACGCTCGTCCCGGTGACGGGCTTCGCGAACGCCGTCAGCGCGGCCGCCATCGAGGCGCGCACGGAGGGACTGGTGCTCGGCGTGGGGGCGAAGGCCTTCACGATCGCGGGGCCGGTCATCCTCTACGGCACCGCCGCCGCCTCGGCCTGCGGGCTCGTCTACTGGCTCGTCGGCACGATCACAGGGACGCTGTAAGTCCCGCAAACACGTCACATACGGCATGGGGACGCATTCCCCTGCCGTCTTACATCCAATGACGGCATACCACTCGGCCTTGAGCAGCATCCTGCCTCGGCCTCGGGCATGCCATCACGCTAGGAGGTACATCATGAAGCTCTATGTCACCCGTCACGGTCTGACGGAATGGAACGCCGCCGAGCGCATCAGCGGCGCGACCGACATCGACCTTGCCCCCGAGGGGCTCGCCATGGCGCAGGAGCTGGCCGCGCGCTGCGAGGAGGCCGGGGACATCGACCGCATCATCGCCTCGCCCATGCGCCGCGCCCAGCAGACGGCGCAGGCGGTCGCCGACCGGCTCTGCCTCCCGATCCAGACAGACGACCGTCTGCGCGAATGGGACTACGGCAGCTTTGAGGGGATGCCCCGCACCACGCCCGGCTTCCCCGAGGCCAAGGCCGCATGGGGATGCAGGATGCCCGGGGGCGGCGAATCCGTCTTCCAGATCGTCCAGCGGACGTATAACGTCATCGACGATGTGCGCCGCCTCTACCCGGACGAGAACGTCCTCCTCGTCTGCCACGGCGGCATCTGCCGCGTCATCGACAGCTATTTCGAGGACATGACCGTCGAGCGCTTCATGGGCTTCTTCATGGGGAACTGCGAGCTGCGCTGCTATCCGCTCTGAATCCGAACGATAGCCCGGCAGGGGAGGCCTGCCGGGCTTTGTGCGCGGGGTCGTGTATCGTCGGGTCATTCGATCAGCGCATGCTTCATCAGGCCCAGATCGAGCACGTCGATCTGGCCGTCCATGTTGAAGTCGGCGTTGCTCCGGCTGGTGAGCACCGTGTCCGGGAGACCGAGCAGCCATCGCTGGAGGAGGATGACATCGGTCAGGCCGAAGGTGCCGTCACTATCGACATCGCCAAAGGGGCGGATCATCCCATTTGCATGATAGATCGAGAAGGAATGGACGTTCTCACAGTGTGTCCAGCACCAGTATTGGGCGACCTGCATGAGCCTTGCCCTGGTGACGCTGGGAAGGGCGGGGTCGTACCAGTCCGCGTTGCAGTTGACGGGGATCTGTGCCAGCTTCAGATAGGTCATCGTCCCGGCGGCCTCATCGTATTCGCCCAATACCTCAAAGCGCCCGGTGCGCTCATCCCAGTCGGGCGTGAGGAAGAAGCCCTCCGGCAGCGCCAGATCGGCGGTCATCCTCTGGAAGTCATAGTCGTAGTGATCGTCTGTTTGGATCAGACCGACGTCATCGGTGCGCGTCACATCCGCGACGCCCTCCCGCGCATAGTCCTCGACATACAAATTGACGCAGATGGGGTCGCCCCAGCGCGCCTCGCCCTTTGCTGCCGCAGGGTCCATGTAGGGCGCACCGGCCGCTGCACAGAGCGCCTCGAGCTCCGCATCAGGGATGGTACACAGATACGCAAAGTCGGCATCCTCCTGCGCGGCCGTGACGGGCGCGGCAGATGCACAGGAAAGGAGCAGCGCAGCAGCGGCAAGGGTCGAGAGGATCTTTTTCATGGTGACATCTCCTTTCAGTCATATAGACGGATGCGGTATGCTTGGAGATCGCGCCCCTTCGAGGGCGGCCGATCTCTTGCTGCTTCCATTATAACACATTTTTAAAAAAAGTCAACGATCATAGCCAAAAATTTGTCAAAATGTGATGCCTGTTTTTTGCAGAACGGCATTTCCCGCCGAGCTGTGCGGGCGCGTGTACTATTGACTTTCCCGCCACCCTGCGATATAATAAAGGTATCGAACAGACAAGGAGGTGTCCCCCCCGGATGGATAAGCTGACGATCCCCAAGCCGACCCTGCGCCGGCTCCCGTTCTACCTCAATTACCTCAAGGCGCTCCCCAAGGAGACACGCACCATCTCCGCCACCGCCATCGCCGAGGCGCTTGGCCAGGGCGAGGTGCAGGTGCGCAAGGACCTCTCGGCGGCCAGCGCGTCCGGCGGGCGCCCCAAGATGGGCTACACCGTCTCGACGCTCATCGCCGACCTCGAGGATGCCCTCGGGTGCAACGACCCCAAGCATGCCGTCCTCATCGGGGTGGGGCGCCTCGGCGGGGCGCTGCTCTCGTTCACCGCGTTCGCGCGGTATGGCATGTACATCACCGCCGCCTTCGACAACGACCCCGCCAAGATCGGCACCACCATCGGCGGCACCGAGATCATGGACATCGCCCGTCTCGGGGAGGTCTGTCGCGCGCAGGATATCCACATCGGCATCCTGACCACCAGTCCCGGCCCCGCCCAGCAGCTCGCCCGCCAGATGACCGACGCCGGCATCCTCGCCATCTGGAACTTCTCGACCGCTCACCTCGAGGTGCCGGAGGGCATCATCGTCTATGATGAGGACCTGGCCGTCTCGCTCGCCATGATCTCCCGCGCGCTCGACGCCAAGCTCGAGGCCGAGGCCGCCCAGACTACGACATAAGGAGGCATCATCATGCTCAAGCTCGCTCCCATCTTCACCGACCACGCCGTTTTGCAGCGCGGCAAGCCCGTGCGCATCTTCGGCACCGCCGACACCCAGACCGTCACCGTCCGCTACCGCGATGCCGCCGTCACCGCGCCTGTTCGCCCGGATGGCGCATGGACGGCCGTCCTGCCCGCTATGCCCGCCGGTGCGCCGGAGCCCCTGACCGTCACGGCAGACAGCGAGACCCTCACGCGGGAGGACGTCGTCCTGGGCGACGTGTGGCTCTGCGGCGGCCAGTCCAATATGGAGCTGACCCTTGGGAACTCCAAGGACCCCGCGCTCGACGTCTGTGCCGACCAGAACGTCCGCCTGTATCACGTCTGCAAGCACGGGCATTTCGATGATCAGTTCTATGCCGAGGAGGCCGCGTCCTGCTGGCAGCTCCCGTGCAGGGACGCGTGTCAGCACTGGACGGCCGTGGGGTACCATTTCGCGGCGATGCTGTCGGCACATCTGGGCGTCACGATCGGATTGGTCGAGTGCTGCTATGGCGGGACGTCCGTCTCCGCGTGGCTCAGTGAGGAGACGCTGCGTGCCTCCGAGGCCGGACGCGCCTATCTCGCCGACTATGCCGCCCGCATGGGCGATAAGACCGAGGACGAGGCGAATGCGGACTACCTCGACTACTGCCGCTACCAGCAGGCGTGGGAGCAGCGCGCCGCCGCGTGCTACGCCAAGGACCCGCACATGCGCTGGGCGGACGTGATCGCGGCATGCGGCGAGAACCGCTACCCCGGCCCCGCCGCGCCCATCGACCCGCTGCGCCCGCACGGGCTCTATGACACCATGATCGCGCGCATCGTGCCGTACACGATGAAGGGCGTGCTCTACTATCAGGGCGAATCGGATGACCATCGCCCGGACACCTATGCCGCGCTCCTGCGCGACCTCATCGGCGAATGGCGGCGGGACTTCCGGGACGCGGAGCTGCCGTTCCTCATGGTGCAGCTCCCGATGTTCGTCTATGCGAACGAGAACAACGGCGACAACTGGGCACGCATCCGCGCCGCGCAGGAGCAGGTCTTCCGCACGGTCAAGAACACCGGCCTTGCCGTCATCCTCGACTGCGGCGAGTTCGACGAGATCCATCCCAAGGAGAAGCGCACGCCCGCCAAGCGCCTTGCCCTGCAAGCCCTCGAGCGTGCCTACCGCAAGGACGTGGATGACGCGACATCGCCCTTCCTGCGCGACATCCTGCCGGAGGGGGAGGGGATGCGCCTGACCTTCTGGCACACCGGCACCGGCCTTGTGCTGCGCGGCACAGCGGGCTTCGAGCTCTGCGCCCCGGACGGCACCTGGCATCCCGCCGACCCCACCGTCTCGGACGACACGCTCTACCTCTCCGCGCCGGACGTCCCCCATCCGATCGGTGCCCGCTATGCCTGGATCAACTACGGCGAGGTCACGCTCTTCACCCGCGCCGGTCTCCCTGCCGCGCCCTTCTGCCGCATGATCTGACCGGCCGCAACTGTTCGTGACAGAACTTCCCCTTTTTGTCAGCTTTCGTTGGTAGACATCGGCGCCCGCGCGTGCTATAATGATGTCAACAAAAGTTGCAAAGGTGGGAGAAGTATGAAAAACATACAAACTACGAGAAGACCATACCTCGACGATCTGCGCTGGGGGACGGTCGTCCTTGTGGCGCTCTACCATGTGTTCTACATCTTCAATGCCGTCACGCCGGGGATGATGCCCTTCGCGGCGGTGCAGTACCAGGACGGGGCACAGTATCTGCTTTACCCGTGGTTTATGATCCTGCTCTTCGTGATCGCAGGGATGTGCGCGCGCTATGCTCTGGAGACGCGCAGCCTCCGCGACTTCATCCGCACGCGGACACGCCGCCTCCTCGTCCCCTCGACGATCGGCGTCCTGGTCTTCGGATGGGTGCAGGGCGGCATCAGCATGGCGATCGCGGGCGCCTTCGAGAACATCTCGGGCAGCGTCCCCGTGCCGGTCATGTTCCTGATCCAGTGCCTCTCCGGCACGGGCGTGCTCTGGTTCATCCAGATGCTCTGGCTCTTCTCGATGCTCCTCGCGCTCGTGCGCCGCTTCGAGAAAGGCCGCCTCTACGCCCTCACGTCACGCTGCGGCGTGATCGCGGCGCTCCTGCTGGGCGTCCCCGTGTGGCTCTTCGGGCAGATCGGGAACACGCCCGTCATCGCCGTCTACCGCTTCGGCATCTACGGCTTCACGTTCTTCCTGGGCTACTTCGTCTTCGCCCATGACGAGGTCATCGACCGTCTGGTGGCGGCACGGATCCCGCTCCTGCTCGCGGCGGCGGTGCTGGGCGGCGTGTATCTGGTGCGGCATTTCGGGGACAACTATGCCGTGATGCCCGTGGTGGGATGTGTCTTGGCGACGGCTTACGGATGGGTCGCGGTGCTCGCGCTCCTCGGCGCCGGGAAGGCGTGGCTCGGACGCGGCGGCGCTGTCTCGCGCTGGATGACGCAGCACGAGTTCGGCCTCTATGTCTTCCACTATCTGCCGCTTTCGGCCACGGCGCTCCTGCTGCGGCGTGCGGATGTCCCTGCGCTGCCGTGTTATCTGCTGACGGCCGTCGCGGCGTTCGCGGGGGCGTTCCTGCTCGAGGCGGTCATCTCGCGGATCCCGGTGCTGCGGTGGTGCATCCTGGGCATCAAGAAGGTAAAATGATAATGGGGGCACAGGCCGAATGATAATGGGGGCACAGGCCGCCGGGAAACATTGTGGCGTGTCTTTATCTTGCTTTGGATAGATCACGCCGACCTTTGCCGCCTTATATCCAATGGCGGCGTACCGTCGGCCTCGGGCAGCATCCTGCCTCGCCCTCGGGCATGCCGCCTTCCATCCAATGGCGGCATTGGGAGGCAGATGCCAGCGGGGGCTCCCCGCCGGCCTGTTCCCCCATACCCTTATTATAATGGGGGCACAGGCCGCCGGGAAACATTGGGGCTAAACTTCCCTCCGCTCCGCTGCGGTCAGTCACGCCCCAATAGCGGCCTGTTCCCCCATACCCCCTCGGGCTCTCCGCCGCCGGGAAACATTGTGGCGTGTCTTTATCTTGCTTTGGATAGATCACGCCGACCTTTGCCGCCTTATATCCAATGGCGGCATACCGTCGGCCTCGGGCAGCATCCTGCCTCGCCCTCGGGCATGCCGCGTCAGCGGCATTGGGAGGCGCCTCGCCAGCGCGGGCTCCGCGCCGGCCTGTTCCCCCATACCCCCTCTTGTACACGACCCCTGAAAGGAGCCTCCTATGTCCCTGACCGAGAACGCCATCCCCCTCCTCGAATACGACACCGACCCCGGCGCCGTCATTCCGCCGAGCTACGAGCACCCGTCTCTGCGACTGCCGAAAAAGGCCGTGTTCGCGTTCCTGGGCGAGGCGGTCGACCGCTACGCACGGGCGCATGGGGCCGTCGTCGTGGACGAGGTCGTGACGATCAGCAAGCGCCATCCGGTCTACGTCCTCACCGTCGAGGGACAGGAGGTCTGCCTCGTCGAGGCGCCGCTCGGGGCACCTGCGGCCGCGATCATCCTCGACGCGATGCTCGCCCACGGCGTGCAGGAGGTCATCAGCAGCGGGTCGTGCGGGGTGCTGGTCGAGATGGAGGAGAACGTCTTCCTCGTGCCGACCAGGGCGCTGCGTGACGAGGGAACGTCGTACCACTACCTACCTCCCTCCCGCTTCGTCGACATCTCCGCGCCGGCGCGCCGTGCAGTCGAGGAGACGCTGCGTGTACACGGTCTGCCATACACAGAGGCCGTGGCCTGGACGACGGACGGCTTCTACCGCGAGACGGCCGAGAAAGTGTCCCGCCGCAAGCGCGAGGGATGCACGGTCGTGGAGATGGAGAGCGCCGCGCTCGCGGCCGTCGCACAGATGCGCGGGGCAGTCTGGGGGACGCTCCTCTACACGGCGGACACCCTCGCCGACCTCGACCATTATGACGACCGCGGATGGGGCATGGGGTCGGTCGACCGCGCACTGGCATTGGCGGTCGAGGCCGTCCTGCGGATCTAGTCCGACCGATCATCCCACATGAACGCCACGAAAGGAGGCCGCTATGCTCAAGGAAACGCTGCCCGCGCTGCGCAAGCTGCACCGCCTCTCGCAGGAGGCACTGGCCGAGAAGGTCGGGGTCTCGCGGCAGGCCATCGCCAAATGGGAGGCCGGCGATAGCGAGCCGACCCTGGAGAAAGCACGTCTGCTGGCGGCTGCGCTCGAGGTCACGCTCGACGAGCTGACCGGCGAGGACGTCCCGCTCACCCCACAGCGGCCGGTCCCGAAGGGGAAGCATCTGTTCGGCATCGTGACCGTCGGGGACAAGGGACAGATCGTGATCCCGGCCCGGGCAAGGCGCGTGTTCGACATCGCCCCGGGCGACCGTCTCGTCGTCCTCGGAGACGAGGCACAGGGCATCGCACTCGTCAAGGCGGAGGGCTTCCTCGCGCTCGCCGAGGCCGTCCGCGGACAGATGAAGGAACAATGAGAGAACGCCGTATCCCCGCAGGATACGGCGTTTCGGCGTTTTTGGCCGAACTGCCGCGGCCTGTCTCATCAGATCTTAACACATCCTACAAGATCATGGAACGCCGCGCCGCACGGTATTGACAAAGCCGGTGGATGCGTGTATAATAGATATGTATGCTCGAAAACACGACACACTTGCCAGATCTGCGAGGGGCAGGTCGGGGCATGACGGACGGAGGAAAGATATGGCTAATACCGACAAGAAGAATAAAGAACAAAGCACACAGTCTAACGGTGCGGCGAATGCACGTAACATCAACCTCGTAGTGAAGAGCGAGGAGGAGAAGGGCGATGAGATCGTGATCTCGTTCTCTGCGTTCTGGGACGTGATCAAGCGGTTCATCCTGCTGTGGCTCGTCGTAGCGATCGTCGCCGGCATCGGGATCCCGGTGCTCCTCGCACTGACCGCTTCTGACCAGCACAAGAACCTGAATGCACTGGTCAGCTTCAACTATGACGGCATCGAGAAGGGACTTGCCCCCGATGGGACGAAGTTCGACCCGTATTCCCTGAAGTCCCCCACGGTCATCGAGGCCGCGCTGACCGAGCTCAATGAGCCGATCGAGGAGCTGGAGAACATCCGTCAGGGCATCACCATCACGAGCGTCATCCCCGAGGACGTCATCGACGAGATCACCGTCTACAAGAGCGTCTACGAGCAGGGCGACCTGAACGCCGGTGAGAAGCTCCTGGCGACCTCCTACTATGCGACGCAGTACAAGGTGACCTTCAACTACGCCAAGACCGGCTATTCTGCCGAGCGCGCAGCAGAGGTCATCAACATGATCCTCGACAAGTATACGGATTACTTCTTCGATAACTACGGCTACAACCGCGCGCTCGGCAACGCGGTGAACGCGCTCGACTACCGCACCTATGACTACGCGCAGGCGATCGACGTGTTCGACAGCTCGCTCTCCGAGCTCCAGTCCTACGTCTCCAACCTGAACCGCGACGACACGAGCCGCTTCCGCTCCTCGCAGACGGGCTTCACCTTCGCTGACCTTTACCAGGCGATCGTGACGCTGCGCACGGTCGACCTCGACCTGATCTCGTCCTATGTGACGGTCAACACCGTAACGAAGGACAAGGCGACGCTGCTGGATTACTACAACTACCAGATCGAGAAGCTGGTGCGTGAGCGCACAGTGGCACAGGAGAAGCTCAATAGCATCAACGACTCCATCTCGAAGTACGAGAAGGACACCATCATCATTTATGGCGACATGCAGGAGACCTCGCAGTACACGCAGGCCTCGACGCAGTATGACAACATGATCAAGCAGAAGATCGACGCGCAGAACACCGTGTCCACCAAGACTTCGGCGATCAACATGTACCAGCAGCGCATCAACACGCTCAAGGGCAGTGTGAGCGCGACGCAGGAGAAGATGGACAAGGTCGAGCAGGATCTCGAGGAGCTCAACGGCAAGGTCACGGACCTGCTGGACAAGGTGAACGTGACGGCGGACGAGTATTATGAGACGGTGTCGCTGGCGAACTCCTACAGCGTGCTGGTACCGGCGAGCGCGTCCGGCCTGAGCACGACGAAGAGCGTGATCCGCGCCTCGATCGAGCCGACCGCGATCGCAGAGGCGCTGCTGTTCATCCTCTTCTTCTGCGGATGCTTCGTGCTCTCGCTGGTGGAGACCAACCGCAAGAAGCCTGTTGCCGCTGCCGCAGACGATGACGACGATGCAGACGACGAGGACGATGCCCCCGCAGATGCCGAGGCCTGACCCGTCCCAACAGACTATCATAGCGATGCCCTGTCCGTCAGAAGCGGCAGGGCATCGTTTTGGCGTAGGGAGGCATACAGTGTCAAATATCTTCAAGATGGTATGTACAGATCTGTGCGATCACACAAAGTTGCCCGTAAGGCCTTGACGAGGGACCGAAAACGTGTTATAATATAAAAGCACCGTCGGTAAGGCGGCGCAAAAGAGAACGCGGGATGGAGCAGCTCGGTAGCTCGTCGGGCTCATAACCCGAAGGTCGTCGGTTCAAATCCGGCTCCCGCAATCACGCAAAATAGCCATTTCAGAGAAATCTGGAATGGTTATTTTTTTGCCTTTTTAGGGGTCGAGGGCACTTTTAGGGCACCGACCGCAAAAAAACGAGAGCGAGGGCACCGAGCCCCCGCTCTTTTTTCGTTATCCGTGTTTGCGGTTTTTGTCGGCCTCCGTGCTGTCGTCTGTCTCATGCAGGGAGCGGCGGGAGGTGAGCAGGATCTCGCCCATTGCATTTGCGGCGCGAGTTTTGGCGTCTGCGATCATATGGGCGTAAATGTTTTCGGTCGTCGCGGCGCTTGCATGGCCGAGCTGTCCAGCGACGGAAACAGGATCCAATCCGGCATGGATGAGGATGCTCGCGGCGGTATGCCGAAACGCGTGCGGGTGGATGTGCGGGAGGCCGTGCCTCTTTGAAAACGCAACGCAAAAGGCTGTGGCGCTGTCGGGATGCATGGGGCGTCCGATGTGGTCGCAGTCCGAAACGAAGATAAAGCCATCGTCGCCCTCCCATAGGTCGCCCGCCGCTTGACGGAGGGGCTCATAGTATTCGCGGCGGTAGCGGTCGAGCAGCTCCATCGTTTGCGGCGGGAGAGCGATCAGGCGGTCGGAGCTGTCCGTTTTCAGCTCGCTGACAAAAACGCCCATCTGTGCCGTGTAGTAAAGGGCGCGTTGAACGTGGAGGCGTTTGAAGGTCGTGTCAAGGTCGCTCCATTTGAGACCGAGCACCTCACCGCGTCGGCAACCCGTGACGATCAGAAGGTGCAGGATCGCGCGCCATTTCAACGGCTCGCGCTCGAGGGCTTGCAGGATGCGGGCGACGTCCTGCGGCTCGAAATACTGGACGTTGGCACGCCGGACTTTTGGAGGGACGGCACGAGCGGCAGGATTTTGAACGATGAGCCCCTCATGCACAGCGCTCTCGAGGATGCTCGAGATCAGCGCGTGATGATGTTTGATGGTTTTTGCGGATAGAGGGCGTGTGTCGGTCTCGAGCTTAAAAAGCCGCGTGACGGGCATCTCGAGCGCCGTTGCGATCTTTTGGGCGTTTTCAGCGCGGATGCGTTCGCCGCGAGTTGCGGCGCGGATCGTTACGACCGAACAGCCAGCCGCTGTGCAAAATGCCTCTGCATTGTGAAACCCGTGTGCGCGGTAAAGGTCTTTGAGGTTGACAGCGGGCAGGATGACGGCCTTCTCGCCGCCGTGCCGCTCGCCCTCTCGCGCGAGAGACTGATAGAGCTCGTTGAGGTGCTGCGGCCGGATGTCGCCGAGCTTGATGTGCCCGATCGCGGCATTGATGCGGACAAGCAATGCGCGGTAGCGTTCGGCAGTTCGTGGCCGGACGTTTCCGCTGGATGTCTGGAGCTCGATCCAATAGCTGGAATAGACCTCGAATTTCTGTTGATGGTCGGCGACGAGCCCCTCGCGGCAACGACGCTCGAAATCAGCGGCAAAAGTGGCGGCGGCTTTTTGGTTCTGCCGTTCGGTTCGGTTCGGGTCGGCTTTGAAGGTCGCCTCAAAAGGTTTGAGACGTCTGCCGTGAGCGTCGGTGCCGCGCGAAACGCGGATCCTAAAGGAAACGAGTGCGCCGTTTTTGTCGCGTCGTTCGGTGACATTAGCCATAATTTTCAAACCTCCTCTCGATAAAACGATGTAGGATCGTGCTGAGCGCGTCGTCGAGGTCCTCTGCGAGGCGCTGACGGTCGCGGGCGCTGTAGGTGCCGACGACCTCGCCCGCGCTGTCAAACAGCGCGTAGCCGTTCGGCACTTCGTTGTGAATGGCACGATATATCGAGGCGGTGTTGGCGTCGTCAACGACCGCGTCGTTATAATCGAGTCTGTAGCCGTTGAGGTCAAGAACGCTGTTCAAAACGTGCTCGAGCTCCGTTCGGCGGTTCAAAACCGTTGAAATGAAGTGCTCGCGGAGCTCCTCATCGCTCGCGATGGCAGTCTCACAACGGAGATACGCGGAACGAACGCCGAAAAACCGCGCGAGCAGATCGCAATAATCAGCGCTGAGTTTGCGTTGACCGCGTTCGACGTAACCGAGTTGCGTCCCCGAGCAGTCCGTTCTTGTGGATCCTGGCAAATTGGCGAGCTGCTCTGCGAGTTGGTCGAGCGTGAGCCCGCGATTTTTGCGGAGGGCGCGGATGCGTTGGCCTGTGGTCTGCGGTGCCTCGCCCGTGTTCGTGTTACTTTTTGGGTGCTTCATGCTAAAAAAACGCCTCCTATAATTGAAAAAATAACATAACGTTGTTGTTGCGTTTTCATCTCATTCGTGTTATACTTAATTGTACCACAAATGACAGACTTTGTCAAGTGGGAAAACGAAAGGAGGTTTTTTATGAAGCAGGATCTTGAGAAGGAGGCGCTCGAGCTGCGGCGGAGTTATCACCGCGCGTGGCGCCGACGCAACCGCGACCGCGTGCGCGCGTACAACCGAAACTATTGGCTGCGTAGAGCAGAGGCCGAAAAACGGCGAAAGGAGGCCAAAAGCAATGACGATACCACCCAAAATGGCGACCGTTGATGAAGCCGCAAAAGCGACGGGTTTGTCGAAATATGCGATCCGTGTCTTGCTCCGTGAGGGGCGTGTGCATGGCGTGCGCGTCGGCAAGGGCAAAATCTTATGCAATTTTGATGATTTATGCCGATATTTGGACGAGAGTTTTGTGAAGGAGGGCGAGGGAAATGATTGAGCTCGCTGAATTTCTGCCGACCTCGCGCGAGAACGCGATCAGCATGGGCGATTTGGCGGCGCTGTTGCATTGTAGCCGACGCGAAGCTCGCGCTTGTGTCGAGCGTGCGCGCCGTCACGGTCTGCCCGTTGTGTCGTCGTGCGACCCGCGTTGTTCCGGCTATTGGATCGCGAGCAGCGCCGCCGATGCGGCCGATTACGTCAATGTGCAACGGGCGCGAGCTGCGACCGCGTGGACGGCGATCCATGCAATCGAGGCAGCGTTTCGGGAGGGCGATGAGCAATGAATTTTTGGTTCAAAATTCAAAATGACTTTTTCAGCGATTTGTCGATTAAGATGTTACTAAAAAGCGACGAGGGCGCCCGCGCGTTTGTCTTCTACATGCGGCTGATGTGTGCGGCCGTTGGAACGGCAGGCGTTCTCGAATTTCGTGGAATCGGTGCCAATGTGATCGAGGAGATCGCGCTTGCGAACGACGAGCCGCTCGATTTTGCAGAAAAAGCCATTGGAACGCTGACGCGGCTCCATCTTGCAGAGCTCCAGCAGGACGGCTCGCTGTACTTGCCGCAGTTGCCTGCGCTCACAGGCAGCTCCAAAACGGGGGCTGAACGTGCTGCTGAATTTCGCCGTCGTAAAAAACGGGACGCAACTGAACGTAACACGGACGTAACGGAGCGTAACGCGGGCGTAACGCGTTCAAATGTTACAGAATGTGACGCTGTAACGGACGTAACGCAAAAGAGTAGAACTAGAAAAGAAAAAGAGCTAGACCAGAAACAGATAGAGAGCCAAAGAATTTCCAATTCTGGCTCTTCGCCTCGCGCCTTTGGGGGCGCGGGCGAGCCGCCGATCACGCTCGACGATCTAGGCAATCCGAACGAACACGACGACGGCGAGTTACCGTTTTGACAAGGGGGTGATATAATGGATCCGACGGAGTTGAGAATTGAACTGGCTGCACGAGAAATCGCGCTGCTGAATGAGGACCTGCGAAACGCGTGGGACACGATTGATCGGCTGCGCGAGGAGATCGTGCGTTTGAAAGGAGCTGATAATGATGGGAAAAATTAACGACGACGAGATCCTCGCGGCGCTGCTCACACATCGAACTGCGACGGGCGCCGCGACGGCTCTCAAAATCAGCCCACGTACGATTTATTCACGGCTACAAAACACCGCGTTTCGCACGCGGCTCGAGAGCATGCGCGCGGACGCTCTGCGCGATGCAGCCGGACAGCTCCAGCAGGGCGCACGGATCGCGTCGCTGACGCTCCAAACGCTCATGCTGGACGAGGGCGCGCCGCCTGCGGTTCGGCTGCAAGCGTGCCGGGAAACGCTGCACGCCGCCGACGTTTACGGATGCCGCTTGCGGCAGCTCGAAAAGGCGCACGCCGCTGTTGGTCGCGATTTCGATTTCGACGATCTGCGGCTCGAAGATATTTGGGAAGACGACGGCGACGAGGACTAGGGTTTTTCCGAATATTTCCGGAAATTTCTTATTTGAAGGAGGTTTTTGATTTTGGTTTTGACAAAGAAAATTTGCGACGCGACGCGCGATTTTTTGCGCGCCGAGCAGGCCATTGCAAACGAATACGAGCACACGGTCGAGGAACTGGCCGAGATGGCCGGGAGCGAATTCTACCGCCGTCGGACGGCTGAGGCGGAGGCAGAGCGCGACGAGGCGCTTGCGAGGTGCCGGGCGAGGGCGTCGGAGCGTCTCGAGCCGATTTTGAACACAATCGAACGCCGACTTGACGACGCACCGCTCGTCGCGCCGTCGGATGAACAGTTGCGGGCGGTGCAGCTCCTCTCGATGCGAAAGAACGTTTCTGCGGGCGAGTTACAGCAGTGCGCGCGGCTGTGCGCCGACTGTCCTGCGGCGCTCGAGCTGCTGCGCGAAGTAGCTGGCGAGCGTGCGATGCCTTTGCAGTTGCCCGCGCCGAAAACGCTGTCGGCGCAGACGGCGCGCGAGCATCTGAGCGCGGCTCGCCGCTCGCTCGAGCTGCTGATCTTCAAGCCGCAGGACGCGTTTTGGTCGCCGGATTTTTTGCTAGCAGATAACGACGATCACATGCTAGCGAGGCTCTGCGGGTGTTGGGCGGACCGTAGCGGGAAGCTCAACGACGGCTACATTTCAGCATTGAAGGCGGCACTCGACGGAGACAGCGAATAAAGCCCCTAGCGGTCGCTGTGCGCGTTTTGCGGTGTTACCTGTGAAACTTAGCCATTGAAATTGAACGGTGTCTTAAAACGCGATCTGGAGGCTCTGCAAGGGGCCTCCAGTTCGCGTTTTTCGAGGGCACATTTAGGGCACCGCGAGGGCACTTTTAGGGCACCGAAGGGCACTTTTAGGGCACAAATGAAACGTATGTTTTCGAAATGATACGAAACGAGACGGCGAGAATATGCCTATATATCGACAATTTTCGCAACGACACGAAACGAGAGAAAACGAAAAAATCGCTTTTTGGTGGGGCTCATAACCCGAAGGTCGTCGGTTCAAATCCGGCTCCCGCAATACCAAAAAGCCCTATGTTTAGCCAAAAAACATAGGGCTTATTTATTTCGTGTAACCCCAATACAGCGTTTATACCCTTATTCTACCCTTATTCGATTTTAAGTGACGCAAAATAGGGAGAATCGAGTGGTTTTCATATGATTTAGCGTTGTACAATTACCATATAATGGAACCGCTTGGCGTTCGGTTATGATTGATGGATGGTGGAAAAGCAGCACTATGCACAGTGGTGCCTTTCTTGAAGAAACAGTATGACACCAAACTGCTTTGATTTAAGGACACATTCGACTGATGCTTCACATATTTTTGTGCAAACATACAAATTTTCTCCGATTTGGCTTTCCGAACAGAGAAGCGGTATCCTTATCCCTGTTAATGCTATAAGAGCATCAGAGCGAATCGGAGCTGCTCAGACCTATCATAACACGTCCCCCAGTGAGAGCGTTAGCATCTCACTGGGGGCTTTTTATTTGGCTTACTTGCTCTTAGGCTTTACAAAGTTTCTGAAAGTGAAGCCGCGCACGATACCAGGTCTGTTAATGCTGTCTGTGTTATTGTAGAGCTGTCCTACAACGTAGCACTCGCCCTGCTTCAGATTGGTCAGCTCTGTTCCTTTTACGTTGATCGTGCGGGCGATAGAATTTGCTGTGATGCTGTCCTGGCGTAAGTACACTTTGATTCCTGCGCCGTTCATTGTCTGCTTACACTCCTTGTTGGCATCGGATAGGTACTGTGTGGCATAGTTCAGACTCATATGCTTCTTTCTGCCTTCTCTCAGTACACGGTAGATCGCACTGCCGTTGTTGTAGTTCTGGTTTTGTATCTCGTCGATCACGATGGCGAGATGATTTGTGGGATCTTTGAACTGGTAGTGGTACAGTGACATCAGCAGCATATCGATCAGCGCCGAGCCGCTGTCGGAAGTCATTTCGGTGGCGGAGATGATCACAATGTCCTTGGTACTGTTGAAAAACTCACCCCAGCTCTTATCACTCGGTTGGTACACATTGAACGGAGAAAGCGTATCATCAAACAAGGAAGCGAGACTATCAGAAACTTTACCTTCCATCATGTCGCTATATAGATTTTTGATAGTCATTCTGTTTTCTTCTATCAGCATTTCAATACTGTTGCGAAGGTCGGCTTGCTGTCTTCTGCCAAGTTTCTGAATGTGGGCTGTGATGATATTGTATATATCATTTTTACTTGTGTTAACCTGATCGGGATCCTCAAGCTTTAGTAAATCAACAGGTAAACCGTCAGTTTCCACATTATGGAACGTGATGTGCTGTTCCATATATGCCTTTACCTGTTCCTTTACGGTATCATCACCTCCTGCGGTGAGTTTTTCAAGAATTTCTGATTCGGTGAAAGAAGTGCTTGTGTCGAATACCACAACCTTCTGACCCTGTTTCTGCAAGTTTACAAGGCGTTCCGTGAGATGGTGTGTCTTGCCGCTGCCGCTTTCACCAGAGACAAAGTAGTGCAGATTTTCAGCTTTTTTAAAATCGTACTTCTGATATGCTGTATAATTCAGGCTGTTGGTTACGATCGGAATAAATGATGTATCAAGGGGCTTTTCTGCAAACCACTCACTGCACATTCTGGCTCTTATCTTATGCTGTACATCCTGATCGAGTATGTCATCGCTCGTAACTGCAATAAATGTGATACGGGTGGTTTCTCCGTTATGATAAACAGTGGAAGGATAACGATCCTTTTTGGTAGCATAAAGAATTCCATCCTCATCAAGTGCGGTAAGCAGATGATGTAAACTGTTCGTGGTTTTCATCGCAGGAAGGAGGGCTTCGGTTAAGGTACTTTCTTCAAACAACAGCAGATCATCTTTCACGATCACCTGACACTTTCCTTCGATAAAGTCCATGTCCTTGCCATTGATTAAGATATCCATATCGTTGTTACGGATGGAAGCATTCAGCACATGGACAAATTCATCTACAATTATGCTGTTGGTGTCTTCTGGTGTTTCATCGTCTGTTGCAAACATCGGGAGCGTCATATCGGAAATATCAGATTCTTTTGCCGAAAATTGTAGAATTTTGCAAATCATAAGCGAAACCGAAACGATCACTGCATAGCTTGTAGTGCTTTGGGCGTAGGGAAGGGATGTTCCTCTTTCGTCCTGAATCAGCTTGTCAATATTGCTTTTCAATTCGTCCTGCCACTTGTTAATGTCATATGCTACTGTTTCTAATAGATAGCGGGTCAGGCGGCTCAGGTCGCAGCACATGGTAAGCTCTTCTTCCTTCGACATTTTTGTGTAGAAGTCGCTGTCCAGGGTCAGGCAGATGCTGTCACTTGAAGGGATCATGTACTGTGCGAAAGGTGAAATAATAACTGTGTTATGCGGACTGGATTCAGCGTCCGAATTCAATTCAAGTACATAATTAAGCACATCCATACGTCTTTTATCATTATCTATAATACTGCGATCTTTGATAATAACGGTTTCGTCATTTGCTTCGTGGAACGTTCTTCGGATCGTCGCTTTGTTGCTGTCAAAGGTGATAACATTCTTTTCTCTGTTGTATAATTGCAGATAATAGCAAGCCTGACGGATACTATCGGAATCGGGTGCATCCAACGCCAGAATCTGGGATATGGGCGTTTTGAGTCTGGTTAAAACATTTGATAAAGCACCGCAGATAGAATAAGCAAACAGAATAAACTTTTCTGGCGTGTTCAGGTACTTTGCTGCAAAGGCACTGATCTCATCGGGCTGAATCGGCTCATCAGTCAGTATCTTTTTCTTGAATGTATCGGAGCAGGCAGCGAAAAGTTCCATATCCATTTTGCCGTTGTTGCAGATGAAAGCGGCTCTCTCAACGTCATTCACCTTAGTAAAGATGAATCCTGGATATTCGGGGATATCAACAGACTCATTAGTCGAAGTTACGTTGATGTACCATGCGAGGAAAGCATTGGCAATTGATTTGTTGGAGCAGATGAATGAAAAGCCTTCAAATTTTGTGATCAGGTTCTTTCCCGCCAGTTTATCCAGCGGAATGAGCGTCTTGCGGCTCTCCTGCTGGGAGTCTAGATAGGTGATGTACTTATAGTCTTTATAAGTACCGTCCTTCTGAATTCTGACGTTTTTCATGTCTTGAATCCTGATGTGACCGACTTCTGTATGTTTCTTATCTTCAATGCAAATGCCGCAGCCAGTTTCATCAATTGTGAAAAGACGAATTGCAGAGTTGCGGTTTTGACGAAGTTTGCCAAGCTCCATCATCTGTGCTCGATTCTGGTTGAACAGATCTTCTACAAATTTCGTCATTTTGGCTACACTCAGGTTGGCTTGATTGAAATGTTCATTTACATAAGGCATGATTTGGCTGTTGACAACATTCATGACTTGTTCAGTGCTTGGAATATTGAGTTGACTCAAGACAGTATGAATCACGGCATAAATGTCACCAACGTTAGCAGGTGATTGATTCGCAAACAAGATCTTTTGATCGAGATACCCCGTCGGATTTTGATTCGGATTCATGTTCATAATAAATATTCCTCCAGTAGATTGATAGAGTCAGTATTGGGAGGCTTGTGCCTGTCCCTTACTGCTAACTATATTGTACCATCTCAGGAAGAAATTGAAAAAGGGGGTTTTGCTATTAAAAAATGAAGCACTCCTTTTCGGGAGTGCTTCACGCGAAATACTTTATAATAGTATAGCACAGATGTGGCAGATCGTCAAGAGATATGATAATATTTACTAAACTTATTTTATCAGTAATAATTCCTTATAAGTCTCAACTGATTCGATTTCTTTGCCTATGAAGTTGAGGCTTGACAAGACTAGCACATTGAGCTGATACAACAGGATAAATGTCAGATGCAGGTTGTACTCATTCCCTTTACCATAGTAAATTGGTATAGTGATAGTCTGACTATGAGGTGTAACAGGATTCTGGTACATATTGCCAATCTCGTCAGCAAATTTATTTGCTAAAATCTGGTAGGCGAATTCTGGATGCTGTGGTTCGGGATGCGCTTTGATAAAATTGAAAAATGCATCTTCACCCTTTGAGAGAGCATCAAATACTTCTTTTCTGAAAGCAAGGTATTCTGTATCATCTTTCAATCGGAATGCGGAATCCTGTGCCAGTATATGCATGAGTGTGTTGAAGTTGGTGGAGCTGGTCGGTTCGGAAATAAAAGTAATCGTTGGCGATCCTTTTTCTGATAATTGTTTCTGCATCATCTGATTGATAGAATCAGGTATGCTCATACAGGATGCATCGCTGGAAAGAGCAGACATCACCTGAAAGTACAGCCAGTTATGAGCAGCTTTCATATCCTGCAAATTCAGATAGGAGAAGATGATTTTCTCGATCTCGTTAATATAGGTGTCAGCCTGTAGTTTCTGCTCAATCATTTCTTTTGTTCCATAGGTCAGCAGGAGCCGATGGTTCAGACGCTGCAATACGATCTGGTGTGGCTGCTGGTGCGCTTCAAAGTGTTTGATTGCGGCTGTCAGCATTCTGTTTGTATTGGTATGCCTGATAAAGCTGTTTTTGTACGGAATGGATTCGTGATGAATACACATGAGTTCCTGCATAACTAAAATCCATTCAGAAATTGTAATAGTTGTATGACCAAGCATATCCTTGATCCAATATTCTGCGACAATTTCAGCATACTTCACAGCATATTTGTAGTCTTTGATATTGATCGCATTCAGGTCATCTTGTGTTATATTTTCTTTGCATAAAAGCACAGACCAAACAAGCTGTTTTTTCGCATCGGATAGGGAAGATTTGTTGATTTTGATTAGATTTTGAAATGCATTCCATGCAGCAGGAGCGTTCAGAATATCGCTGAAAGAAAGTTCTGTGACTGCTTGTGAAACAGGTTTTTCGTTCTGATAATCATAGACAGCTTTTTGTGTATCGTCTATTTCGGCTATGATACAGCTCGACAGCAGCTTATTATAGAAAGTCTCAATGATGCCTTCATTTGTTCTTTGCAGATGACAGATCTGTTCGCTGTCGATGTTATCAAGAATGGTTTTCAGAACGTAATGAATTCTTGGAAAATTGTTCTGCTGCGTCTGGATCTCTTCTATTAGTGTGAGGCTGATATTTGTACGAATCAATTCCCATTGCTCATGAATCCATTTGATGCATTCTTCTCTTATATCTGCATCGTCTATACCCTCTTTGATTTTGCTGGAGATACTTTCAAATTGCTCCTTATATAGGGCATGATCATGATCTGTGAATTCAAGGGACGGTGCGGAGATCAAATCAATGATCGAGATGTTTTTCAGGGGATTATCGTCATCATAACGATTGGTATTTGCGATCAGATATAAGAGTTTCAGTGTATTGTAATTTTCTACATCGCTCTTTTTTTTATATGATTTTACGTCAATATTCAGGAGGTTTTTGAGCTTGCTTCGGATGCTGCTGGGTTCTTTAGTGCTATAAACACGATTTTGTTCTCTGGTATAATAATCATCATCTGCATTTGTTTCTATTCCTGCATTTTTCAGATAGTCAATGCGCTCCTGAGAAAGAATCTCATACAGATTATCCAGTGTAGCCAGCTTCTTGAATTCTGGTTTGTATTTTGTTGCCATATCAAAATTGAAATCATCAGACATAGTATCACCGCCTATATTCAGTATACACGATTTTACAGGATTTTTCAAGAGGTAACTGCTTGTCAGAATCGGTAAGTTCAAATATATATCATTATTATGAATCTATGCCAGGTACTGATGATACGATCATGGTAAACCGCATAGGTCATCCGCCTTCGGGCGGAACATAGGGAGCATACAAATCATACAAAGGAGGTCTGTCTATGGACGTACTGGATGCCATCGTCAAAAAATTCGCAGATGAGCTGGATCGGGAGCTGATGCAAAGCCAGACACACAACCAGGCAGCAGCGCAGTTCCACGCATACTGCGACCAGAATCTGCCGCATCAACAGGCAATGGAGCTGGATGCGCTGTACGGGAAACTTTCCTCGGCGCTGTATGCGTCTGCGGTCAGGTCTGGCATGAGGCTGGGTGCAAGAATCACTGCTGCACTGCTGACGGATGGAGGTGAAGATCATGTTTGACGACCAGCGTTTTCTGACCCGTGGCGTGGATGCAGAGATACCCCTCGAATTGCAGCTGTTCCTGTGGAGCTGCATCGACCGTCTGCCCGAAGAACGGGATCATTTCCAGGTATTCAAGCTGGAAGCATTGGGAAAAATGCAGAGAATCTCCCATACCTCAGAGCAGCCAGAATACCACATGGAGTACATCATCCCGACCGAAAAGCCCATCAACGCCAAGCTGTATGTCATCGACTCCGAGGAATACAGCACCATGCTCCTTGCTGAGGAGTATTGACCGAATATCCACCAAAACCGAAGCCCCTGCCGTAACTGGCAGGGGCTATTTTTATGCCTGTAAGGAGGAAACTATGGAAGAAAATAGAGAAGAAGCCCTCGTTTGCGCTTGCTGCGGATGCGAGGTTGACGATGATGACTATTATCTTGTGGAAGATGATATCGTCTGCTCATCGTGCTATGAGGACGAGTGCGGCAGCTGTGACCGCTGCGGCAGTAACATCTATAGCGAGAATGCTGTCACAGACAGTGACCATTTTCTGT
>CACWPL010000002.1 GCA_902762785.1 uncultured Ruminococcus sp. | reverse complement strand
TCCTCGCAGCTCAGCGGCATGTTCAACGTCATGCGCATCGCCGCGCAGGAGCTGGGGGAGGAGTTCCCGGAGCGCCGCATCGCCGCGCTCGACACCCACGCCGGGTCGCTCGGGCTCGGGCTCCTCGTCGAGCAGCTCGCGGATGCCCGGGAGCACGGCCTCCCCATGGAGGTCTGCTACGACCGCCTGAACGCCCTGCGGCCGCGCGTGCGGCACTTTTTCACCGTCAGCGACCTGATGCACCTCAAGCGCGGCGGCCGCATCTCCGGCAGCACCGCCGTGGTCTGCACCGTGCTCCAGATCATGCCGCTGATGCATGTCGACGCCACCGGCGCGCTCGCCGCCGTCGGGAAGGTGCGCGGGCGGCGCAATGCCCTGCGCTCCCTCGCGGATATGGCCGGGGAGGCCGCCGATCCGACGATGCGCGTCTATGTCGGGCATTGTGATGCCGAGGAGGATGCCGCGTTCGTCCGCGAGATCCTGCGCAGGAAGTATGCGGTCCGTGACGTCCGTCTCGCGGACATCGGCCCCGTCATCGGCGGCCACGGCGGCCCGAACACCGTCGCCGTCTTCTGCATCGCCAAGGAGACGGACTGACTGTCATCCCATAACACGAACGCACCGTCCTCACACAGAGGGCGGTGCGCTGCTTTCAAAACGCGATGCGATACGGGAAGCCGACGGCCTCCGCATAGCACGGAGAGACCAGCGATGCGGGCAGGGGACGCGTCTCGCGTTTACCGTCCTTGTTGCAGACGAGGACGCTGAGCGTGCCCAGCTCGATGCCATTCTCACGGCAGATCTCGCCGAGGGACGCCAGGAACGCCGTCCAGAGGTCGTCGTCCTTCCCGGTGAGGGCGATGTCCTCTTGCCACTGGGACGTCCAAAAGCTCTGGCGCCGTGTCCGCGTGAGGAGGCCGCGCTCGAAATGGCGCTCCTCCAGGCGGCAAAAGCCCTCCACGACCATCCTGTCCCCGAGCTGCTTGAACTGCCCGGACTGCACGTCGAGCCGCGCATAGGCGATCATCGTGTTCACATAGGTCTGCGCGATCTCGCGCCCCTGACGGTAGCGGATGGTGTGCATGTCGACGTTCTTCTCGATATGCGCCGCCGCATCCGCGCGGAGCTGCGTGGAAATGTCCATGATGCGTCCTTTCTTGTGTCAGCTCTCGTCAGCAGTGTCGTCGGCGCTGCTGTCGGTGTCGAGGCGGTCGATGGAGATCTTGTAGGAGCCGACCGCCCAGAGATGCTTCTGGTCGTAGAACGTGATGACCGGCGTCCACGAGAACGACGCGCCCTGCTGGTCGGCATTGTAGTTCAAAAGGTCGGCCTGGACGCAGATGTCGTTCACATCCAGCTCGTCGAGCTCCTCCTTGGGGCCGGCGACGGTGATCTCCATCTTCCGCGTGATGATGTTGAAATCATACGCGCCGGGGTTCGTGATGGAGAGATTGTCGCTCGAGACGGTGAAGTTCTTGGTCACGATGTCCTCGTCATCGAGGGTCATGGTCACCTGGTCGATGCCGCTGCGGTTGATGAGGCCCTCGTCCATGTCGATGGAGAAGGTGCGGCTAAAGCCCGGCTCGATGTCGCGCAGACTGACGATGCCCATGGACCACGACTCCTGCTTGGCCAGCGCAGAGCTGGTCTGGGCGGCGAGGGTGATGCTGTCCTCAGAGAGGGTCAGGTGACTGCGGAGCCAGTCGAGGTCGAAGTCGCCGGTGGCGCCGGTGATCTCGTAGGTGAGCTGGAGCTCCTTCTGCGTCAGCACGGGGATGCTGATCTGGAAATCGGTGGTGGGGATGTCGAGGTCCTCCGTGTCGAGGAGGGCGCCCTCCTCCGTGTAGAGGCGGATCTCGCTGGCGTAGAACGAATAGGAGCTGTCGAGCTCCTGGGACTTGCCGGAGTAGACCTCCACCCGTGCGATCTCATCGAGCTGCGCGGAGGGGCCGGTGATCTCGATGAAGGACGGCTCACAGGTGACATCGTCCGTGTCCGTGGCATGGCCGGCGGTCACGACGATGTTCGGATAGCTCGGGGTGACGTCGAAGGGACGCGTCTCGATCTTGTCGAAGCGGACCGTGGCGGTGGCGGGCGAGATGGCGTCGACGTTGAAGCCGATGCCGTTCTCCGCGCGGATGGTGAGCGGGAGCGTGTACTCCCCCGCGGTGTTCACGCTGTCCACATCGACGGACGCGATCAGGTCCTCCGTGGTCAGGCGGCCGATCTGGGAGCGCGCGCCGACCAGCTCGGCATTGACGCTCTCCACGTCGATGTCCACGACGCTCAGGCCGTTGGCCTCAGCGGTCGTGCCCTTCAGCTCGACCTCGACGGGGATGCTGTAAAAGCGCAGCGGCGTCTGCGGGTAGACGTTCACGACGATGGCGAACCAGACGACCAGCGCCGCGAGGAGCGAGAGCAGGATCGCCACGGGCTTGCGGTCGACGAGCTCCGTGACCTTCTCCTGGACATCGCGGATGTGTTTTCTCAGCTCGATCATTCCTGTCCCTCCTTCTTCTTGGAACGGCGGATGCCGGGGATGGACAGGCGCGATTCGTTCTGCTTGGGGATGAGGCGGTCGGTGAGGAGGCTGTGGAGCTTCTCACGGGTGAGATTGCGCGTGAGGGTGCCGTTCTCCGCGACGGAGATCTGGCCGGTCTCCTCGGACACGACGATCACGACCGCGTCGGAGTTCTCGCTCATGCCGATGGCGGCACGGTGGCGCGAGCCGAGCTTCTTGTTGATGAGCTCCTCCTTCTGGGGCTTGGGCAAAAAGCACGCAGCCGCGAGCACGAGGCCGTCGCGCATGATGACGGCGCCGTCGTGGAGGGGGGTCTTGGGGTAGAAGATGTTGCCGAAGAGCTCCTTGCTGGGGATGGCGTTCACGATGGTGCCGTTCTCGATCTGTTCACCGAGGCGCGTCTGCTGCTCGATGACGATGAGCGCGCCGGTGCAGGTGGCGCTCAGCTCCACGCAGGCATCGCAGATCTCCTCGATGGCGACGCGCCAGCGCTCGGTGATCTCGTCGTTCGAGCCGATCAGGCCGAGCGCGGACAGGCCGAAGCGCGAATGTCCGAGCTTCTCGACCGCACGCCGTACCTCCGGCTGGAACACGATCAGGAGCGCCAGGATACCGAAGCTGAACAGGCGCTCGAGCAGATAGGTGATGGCCTTGAGCTCCACGACCTTGCCGAACAGGTAGACGAGCAGCAGGAACGCGATGCCCTTGAAGAGCTGTCCTGCGCGCGTCTCACGCATGAGCTTGACAAAAAAATAAATGACATAGGTGAGCATCGCGATATCCAGGATGTCCCAACCCGACATCGTCCGGACCACGCTGTACACCGTTTCCCATATCGACTGGAAACCAGAGAAAGCCGGCATCGTCTCACTTCCTTCTCTCTTTATCTATCTCACGCACGCGCCGTCATGCGGCGGGCGCTGTCCTCCGCCAGTGCAGGGGGCGGAGCCTCTCTCTTATATCATACCACATTTTCGGGATCTTTGCAAGACCTTTCCGAAGATTTGTGGTCTTGCATGCGCCTCGCCCCCGCTGCATGGGGGCTTGCAGCGAGGGCGAGGTCGTTCCCTTTTTAAATAAGACAGCGATCGCGGCAGGATCGTCGCACATGACGATGGATGCGGCGATCTGTCCGATCAGAACATGACCGCGATGGCCGTGCGGTTGTCACTGGTCTCGGGGTCGGCGTGACGGCGCACCTCCTCGAACATGCGGGCGAGCCATTCGTCCGAGGTGCGGCTCCGGCGCAGGAGCGTGCGCATCCGGGGGCCGGTGATGTGCTCCCAGAAGCCGTCCGTACACAGCAGGAACGCGCGGCACTCCGCGAGCAGCACGGGCTCGGAGATCTCGTAGCGCTCCTCCTCCCACTCTGTCCCCATCACGCGCAGGAGGCAGTTGCGGTCGCTGTGGCGGCGGATGTCGCGCTCACGCAGCTCCCCTTTGCCGACCAGCATCTGCGGGACGCTGTGGTCGAGCGTGCGGACGATGCGGCCGTCTCGGCGGAAGAGGTAGATCCGCGTGTCGCCGACGTGGGCCCAGATGGCCTTCTCGTCGTCCGTCAGGAGGACGGCGGCGGTGGTCTTGAGGGAGTCCGGCTCGCCGATGGCCTCCTGCTCGCCGAGGAGCGACGCCTGCACCTGCTCGAACGCCGCAGCAAGATGCGCGGCATCCGGCGTCGGGTGGAGGCCGAAGTAATACATGAGCCCGTCCACGGCCATCGCCGAAGCGACCTCGCCGCGTCCATGGCCGCCCAGGCCGTCACAAACGGCATAGCAGTCCAGTCCCGGGAAGCTGCCGATCTTCGCGCAGTCCTCGTTGAGCGAGCGGCCGCCGATCTCGGTATATGACGCAAAATCCATAAAAATAGCACCTAGTCTCTCGCGGTGGTGACCGCGCTGTTCTCATTGGAGGGGACTTTTGTGGGGCTCCGCCCCACGCCCCTTGAAAAAGCGCCAGGGGACGCTTTTTCGGCATTTTGGCGGTATGGTCACCGCGCTGTTCTTCTGTCCGGCACGTCAGTGCGAACATCCCATACTTTTTTATTATACCATATCTGCCGTCCCGGGTCAAGAGGGATGTGCCCTCCTGATGGGACCTTGACATAAGATCGTCAAAGGTCACAATTTCCCTGACTTTCCTTTGGGCATCCTGCCGGGGCATGTCGACCGTCCCATGCAGTCCGAACGCCCCCTCCCGGCAAGGAGGGGGCGCGGTATCGTCGAATGTCACAAACTTGATGTCCACAGTCTGGGCATCCTGCCAGGATGTCAGATCATGCCATCCTGCCCTTCCCGGGCGGGGGCGAGGGCGGGGAAGCGCGGGAAGACGAATCGGTCGAGGAGCGTACACACGGCGAGCCCGATCACGATGCCCAGGACCGTCCCCGCGAGGACGTCCGTGGGGAAGTGGACGTAGAGATAGAGCCTTGACAGCGCCACGCCGCCCGCGATCACCAGCGCCGGGACGCCCAGACGCCGGTCATAATGGAAGATGACGACCGCCGCCGCGAAGCACGAGAGCGCGTGACACGACGGGAACGACGTGTCCTTGGGGATGGCGATGAGCATGTCCTCGATGGGACGGAGCCAGCACGGCCGCGCCCGCCCGAACAGGTGCTTGAGCAGGCCGTTGCCGAGGATGAGACTCGCCAGCAGCGCCGCGAGCACCGAGATCCCGCACCGCCGCCGCGCCGGGATGCACAGCAGCACCACGCCCACCAGGATCCAGAAGACGCCCTTGTCCCCCAGGCGCGTCAAAATGGGGACGACCGTGTCCAGAAAGCCCGTGCGGTGCGCCTGGAGCCAGGTCAGGATCGAGAAGTCGAAGTCTTGCAGCATTTGCATTGCCTCCTTTGCTCCTCCTATCATAGCACATCCTGCCGAAAAATGCAAGCCTCGCCCCAGCAGCACCGGGGCGAGGCGATATTCGACTATATCATTTGGAAAATGCGCGGTCTCACTTGAGGACAGCACGCTTCAGGAGCGCGAGGTCGAAGACGTCTACCACACCGTCCTCGTTCATATCTGCCTGTGCGGCATCGTTCAGCGTGCCGACCATGAGCAGATAGCGCTGCAGAGCGACCACATCGACCACGGCAACGGTGCCGTCAGCATCCACATCACCTTTGGTGGGTGCGGCCTTCGCACGCGGGATCGCGTAGAGGCCATAGGCCGTCAGGTCGGAATTGGTCGCGCTGATGTAGAGGTTATCCATATCCTCCACGTTCGCGCAGGCCGCTGCGATGTCCTCCCAGGTGAAGATCTTCACGAAGGGCGTCTCGCTCACGTCAGAGGACGCGATGCGATTCCAGGAGTCGGCGGTGTCGATGTCCTGGAGCACCAGCTCCGGCTGGTCGGCGGACTTGTAGATCAGCGCCAGGTCGTAGCCGTCGTTGACATACTTATTGTAGCCGCGGACCGCACGGTTCTTCCACGTCTTCATGGCGTAGCCCTCGTCGTCGCGGAAGAGCTCGACCCAGTCGTCACCGATCTGGATGTCGTCCCAGTTGAACGCAGGCTCCGTGACCTCGACATAATCCGGCAGATTCGGGGTGATGCCGTAAACGGCCATCATCGAACGGATCACCGGGGCAGAGTCCGGGTACCAGGTGTTATTGGCACGGTACAGATAGCCGTGCGCCTCGCCGCCGTTGTTGGCGGGAGCATTGTTGTCCCAGAGGACGCAGGGGATGCCCTGTGCCTTGGCCTTGGTCAGGTAGTCGGTCGCCCAGCGGCAGCGGTCCTCGGTGTTGCCGAAGTTCGAGGCCGAGAACTCGCCGATGATGACAGGCGCGTTCTTCTCGTTCTGGATCTGGCCGAGATAGCTGAACATATTGGACAGCTCGCCCTCGTAGTCCGCGCCCCAGCCGGAGGCGCCGGGGAAGCTGTGGTTGGCCTTGTCATCGGTGGCCATGGTGAAATAATAGGGCGTGTAGGCATGGACGGAGAGCGCCACATTGCCGGCCCCGTTCGGGATCTCGATGTTGCGGATGGCGGTGGCAGAGTTCGAGGCGCAGTAGCCCGGGAGCATCAGCAGACGCTCCTTGTTCGCCGCCGAGCCGTTGCTGCGGACCGTGTCCACGAAGACGGCGTTGAGCTTGTTGATGTAGCTCGTGGTGTAGCCGCCGTCGCCGGTGCCATCGCCCCACTCGCCGACGCTCGGGTTCTTGGTCTGGCGCGGCTCGTTCATGCCCTCGAAGATGAGGTGCTGGTCGTAGTCCTTGAAGGTCTCCGCGACCTGCGTCCAGATGTCGGTCATCTTCTTGGAGGCATCGGCATAGGTCTGGTCGGTGAACTGGGTGACGTTGATGAAGTCCTCGTGGTGGATGTTCAGGATGATGAACATGTCCCTCTCATAGGCATAGTCCACCGTCTGCTTGACGAAGTCCATCCACTGGTCGTTGACGAGGTACATCTGGGAGCTGTCGTCCCAGGTGATGTGCTGGTACCAGGTGGTCGGGATGCGGATGGTGTTGAAGCCGGCATCCTTGACGGCCTGCACCAGCTCGCCAGTGGGCACAGGGTTGCCCCAGGCGGTCGCGTAGGTCGCGGGCGTGGCGTTCGCGCCGGCCTTGACGCCGGAGCAGTCGAGCGTGTTGCCGAGGTTCCAGCCGATGGTCATCTGCGAGGTGATGCCGCGGGCATCCTTCCCGGTGAGACCGGCCGCGTCGGCCGTCATGGTCGTAGGCATCGCCGCGAGCGTCCCGGCTGCCAGTGCAGCAGCAGCCAGCGACGCGGTGAGCCGCGTGCGGATCGTTTGCTTTTTCATGATGTGTTCCCCTCTCATAATGGCATCCCGTGACAGCAGGTGTGCAGTGCCCGCCATCCGGGCGCTCCCGTGCATAGCGCTTACACGAGAGCGGTCTCTTTATGAAAACTTTGTGATCTCATTATACACTTATTTTTCATTTCTGTCAATGGGATCTGGCGAATTTTCACGGAAACTTGTTGTAAATTTTTTATTTCAGAATGATCAGTGAAACAAGTTCACAATATATTCACAAAGAGGATGTCAACAATGTGAACTTTCTTGCCCATGGAAGTGCCCATTTGGCGCATTTGGCAAGAAATGGTATCAGATGCGTCAACATGTGCCACTTGCTTTCTCTTGCCACACTTGATTTTTTAGAAAATATGTGATATGATGATAATAGAGGAGTGTTCCCCTTGCGGCGCCCCTCATGAAATAACGTAAGATCAGCTGCGACCCTCTATAGAAAGGAGGCGGTGACGATGCTGCACCAAAAAGTGGATCTTTTGCTGAACGCCCTGAACGCGAAGGGCGCGGAGATCGCATCTCTGACAGATTCCTCCCCCACCTCTGTGAGCCGTCTGCGGCGCGGTGCGCGGACCCCCAAGATGGAGAGCCCGACCATACGGCGCTTTTCGCGCGGCGTGGTGCTCTTTGCCGCACGGAGCGGCCAGACGCGCAAGCTGCGCGACCTCGTCCACAGTCCGTCCTCCGACACGGATGCCATGATCGCTGCCGTCGCCGCGTGGCTCTATTCTGACGATATGCCCGGCGGCCTCACCGACAGCGCCGAGCAGCGCGTGCAGTTCGGCGAGCGGCTCCACCAGCTCATGCTCCTGGCCGGGATGAACAACAAGGCGCTCGGTCAGAGCTCGGACACGGAGTATTCCTACATCTCCCGCCTCCACCGGGGGCGGCGGATGCCGAAGGCCGGGTCCGAGTCGCTGCGGCGGATCTGCCAGGCGCTCTATGACCGCTTCTGCTCGGACGACCGTCTCGAGGACGTATCCGGGCTCCTGCACATCCCTGCCGAGGAGATCGACGCGGCCGTCCTGCGCGACTGGCTCTGCGGCTACAGCGGCGTCTCCACGAGCACGGCGCTGCTGCATTTCCTGGACGGCCTCGGCAAGCCGCCCGCACCGGCGCCGTCGTCGCTCTCACACACCGTCGTCCCGAACGAGGCGCCCTATCACATGGGGCCGCGCGGCTTGCAGGAGGCGGTCGTGCGGTTCCTGGCCGACGTGCCGCCCGACAGCACGATCCTGCTCTATTCCGACCATCCGATGGACTGGATGAACGGTGAGCACCGTGCCGCATGGATGGCGATGATGCAGCGCTGTCTCGACCAGCGCGTGCGCATCCGCATCATCCACAGTGTCGAGCGGGACATGCCGGAGCTGCTCGCGGCGATCGAGAGCTGGATGCCGCTCTACATGAGCGGTCTGATCGAGCCGTACTACAGCACGCGTTCCCGCGGCACGCGGTTCCGGCACACGCTCCTGCTGTGTCCCGGACAGGCGGCCGTGACGGGCTTCTCGCCGGAGGGCACGGCATGTGAGTTCGCGTATGTGACGGAGCCGGAACGCCTTGCGCACCTCGACCAGTATTATGAGGCGCTGCTCAAGGACAGTCTGCCGCTCCTCTCGGTCAGCACGACGTGCATCGAGCCGGCCGACCCGGCGACGGTGCGGCATTTCGGCTGCGCGGACGTCTTCCTTGAGGACGATGCCGCCGTCGTCGGCCGCACCGGCGAGCCGCCGCTCTCGTTCCGATTCCTGCATCCGGCTATGGTACGCGCTTTCAGCGACCTGCTCGGACAGTGACGATGCCGAAGGGCATAAGAGACGAACAGCCTCCCCGTGGGTGGGGAGGCTGTTTTATCGTATATCCGCCGAGGGGCGTCATACCCGCGCGTGTCCAGCGACACCGGCCCGTCCAGCACGTCCTGCACCAGCCGGACGCCGATCCTGTACCCATGATGATGATAGCGCATCGTCTCGCCCTCCCTTTGCGATATGCACAAAGCCCCCACAGCTTTTCCGCCGTGGGGGCTCGGTGTATCAGTCCACTAGACAGGTAAGACGAACTTACTTCTTGTCAGCGATGGCAGCCTGTGCCGCAGCCAGTCTTGCGATCGGCACGCGGAACGGCGAGCAGGAAACATAGTCCAGGCCGATCTTGTGGCAGAACTCAACGGAGGACGGGTCGCCGCCGTGCTCACCGCAGATACCGCAGTGCAGCTTGGGGTTCACCGGCTTGCCGAGCTCGATGGCCATCTTCATCAGCTTGCCGACGCCGGTCTGGTCGAGCTTCGCGAACGGATCGGACTCGAAGATCTTGGCATCGTAGTAGGCACCCAGGAACTTGCCGGCGTCGTCACGGGAGAAGCCGTAGGTCATCTGGGTCAGGTCGTTGGTACCGAAGCAGAAGAAGTCTGCGTTCGCAGCGATCTCGTCAGCAGTCAGAGCTGCACGCGGGATCTCGATCATGGTACCTACCTCGTACTCGAGCTTTGCACCAGCCTCAGCGATGACAGCGTCAGCAGTCTCAACGACAACGGCCTTGACGAACTTCAGCTCCTTGACGTCGCCTACCAGCGGGATCATGATCTCCGGCTTTACGGTCCAGTCCGGATGCTTCTTCTGAACGTTGATCGCAGCCTTGATGACAGCCTTGGTCTGCATCTTGGCGATCTCAGGATAGGTCACGGCCAGACGGCAGCCACGGTGACCCATCATCGGGTTGAACTCGTGCAGGGAAGCGATGATCGCCTTGATGTCCTCAACGGTCTTGCCCTGTGCCTTGGCCAGTGCCGCGATGTCGGCCTCCTCGGTCGGAACGAACTCGTGGAGCGGCGGATCCAGGAAGCGGATGGTGACAGGATCACCCTCGAGCGCCTCGTACAGCGCCTCGAAGTCGCCCTGCTGCATCGGCTCGATCTTGGCCAGCGCAGCCTCACGGCCCTCAACAGTGTCAGCGCAGATCATCTCGCGGAATGCAGCGATTCTGTCTGCCTCGAAGAACATGTGCTCGGTGCGGCACAGACCGATGCCCTCAGCGCCCAGCTCACGAGCCTTCTTGGCGTCAGCCGGCGTATCGGCATTGGTGCGTACCTTCAGCGTTCTGTACTTGTCGGCCCATGCCATGATGCGGCCGAACTCGCCGGCGATCTGAGCGTCTACGGTCGGGATGATGCCGTCGTAGATGTTACCGGTGGTACCGTCGATGGAGATCTCGTCGCCCTCGTGGAAGGTCTTGCCAGCCAGCTCGAACTTCTTGTTCTCCTCATCCATCTTGATGTCGCCGCAGCCGGATACGCAGCACTCGCCCATACCACGTGCGACAACGGCAGCGTGAGAGGTCATACCGCCGCGAACGGTCAGGATGCCCTGTGCGGCCTTCATGCCGGTGATGTCCTCAGGAGAGGTCTCCAGACGAACGAGGATGACCTTCTCGCCCTTGTCAGCCCAAGCCACAGCGTCGTCAGCCGTGAATACGACCTTACCGCAGGCAGCGCCGGGAGATGCGCCCAGGCCCTTGCCCAGAGGAGTCGCAGCCTTGATGGCCTTGGCATCGAACTGCGGGTGCAGCAGGGTGTCGAGGTTTCTCGGGTCGATCATCGCAACAGCTTCCTGCTCGGTCTTCATGCCCTCGTCAACGAGGTCGCAGGCGATCTTCAGAGCGGCCTGTGCCGTTCTCTTACCGTTGCGGCACTGCAGCATGTACAGCTTGCCCTGCTCAACGGTGAACTCCATATCCTGCATGTCGTGGTAGGTGCTCTCGAGGATGTCGCATACCTTGACGAACTCGGCATAAGCCTCCGGGAACTTCTGCTCCATCTCCTGGATCGGCATAGGAGTACGAACGCCGGCTACGACGTCCTCGCCCTGTGCGTTGGTCAGGAACTCGCCCATCAGCTTCTTCTCGCCGGTCGCGGGGTCACGGGTGAACGCAACGCCGGTACCGCAGTCATCGCCCATGTTACCAAAGGCCATCATCTGTACGTTGACGGCAGTGCCCCAAGAGAACGGGATGTCGTTGTCGCGGCGGTATACGTTCGCACGCGGGTTGTCCCAGCTGCGGAATACGGCCTTGATGGCGCCAACGAGCTGCTCCTTGGGATCGTCCGGGAAGTCCTTGCCGATCTTGCTCTTGTACTCGGCCTTGAACTGGCCAGCCAGCTCCTTGAGGTCGTCAGCGGTGAGCTCAACGTCCTGCTTTACGCCGCGAGCCTCCTTCATCTTGTCGATGAGCTGCTCGAAGTACTTCTTGCCGACCTCCATTACGACGTCGGAATACATCTGGATGAAACGTCTGTAGCAGTCCCAAGCCCATCTCGGGTTGTTGGACTTCTCAGCGATATACTCAACAACGTCCTCATTCAGGCCGAGGTTGAGGATGGTGTCCATCATGCCGGGCATGGAAGCGCGGGCACCGGAACGAACAGATACGAGCAGGGGGTTGGTCTTGTCGCCGAACTTCTTGCCGACGCGCTCCTCCATCTTGGTGATGTTGGCCTCGATCTCAGCCATGATCTCATCGCTGATACCGCCGTCCTCGTAATACTGCGTGCAAGCCTCAGTGGTGATGGTGAAGCCCTGCGGTACCGGGAGACCCATGTTGGTCATCTCGGCCAGGTTCGCACCCTTGCCGCCGAGGAGCTCGCGCATGGTAGCGTTGCCCTCAGTGAACTGATAAACATACTTCTTGCTCATTGGTCTTTCCTCCAATCGTTATTGTCCGGCCACATGGGCAGTATGAGCCCTTGTCCGGATCTCATTTCTTATTATACCATATATTTCAAAAAAAAGCTATCTTTTGAGGTATAGAAATTCCTCCATATTTTTATAGCACTTTTCACAAATTATATGAATAAACTGATAACGTCCCCGCCGCGCCGCGGCGTCGCGGATGGCGTGGGACGGGCGGTATATCGGCGACAAGCGCGCTGTCCTCCTCGGGATGGGGAGGACAGTGGATCATCGGGCAGTGCTCAGTTTTTCCAGATGAGCCGCATCAGCTCCGGGTAGGCCTCATCGCAGATGGACACGAGGCGGGCGAGCATCTCGGTGGCGGCATCGCCGACATCGACGGTCGTCACGAGGAGATCGGCGCGGATGTCGATGGAGTGATCGTCCGAGTCGAACGTGAAGGTAACGAAGCGGTATTTCTCGTTGAGCTTGTTGACGGCGAGGAGGCCCAAAGCGGTGTGATCCTTCGGGACCTGCGCGAAGTGGTACACACGGATCGCAGCGTCGTTGTCATCGTCGGCGGAGATGAAGCGAATGAGGATCTTCGTGTGATCGAGCGCTACGCCGACCAGGACGCTGCTCATACGCTCCTCCTCATGGATGTCGCACTTGATGCCATCGGCCTGGAAGCGCGCGGCGATCTCCATTGTGGCTTTGTAGATCATGGGACATTGCTCCTTTCAGTGGTCTTTCAATGGCCGGCGGACCGGCGCGGGCAGATGGATCGCAGGATAGGCAAAAGGTCTCTTCCGAAGGGGAAGGCAGCGGTCAATCGCTCCAGATGGCCTTCATCAGCTCCGGGTAGGCCTCGTTGCAGATGCTGGTCATGCGGAGGAACATCTCATAGGCGGCCTCGGCGACGTCTGCGGTGTTCACGGGCAGGTCGGCGCGGACATCCACGCGGTCCTTCTCCTCATCAACGGAGAAGGCGGCGAAGCGATAGGCTCTGTTGAGCGTGTTGACGGCGCGCAGGACGGCGTCCATGCGGGCTTCGGGGAAGGAGGCGAGGTCGAACACGCGGATGGCGACGTCTGCGCCGTCGTCCGTCGAGATGAACAGGATCGTGATCTCGTTGTACTCGAGCTTGATGGTGAGGTGGACGATGCTGGCGTTCTCATTCTCCTCGATCTCGCAGTCTACGCCGTCGGACTCAAAGCGGTCGGCGATCTCCTCTGTGGCTCTAAAGATCATGGCGGATAGCCCCTTTCATCAGTCTCCGGCGTACCGGGTACTTTTCATTATACCACATCTCACGAAAAAAAGCTAGTCGCGGGATGCATGGGATCCGGCGGCGATCTTGTGCATCTCGCACAGATCCGGGCGGCAGTTTTCCCCGCTCTGCCCTATTGCGCACGGGGCGGGATATGTGGTATAATAAAAGATAGGCCGTGTATCACGGCGAAGAAAAGAAGAGGATAGCAAGGATGTGCATATGTTGACACCGAAAACGAAGCACCTTTTGGGCGGGCTGGCGCTCTGCCTGTTCCCGCTGGCGCATATCGCGCTTTATGCCTATATGGCGCTGTATGTGATGGCCAACGTGGTCGAGGGCGACCTGACGCCGGACTGGCCGCTGCTGTATTTCATCCCACCGGCGTTGGGGACGATGCTGTCGCTCTGGGCCGTCGGCCTGATCCTGAGCACGCGGAAGGAGCTGGAGCGGATGCTGTTCGCGCTGATCTTCTCGTGCGGGCTCTCGTGGATCGTGATGGGGGCGCTGTACCTGATCGCGCCGGCGGAGCCGTTCATCCATACGGCGGTGCCGCTGGTGGCGCTGGCGTTCCTGATCGCGTTCATCGTGCAGTATGGAGAGGATGGGCGGGAGCGCTGGGCCCCGCTGCTGTGCTGCCCGCTCTACGGGTACGAGGCGTATCTCATCATCGACTACATCATCCAAAAGAAGGCCGAAACGGCCATGTAACAGCAAAAAGACCGCCTCTCCGGGATGCACCGGGGAGGCGGTCTTGCGTTTTTTAGAGCGGCGGGAGGCCGAGGGCATCGTAGTCGGCGGGGGAGAGACGGTGGTAGGTGACGTGGCCGAGGTCGATGTCGATGCAGTAGCGGTAGGCATCCGGGACGCCGTCCTCGAACCAGAGGACATACTGGAACTCCTCTTCATCGGGGAAGCTGCGGCATCCGACGTGGTCGGAATGGCGGTCGAAGACAGCGCGGACGTCGTCGATGCCGATGTCGTGGCGATGGGAGCCGAGGAGGGCGAGGAGGTCGGCGAGGAAGGCCGGCTCCGGCACCTCGTCCCGGACATAGGCCGCGCCCTCGGGCGGGACGGTGACGCACCAGCGGTCGCCGGAGGGCTTGGCCGTGACGTTCCCGAGCATGGGGACGGAGTCACAGAAGGCCGTGAGCGCGTCGGTGAGGCCGTCGGCGGGGACGGCGAGCATCTGGCAGAGGGTATCGGCGGGGTAATAGAGCCGGACGGCGTTGGGCGTATAGCCGATCTTCATCTGGCTCTCCTTGATGACGTCGAGGATGTTCTGTTTGAGCGTTGCAAAGTCCATAAATGGCCTCCATTGGGAAAAAACGATGCGGGTGCAGGGCGGTCACCGTCCTGCCGAGCGGCGGCAAAAGCCTCCCTTAAGGACGGACCCTATCTCTGTCACGCGGGAAACATGCTGTGCAGCCATCCTCCCCGCCGGAGGCGGGGAGGATGGCAATTAGGATGACTCTCCTTAAGGACGGAGTCTGTCTCTGTCGCGCGGGAACGCTGTGGCCTTCTTGATCGTGTCGAGGCCGAGGATGTTCTGCACGATACGCTCGAGGCCGAGGCCCATGCCGCCGTGCGGGGGCATACCGTACTTGTGCATGGTCAGATAGTCCTCGAAATCGGACACATCCATGCCGCGGGCCTCCATCTTGGCGACCTGCATCGCATAGTCATGGATACGCTGACCGCCGGTGGTGACCTCCAGACCGTCGAGGAGCATGTCGAAGCTCAGGGTCAGGTTGGTGTCCTCCGGGTCCTCCATCGCGTAGAAAGGACGCTTTACAGCCGGATAGTGCGTCACGAAAACGACCGGGCAGCCGTACTCGTTCATGAAATACTCGCCGAGCCACTTCTCCTCCTCGGGAGCGAAGTCCGGCTCGTTGAGCGCCTTGGCACCGACCTCACCGGGGTGTGCATCCGCAAACAGCTTCTTGGCGTCCATGAAGCGGATCTTCGGGAAGCGGGTCAGCTCCGGGAGCTTGCCGTCCTCACCGACCAGCGTGCGCGGGCCGTCGGCGTTCTGCTGCTTCTTGCCCTTGGCCGGTGCGAACATGGCCAGCTCCGGGGCATACTGCTCGTTCAGGGTCTTGAACATGAACTGGAACATGCGTGCCTCCAGCTCCATCAGGTCCTCAAAGCTGTCGATGAAGCCCATCTCCAGGTCGAGGCCCTGGAACTCGTTGATGTGGCGGTTCGTGGAGAACTTCTCTGCACGGAACACCGGGCCGACCGTGTAGGCCTTCTGGAACACGCCGACCATGATCTGCTTGTACATCTGCGGGGACTGGTTCAGATACGCCTTCTTGCCGAAATAATCGACCTCGAACATGTCCGCGCCGCCCTCGGCACCGGCCTGTACCATCTTCGGCGGTACGAACTCCGTGAAGCCCTCCTGACGCAGGAACTCGCGGAAGGCATACATCACGCCGTCGCAGATGCGCATGATGGCGCGTACCTTCGGGTTGCGCAGGGCGATGATGCGGTTGTCGAGCAAAGTGTTCAGGTTCAGCTTCTCGATCTTGCGGTCGTTGCCCACCTCGATCGGCAGGACCGCGGCCTTGCCCGAGATGCGGCGCATGTCGTCGATGCGGACGTCGAAGCCCAGACGGCTCCGCTCCTCTGCGATCACCGTGCCGTCGATGATGACGCACTCCTCGCAGGAGAAGTCCTTGAACTGCTCCGCCGTGAGCTGGCTCTTGCCGTCCTCCCATACGCACTGGAACACCAGGCGCGGGCTGCGGATGTTGACGAACGCAAAGCCGCTCATCTCCTTGATGCGGTGGATGGTGCCCTTGAGCTGCACCTTGTCACCGTCCTTGATCGTCCCGGCCGCAAAGCCGTCGATCACATACTGGATGTCGGCCGTGTCAGGCCGTCTCTCATGTGCCAGAAAATCCATGATAGTTTCCTCCTATTTTTATTTGACGGCGGGCATCCCGGGCGGGATGCCGCCTGTTTTTTTATCAGAGCTTCTTCAGTGCCTCGGCCAGCACCGCATTGACGGCAGCAGGATCGGCCTTGCCCTTCAGACGCTTCATCGTCTGGCCGACGAAGAATCCGCAGATCTTCGTCTGGCCGCTCTTGTACTGCTCCACGGCCTTCGGGTTCTCCGCGATGACCGCGGCGATGGTCTCCTCGATCAGGGACTTGTCGTCCACGATCTCGAGGTCATGCTCCTTGATGTAGGCCTCGACGTCGAAGCTGTCGTCACCGAAGAACATGCTCTCGAACACCTGCTTGCCGACCTGGCGGTTGATGCGCCCCGCCTTCACGATGCCGATGAACTGCGCGAACTTCTCCGGCGCGAGCTTGATGTCCTCGGCCTGGACGCCGCGCTCGTTCATGAAGTAGAGCACCTGCGTCATCATCCAATAGCGCACCTCGGCGGGGTCGTTCGCGATGGCGTTCGTCTCCTCGAAGAGACGCGCCAGATACTTCGACCCGGCGATGATCTCGGCATCCTCCTGCGCGAGCCCCAGATCACTGACGAACCGCGCAGCCTTGGCCTCGGCGAACTCCGGGCAGATGGCCCTGTAGTGCGCGAGCTCCTCGTCGGTGATGTAGAGCGGCGGGATGTCCGGCTCGGGGAAGTAGCGGTAATCCTGCGCGTTCTCCTTGGAACGCATGGCGAACGTCTTCTCCTTGTTCTCGTCCCAGCGGCGGGTCTCCTGTACCACGCGGCCGCCGGACTCGATCAGCTCGATCTGACGCTTGCTCTCGAACGCGATCGCGCGCTCGATGGCCTTGAGGGAGTTGATGTTCTTCATCTCGGTACGGGTGCCGAACTCGGTGCTGCCCTTCGGCCGCACCGAGAGGTTGACGTCCGCACGCATGGAGCCCTCCTCCATCTTGCAGTCCGAGATGCCCAGATACTCGAACGTGCTCTTGAGCTTGGTCAGGTAGGCGATGACCTCCTCGGTCTCGCGGAAATCCGGCTCGGACACGATCTCGATCAGCGGCACGCCGCAGCGGTTGTAGTCGGGATAGGTCGTGTCGCCGAAGAGGGAGTGTACCAGCTTGCCGGCATCCTCCTCCATGTGGATCTCGTGGATGCCGATGGTGACATCGCGGCCGCTCTTCGTGTGGAGCTGCACCTTGCCGTCGTGGGCGAAGGGCAGGTAGAGCTGCGAGATCTGGTATGCCTTGGGCAGGTCGGGGTAGAAGTAGTTCTTACGGTCGAACTTGTTGTACTGGTTGATGTCGCAGTTCAGCGCGAGGCCCGCGCGGACGGCATACTCCACGACCTGACGGTTCAGCACCGGCAGCGTGCCGGGCATGCCCGTGCAGACCGGGCAGCAGTGGGTGTTCGGCGCACCGCCGAACTCGGTGGTGCAGCTGCAGAATATCTTGGTCTTGGTGGCAAGCTCCACATGCACCTCAAGACCCATGACGATCTCCCATTCCATCTCACTTCACCTCCGCAAACTGCTTGTGATAGTCGGTCAGCATCTGGAACGCATGACCGGCGTTCAGGACGGTCTTGTCTGCGAGCGCCTTGCCGATGAGCTGCACGCCGATCGGCATCCCGCTCTTGTCGAAGCCGCACGGCACCGAGATGCCCGGCAGACCTGCGATGTTGACCGACACCGTGAAGATGTCCGAGAGGTACATCGCCATCGGGTCGGCGAGGCTCTTGCCGAGCGCGGGCGCGGTGGTCGGGGCGACGGGGCAGAGGATCAGGTCATAGCCCGCGAAGATCTCGTCGAACTTCTGCTTGATGACGGCCTTGACGCGCAGCGCCTTGCGGTAGTACGCATCGTAATACCCGGACGACAGCACGAAGGTACCCAGCAGGATGCGCTTCTTGACCTCGGTGCCGAAGCCCTCGCTGCGGGTGGCGTTGTACATGTCGACCAGACCGCTGTAGTCCTCCTTGGACGCACGGAAGCCGTACTTCACGCCGTCGAAGCGGGACAGGTTGGAGCTGGCCTCCGCGGCCGCGATGATGTAATACGCCGGGATGACGTACTCCAGGAACGGCATGGAGATCTCCTCCACGACCGCACCGGCAGCGGCGAGCGTCTCGGCGGCGGCGCGGGTCTTGGCAGCGACCTCGGGATCGAGGCCGGCGGTCGCGTAGCACTCCTTCGGGATGCCGATGCGCAGGCCCTTGATGTCCCCGGTCAGGGCATCGAGATAGCCGGCGGCGGGGGTATCGAGGGTGGTGCCGTCCATGGGGTCCTTGCCGGCGATGACGTCCATGACCGCGGCGCAGTCAGACGCCGTGCGGGCGACCGGGCCGATCTGGTCGAGGGACGAGGCATAGGCGATCAGGCCGAAGCGGGAGACGGTGCCGTAGGTGGGCTTGAAGCCGGTGACGCCGCAGTAGGATGCGGGCTGGCGGATGGAGCCGCCGGTATCGGAGCCGAGGGAGATGAGGGTGCTCTTGGCCGCGACGGACGCAGCCGCACCGCCGGACGAGCCGCCCGGTACCTTGGTCAGATCCCACGGGTTCTTGGTGGGGCCGTAATACGAGGTCTCCGAGGTGGAGCCCATGGCGAACTCATCCATGTTGAGCTTGCCGACGGTGACGGCACCTGCCGCCTCGAGGCGGTCCATGACGGTGGCGTTGTAGACGGGCGTGAAATCCCCCAAAATGTGGGACGCGGCCGTGGTCTTGACGCCCTTGGTGCAGATGTTGTCCTTGATGGCGAACGGCACACCGGCGAGGGGGCCGGTCAGCCTGCCGCTCTCGATGTCGGCCTGGACGGCGGCCGCACGGGCGAGCGCCTGCTCACGGCAGACGGTGATATAGGCATTGGTCTTGTCGGCCTCGGCGGCAGCGAGCACCTGCTCGGCGGCCTCCACGGCAGTCAGCTTTCCATCGCGGATCGCCGCGCCGCACTCGAGCGCCGTCATCTGAAAAATATCCATGCTGCGGCCTCCTTACTCGACGGTCTTCGGCACGACGAAGGTCTCCTCGGTATGCTCGGGGGCATTCTTCAGGATGTCCTCACGGGCATAGGACGGGGCGACGGTGTCATCGCGCAGGACGTTGGTGATGTTGAAGATGTGGGACAGCGGCTCGACGCCGTCGGTGTCCAGCTCGTTGAGCTTGTCCATGTAGCTGACGATCTCGCTCATCTGCTTTTGCATCTCCGCGGTCTCCTCGGGGCTCATCCGCAGCCGGCTGAGCTGTGCGACATAGGAGACCAGCTCCTCTGTGATCTGCATCACATTACCTCCTTTTTGTTTTCCTGTCGGAACGCTGAGGCTCCGGCAAGATCAGGTGACTTTTTCTTTCGTCCCAGCGGAGCTGGGACACGCGGTCTCGTTGTCATGCTTTGACTTGGAACGATCGCGTTTTTGTTTTCCTGACAGGGCACGGGGGGGCATGACCTCACGGGTGGATGGGCACGAAAAAAGCCATTTTCCTCCCGCATCGCGGCGCCTTCGCGCCTGTGTCGAACGATGCAAGGGACGAAAATGGCTCCCGAATCACTTGTCCGGGCCGATCTCCGCGGTACCACCCTAGTTGATCCCGCACGCGGGACCCGCTTCTTTGGATCAGAGACTGACGCGCTCCACACGGGCGGTTCTACCCCAGCGAACGCTGGCTCTTCCGCCGGCTCCGGGGCGTTCCGTCCATGCCTGCCTGCGGCGTTCCCAGCATCGGCCGCTCTCTGGAAGGTGTCTGTCATGGGACGTTCCCCATCTATGCCGTCCTGCACGCGCACGCGGCAGGCCTATCCTCATTGTAGCACATTTTTGGGACGTTGTCAAGAAGAAAATGCGGCGCGGCAGGTCTCTTTTTCCACATGTGGACGGGGAGATGTGGAAAGTCAGGCCGTGCCGCCGTCCCCATCGTCCTCGTCGTGGGGCGGGGCGTCCTGCCGGCGGGCGTCCCTGCGGGGGAGGTGCAGGATGTCACACACGATGCTCCGCAAGATCCCCCAGATGCCATAGTCCAAAAGTGCCAATAACGCGAGCCATTTGCACGGTGACAGCAAAAAGCCGATCCCCACCAGCAAGCCCCCGAGGACCGGCATGCCCGAGATGTGCCGTCCCTCCCGCTTGGAGGCGCGCAGGGCGCCGTAGCTCACGAGGATGCAGAGCGCCCCAGGGATCGCGAAAAAGCCGCAGGCCGCCCATGCGATGTCTGTCCGCATCGTCATCCCTCCTTGGATGGTGTTTTCTACATCTTACCACATCCCTGTGGAAAAAGCAAGCCCTGTTTTCCACATCTCCACATTGACGATCTCGCCCGGGATGTGCTATAATGTAGGAAAGACACATCATCCCACGGAAAGGAGGCGCCGCATGAGACGCACGCTCGCCGCACTGGCTTGGATCATCTGGCAGGTGACATGGTGCCTGCCGCAGAACGCGGCGGGGCTCGTCATCTGGCTCGCGCACTGCCGCGCCCGGCAGTTCGGCTTCCGCTATGCCCGCGTGACGGCGTGGCGGCATCGGAGCTGCACCTCGATGGGGTGCTTCATCTTCATGGACGAACGCGCCCTCCGCGACCGTCCCCTCCTCGTCCATGAGTACGGCCACACGATCCAGTCCGCGGTGCTGGGGTGGCTCTATCTGCCGGTGATCGTGCTGCCGTCGGTGCTGTGGTTCAGTCTGCCCGCGCTGCGGCGGTATCGCAAAAAGCACCGCCGCTCGTACTACGCCTTCTACACCGAGCGCTGGGCCAACCGCCTCGGCGAACGCGTCTGCCGCGAGCCGTCCATGGGGATGGCCTTCATCGACTAAAGCGGCGCCGCTATCCCCGCCCCCATAAACAAAAACGGCACACCTGCGCCTTGCAGATGTGCCGTTTCGTCATGTCATATCGTCATAACATGCTCACGCTGCACCGCCGGGGAGGTCGGAGATGTCGGCCTCCTCCTCGCGCCGGAGCGCCATGCAGAACGCGAAGACGCCAAAGAGCACGAGCCCCGCCGCGAGCGTCACCACGGCCATCACCAGCGCGTCCTTCGTGAGCATCTGGAGATAGCCGACGACCGCCGCGAAGATCTGCGGGTCCTTTACCGCGAAGCCCGAGAAGAAGTCCGTCGCCAGGCACCACACCATCGGCGCGCCCAGCAGGAGCCCCGCGATCGCCGCCGCGAGCCCGAGCCAGTAGGCGATGTGCGCCCGCTGCTTCAAATTACAGAGGATCAGCAGCACGATCACCAGCGCCGTCACCGCGATGCACAGCGCCGTCCCCGTCCCGACATTCGACGCGATCTTGCGGATCTTCGGGAACCACTTGTTCTCCGAGAGCGTCCGGAGCTTGAACACGTCCGTCACGAACAGGATCTCCTCCTCGGCCTCGTCGATGGTCTGCGCCACCTTGGCCTCATAGGTCGCGTCCTTCGCGTAGCCGTTCTCGTCGGCGTAGCTGCTGAAAAAGTCCGTGACCGATGTCTCCAGCCGGTCGAACGCGAGGGTCTCCCTCATGCTCTCCCTGGAATAGTCGAACTGCTCCCGCTCCCCGTTCAGGTACGCGAAGGCCGCCTCCACGCTCGCATGGATGCCCTGGGAGAGCGTGTTCTCGTCCGTGTACTGGAGGAACAGCTCCGCCGGGATGCCCGTGCTGTTGGCGCGGGTCTTGAAATAGCTCTCGAGCGTCTGGGACGCCTTGGTGCTGAGCTGCTGCGCCTCCTCCACCTTGCGGAAGGCCTCCGCGTTCAGGGCCGTGTGCTGCACGAGGAGCATCAGCTCCGTCCCGATCAGGCAGAACACCAGCAGGAACGTCAGCAGGAGGTTCGGGAAATAGAGCCGGATGCGCGGCTCCTTCGTCTTCGCCATCATGCCCCCTCCTCTCCGGCGGCCGCCGTGTAGAACTGCTTCTTCGTCAGGTCACAAAGCACGCCCACGCGCGTGGTCGAGGTGCCAAGGACCTGTGCCTCACAGGTGTAGAGCGTGAGGCGGTCGAAGTCGGTCGTGTTGACGTAGCGCTTGTCCGTGTTCTCGAACTTGACCTGCTCGGTGGCCGTGTAGGTGAAGATGCCGTACTCCGTGAAGAGGACGACCTCGTCGCCCGGGGCGATCTTCGTGAGGTCGGCGAAGAACGTGTTCACATGCGCGTCGATGACGACATTGCCCGTCTCACCGATGACGACCGAGCTGGTGGTCTGGCAGGCGCCGCGCTCGAGGAGCTCCGCGCTGCTGCCCCAATAGACCGGGACATTGATGCCCGCCGCCTCGCACTTGAGCACGGCATACTGCTCGCCGAACGCCGGACGGACGATCTCGCCCTCCGACGGCAGCTCCGCCGCCGCGGCGCTCTGCGTCTCGGTCGGGATGTCCTCGTTCTCCACGATGACCAGACCGTTCACGCCGGTCGAGGGCGTGAGCTTCTTGTCGTCCATGAAGAGGATGTTCAGATAGGTCTTCGCCCGCTCATACGGCACCGTCAGCGCCGCGACGCTCACCGCCGTGCAGAGCACCAGCAGGAGCAGGCCGGTCACCAGGTAGACGGGGAAGGCTTTTTTCTTATTGTTTGCCAAGATACGGCTCCTTTCTATGCGGTATCACTCGCATCCCCGCCGCTGCGCACGGTAGACGAGCGCAAGGCCGGTCAGGGAGGCCAGCACGGCTGCAGCCGCGCCGGCGTAGGGGAGGGTGTGGGAGATGCCGGTCTCGTCGATGGCGATGCCGACGCTCGCGCGGTCGATGACGACGCCCTCCTGGTCACGGACGGTATAGTCGACCGTGCCGCCGCCGATCTGGTCGACGGTCATCTGCATCCCCACGGCGTCCGCCGCGTCGATCAGGATGTCCGCGAAGGCCGCCTGGTCGGCAGCCGGGAGGGACTTGACCATGCTGTTGCGTGCCTTATCGGAGAGGGACGCGAGGAAGCGCTGCTTGGAGGCATCGTCGAGGCCGTCGATGTAGGCCTGCTTCGCCTCGTAGCTCATGTCGATGAACTCAGCATCGCTGATGCGTTCCACGACCGCGCCGTCCGGGGCGTAGAGCGTGTCGGCGGGGACGTCCGGCGTCTCGGGCGTGACATCGGGAGTCTCGGGGGCGGGGATGCCGTAATAGTCGCGCAGACGCTGCTTGAAGCGCTCGGCATCCTGCTCGAGCTCCTCGTAGGCGATGTCGTACCAGCTCTCGTCGTAGCCGCCGGAGAGCATGTCGTTATAGGCGGCCTGCACCTGACTCTCGGGCGTGCCGACCTCGCGCATCTTCTCGGCGATGTCCTCGGCCGTGTAGGCGTGCGCGGGGAGCGCGGCCGTCCCGGCGAGGAGCGCTGCCGCTGCGGCCAGTGCCGCGAGGGGGCGTCTCATCTGTCCTCCCGCCGCATCGTGCGGCCGATCTGAGCGAATCCCAGCAGCGCAGCCACCGCCGCGGCGGCGGCGAGGCCGTAGGGGAGGGTGTGGGAGATGCCGGTCTCGTCGATGGTGATGCCGACGTTCGTCATGCCGACGACCTTGCCCTCGTCATCGCGCATGGTCAGGGAGATGTTGTCCCCGGTGAGCTGGTCGACGGTGACATTGACGCCCATCGTGCCCGCGGCGTCGATGTAGGTCTGCATGAGCGCGGCCTTCTCGGCGGTGGGCATCTGCTTGATCATGCTGTTCTTCTCGGCGGTCGAGAGCGACCCGACGAAGGCGGCCTTGGACTCCTCCGTGAGGGTGTCGACATAGGCCTTCTTCTCCTCATAGGTCATGTTGATGAAATCCGTCTTGGAGACGCGCTGCTCCGTCGTGCCGTCCGTCTTGGTCACGATCAGGGACTCATCGCCCTTCCCGGACGTGCCGCCGGTCGTGTTCCCGGACGTATCCCCGCCGGTCGTGTTCCCGGAGGTATCCCCGCCGGTCACACCTGCGGACGTGCCGCCCTCCGTCGGCGCCTCGGTCACAGGGGACGCAGCCTCGGTGGGGGCCGCCGGCTCCGGATCGGGGACGTCATCGGGGTCGACGCCGAAATAGTTGCAGATCATCTCCTTGGTCTGCGTGTCGTAGCCCGAGACGCTCTCATAGGCCTTGTCGAGCTCGTTCTGCGTGTAGTCGCCGGAGGACCATTCGTTATAGCCCATCTGGATCAGGTAGTCCGGCCACCCGGCCTGACGGGCCTTTGCCGCCACATCATCGGGCGTGTAGGCATGCGCCGTCAGGTGCGTGCCGGTGAAGACCATCGCCGCCGCAGCCGCGGCAGCGAGGAGGTGCTTGGGATGCTTCATTCCTGCCTTCCTTTCTATCGGGTATGACTGTCGGACGGCGCCGGCAGACATGGGGCATCGGGGGCACACAGGTCGTCCCCCTTGATAAGTATACCAGAAAAAACGGCCGAAAGCAAGGGTAAAAAACGGCACATCCGCCAGAGGCTGCCGGATGTGCCGTGGGTGGCGTTATAGATGCCGTGGCCGGATCAGTCCTCGCTGTCGGCGTGCTCGGACAGGTAGTTCACGATGTCGCCGATGGTGCGGATGCTGTCCACTGCCTCATCCGGGATGCGGATGTCCGTCGCGCTCTCGAGCGCCATGATGAGCTCCACAGCGCCGACCGAGTCACAGCCGAGATCCTCCAGGATGTCGGTATCCTCGTTCAGGTCGTCCACGTCTACATCGAACTGCTCGGCGATGATCGCCGCAACTGCATTCAGATCCATTTGTAAGATCCCTCCTATGCTGTAAAAATAGTTTTCTTACCCATAGTATAATGGAAAACCCCTGCACATGTCAATCGAATAAATGACGATATTTTCGCGCACCGTCCTCCATGTTTTGTGCGATCTGCTGTGGACGGTCCCCGATACGGCCAACGTCCCGCCCGCACGGCCAGTCCGACATTCTCGCAGTTTCGGGATGATACAGAGGCTATCATCCTGTGCAGATCTGCTAAAGTTGAAAAAATTATGAATAAGCTATTGATTTTTCAGGCGACATATTATATAATAAAAATAGAGACCGCCGGACAGTCGTGCGCCCGGCACTCGGGAAACAGAAGGCATCCAAAGCGGATGCGCACCCAGACGCATAAAGAAAGGAATGATCGCTATGACCCGCTCGAAGACCAAGCTCCTCCAACGGGCCGTCTGCATGATGCTGACCGTGCTGCTCGCACTCTTCGGCATCGCAGCGCCCCTCCCCCGCGGCGGCGCGATCGAGGCGCAGGCCGCCTCCGTCGACTACCCCGCCCAGCTCACCCTCATCGCCACCAAGGATAATTCCAAGGTGCTGACCGAGAACGGCACCACAGACAACTCCACCCTCTCCGTCAAGGCGCTCGGCAAGGACCTCTCCTGCTCCTGGCGCTTCGACCGCGTCGGCAGCGACAGCAACGGCACCTTCTTCAAGCTGACCAACGCGCAGTCCGGCCGTATGCTGACGCCGCAGAACTACAGCGTCAAGGCCGGCAATGCCGTCGTCGTCTACGGCGCGGAGGCGGCCAAGTCCCAGCACTGGTTCGTCGTCCCCGTCAAGCAGGACCACCTCGGCAACGATCTCTACTACAAGATCGTCAACTACGAGGACACCTCCCTCGCCCTGACCCAGGGCACGAGCGGCATGACCCTCGCGTCCTACACCGGCGCGGACAGCCAGCTCTGGCTCCTCAATGCCGACGGCCTCCAGGGCTTCGCCGGCTACTGCAAGAACGACGGCTCCGGCATCAAGGCCGCGGACATCGGCGGTCTCTTCGGTGAGACGGTCGAGGTCACGACCTTCGACGACCTCAAGAAGTACGCCGAGGCAGACGGCGCCTACACCATCATCGTCAAGGGCGACATCAGCGGCGGCACGTCCTACAAGATCGACGGCCAGAACCACTACTACAATCCCGACGGCCGCATCTACATCACCGACAGGAAGACCATCGTCGGCAGCTACGGCAAGCACACGCTCTACAACGTCGCCCTCTGCACCAAGCAGAACAGCGGCAAGGGCAATAACGTCATCATCCGCAACCTCGACATCCAGCACGACAAGGATGCCAACGGCAACGACAACATCTCCGTCTATTTCAGCGCCGGCCAGAACCTCTGGGTCGACCATGTGACCTTCACCGGCCATGCCGACTACAACAAGGCCTCCTCCGGCCAGCCGGACTACGACAAGTTCCTCGCCTGCTGCTACGGCGCGGACTACTGCACCATCTCCGACTGCTCCTTCGGCCTCCACGAGTACGGCCTGATCCTCGGCTACCCGGACGATACCGCCGACGTCAAGGCCAAGTACGACGGCTTCCCGCGCATGACCCTCGCGGCCAACAAGTTCTACCAGACCCTCACCCGCGGCCCGGGACTGATGCGCTGGGGCTATTTCCACTCCCTCTGCAACTATGTGGACACCTTCTCCATGGCCTACACCGTCCACAGCGGCTGCGACATCTACGCTGAGAACTGCTACTACGCCAACGGCGGCAACGTCATCTGCGACTGGAACCAGATCACCTATGCCGGTGCCTATGCCGAGAGCGGCTCGAAGTTCTCCAATTGCAGCCGCACCGTCCAGGGACAGGGCACGACGAGCAATCCCAGCTACTCCGTCGCCAGCACATGGCGTCCCACCTCGCATTATGACTATGTCTCCATCTCTGCCGATGCCGCCAAGAGCTACTGCTCCAGCTATTCCGGATGCCAGTCCGCGAACAGCAACTGGATGTATCTCCGCTTCGGCTCCAAGGGCGTCCCGAGCGCAGGCTTCTCCGAGGCGCCGGATGCGTCCTCCCAGATCGTGCCCGCCAGCTTCAATGAGGGCGCGGCCTACCGCATCAAGAACGTGAACTCCGGGCTCTACCTCGAGGTCGCCGGCGGTGCTGCCGAGAACGGCACCAACATCCAGCAGTGGGGCAGCGACGGCTCCGAGATCCACAACATCTGGAAGCTGTTCAGCGCCGGTGACGGGTATTATTACCTCGCCTCCTGCGTGGGCGACGGGGCGACCTACGTCCTCGACATCGCCGGCCGCAAGACCGCGAACGGCACCAATGCCGACCTCTACCAGTACAACGGCGGCACCAACCAGCAGTTCATGCTGACGCAGAACGCCGACGGCTCCTACAAGATCCGCACCCGCATCACCGACGGCGCCAGCGCGGTCGAGATCGCCGATGCCAGCACGGCCTCCGGCGCCAACGCCCAGCAGTGGGAGGTCAACGGTGCCAACTGCCAGGACTGGATCCTCGAGGCCGTCACCGACCCCGGCACGGCGCTCGATACCGGCTATGTCTACATCTTTGAGAACATGAACTCCGGCCTCGTCATGGACATCGCGGGCGGCGAGATGGCCTCCGGCACCAATGTCCAGCAGTGGGGCGCGAACGGCTTCGACTGCCAGAAGTGGATCCTGAGGCCCTTCGGCTCGGGCAATTATTACTACATCCGCTCCCTCCAGGATCAGAGCTACGTCCTCAAGGCGGAGGGCTCCGGCAATGCCGCGAACATCGACATCGTGCCGTATGACAGCAAGGACAGCGCGATGCTCTTCCGCTTCACGAAGAATCTGGATGGGTCGTATTCCATCGTGACCCATGCGTCCAAGGATGCGGCGCTCGTCGAGGTAGACGGGGCGTCCAAGGAGAGCGGTGCGAACGTGCAGCAGTACGGCCCCACGAATAGCCCGTGCCAGAAGTGGAACTTGCAGACCGAGACGACCACGACCACCACCACCACGACCGAGACCACCACGACGACCACGACCGCTGCCACCACGACGACCCCCGCGCCCACGGAGCCCGATCCTGTCCGCGGCGACATCGTGGAGGACGGCAGGACGGACATCCTCGACGTGATCGCGCTGCTGAAGTACCTCCACGGGATGCAGGGCTTCTCGCAGACGCAGTTCGATGCCGCCGACCTGAATGAGGACGGCACCGTCGATGTCTTCGACCTCGCGCTCCTCAAGCGCGCCGTGCTCGCGAAGTGAGCCAGACCGTTCACCGCCGCCTCCTGCATGTGGGGCGGCGGTGCCCTTTTGGATCGCCGGCATCGAAAAAGTTTCGGAAAAGCCGGAAGAATAAGGAAAAACACCGTCAAAAATGTGAAATTAGGACAAATAACAAGGTGCATTTTTATTCATAATTTCAATAGACTTTTCGATACGATCATGTTATAATAGGAATAAGGTCCGGCCTCTGTCGGATCGCGCAGTATCGCGTCATTTCGCGCTCTGCGCAACATATGAAAACGGCCGGGCGGACATATCCCGGACACAAGAAAAGGAGAAGATCACTATGAAGATGAGAAGCATCCTCGCAGGCGTTGCTGCGCTGGCAGTCTCTGCCATTTCCATCGCGGCTATCCCGGCTTCTGCCGCTGCTACTGTATATCCTGACAGCATCACCGTTATGGTCGCCGGTGGCTGGGGCGCTTACTCCGGCACTTGGACGGAGGCGAACGCTGACAACTCCATCACGATCACGGACAATGGCACCTACACCATCACCGTTCCCAGCGGTGAGGCCGGTGAGCTGGGTGACGGCCAGTGGGCGATGGCGATCAGAACGACCGATTTCGTTGCATCCAATTACGGCGATGAGGGCGACGATTTCTATGCTTGCCTGGAGAAGGGCGGCGTCAACATGACCGTTGACTCTGTCAAGATCGGCGATAAGGAGATCAAGACCAGCGATTCTGTCGTTAGAGACGACGATGACGGCAACAACATGCGTGTCAATATCTACAACCAGTGGACCTCCCCCAAGGTCGCGATCGTTGACGGCAACCAGGTGTTCGACGCAGATGTATCTGTTACCTTCACCGTAAGCGGCCTGAAGTTCGGCGAGCAGACCACCGAGGAGGGGACCACCGCGGCTCCCGAGGAGACCACCGCTCCGGCTGATACCACTGCGAACAATGGCGGCACCACGAACACCACCGCGACCACCAAGGCCGGTGACTCCAAGACCACCACTGCTGCCACCACCAAGGCTGCTTCCGGCGGCGCTTCCACCACCGCTGCTGCCACCACCACCAACACCGCGACCGGCGACAACGGTATCGCTGTTGCGCTGGCTGCTCTGACCATCGCCGGCGGCGTGGCTCTGGTATCCAGAAAGTCCAAGTAAGCGATCATCAGCATCGCCTGAACTGACGTAACACAGGATGCTCCCAGTGACGTTCGATCCTGGGAGCATCATTTTTTGAGGGGCAACGCCCCATTGATAGGAGGATGGGATATGAAGAAACTAGGCATCGCCATCGCTGTGCTCGCGGCGATGGTCGGGATGACCGCCTGCGGCGGCGGCCAGACCAGCTCGACGGAGCCGACCGAGACCGCCGCGGAGGTGGAGGTCACCACCGAGGCCGAGACGGAGGCTGAGACCGAGCCGCCCACGAACGCCGCCTTCCCCGAGCCGGACGCCAATGCCCTCACGTTCGATGAGGACGGCATCGGCCCGGATCTCGGCGTCATCATCGAGGACGACGACGCGTCCGTCGGCGGCAAGCTCGAGATCGTCGACGTCGACGGCAACAAGATGCTCCGCTTCACCGACGAGACCACCACCGAGGACAACATCAACGACGCCGTGCAGAAGCTCCGTCTGGACGTGACCAAGCTCCTCGCGCCCGAGCAGCTCACGCTCGTCAACTGCGTGGAGTTCGACCTCTACGCCCAGGCCAAGGGCAATGTCTTTGTCAATGACCTCGGCGAGAGCCCCAAGGTCCCCGGCTGGATCGGCGGCGGCGGCGGCTCCGAGATGGCGGACGGCAAATGGTTCGGCTTCTCGGACTTCTCCAGCTCCGGCCAGCAGGAGTATGACCTCGAGCGCTCGGATGCGCTGCATGTGTCGTTCCGCTTCATCATGGCGTCCGGCGGCAAGAAGTGGGAGGCCGACATGACCGAGCCGTATCTCCAGATCATGCGCTGGGGCATGCAGAACATCCAGGACACCTACATCGACAACATCACCTTCTTCGATGCCGACGGCAATTCCATCCCGCTGACCATCTCCGATGGCTGGGCGGCCGCCGCACCCGCTGACGAGGAGGATGCTCCCGCTGAGGACGAGGCACCGGCCGAGGATGCCGCTGCTGCTGAGGATACTGCCGCCGAGGATGACGCTGCCGGGGAGGATGCTGCCGACGATGCTGCGCCTGCGGACGAGTCTACCAAAGAGGCGACCGACGCGGAGTAACCTATAGAGGAAATGAACAAGGCCGCAGGATAGACGGCGGCCGCACTATGGAGGGATCTACGATGAACAAGAAACTGACTGCACTGGCCTGCGCCGCTGCGATGGCGCTCCCGTTCGCGGGCTGCAACAATGCCGCGACGACCTACACCAACTACGTCCGCGCTGTGCTGGACTGCACCTATTACAACGAGCAGACCGAGTACATGGAGCTGACCGACTCGACTGCCGAGGAGGCACAGGCCGTTTACGATGACGAGGTCGAGTACATGAACCACATCATCATGTACCGCTACTCCGTCGTCGAGGAGGAGCTCAACGGCGGCATCATCACCGCATACAGCGACCTGAGCCGCCAGATCCTGAAGAAGGCCAAGTACACCGTAGAGCCGGCCGTGCGCTCCGGGACGACCTATCATGTGACCGTTTCCGTGGAGCCGATGGATTACCTGGATCTGGCCTATGACGAGATCGAGGAAAAGTATGAGAACGACTTCGACGCGCGTTTCCAGGAGGCCGAGAGCGATACGGCCATCACGGCGCTCGAGAACGAGTGGGCGGAGTTCGTCCTGGAGACGATGAAGTCCCACCTGGACGACATCACCTATAAGGACTCCGTTTCCACCATCGTGGAGATCACGACCGACGATGACGGCAACTTCGGCATCTCCGACAAGGATTGGCTCGACATCGACGACCTGATCCTCGACCTCGACAGCAACACCTGATCCATCCCCTATGCGCACGAACGCCCTCCCAAACGGGAGGGCGTTTTTTTGGATACGGCAGGCGCGCGCCACGTCCGACCATGGCCGTGATCGCACCAAGTCAGACCCCTAGTATCACGAACGCGTCTCGCGGCTCTGCCGCGAGCAAGATCAAAACAGCTTTGCCCCCTTTGGCCGCAGGCCATTGGGGCATTGCGGTGAAAAGCAAAGTGCGCCGTGCCATCCGAAGGGGACTCGCCAGCGGGGGCTCCCCGCCGCAGGCCATTGGGGGCATTGCGGTGAAAAGCAAAGTGCGCCGTGCCATCCGAAGGGGACTCGCCAGCGGGGGCTCCCCGCCCGGGCCAAAAAAGAGAGCCGGAACGGGAGGTTCCGGCACAGAATAAGGATGTAGAATCTATGATAGTTCTATTATAACAGATCTTCTCCCGATCGTCAATGCTTTTGTGGCAATTTTGTATATCTTCACAAACTGACCAGCAGTCTCTGAGCACCCTGCACAGATCAGGTGTCCGGCTTGTCCGGCTTCTGGGGCTTGTTCGCGGGACGGCCGGTGCGGCGTCGGGCATTGGCGTTGGGCTTGCTGCCGTCCTTGGGCGCACCATCCTTCGGCGCGGCATCCCTCGGCGCGGGCGCACCCTCCTTGCCGGCAGGCTTGGGCTTCTGCTGCTGCTTCGCCGCAGGGCGCTTGGGACGGTTCTTCCCGGCACGCTGGAGCACCTCGACCTCCGCACGGTCGATCGTGTACGGTACCTCGTCCTCGTTATCGGGACGGATGCGCAGCTTGCCCGTGATGAGGTTCGCATCCTCCACACGGCCCGTGCCCTGCTCCGTCTTCACGATCGAGCCGATGCGGGGCGTGATCTTCTGGAGCTCCTCGTAGACGTCCTGCTCGTGCTTGAGACAGCACATCAGACGCCCGCAGGTGCCGGAGATCTTCGTCGGGTTCAGGGAGAGCCCTTGCTCCTTCGCCATCTTGATGGACACCGGCTGGAAATCGCTCAGATAGCCGCGGCAGCAGAACTCGCGTCCGCAGACGCCCAGGCCGCCGAACATCTTGGCCTCGTCACGCACGCCGATCTGCCGCAGCTCGATCCGCATGTGGAACACCGCCGCCAGGTCCTTGACCAGCTCGCGGAAGTCCACACGCGTGTCCGCGGTGAAATAAAACACCATCTTCGAGCGGTCGAACGCGCAGTTCACGTCCACGAGCTTCATGTCCAGACCGCGCTGGGCGATCTTCTGCTCGCCGATCTTGTAGGCGCGGCGCTCGCGGTCGCGGTTCTGCTCGAGCGTCCGCTGATCCTCTTCGGTCATGGCGCGGATGACGTTCTTGAGCGGCGAGACGACCTTCTCGCTGTCGATCTTGTGGTTCGGGAGCGCGACGGTGCCGTATTCGATGCCGCGCGCCGTCTCCACGATGACCAGCGTCCCCATCGGGAGCGTCAGGCCATTGGGGGAAAAGTAGTAGACCTTTCCGGAATTTTGGAACCGGATCCCTACGATCTCAGTCATATAGCTTCCTTTCTGCCGCCAGCGCGGCTGTTAAGACAGGAGCTCCCAGCCCAGCGCCGCGAGGGTCACACGCGTGCTGACGTTCGCCTGGAGCGCGTCCCACGCGGTCTGGATGGCGCGGTGCATCGCGGCCGCACGGCTCGCTGTGACCGTGCGCGAGAGCGCCTCGGCGCTGCGGCGGTCGCATCCCATGAGGCCGGTGTCCTGTCCGTATTTGAGCACGAGGCTGTCGCGCACCTGTGCGTCGAGGAGACGCAGGAGGGTCATCGCGGTCTGACGGTCCTTCTCGAAGGCCGCCAGCAGCCGGAGGATATCATACTGCCTTCTGACCGAAACGGCCTCTGTGAGCGCGGCAGCAGCGCGTGTGAGGTCCTGGAGCGTGCGGCTGTCGAGCCATTCGAGCGCGGTGCCGATGTTGCCCCCGCAGGCCGCAGCGGCTGCGAGCGCGTCCGAATGGGCGATGCCGTGATCCTGCTCTAGCGCCTGGAGACACTCCGCCTCCGTACACGGGCGCACGGCGAGCGGCATCATCCGCGAGAGCATCGTCGTCAGGAACACGTTCCGATGCTCTGCCGTGAAGACGAGCAGGACGTGCGGCGGCGGCTCCTCCGTGAGCTTGAGGAGAGTGTTCTGCGAACGCGGGTCGATGGCATCGCAGTCCCCAAAGAGATAGACCTTGCGTGCCCCGTCGTTCGGCGCCACGATGGCGTCCTTCACGACGCTGCGCACCGTCTCCACCGAAAAGCCGCCCCGCTTGCCGCTGTGCGGCACGACGATGAGGTCGGGATGGCTCTCGTGGTCGATCTTGCGGCAGCTCGCACACTGGCCGCAGGGCGCGTCCTGCCCCGTGCAGAGCGCGGTCTTGGCGTAATAGCGGGCAAGGGTCTTGCGTCCCATGCCGCGGGCGCCGTGGAAGAGCACCGCATGCGGGAGACGTCCCCGCGCGGCCATGGTACGGATCTGCGCGAGAAGGTCGTCGTTGCCGTAGATGGGCGTCATAGCTTCTCGAAGCGCTCCACGTCCGTCACGAAGACGGTGGCGCCGCCGACCTCGACCTCGACCGGGATGCTCCCGCCGAGATCCATCGGCTGGCTCGTCGGCACGAACTGCTTGCGCTTGTGACTCTTCTCACGGATGATGTCGATGACGGCATCGACCCTGTGATCCTCGACGCAGGTGAGGAAGGTGGTGTTGCCGGCGCTCAGGAAGGAGCCGGTGGAGGCGAGCTTGGTCGCGAAGAAGCCGGCTTTCGTCAGCGCACGGGAGACGGCCAGTGAATCATCGCCGTTGACGATGGCAAAGATCAGTTTCATGTGGGTGTTCCCCTTTCCGCCGCAGTCCCCTGCGGTCATACACTTTTATTATACCATGATCTTGCCCCGATCGCAAGGGGAAACGTGAAAAAAGAGACAAAAAATGCTCCCCCTTGCGGGGGAGCATCTGATGCATCTTGCAGCAGGATCAGTCTACCAGCTTGATGATGGCCATCTCGGCAGCATCACCGCGGCGGGGGCCGATCTTGATGATCTGGGTGTAGCCGCCCTTGCGGTCAGCGTACTTCGGGGCGATCTCCTCGAAGAGCTTCTTGGCGACGCCCTCCTTTGTGATGTAAGCGAACACCTGACGCTTGCTGTGCAGGTCGGTATTCTTTCCCAGGGTGATCATCTTCTCCGCAACGCTGCGCACCTCCTTCGCTCTGGTAACGGTCGTCTCGATCTGGCCGTTCTCAAGCAGGTAGGTGACCATAGCTCTCAGCATAGCGGTCCTCTGTGCAGTCGTTCTGCCCAACTTTCTGGTACCCGGCATTATCATTCACTCCTTTTCGTACCTATTTGCAGTATTGCCTCGTGCGTCCGTCTCGGTCAGTCCTCCTCGGACGAGAGGTCGAAGCCCAGAGACTGGAGCTTCTCCTTGACCTCGTCGAAGGACTTCTTACCAAGGTTACGCACCTTCATCATTTCTTCCTCGGACTTGTTGATCAGGTCATCGACGGTGTTGATGCCGGCGCGCTTCAGGCAATTGAAGGAGCGTACCGACAAGTCAAGTTCCTCAATGGTCATCTCAAGGATCTTCTCCTTGCCCTTATCGTTCGGTTCCTGGAGGACCTCACGCGGGTAAGCCTCATCGGAGAGATCGATGAAGAGCTTCAGGTGCTCGTTGAGGAGATTGGCTGCCTGCGACAAAGCCTCCTTGGCTTTGATGGTACCGTCAGTCCAGACCTCGATGGTCAGCTTGTCATAGTCCGTGACCTGTCCGATTCTCGTATTTTCTACGGTATAGTTCACCTTTAAAACAGGAGTATAAATGCTGTCTACAGCGATCACGTCGATCGGGAGCTCAGCAGCCTGCTGGTTCTTGCGTTCCTCAGCGGCCTGCTGCTTGTTGCGCTCAGCAGACACATAGCCGCGGCCGCGGTCGATGGTGATCTCCATATGAAGCTTTGCATCCTTGCCCAGGGTCGCGATGTGCATGCCCGGATTCAGAATGGTGACCTCGGAATCTGCCTCGATGTCGCCGGCAGTGACCTCGCACTCACCCTCTGCATTGATCAGGAGCGTCTTGGGACCATCCCCATAGAGCTTGACGGTCAGGCCCTTCAGGCTCAGGATGATCTCGGTGACATCCTCCTTAACGCCCGGGATCGTAGAAAGCTCGTGGTGTACGCCATCGATCTTGACAAAATCGACAGCCACGCCAGGGATGGAGGAGAGCAGTACGCGTCTCAGGCTGTTGCCCAGGGTCGTACCGTAGCCGCGTGCGAGCGGCTCCAAAACGAACTTGCCATACTTCCCATCCGATCTTTGATCTTCAAGAACGATCTCCGGCTTTCCGATTTTTTCAAGCATATAAACCCTCCTATTTCGTGATAGTGATCACTTGTCATCCTAAACGGATATGTGTGTTTGAATTCGTAGGATAGATCGTGTTCCGAATAGCAAACGCCAAGCAATGACCGATCACTTGGAGTACAGCTCGACGATCAGGTGCGTTTCTGCCTCGTACTCGATGTCAGCCGGGCCGGGCATTCTGGTGACCGTAGCGGAGAACTTGTCTCTGTCAACGTCGAGCCACAGCGGCACTACGACGCCCTCAGTGCGAGCGAGGATGCCAGGGGCCTTCTCGTTGCCCTTGAACTGTGCGCTGGAGCGGCTGCGCTCGTCGAGCGCGATCACGTCGCCAACAGATACACGGAAGGAGGGGATATCGACGCGCTTGCCGTTCACGGTGAAGTGACCGTGGCCAACGAGCTGTCTTGCCTCACGTCTGGTGGAAGCCATACCCATGCGGTATACCACGCTGTCCAGACGGGACTCGAGCAGGGTGATCAGGTTGTCACCGGCCTTGCCCTCCATCTTCTCAGCGAGCTCGAAGTAGTGGCGGAAGGGCTTCTCCATCATACCGTAGATGAACTTCAGCTTCTGCTTCTCCTTGAGCTGCTGGCCATACTCAGACACCTTGCGGCGGCTGTTGGCGTTGGGGTTGCGCTTGGACTGCTTGTTGATGCCCATAACGGCCGGGCTGATGCCCAGGTATCTGCATCTTCTGAGAATCGGATCCTTATTAACTGCCATGACATGTACCTCCAATCAGACGCGGCGTCTCTTAGGCGGACGGCAACCATTGTGCGGGATCGGGGTGACATCCTTGATCATGCGGACCTCCAGACCTACGGTCTGCAGCGCACGGATGGCAGCCTCACGGCCGCTGCCCGGGCCCTTTACGTATACCTCAACGGTCTTCAGGCCGTGCTCCATCGCAGCCTTTGCTGCGGTCTCGGCAGCGGTCTGTGCTGCGAACGGGGTAGACTTTCTGGAGCCACGGAAGCCCAGACCGCCTGCGCTCGCCCACGAGATGGCGTTGCCCTGCGTATCAGTGATGGTCACGATCGTATTGTTAAAGGTAGACTGGATGTGTACGGCACCGCTCTCGATGTTCTTGCGCTCTCTGCGGCGGCGTACAGCGGTCACCTTCTTGCCCTTCTGCTGTGCCAAAGAATTCGCCCTCCTTTACTTCTTCTTGTTCGCGATGGTCTTAGCCGGACCCTTGCGCGTTCTTGCGTTGGTCTTGGTGCGCTGGCCTCTTACCGGCAGACCCTTTCTGTGACGGATGCCTCTGTAGCAGCCGATCTCGACGAGTCGCTTGATGTTCAGTGCTACCTCGCGGCGCAGGTCGCCCTCTACCGTCAGGTGCTGATCGATGTAGTCACGCAGCTTCGCTACGTCCTGCTCGCTCAGGTCGCGGACACGGGTGTCGGGATCAACGCCGGTAGCGGCGAGGATCTTGTTGGAAGTCGTGCGGCCGATGCCGAAGATATAGGTCAGGCCGATCTCGACTCTCTTATCCTTGGGAAGGTCAATACCCGAAATTCTTGCCATTGATGAATTACACCTCCAATGCTGTCAAGGCTTAGCCCTGACGCTGCTTGTGCTTGGGATTCTCACAGATGACCATGACTTTCCCCTTGCGCTTGATGACCTTGCACTTTTCGCAAATCGGTTTTACCGAAGGTCTTACTTTCATGAAAATACCTCCTTTTCAGAGCCGCGAGCGCTCGCTCACTTGGCTCTCCAGGTGATGCGCCCCTTGGTCAGGTCGTAGGGCGACATTTCGATCTTCACCTTATCGCCGGGAACGATGCGGATGTAGTTCATCCTCAGCTTGCCCGACACATGTGCGAGGATGACGTGCTTGTTCGGCAGCTCTACGCGGAAGTTCGCGTTCGGCAGCGCCTCGAGCACGATGCCCTCGACTTCGATCAGATCTTCCTTAGACAAATCAGATCCTCCTCCTGCTTTGTTCGATCAGTCGTTCTGGTCCTCACTGTTCGCGAACGCCTGCAATGTCCGGCGCAGCGCTCTGTCCGTGAGCCGCTCGTGCTCGAGGACGGTGGCTGTGGGGCAGACGTGCCGCACGTTCTTGCGCTTCGGGCGGTCCAGCGGCCGGTCCTTGCCATTGGCGAGCGCCACATAGCCGCCGGGCAGGAGCTCACATATCATGTAGAAGCCCCCATAGCGGCCGGTGCTCTCCTTGCCGGCACTGGCGCGGACGATCTGTCCGACCCTAAGCGTCTCTTGCCTGCCTGCCATGCGTTTTAGTTCGGATCCGTAAGGATGACCGGACCGTTCGGCGTGATGGCGATGGCGTGCTCGAAATGTGCGGACAGCGAACCGCTCTTGGTGCGCACGGTCCAGCCGTCCTTGCTCTGACGAATGGCGTCGCCCTTGACATTGATCATCGGCTCGATGCAGATGCACATGCCCGGCATGAGCTTGATCCGCATGTCGCGGGAGCCGTGCTGAACGTAGTTCGGCACCTCCGGGCTCTCATGCAGCTCTCTGCCGATGCCGTGACCGCAATACTCGCGAACGATGCCGTAGCCGCGGGAAGCGCAGTAGCGCTCCACTGCACCGCAGACGTCCTCGAGCCGGTTGCCGACCACTGCCTTGGCGATGCCCTCGTGAAGGGCCGCTTCCGTCACCTCGAGCAGCTTCTGGGCCTCCTCGGTGATCTTGCCGACCGGGAAGGTCGCGCAGGTGTCGCCGTGGAACCCATTGAGCTTTGCACCGACGTCGATGCTGACGATGTCGCCGGCCTTGATCTTGCGGTGCGGGCTCGGGATGCCGTGGATGATCTCCTCGTTGACCGAGACACACGCGCTCCCGGGGAAACCGGCGTAGCCGAGGAACGAGGGATACGCGCCCTCGCCGACGATGTAGTCATGGACGATCGTGTCGATGTCCTTGGTCGACATGCCGGGCTCGAGGGACTGGCCGGCCAGGAGGCACGCCCTGCGGGCGATCCTTCCGGCCTCACGCATCTTTTTGAGATCTGTCTGTGATTTGATCGTGATACTCATCAGGCATCGACCCCTACCGCCTTCAGAGTCAGCCGCTTGGTATCGGCGACCTCCTCCTGACCGATGACGGTCTCGAGCTTGCCCTGCTTATCGTAGTATGCCTTGATCGGCTCGGTCTCCTTGTGGTAGGTTTCCAGACGGGAGATGACCGTTTCAGGCTGGTCGTCCTTGCGGATGACGGTCTTGCCGCCGCACTTGTCGCAAACGCCCTCGACCTTGGAAGGCTTGTACTGGATGTGGTAGGAAGCACCGCAGCCCTCGCAAACGCGTCTGCCGGATACTCTCTCCTTGATCGTCTCATCGGGAACGAAGATCTCGATGACCTTGTCGATCTGCACGCCCATGGCGTCGAGCGCCTCGGCCTGCGGGACCGTTCTCGGGAAGCCGTCGAGGATGAAGCCCTTCTGGGCGTCGTCCTTCGCGATGCGGTCCTTGAGGATGCCGATCACGATGTCGTCAGACACCAGACCGCCTGCCTCCATGACTGCCTTCGCCTTCAGGCCGTACTCCGTGCCGTTCTTCACAGCCTCACGCAGCATGTTGCCGGTGGAGATCTGCGGGATGCCCAGCGCTTCGGAGATGACCTCTGCCTGCGTGCCCTTGCCGGCACCAGGCGCACCGAGTAGAATCAGGTTCATATACTAGCCTCCTTATCATAATGTAGCAACTGCATTTCTCATGCATCTCGCGTATCGCATCGCTTAGCCCAGGAAGCCCTTGTGATGACGCATCATGAGCTGGGACTCGAGCGTTCTTGCGGTCTCGAGCGCGACGCTGACCACGATCAGGATGGAGGTACCGCCCATCGACAGGGAAGCGAGGTTCGGATCGACCCAGGTGATCATGATCGGGAAGATGGCGATGATGCCAAGGAAGATGGCGCCTACCAGGGTGATCTTGGAGAGCACCTTCTGGAGGTAGTCCGAGGTGGGCTTACCGGGGCGGATGCCCGGGATCGCACCGTTGTTCTGACGCAGGCCGTTGGCGATCTCTACCGGGTTATACTGCATCGAAACGTAGAAGTAGTTGAACGCCACGATGAGGATGAGGTAGAGCACCGCATAGCCGGCGCTGGTGGTCTTGAAGAAATTGATGAAGTGGTAGTAGAACCGCGCACCTGCCGTGGTGTCCTCGGTCAGCACCTCTACCGGCTTCACGAAGAGGCTCAGGGTAGCGGGCAGGGACATGAACGCCATGGCGAAGATGATCGGCATAACGCCAGACATGCACACCTTGATCGGGATGTGGGTGTTCTGGCCGCCGTACTGTCTGCGTCCGACCACGCGCTTGGCGTACTGTACCGGGACGCGGCGCTCTGCCTCGTTCATGAAGACGATGAAGCCGATCATGAGGACGAAGACGACGAGCACAGCGATGGTGACCCAGAAATACTTCTGCGGGGTGGTCTTGGTCAGCTCGATGAGCGTGCCGACGTCGGTGGGGAAGCGGGCCAGGATGCCTGCGAACAGGATCATCGAGACGCCGTTGCCGATGCCCTTATCGCTGATGCGGTTGCCCATCCAAACGACGAACGACGCACCGGCGGTGAAGCAGGCCACGATGACGACAGCAACGAACCAGCCTTCCGCACCGGAGGTGTACTTGACCGCGCCCATGCTGTTGCGCATGGTCAGGTAGTACGCGATGGACATGAAGAGCGACAGACCAAGTGCCACATAGGCCATGATCTTGTTGATGACCTTCCGTCCTTCCTCACCCTCCTCCTGCAGCCTTTCGAGGGGCGGCAGGGCGTAGGTCAGGAGCTGGATGATGATGGATGCGTTGATGTACGGGGTGATGGAGAGGGAGAACACGGTCGCCTTCGAGAGGGCGCCACCGGTGAGGATGTTCAGATACTCAAGAAAATTACCGCCGGTCGCGTTCTCGTTGACCCACGTCTGTACGGACGCTAGATCCAGGAAGGGAACGGTGATCGCGCTCCCGAGTCTAAAGATGAGGATCATGATGAAGGTGTAGATGAACTTCTTACGAATTTCAGGAACACTCCAAGCGTTTTTCAGTGTCTGAAACAACTCACTTCACCTCAGCTTTCTCGCCATCCTTCTCGATATACTTACCGCCGGCGGCCTCGATCTTGGCCTTAGCGGATGCAGTGAGTTTCGCTACGTCAACAACGAGCGCCTTGGTGAGCTCCCCGTCGCCGAGGATCTTGATGCCGTCCTTCGCAACGGACTTTACGAGGCCCTTCTCGTACAGGGTCGCGGCATTGACTGCCTCGCCTGCCTCGAACTTCTCGTTCAGGGCGCTCACGTTGAGTACGGTGTACTCCTTCGCGAAGTGGTTCTTGAAGCCGCGCTTCGGGATACGGCGTGCGAGGGGCATCTGGCCGCCTTCGAAGCCGATACGAACGCCGCCGCCGGAGCGAGCCTTCTGGCCCTTGTGGCCCTTGCCGGCGGTCTTGCCGTTGCCGGAGCCGTGGCCTCTGCCGACGCGCTTGGACGGCTTGTTGGAGTCCAGAGCGGGTGTCAGTTCATGAATCTGCATGTTCGCACCTCCTTATCTTACGCTTCCTCTACCTTGATCAGGTGAGTGATCTTGTGGATCTTGCCAGCGGTGCCGGCGTTATCCGGCTGCGTGGTCACGTCGCCGATCTTCTTGAGACCGAGCGAATACGCGGTAGCGATCTGATCCTTCTTGCAGCCAATGAGGCTCTTGACGAGTGTGATCTTCTTCATTGCGCTTTGCCCTCCTTAGCCCAGGATCTCTTTCACGGACTTGCCGCGCTTTGCAGCGACCTCCTCCGCGGTGGTGCAGCCGGTCAGGCCAGCGATGGTCGCTCTTACCACGTTGCAGGGGTTGTTGGAGCGCAGGGACTTCGTTCTGATGTCCTTGATGCCGGCCACCTCGATGACGGCACGGACAGGACCACCGGCGATCACGCCGGTACCGGGAGCAGCCGGACGCATGAGCACCTCGCCTGCGCCGAACTTGCCTACGATCTCATGAGGGATGGTGGTGCCCTTCAGCGGTACCTTGACCATGTTCTTCTTGGCGTCCTCGATGCCCTTGCGGATCGCATCCGGCACCTCACCGGACTTGCCCATACCGAAGCCTACCGTGCCGTTGCCGTCGCCGACGACTACCAGTACGGAGAACTTCATGATACGGCCGCCCTTTACCGTCTTGGAGACTCTGTTGATGTGTACGACTTTCTCGAGATACTCGGTCTCTCTGTTCTCATAGCTTGCCAATCGTATTCCCTCCTTTTCCTTAGAAATTCAGACCGTTCTCACGGGCTGCCTCAGCGAGCGCCTGTACTCTTCCGTGGTACAGATAGCCGCCGCGGTCGAATACAACGTCCTTGATGCCCTTCTCGGCAGCGGCCTTTGCGATCAGCTCGCCGACCTTCTTGGCACCCTCAACGTTGCCGCCGTTCACATCCAGATCCTTGGCAAGGCTCGAAGCGCTCGCCAGGGTCACGCCGTTGACGTCGTCGATGATCTGCGCATAGATGTGCTTGGCGCTGCGGAATACGTTCAGTCTCGGGCACTCGGGAGTGCCGGAGATCTTTCTGCGAACACGGGCATGTCTTTTCAGGCGTGCCTTGTTGCTATCAAACTTCTTGATCATAGCCTTTCACTCCTTACCTTACTTCTTGCCCTTACCGGCCTTGCCTTCCTTGCGGATGATGTGCTCGCCCTGGTAGTGGATGCCCTTGCCCTTGTAAGGCTCCGGCGGCCGCTTCTCGCGGATCTCAGCGGCGAACTGGCCGACCTTCTGCTTGTCGATGCCGCGGATCACAACGATGTTGGGCTGCGGAACGTCGATCTTGATGTCGTCGGTCTCCGGAACGATGACCTGATGCGAGAAGCCCAGGTTCATGACCAGGTTCGTGCCCTGCTTAGCGGCACGATAGCCGACGCCGTCGATCTCCAGGGTCTTGCTGAAGCCGTTGACAACGCCCTCGATCATGTTGTGGATCAGCGTTCTCGTCAGGCCGTGCAGGCTCCTGTGGAGCTTGTCGTCAGAGGGACGGGAAACGGTCAGGACGCCGTCCTCGAGCTTGATGCCGAGCTCCTTGCTGAAGCTCTGGGTCAGCTCGCCCTTCGGACCCTTTACAGTGACCGTATCATCTGCTACCTTTACCTCAACGCCGGCAGGAACAGTGATCGGCATTCTGCCAATTCTAGACATTGCTCTTACTCCTCCTTACCAAACGTACGCGAGCACCTCGCCGCCGACATTCAGCTCTCTGGCCTTCTTGTCGGTCATGATGCCCTTAGATGTGGAAACGATCGCGATGCCCAGACCCTTGCGGACCTTCGGCATGTCCTCGCAGCTCGAGTAGATGCGCAGACCCGGCTTGGAAACGCGGCGCAGGCCGGAGATGACCGGGGTCTTGCCGTCGGTGTACTTCAGGGTCACTCTGATGATGCCCTGCTTGCCGTCATCCACGACCTGGAAGCTCTTGATGTAGCCCTCGTCCGCGAGGATCTGGGTGATGGACTTCTTCACGTTGGATGCGGGAATGTCGACCGTGGCGTGCTTCGCAGTGCTGGCGTTACGGATGCGCGTCAGCAGATCTGCGATCGTATCGGAAATTTGCATGCCAATGACCTCCTTATTGTTTTATACAGCGATTATTTACCAGCTAGCCTTCTTTACGCCCGGGATCTGGCCGTCGTTCGCCAGCTCTCTGAAGCAGATACGGCAGATGCCGTACTTTCTCAGGTAGGCGTGAGGCCTGCCGCAGATCTTGCATCTGGTGTAGGCTCTCGTGGAGAACTTCGGAGTCCTCTGCTGCTTGTTGATCATAGCCTTCTTAGCCATCTGTGTTCGTCCTCCTTACGCCTTAGTCTGCGAACGGCGCGCCCATGAGCTTCAGGAGCTCCTTGGCCTCTTCGTCAGTCTGGGCAGTGGTGATGAAGTTGATGTCCATACCGCGTACCTTGTCGATCTTGTCGTACTCGATCTCCGGGAAGATCAGCTGCTCCTTGATACCGGTGGAGTAGTTGCCCTTGCCGTCGAAGGAGTTGCCGTTGATGCCGCGGAAGTCACGAACACGCGGGAACGCAACGTTGAACAGCTTATCTACGAAATCGTACATGCGGTCGCCGCGGAGGGTGACCTTCACACCGATCGCCATGCCCTCACGGAGCTTGAAGTTCGCAACGGACTTCTTGGCGCGGCATACGACCGGCTTCTGGCCGGTGATGGCTGCGAGGTCGGTCATGATCGCGTCGATGACCTTGGAGTTCTCCTTGGCCTCGCCGGCGCCGACATTGATAACGACCTTCTCCAGCTTCGGGATCTGCATCGTGCTCTTGTAGCCGAACTTCTGCATCAGAGCAGGAGCAACGGTGCTAGCATACTGGTCCTTCAATCTTGCCATTTCGTTTCTCCTCCCTTACTCAAAAGTCTTGCCGCACTTCTTGCACTGGCGCTGCTTCTTGCCGTCTACCACAGCGTGGCCTACTCTGGTGGGCTTGCCGCAGAGCGGGCAAACGAGCTGTACCTTGCAGGCGTAGATCGGGGCCTCAGCACGGACGATGTTGCCGCTCTGGTTCATCTGGGTGGGCTTGACATGCTTGGTGATCATGTTGAAGCCCTCGACGATGACCTTGCCCTCCTTCGGGCTCACCTCGAGCACCTTGCCAGTCAGGCGGTCCTTGTCCTTGTTCTTGAACTTGTAGTCGTACTTGCCGGTGCGCAGGATGACAGTATCACCGGTCTTTACATGGACTTTGTTACTCATCTCTCTGTGCTACCTCCCTTACAGTACCTCCGGTGCCAGGGACAGGATCTTCATGTAATCCTTCTCGCGGAGCTCTCTGGCGACCGGCCCGAAGATACGGGTACCTCTCGGGTTCTTATCTTCCTTGATGATGACGGCTGCGTTCTCGTCGAAACGGATGTAGGTGCCGTCCTCTCTTCTCAGTCCCTTGGCGGAGCGAACGATAACGGCCTTGACCACATCGCCCTTCTTTACCACGCCGCCGGGTGTTGCTTTCTTAACAGATGCTACGACAACATCGCCGATATTCGCATATCTTCTGCGCGTGCCGCCCAGTACACGGATGCACATGAGCTCCTTCGCGCCAGTGTTGTCAGCAACCTTCAGATAAGTCTGCATCTGGATCATGGGATGCTTCCTCCTCTCAGATCTGCTTCATCGCCCCCGCATGGGGCGGGTGCGATCGGTAAAATTCATTCGTCACGCCGCGTTCCGGCAAGTGGAGCAGTAATGCTTACTTGGCCTTCTCGAGGATGTTGACGACGCGCCATCTCTTGTCCTTGGACAGCGGGCGGGTCTCCATCACAGAAACGCGGTCGCCTACTCTGCACTCGTTGTTCTCATCGTGTGCCTTCAGGCGAACGGTACGCTTTACGATCTTCTTGTACAGCGGGTGTCTTACGTTGTCCTGGATCGCAACGACGACGGTCTTATCCATCTTGTCGCTGACGACCATACCCGTTCTGGTCTTTCTCAGGTTTCTCTCAGCCACGGATCATTTCCTCCTATCTTATGGGATATATATCCAAATGAACTAGATGAACTAGATAACTAGCTGAACTAGCCTTGATGGTCTCGGCAGTCGCTTACTTGCCCTGTGCCTCACGCATGCAGGTCTTCACGCGAGCGATGTCCTTCTTGATCGCGCGTACCTTCGCGGTGTTCTCGAGCTGACCTACCGTGAGCTGGAAGCGGAGTGCGAAAAGCTCAGCCTTGAGGTCAGCCAGCTTCTGATCCATCTCTTCAACAGTCATCTCTTTGATCTCAGTTGCTTTCATGCTCTGCTCCCCTCCTTACTTCGCAGCCTCAGCAGTATCGGCCTTGGACACGATCCTGCACTTGATCGGCAGCTTGTGCATCGCAAGACGCAGCGCCTCGCGGATATCCTCCTCAGACAGGGGCTTCTCCTTGCTCGAGCCGATCTCGAAGAGCACTCTGCCGGGCTTGACGACGGCTACCCAATACTCAGGGGAGCCCTTACCGGAACCCATTCGGGTCTCGGCCGGCTTCTCGGTGATGGGCTTATCCGGGAAGATCTTGATCCATACCTGACCGCCACGCTTGATGTAACGGGTCATGGCGATACGGGCGGCCTCGATCTGGTTCGAGGTGATCCATGCGGGCTCAAGCGCCTGCAGGCCGAAATCGCCGTAGCTTACTGTGTTGCCTCTGTAGGCCTTACCGGTCAGACGTCCTCTGTGGACTCTGCGGTACTTTACTCTCTTCGGAAGCAGCATTACTTGTTACCCCCTTCTCTTCTCGTGTTGCGCGGAGCGCCGCCGTTGTTGAAGCTGCCGCGACGGTCGCCATTGCGATCGCCATTGCGGTCGCCTCTGCGGCTGTCACGACGTCTGTCAGGACGGTCGGAACGACGCTTTCTCTCGGTCTTCTCTCTTGCGGCCATGGCCTTAGCGGCATCGCCCTTGAGGACCTCGCCCTTGTAGATCCATACCTTGACGCCGAGCTTGCCGTAGGTGGTGTCCGCCTCAGCGAAGCCATAGTCGATGTCGGCACGGATGGTCTGCAGCGGGATGGTGCCCTCGTGATAGCTCTCGTTGCGGGCGATCTCGGCGCCGGCAAGACGGCCGGATACCAGGACCTTGATGCCCTTTGCATTCAGACGCATGGCTCTGCCGATGCTCTGCTTCATCGCACGGCGGAAGGATACACGATCCTCGAGATCCTTGGCGATCTTCTCGGCAACGAGCTGTGCATCGAGGTCAGGCTGCTTTACCTCAACGACGTTGATGGAGACAGACTTCTTCATCATCTTCTCGAGCTCGGCTCTGAGCTTCTCGATGTCGGCACCCTTCTGGCCGATCACGATGCCGGGCTTTGCGCAGTGGATGTGGATGCGTACCTTCTCGGTGCTCTCATCCACAGCATAACGCTCGATCTCAACGCGGGGAACGCCCGCGGCCTTGAGCTTCTTCAGGATGAACTCGCGTACCTTGTAGTCCTCAACGAGCTTATCGCCAAAGTCCGCCTTCTTCGCATACCAGCGGGAGTCCCACTCCTTGATGACTCCGACACGGAGACCGCGCGGGTTGACTTTCTGGCCCATACTAAACCTCCTTGGGAAATCTTATGGATTTATTCTTTTTCTTTCAGCACAACGGTGATGTGCGACGTTCTCTTCAGGATGCGGTACGCTCTGCCCTGTGCTCTCGGCATGATCCTCTTCATGATCGGGCCGGGCGTTACGTAGCACTCGGAGACATACAGGTCGTCCTTGTTCATGCTGTGGTTGTTCTCAGCATTCGCGATCGCGGACTTGACCAGCTTCTCGAGGATGGGGCTCGCTGCCTTCGGGGTGAGCTGCAGCGTTGCCAGTGCTACATCGGTGGGCTTGTTCCGGATCAGGTCCAGCACGATCTGCACCTTGCGGGGAGAGATGCGGACGTTGTTCAGAGTTGCTCTAGATTCCATTTGTAGTCCCTCCTTCCGCTCTTACTTCTTGCCGTTGTTGGACGTCTTGGAGCCAGCGTGGCCCTTGTAGGTCCGGGTCGGGGCGAACTCGCCGAGCTTGTGGCCTACCATATCCTCGGTGACATATACCGGCACATGCTTTCTGCCGTCATGCACTGCGAAGGTGTGGCCAACGAAATCCGGGAAGATCGTGGAAGAACGGCTCCAGGTCTTGAGCACCTTCTTCTCGCCGCTCTCGTTCATCGCGATGACTCTCTTGAGGAGCTTCTCCTGAACGAACGGGCCCTTCTTGATACTTCTGCTCATGATGTGGTCCCTCCTTTCGATCACTTGCCGTTGCGGCGCTTAACGATGTACTTGTCCGTGCGGTTGTTCTTCTTTCTGGTCTTATAACCCAGAGCAGGCTTGCCCCACGGGGTAACAGGGCCGGGACGGCCTACCGGAGACTTGCCCTCACCACCACCGTGCGGGTGATCGCAGGGGTTCATGACAGAACCGCGGACGGTCGGACGCCAGCCCATGTGACGGCGTCTGCCGGCCTTACCATAGTTGACGTTCTCGTGATCGAGGTTGGATACCTGGCCGATGGTCGCCTTGCAGAGCACCGGTACTCTTCTCATCTCGCCCGAGGGGAGACGGACCAGCGCGTAAGCGCCCTCCTTGCCCATGAGCTGTGCCTGGTTGCCGGCGCTTCTAACGAGCTGTGCGCCCTTGCCGGGATAGAGCTCGATGGCGTGGATGAAGGTACCTACCGGGATGTCCTGCAGCTTCAGGGCGTTGCCGGGCTTGATGTCGGCATCGGCGCCTGCGCGGATGGTATCGCCGGGCTTGAGGCCGTTGGGAGCGATGATGTAGCGCTTCTCGCCGTCCTCATACTGTACCAGCGCGATGAATGCGCTTCTGTTCGGATCATACTCCAGCGTCAGGACGGTGGCGTTCATGCCCTCCTTGTTGCGCTTGAAGTCGATGACACGGTACTTTCTTCTGTTGCCGCCGCCTCTGTGGCGTACCGTGATGCGGCCATAGCTGTTGCGGCCGCTCTTCTTCTTCAGCGGCTCGAGCAGGCTCTTCTCGGGGCCGTCCTTGCTGAGTACGGAGAAATCCGTAACAGTCATCTGGCGGCGGGAGGGAGAAGTAGGCTTGTAGCTCTTGATAGCCATATCTGTTTCACTCCTATTCCTGCTGCCGTTTCGCTGTGTCTCACAGCGTACCGACAGCACATGTCATTATCGGGGACATGGATCCCCATAATCTTTCAGCTAGCAGCGCGCTTCGTGCGCGTGCTCTTAGAAGAAGTTCTCGAAGAACTCGATCTTGCCCTTCTTCTTGTCGGCCTTCTTGGTGCCCTTCTCGTTCGGCTCAGGGTCGATGGTGACGATGGCCTTCTTGAAGGAAGCGGTCTTGCCGACGAAGCGGCCCATGCGCTTCTGCTTGCCGTCGCAGTTCAGGGTGTTGACCTTCAGGACAACGACATTGAACAGCTCCTCTACGGCCTGCTTGATCTCCAGCTTGTTGGCGTCCTTCGCTACCTCAAAGGTGTACTTGTTCAGCGGGAGAGCATCGGTCGCCTGCTCAGTGATGATCGGTCTGAGCACGATATCCTGGGGTGCTTTCATTATGCAAATACCTCCTCGATCTTAGCGATGGCGTTCTTCGGTGCGATGAACTTGCCGCCGTTGAGGATGTCATACACATTCAGGGTGTTGACCGCTGCGGTCTTCACGCCTGCGATGTTGTTGGCGCTCCTGTAGACCTTAGCGTCTGCCTCAGCAGTCACGATGAGCGCCTTCTTCTCAACGCCCAGCGCCTTGAGCATGGCGGCGATGGTCTTGGTCTTGTACTCGTCCATGGTCAGAGTGTCGAGCACGATCAGCTGACCCTCCTGCACCTTGGTGGACAGCGCCGACTTCATAGCCAGTCTGCGCAGCTTCTTGTTCAGGGAATATCTATAGCTTCTCGGCTTCGGTCCGATGGCCACACCGCCGTGCGTCCACTGGGGAGCGCGGATGGAACCCTGTCTTGCGTGGCCGGTGCCCTTCTGTCTCCAGGGCTTTCTACCGCCGCCGCGTACCTCAGAGCGAGTCAGAGTGGACTGTGTGCCCTGGCGCTGGTTCGCAAGGTAGTTCTTGACTACCGCATGCATGGCGGAAACATTCGGCTCGATACCGAACACGGCGTCGGAGAGCGTCGTCTCTGCAACTACGTTGCCGGCCATATCATAAACATTCACATTTGCCATTGACGTTTCCTCCTTCCTTATGCCTTCACACTGTCAACGATGGTGACGATGCCGCCCTTCGGGCCCGGGATGGCGCCCTTGATGGCGATCAGATCGTTCTCAACATCCACCTTGACGATCTCGAGGTTCTGGACGGTGACCTTCTCGGCGCCCATGTGACCTGCCATGCCCTTGCCCTTGTAGATACGGGACGGAGAGGAGCATGCGCCCATGGAGCCTGCCTGTCTGTGAACAGGACCGGTACCGTGAGTTTCCTTCAGTCTGTGCTGATTGTGGCGCTTGATCGGGCCGGCATAGCCCTTACCCTTGCTGGTACCGGAGACATCTACGATGTCGCCCTCAGCGAACACATCAGCCTTGACGAGGCTGCCTGCTTCCAGTGCGCTGTCTTCGAGACGGAATTCCTTGAGCACCTTCTTGTAGCCGGCGTTTGCCTTGTCGAAGTGGCCCTTCTGCGGCTTGTTGACTCTGGTGGCCTTCTTGTCACCGAAGCCGAGCTGTACGGCAGCATAGCCGTCGTTCTCGACCGTCTTCACCTGAACGACCACGTTCGGGCTCGCGTCAACGACCGTTACAGGGATCACCTTGCCATTCTCATCGAAGATCTGCGTCATACCGATCTTCTTGGCGATAATGCCTTTCTGCATTGTCTTTTCCTCCTTGTTTGGTTATTGGTCGGACCTAGCAGCTAGGTGCGACGTGACCTAGTCATTGGTCAATGCTTCACAGCAACTGACGTGACCGGGGACTAGGGGTGCGTGTCTTGCGACGCGCTGTGCGGTGGTGGGGACCCTTACTTGATCTCCATGGACAGGATGTCCACACCGGCGGGGAGCTCGAGCTTCTGAAGTGCCTCCAGGGTGCTCGGAGCGGGACGGAGCACGTCGATCAGGCGCTTGTGGGTGCGCTGCTCGAACTGCTCGCGGCTGTCCTTGTACTTGTGGACAGCTCTCAGGATGGTCACGATCTCCTTCTCCGTGGGGAGCGGGATGGGGCCGGAAACGCTCGCGCCGCTCCTCTTCGCTGCCTCTACGATCTTCGCAGCAGCTGCGTCGACATTGGCGTGCTCATAGCCCTTGATCTTGATCCTGATCTTCTCGGTGACTGCCATACTTTTCGCCTCCTCAAAAACGATCGGTGGGGCGTCTTGTCAGAGACCTGTTCGCATACTGTGTGTCTGCGTGTGTCCTGCTCTCGTGTGTGCGTTTTCGTTCTGTTAGACACGCGGCCGGGTGTTCCGTTCGCCGCCTGATAAAAAACGTCCGCGATCTTAGGGGCCTTACAGGGTGGTTTTCACGGTCGTGAACCTTTCCTGACAGCAGCAAGATCCGGACTGTTCCAGAACATCATGCGTACACGCGCGCGTAGACAAAGCACCAGCATCCTGACCGCATGAGGGCACACAGGTCGCCCCATGCAGCATCCGCTGCCGCATCGCATCCGCACAGACTGTGACGTGATCTCTTTTCGCCCGGTTTGAAATCGGACATACTCCACGGAAATTCCCCAGCATACCGCCAGCAACCTTCCGCTTCAACGCATATCATTCGTCCGGTATGCGCCGGACTTTTATTATTATAACAGAAAACGGCAGACCTGTCAAGGGTCTGCCGCCAAATGTTTTGCTAACATTTATCATTTTTCTTGTGCATCCTGCACAGAGGCCGATCTGTCAGTCATTGACCCGCAGATAGAGCGCCGGGTCGACGCAGATGTTGTTGACGCGGACCTCGAAATGGCAGTGCGGGCCGGTGGAGTCGCCGGTGGAGCCGACCAGGGCGATGAGCTGCCCCTTCTCGACCTGCTGTCCCTCGTAGCAGACCACGCTGCTCGCGTGGCCGTAGAGCGTGCGGTAGCCGTCGGGATGGTCGATGATGACGTAGTTGCCGTAGCCGCCGGAGTTCCATCCTGCGCGGTAGACCGTGCCGGCCTCGGCCGCGTAGATCTCCGTGCCCATGGGCGCGGCGATGTCGAGCCCCTTGTGACGGCGCTCGCCGCCGAAGGGACTGCTGATATAGCCGCCGTTGACCGGCCAGCCGTATTTGCCCGTGCCGCTGAGGACAGTCGTGGTGTTCGCGGGCTGTGCGCTGTACGTCCCGACGCCGATCTGCTCTGCCACCGGCTCCTTCGTCACGACCGTGCTGAGCACCTGACGGCTCTTCTCGACGCCGTCCACGAACGTCACGAGCACCTCGCTCGAGCGCTCGCCAAGGGAGCCGTGCGAGATGACTCGCTCCACGCCCAGATTGAGCGCCGCCGTCTCGACGCGGACGCTCGTGTAGTCGATGTAGCTCGTCTCGGTGAGCGTGCGCGTGAAGGCGATGGGGATATAGCGCTCCGAGGTCGTCACATGCAGGAGGAGCCCCGCCTCGAATCCCTCGTCGAAGTCGACATCCGGGTTCAGCTCCTCCAGCTCCTCGAGGGTCATGCTGTGCTTGGCGGCCACGATCTGCGGGGTGTCCGAGGAGCGGGTGACATAGTGTCCCTCGGTCTTGTTCTCAGCGGAGAGCTTGCGGATCAGCACGCTCGGGGCGCTCAGGCTCTCGGCCAGATAGACGCCCTGCTCGTAGGTCACGCTCTTCGTGTAGTAGACCTCGTTGACGTTGCCGGTGATGTCGGCGGCATATTTCTCCAGTGCCCTGTCCATGTAGGACGCCACGACGTCGCGGTCCTCCACGGCACCGATGAACTCGCCGTCCACATAGACGCCATACGCATCGCGCAGGTCGTGGCCCGTGCCGGCCAGGAGCTTGTCGGCGATGGTCTGTACGGAGAGATACTGGTCATCGGCATTGACGATGCGCAGGTCGTACACAGGACTGAAGTTCATGCTGATGTCCTCGCCCGTCATGGCGAGACGCTGCTTGACCTCGTACTCAGCGGCGTCGAAATCGCCCTCGGAGGAGATGATGCCCAGCTCCTCGCCGCTGACGGACACGCTCAGCGCGTAGTCCAGGCCGGAGCCGAGCCGCACGATGCCGATGAGGAACAGGATCGAGATGACCGGGAGGATGTAGTTGAAGCCGGTGCGCAGGATGCCGTATTCGCCGAAGATGAAGCTCATCAGGAGACGGAGCCCATGCCAAAGCACCAGGCCGATGCCCTTGCCGCGGGACTGCTTGATGTCCCGGATGATCTCCCGCGCCGGACGGCCGTGCTCCCGGAAGGCGTGGCTGAAGGCGGCGCCGATCGCGCCGAAGAAGCGTCCCACCTGGGTGAAGAGATAGCCGATCATCCGCAGGATGCCGAAGAGCATCGCGCCGACGATCCGCAGCAGGCCGCCCGTGCTGTGGACGACGATCATGCCGAGCCGGACGAGCAGCTCCCAAATGTCCCGCCGGTCCGTGCGGGGGTCGGGATTTTGACGGCGCGCCATCGCGATACCTCCTTTCCTTGCAAGTCTTCCTACGTTCTGCGGACGCCGCAGCGTCCGTGTCCTATCAGATAATTATAGCACATCCTCCACCGAAAAGTCAAGAGGCAGGATCTGGCACAGGTCGGCGGGGAAGGGGGCGGTCACGCGATGGACCGTCCCGGCGGCGTCCGTGTAGCGCATGAGGGCGCAGTGCAGGGCGTGGCGCTCGATGGCGGACGCATCGCCGCCGTAGAGCGTGTCCCCGAGGAGGGGATGCCCGATGTAGGCCATGTGGACGCGGATCTGGTGCGTCCGTCCCGTCTCGAGCGTCACCGCGAGGACGGAGGCGTCCGCTGTCTGTGCGAGGACACGGTAATGCGTCACGGCGCGCTTGCCGTCCGGCCGGACGCAGTGCTCGATCACGGAGCCGTCCCGCCGCCCGATCGGCGCCTCGATGACGCCGCGTCCGTGCAGATGGCCGCCCGCAATGGCGATGTAGGTCTTCTCGAGCTGCCCGGGCAGGTGCATCGCCGCGAGGGGATGCTTGGCGACCGCCGTGAGGCCGGAGGTGTTGCGGTCGAGGCGGTGGACGGGGCGGAAGGTGAGCGTCGGCCAGCCGGCGGCGAACACGTTCCCGAGGGTGTCGTCCCGATGACGGAAGCTCGGGTGGACGGGCATGGCGGCGGGCTTGTTGAATAATACGACATCATCGTCCTCGAACACGGCCTCCGCGTGCAGGGCAGGGTTCGGCGCGATGGCCGGTGCGTCCACGATGCGCAGACGCACGATGTCCCCCGGGTAGACAGTGTCGACCGTCCGCAGGAGGACGCCGTCACGCGTGATGCCGTCCGGCACATGCTTGAGGCTCGCGAGCGTCCGATGGGAGACGCCGCAGTCCTGCCGCAGGAACGTCTCGGCCTTACACGGAGCCGGGCGTCCACAGGTGAAATAGAGGTCTTGCATCCCGATCAGTCCTTTTCATCGTCTGGGCGTATCGCATACACGGTGCCGGGCGTACACAGGCGCACCGGCGCCGTCGTCTGTATCCTGTCGTTTATGATATAATAGAAGGCGCCTGCTCATGCTCGCGCATCCGGATCTGCAAAAAGAGCGTGACGTCTGCATGGAGATACGGCAGCAGCACGCCCATCGGCAGCACTGTCACCATCGCGGGCAGATACCGCATCCCAACGGTGAGCAGCTCCCATCGGTGTCCACGGAGCATCGCCCGCGAGCCGCGGAGCGCCTGACGGGCGGTGGCATCAGGATGGGCAGCGAGCCAAAGCATCGTCCCGGACGTGCCGAGGCGGTCGCAGAGGCAGAACGCCCCCGCCCACACGGCCGCGAGCGCCGCCTGTGCCGCCGCGAAGAGCCAAAGTCCGCCCTCCGCACGTCCCGCCGCCGCCCGCAGGAGCAGCGCGGCCGTCAAGAGGAGCAGCACCGGCAGCATCGTGAGCGGCACGCGCAGGAGCGCCGCAGCGGCCGTGCGGCGGAGCATCCGTCCGGGCGGGAGGGGCAGGCCGCAGCGTGCGGACATCCATCGGAGCGCCCGCCAGCGCAGCCACGCGCAGACGCCCGCGCAGGCCGCCGCCCACGCCGCGAGCGCCGCCGTCCAGACCGGCACGCGCCCCAGGCAGAGCGCCTGCGCGGTGCAGACGCCGGAAAGTCCCAGCATCGCGGCCGTCCCCAGCGGCACGAGCCGCCGGAGCGCCCCGACCAAGGCCGGCAGCAGCGTCATGCGCCACGCCTCCGCCCAATGGCCGTGCAGCACCTTGCGCGAGAATCCATGCAGTGTCCGATGGTCCAGAACGATCAGCTCCCTTTCTCCATACTATGTAGGAGCGCGCGAGATCAGTCCTGCGGCTCGCCGCTGCGGGAATAGGGCACGATCCCCAGGATCTCGAAGGCCTGCGAGCGCTGCCACATCTGCGCGGTCAGCATGATCTCGAAGCCCTCGCCCGGCTCACAGCGCAGCTCGCTGGCGGGATACTTGGGCAGGCCGAAGCAGGCGAGCATGTTGCTGATGACGCCCGCATGGGTGATGACGGCGCAGTGCGCCATGTCGTTCTCCATCATGTCCATGAGGATGCGCGTCAGGGCCTTGTAGGAGCGGATGCACAGCTCCTCGGCGCTCTCGCCCTCCGGCGGACGGACGTCCGGCGCGCCGCCCTTGAGCCATGCGCGGTAGTCCTCCCGGCCGACGAGGTCCACGGCGCGCTTGCCCTCGAAGATGCCGAAGTTCAGCTCCCGCAGCTCGTGGATGACGTAGACGTCCTGCTCCGGGAAGAGGATCTCGGCGGTCTCCGTGCAGCGTGCCAGGGGACTGCTGTAGATGCGCTGGACGCGCGGGTATTCGTACTGGTCCGTCTTGGCGGCGAGCTCCGCGGCGCCCTCGTCCGTGAGGGAGAGGTCGGTGCTGCCGATGTAGATGCCCTCCTCGTTGGCCTTGGTGCGGCCGTGGCGGATGAGGCTCAGGTGATAGCCTTTCATAAGGTCTCCTCCTTTATATATGACTGGATCGTCCGCTGTGATCGTGATCTTAGCACAAAAAGCGGACAGCTGTTTTGACTGTGTGGTAGTATTATACAACTTTTAGGAAAAAACAAGGCGAAAATTCCACTAAGTTACCTCTTTACAAATAGTATAATGTATGTTATGATAAGAGTACGGATATACAAGCTATCATAAACGTACATAATATTACATGATGAAAGGAGCTACCCTCTATGAATTCTGATTTCCCCAGGATCATCGCCCTACAGCGCAAGGAACGTCAGATCAGTCAGAAGCAAGCCGCTGCCGACCTCGGGATCTCTCAGGCGCTGCTTTCTCACTACGAGAAGGGCATCCGGGAATGCGGCCTGGATTTTTTGGTCAAGATCGCTGATTACTATAATGTATCCTGCGACTACCTGCTCGGGCGCACGCCGGAGCCGGAGGGGCGCACCATCTCCATCGAGGACATCCCCGATGACGACGGCAACAACAGCATGCCCTCGCCGGAGGTCGTGGCCTTCAACCGCAAGATCATCAACAACTCCATCTCGCTGCTCTTCTCGCTCGCGCAGAAGGCCAACAGCATCACGCTCATCAAGGAGATCTCCTCCTATCTGATGCTGAACGTGTATAAGCTCTTCCGCATCGTCTACAACGCCAATCCCCACAATGACCAGAAGCTCTTTTCCGTGCCGAAGGTCGTGGCCAATGACGACGCGAGCGCCATCGTGAGCATGAACGAGGCCAACATCAAGGCTGCCTCCAGCGGCATCCCGATCGGCGAGAACGACTGTGTGCAGGACCCGGACGTCCTCTACCTGACCACCGCCATCCTCTCGCAGACCTACCCGGAGTATTCCTCCTCTCTGCTCAACCTCATCAAGATCAGCGAGGAGAGCATCTACAAGAAGCGCAACGCCTGACGCTGCCCTTCTATTGTACCACACTTTCGCGGAAATTAAAAGTCTTTTTTCAAAAAACTTTGCCGCCGCGCCTCATCCGGTGAACACGCGACCGCTCCATCCTGCTAGTCTATGCGGGCAGGATGGGGCTTTTTTGCCGGATCGCTCCCAAAGGAGGGACCCTATGCGCAAGCTCAGCGGCGTGCGGCTCCCGCACGCCAAGGATACCGCTGCCAAGCCCTTCACGGCGCTCCCGGTGCCGGAGAAGGTCCTGATCCCCATGTCGATGCACATGGGCGCGCCATGCACGCCGACCGTCAAGCTCCGCCAGACCGTCACGGTCGGGGAGACGATCGGCACCAGTGAGGCCGCGTTCTCGGCCGACATCCACGCCAGTGTCTCCGGCACCGTCACTGCCATCCCGGACTACCGTCTGCCGAACGGCAATGTCTGCAAGGCCGTGGAGATCACGTCGGACGGACAGCAGACTCCTTTCCCGGACATCACCGTGCCGTCCTACACGGACCGCGCGGGCTTTTTGGCCGCATTGCGCCGCTCCGGCGCGGTCGGCATGGGCGGCGCGGGACTGCCCGCCCACATCAAGCTCGACCCCAAGCAGAAGATCGACCAACTCCTCGTCAATGCCGCCGAGTGCGAGCCCTATATCACCGCCGACGACCGCATCATGCAGGAGCATCCCCTGACCATCCTCGCCGGCATCCGGCGGATCATGGACGTTCTCGACATCCCGGAGTGCGCCATCGGCGTGGAGGAGAACAAGCCCGAGGCGCTGCGCGTGCTGCATGAGGCCGCCGAGAAGGATCCGGCGATCACGCTCGTGCCGCTCCCGCCGGTCTATCCGCAGGGCGCCGAGAAGGTGCTCATCTACCATATCACCGGGCGAATCGTCCCCGCGGGCAAGCTCCCCGCGGACGTCGGCGTACTGGTCATGAACGTCACGAGCATCTACTTTTTGGAGACTTACTTCACGACCGGGATGCCCCTCGTCTCCCGCGGCGTCACCGTGGACGGTGAGGCCGTCAAGGCGCCGCAGAGCCTGATCGTCCCCATCGGGACGCCCGTGCGCTGTCTCCTCGAGGCGGCCGGCTATGAGGAGGAGAAGGTCGCCCGCCTGATCGCGGGCGGTCCCATGATGGGACAGTCCCTCCCCTCCGCCGACGTCCCCGTCACCAAGACGATGAACGCCGTGCTCGCGCTCGGCCCCGCGCCGGAGCGCCGCACGACGGCCTGCATCCGCTGCGGGCGCTGTCTGCGCGCGTGCCCCCTGCGGCTCTGTCCCACGGAGCTGGAAAAGGCCTATGAACGGCGCGATGCGGCACGTCTCAAGGAGCTGGAGATCGGGCTCTGCATGCTCTGCGGATGCTGCTCCTACGTCTGCCCGGCGAATCGGCCGCTCGCGGAGAGCCATGCCCTCGCCAAAGCCTTCGTCCGAAAGGAGGGACAGTGATGGCCACGCGCCTCCCGATCAAGCCCGCCCCGCACCTGCGCGACGAGCTGACCACCCAAAAGATCATGCTGCTCGTGATGGCGGCGCTCGTCCCGGCGGCGATGTCCGGCATCATCCGCTTCGGCTGGCGTGCGGCGTTCCTGATGGTCTTCTGCATCGCCGTCTCCATGGGGACGGAGGGCATCTGCCGGATGCTCATGAAGCGCGAGCAGACCATCCAGGACGGCAGCGCTGCCCTGACCGGCCTCCTGCTCGCCCTGAACCTGCCCGTCACGCTGCCGCTCTGGGCGGCGGGCGTGGGGTGCGTCTTCGCGATCGCGGTCGTCAAGCAGCTCTTCGGCGGTCTGGGGCAGAACTTCGCGAACCCCGCCATCACGGCGCGCGTGTTCCTGATGCTCTCGCTCACCTCCGACATGACCAACTGGATCCTCCCGCGCGGGAAGACGCTGTATTTCGGCTATGACGCCGTCTCCGCCGCCACCCCGCTCGTCAATACGGACGTCTCCCTCCAGGATCTGTTCTGGGGCGCGCACGGCGGATGCATCGGCGAGACGTGCGTGGCCGCACTGCTCTTCGGCGGGATGTTCCTCATCTTCCTCGGCCTGGTCTCCCCGGCCATCCCGGGGGCGTATCTGGGGAGCTTCGCGCTCTGTGTGCTCGTGTATTCGGGCGGGGACTTCCATGAGATGTTCTATCAGCTCATGGCCGGCGGCCTGATGCTCGGCGCCTTCTTCATGGCGACGGACTACGTCACGTCCCCCGTCACCACGCTCGGCCGCATCCTCTTCGGCATCGGCTGCGGCGTGCTGACGTTTTTGATCCGCTACTTCGGGAGCTTCCCGGAGGGCGTGAGCCTCGCCATCCTCCTCATGGACATCCTGACGCCCTACCTCGACCGGCTCACCATGCCGCGTCCCTTCGGCGCCGCTGGAAAGGGGGATGCTGCATGAAGGAGAGGATCCTTCCGACCATCGTCCTGACGGTCATCTGTGCGGTGGTCTGCGGACTGCTGGCTGCCGTCAACGGCGCCACGCGCGAGCGCATCGCACAGGCCGAGCGCGACAAGGTCCAGCGGAGCCTCACGGCCGTCTTCGGCGAGGGGACCTACACCCCCGCCGCCACCGCCCCGGAGGGCGTGACGGCCGTCTACACGAACGATTCCGGCCTGACCATCTACGACATCACCGCCGACGGCTATGCCAAGGGCGGTCTGCGCGTCCTGGTCGGCCTTGACGAGGCGGGGTGCGTGGCGTCCGTGGGCATCGTCTCCTGCGGGGAGACGGCAGGCGTCGGCACCAAGGTCACGGAGCCGATCTATCTGGCGCAGTTCTCCGGCGCCGCCGACAAGAACGACTACCCCGACGCCATCTCCGGCGCGACCTTCTCGTCCCGCGGCCTTGCGGGGGCGGTCGCGCTGGCGCAGCAGTATGCCAAGGAGGTGCAGCCATGAGCGGAAAAGGCTATCTGCATGAATTTACCAAGGGCCTCCTCAAGGAGAACCCCACACTGGTCGGCCTGCTGGGCATGTGTCCCACGCTGGCCGTGACCTCGCAGGCCGTCAACGCGCTGGGGATGGGCCTCGCGACGATGTTCGTGCTGGTGGGGTCGAATCTGGTGATCTCGCTGCTGAGAAAGGTCATCCCGGCGACGGTGAAGCTGCCGTGCTACATCGTCATCATCGCGGGATTCGTCACGATCGTGGACTTCCTGCTCCACGGCTTCGCGCCGGAGCTGCACGAGAGCCTGGGGACGTTCCTCTCGCTCATCACCGTCAACTGCATCATTTTGGGACGCGCGGAGATGTTCGCCTGCAAGAACCGCGTGCTGCCGAGCATCCTGGACGGCCTGGGCATGGGCGCGGGCTTCACGCTCTCGCTCCTGGCGATCGGGTCCGTCCGCGAGATCCTGGGGTGCAGCACCTGGATGGCCGGGACGCCGATCGCGGTGCATCTCCCGGCGGGGATGCCGCAGCTCTCGATCTTCACCTCCACGGCCGGCGGCTTCATGACGCTCGGTCTGCTGATCGCGCTCGCGGGCGTGCTGACGCGCAAAAAGCCCCCGGCTGAGGTCGGCTGCGGTGCGTGCCCGATGGCCAAGCGCTGCACCGGCTGCACGCCTGAGGAACGCGAGGCCAGGAAGGAGGGCACGGTATGACCACGCTGCAAACGATCGTCAGCATCTTCCTGGCGTCCCTCCTGACGGACAACTACGTCCTCTCGCGCTCGCTGGGCATCTGCCCGTTTTTGGGCGTCTCGAAAAAGCTCGATTCCTCGCTCGGCATGGGCGCGGCGGTCATCTTCGTCATGGGGTGCGCGGCGGCGGTGACGTGGCCGATCTATCAGCTCCTTCAGAGGCTGGGGCTCGAGTATCTCAAGACGGTCGCCTTCATCCTCATCATCGCGCTCTTCGTGCAGCTCGTGGAGATCGCAATGAAGAAGCTCCTGCCCCCGCTCTACCGGGCGCTGGGCGTCTATCTGCCGCTCATCACGACCAACTGCGCCGTGCTGGGCGTGACCATCAACAACATCGACGACGGCTACGGCTTCGGCCTTGCCGTTTGGAACGCGGTCTGCGTCGGCATGGGCTTCACGCTCGCACTGGTGATCTTCTCCGGCGTGCGCAGCCGGATCGAGGCGGCCGATGTGCCGGAGATGTTCAAGGGCGTGCCGGCCACACTGGTCGCGGCGGCCATCGTCTCCATGAGCTTCTCGGCTTTCTCCGGGATGATATGAGGGAGGCCTGGGAATGGATATTTTGATACCGATCTTGCTCTTCGCAGGGATGGGCCTGCTCGCGGGCATCCTGCTGACGGTGGCGTCGCGGGTGTTCGCCGTCAAGACCGACCCCACGCAGGAGCGTCTGACCGAGGCGCTGCCCGGTGCGAACTGCGGCGGCTGCGGCTTTGCGGGATGTGCCGACTATGCCGAGGCCATCGCGCAGGGACGGGCCGAGCCGGACCTCTGCCGTCCCGGCGGCGCGGCGACCGCGCAGAAGCTCGGCGCCATCCTGGGACGCGAGGTGTCCTCCGTGCCGATGGTCATGGCCGTCCACTGTGCGGGCGACTGTCATGTGACGCAGACGCTCTACGCCTATGACGGCATCGCGACCTGTGCCGCGGCCAAGGCCAGCTACGGCGGCACGGGCGCGTGCCATTTCGGATGCATCGGCCTCGGCGACTGTGCCCGCGTCTGCGACGAGAAGGCCATCTGCATCCGGGACGGTCTCGCGCGTGTCCTGCCCGACCGCTGTATCGCGTGCGGCAGATGCGCCAAGGCCTGCCCGAACGGACTGCTCTCGCTGCGGCCGCTCGAGAACACCGTCGCCGTGCGGTGCAGCTCCGCGGACAATGGGCGTGCGACCAAGCTCGCTTGCTCGGCCGGATGCATCGGATGCCGGATGTGCGAGAAGAAATGCCCGAACGGTGCCGTCACCGTCCAGGACTTCCACGCCGTCATCGACTATGCCAAATGCACCGGCTGCGGCGTCTGCACCACCGTCTGCCCGACCAAGGCGATCACGCATCTGCATTGAGAAAAACGACAGACCCACGCGTTTTGCGTGGGTCTGTTTGGCTGTGTCAGGCCTCGGAGAACATGTCCTTGCCGACGCCGCAGAGCGGGCACTCGAAGTCCTCCGGCAGGTCCTCGAACTTGGTGCCGGGCGCGATGCCGTTCTCCGGATCGCCCAGCTCCTCGTCGTACTCCCAGCCACAGGCGTCACAGACGTACTTCATGCAGATACACCTCCTTGTTTTAAGATGATAAAACGCCGTATCACAGCCGCATCCGGCCGGCGTCATCTCCATATTTCAAGAACCGCCGCTTGTATTCCACGAGCTGCGCACTGACGGCCGCGCTGTGCTCACTGGCGTACACGATCAGCTCCTCGATGATCCGCTGCGAGAGCGGCTCGAGCGCCAGCAGCGCCGCACAGGACGCCGTGTCGCCCGCCTCCGCGAACTGCTTCACCGCCGCCTTCGCCACCCGCCGGACATAGTCCATGAAATACGGATGCCCCGGGTACGCGGCCGCGAGCCGGATCCCCAGCATCAGCTTCATCTCCGTCTGGCGGATCGTGCGGAAGAGCGACTCGATCTGCGCGGGGTCACGCTCCTGTAGGATGGCGAGGAAGAGGCGTTCGTCCGCGTGCGCACGCCAGCGCATCGGGAGCGTGATCGTCACCGCGCCCCATGCCGTCTCGAACGTCAGCACGCATCCCGCCGGGATCGCGTCCGCGCCGATCTGGAGGGGCGGGGCGGGGAAGTGCAGCGCCTTGAGCGACTCGCACCCCGCGAAGGCCTCGTCCTCGATCACGGTCAGGCTCTCCGGGAGCTTGACTGCGGCGAGCTCCGGGCAGCGGCGGCACATCCGCTTGCTGATGCTGCGGACGCCCTCCGGCAGGACGAGGCTGCGGAGCTTTCGGTCACTGTCGAACAGCGCCTCCACGCAGGTGTGGGCGCCGTTCGGGAGGACGACGTTCGCCTCCTTCCCCTGCCACGCGCAGACCACGCCGTTCCCGACCATGACCAGCGGCTCTGCCTGTGCGGCGAGCCAGGGCGTGTCCCGGAAGGCGTGCCGCCCGACCGACGTGAGCTGCGGCGGGATGCCGATCTCCCGGAGGGACGTGCATTGCGAGAAGGCGCCGTCCCCGATCGCCTCGACCCCGTCGGGGAGGTCGAGCCGGGACAGGGCACGGCAGCGGGAGAAGGCGCTCTGCTCGATGCGCCGCAGCGTGGACGGGAGCCGGATGGACGTGAGGCGGTCACAGCCGTAAAAGGCCATGCCCCCGATCGTGTGGACGCCCTCGGGGACGATGACCTCCCGGATGCCGCTGGCCTGCCGGTAGCGGCGCAGCTCCCCGTCGCGGATGATGGCGTGCTCGAGCTTCATCAGCTCAGGTCATAGGAGGTGCAGCCGTTGTCCTCCAGGGCGTATTGCAGATCGAGGAAGTCGCGGCGGTTCTTCGCCTCGGCACGGAATCCCGTGCGGTCGAACCGGATCACGACCGACTTGCCGCAGGCGTAGAACTCGAAATACGGCACCTCCGCCTGATAGTCCCGCTCGGCGACGCAGCGTCCCTTCGCCTCGGGATAGGCGCGGGCAAAATTGCGGGCGCACTCCTGGAAGTCGATGCAGGTGCCGTCCGCGAGCAAAATGCCCGTGCGGTCGATGGCCTGAACGGCCTCGTAGCTGTAGGTATCGGTCAGATGATAGGGGATGAGCTTGGCCATGATGTAGGTGCCTCCTTATATCTTTCTGTTTTATGCGATACGGCATGTGCCGCAGGTCTTTTGTATCAGTCGAGCTGAGTCAGGAGCTGCCGGACCTTTCGCTTGGTGAACATCCTATCGCCCCCCCACGCGGCTCCCGAGCCAGAGCAGGCCGTAGATCACCGGCTGGTGGACGACATAGATCTCCAGCGCGTGACGGCCGATCCAGTTCAGCGGCGGGAGGCCCGGCCACGAGATCTTCAGGATGCGCTGTCCGGCCATCTGGTAGACGTAAAAGCCCGCGAGGAACAGGAAGAGCCACGGCAGGAGCGAGAAATAGTCCGTCGTGTAGAACCCGGGATGCGGGAAGCCGAGGTAGGCGGTGATGTAGTTTTGATAGAGCGCATCCGGGAGCGCGGCGATGTGGACGCCGTAAAAGCCGAGGGCGTGGGCATTGACATCGCGCGTGAGCAAAAAGAGCACGAGCGAGACGGCGAGGCCTGCCGCCGCCGGGATGCGCGTGAGCAGGGGCTTGGCCGCGCCCACGAGCAGCATCGACGAGCCGATCAGCGTCAGCACGCCGAAGACGATCAGCTCCTCCGGCATGAAGAGCGCGGTCACGAGCGTGACGGCCGCGCCGAGCCCGAAGACGATCGCCCCGCGCCGGATCGTATGCCGTCCGAGCCCCGCGCAAAAGCCGGAGAGCGCGATGAACGTGCAGCAGATGCACTGCTGCCAGATGAACGCGCCGGTGCCGTGGTACCAGGGCCAGTCCACACCGAAGATGTAGACGAGGTCCCACGCGGCGTGGAACAGCACCATATGGATGACGGTCAGGCCGCGCAGCGTGTCGAGCAGGGCACAGCGCGCCTTGCGGGGGGTATCCTGCGGCATGGCGGGCTCCTTTCCTGGGGATGTTTTCTTCCTTTTCATTATACCGTATCCGGCGGATCCTGTCAAGTCATGGGGGACGGCAGATCTTTCGCGGCCGGGACGATATTTTTTAAAAAAATGCTTGACAAACCGCAAAAAGTATGCTATAATAGTGAAGTCGTCAGATAGGGGTATAGCTCAGCTGGTAGAGCAGCGGTCTCCAAAACCGCGTGTCACGAGTTCGAATCTTGTTGCCCCTGCCAAATAAGACCCGCTGCGAGAGCAGCGGGTCTGTTTTTGTTTCTCCTGTTGTGTGGCCGATGCGTCAAAGCGTCCTTGCCTCGACCTCGATCTCGTGGATGACCTCGCGGAGCGCCCTTCTGCGATCGCACAAGCGCCGGCACCCATACGGATGCCGGCGCTCATTTTCGTTTTATCCACCGAGCACGGCGCGCTTGAGGAGCGCAAGGTCGAAGCTGTCGAGGACGCCGTCGCCGTTCATGTCTGCGGCGAGCCGGGCACCGATGCTCTCGAGCTGGCGCGTCCCATGGATGACCTGCGTGAGCGCGATCACGTCCGTGACGCCGCAGGTGCTGTCACCGCTCACATCGCCGCGCTGCCCGACCACACGCTCCGCCCCGATCTGCGTCATGTCAGTCGGACCGTACTGAAGATTCGTCACATAGTTCGCCGCGAGTGCATATTCCTGCTGTGCGACCGGAAGATAAGCCTCGCCGAAGCAGTCGAACGCATTTCCAACGACCGCAACGCTCTTGACATCCGCCTCGTCAAAGAAGAACATCTCCCCGGGGATGTCCTCTGTGATCGCCAGCATCGCGTCGATGCGGAGCAGGTCGCCGAGCTCGAGCGGCGTATCCTCCAGGTAGCGCTGCAATTCGGCGCCTCGCATATAGTAAGGGCGCTGATCGGCACGATCGCTGTTCACATCCATGAGGATATAGATCTTTGCACCCGTCTCGGCCACCTCAAAGATCCCGGTCACGACATGGGTCGCGTCGATCTGATCCGTGGTGAAGCTGCGGTGTTCGCCGTAGACATACCGTTTCCAAATGGTCATCAGCTCCAGATCCTGTGGGATGTCCGCCATCGGCGCATCGGTCTGATAGCTGTAACGGAACGCCTCCGTCTCGACCGTCAGCGGCGGTGCGCTGCGAACATATCGTGCGAGCGGCGTCTGCGCCTGCGCCGCCATCGGGCTCATCGCTGCCATCGCGCAGAGCACGGCAGCCATCCTTGCTGTGATATGTTTCATACAAGACCCTCCTTTCAGGGATATGGGATGCCTTTGCGGATACCCTCTATCTATATCATACCACATCTCGCGTCGTCATTCAACGGTCATTTAAACCGTTTTTTTGTTCAACTTTTGTGTAGTTTCGCCAAGCGGAATCAGCCCGCCGCGGCACCCTTTTCGGATGCCGCGGCGAGCTGTATGGATAAGGAATCATTTAGATGAAGAAGGCTCTTTCAGGTCACTGCGCTGCGGCGGTGACGGTCTTGTAATAGGTGACCGCGCCCGTGTTCTGGAACACGTCGCCGCCCTCGTGGGACGCCGCCGCACCGCCGATCGTGACGGCATAGCTGCCGTCCGAAGCGATGGCCGGGGACGAGATCAGGACATAGTCATATTTCTTGCGGGACGCATAGTCCGTGCCGCCGATGCCGATGAGGCTCGCTTTTTTCCACTCCGCTGCCAGGTCGAAGGCCATGGCCGCCTGCGTGGTCAGGGAGGTGTCGACCGCCTCATTGCCGTCGAACTGGTAGTCCGTGGCCGTGGCGATCAGCGTGCCGCCAGTGATCGCGAGGCTCCCCGCGTTCCCGGCCGCATCGCCCGTGAGGCGCAGGCCGCGGTCACCGCTGGCGGTCACATAGCCGCCGCTCACGGCGATGGACGTGCCCGCCTGGAGGGCATCGTTGCCGGCCTTGATCGACACGGTGCCGTCCGTGACGGTCACGGTGCTGTCGGTCTTGATGCCGTCGCCGGAGGTGTCCAGATCCAGCGCGCCGCCCTCGATCTCGATGGCCTTATCGGACGTGATGCCGTCCGCCGACGGGATCACAGAGCCGTCCGCTGGGGCGGTGTCGGTGTCGATGGTGATCGTGCCGCCGTTGAGGCTCAGCTTCTTCTCGCTGTGGATGCCGTCGTTCATATAGCTGCTGATCGTCAGCGTGCCGGTGGAGCTGCGGGCGACGGTGAGCTTGTTGTTCGTGTAGACCGCCGCGGCGCCCGTGGTATAGGCCGTCGTGGAGACGTCGGTGATGACGTTGTCCCCGAGGAGGGTCAGCTTGGTCTTGTCGCTGCCGTTCGTGTCGGTGGTGTAGATGGCCTGACGGGTGCTGTTCGTGAACGTCACGCCGTCCAGGACGAGCTCGACATCCTCGATGTCGGCCGCCGCGGTCGAGACGATGATCTGACCGTCCGTGACGGTGCCGTCGATGTAGTAGATGCCGGAGGCCGTGATCGTCGCGGTCAGGCCGTCCGCCTTGACGACAGACGCATCATCGCCCTCGATGACGATGCCGGTGTCGTTCATATGGATATAGACCGGCGCAGCCGTCTCTGCCGTCACGAGGCGCTTGAGCATCCCAAGGTCGAGCACGTCGACCGTGCCGTCTGCATAGACATCCGCATTCTCCGCCGCCGTCAGCGTGCCGACGCCGAGGAGATACTTGTTCAGCGCGATGACGTCCGTCACGCCGACCGCGCCGTCCCCGTCCACGTCGCCCGTGAGCGCCGCTGCGAGCGGGAGCGCCGGGAGCGCAGCCAGCATCGCCGCTGCTGCCGTGGCCGCTGCCATGATCCGAAGTTCTCTTTTCATTTGGGATTCCCCCTTGACAGGCCGTGTGGCCTCGTATTTTTTGGCGGAGCTGCTCCGCCCTCCTGTCTCTCGCCCGGGTCTATGAGACCAGTATACGGCAAGCAGCTTAAAATAATCTGAAGTACCCTAAAAAATATCCAGACGGCAGGCCGGCCGTCACATTCGCTCCCGAAATGTCACGGTATAGCGCCCCGCGGCAAGGTCGATGAGGTACACATACGGATACCCCAGCGCCACGTCCCAGTCCGAATCGGCGAGGGTGGCGTCCGTCATCCCATAGTGGAGCTGGAGCTTGGCACGCGTCCGGGGACGGGCGCGCAGATCCTCCGGGACGATGGGCGCGCGCGCCGTGAGGAGGACGGTGCGGATCTCCCAGGGCAGGGCCATATCCGCGAGCGGACGGTCCTCCCACCAGCACCAGCGCGTGCGCAGGAAGCTGCCGTCATCGTCGAAGGTGTGCAGCGCATAGGTGAAGAAGGCGTCGTCCTCCGGCGTGAGGATGGCGGAGACGGCGTGCAAAAGGCCGTGCAGCGTCATATCATGCTCTCCGGCTCGCCCTGGTGGAGCGCGAGCACCTCGGCAAGGGTATCGCGGTAGGTCTCCCGCACGATGGGCGGGGAGATGATCTCAGCATTGCCGCCGAAGCCGAAGATCCACCCGAAGAAGGGCTTTTCGGCCTTGACGTGGACATGGATGTTGAAATGTCCCTCCCCCTCGGGCAGGATGGGGACATCCGTCCCGAAGCGGTCGATGACGGCGTTCACGAGGTCATTGGTGAAGCGGAGCGTGACCTCGGTGGTCGCGCCGCTGAACATCGAGAAGGACTCGCTGAGGTACCGCGCGAGCTTGAAGCCCTTGGGCGGTTCGACCGCCTTCTCCTCGCGCATGCGGACGTTCTCCATGCGGTCGACGCGGAAATTGGCGATCTCGTGGTACTTCTCGTAGTAGGCGACCAGATAGTAGCGCTCCTCGCTCCAGGTCAGGGCGATGGGCGAGCAGACGCGTTCGCCGTCGCCATAGTCCTTCTTTTTGTGGCGGTCGTAGCGGAAATACTTGAAGGTGATCTGCCGCCCCGCGGAGATGGCGCGGGAGATCTCGTCCATGCTCAGGTAGATGCGCTCATTGAAGCCCTTGTAGCTCTCGCTGACGTGGATACGGCGCAGGTCCTTGGCCTCGTGGACGCTCGCGAGCGTGCCGATCTTGGCGAGCAGCTCCTCGGATTTCTTCTTCGTGAGGAACCGTGCCGCGCTGACGGCGTCCGCGAGGAGCTTGAGCTCGGGGAGCTGAAAGTCGCGGCTCAGCACGCGGTAGCCGGAATTCGCCCCGCGCCCGCCGTCGATGTCGACGCCGAACTGCTGGAGCGCCTTGATGTCCTGATAGAGCGCCTTGCGCGAGGCCTTGATGCCGCGTTCCTCGAGCTTTGCGATGATCTGGGGCATGGTGAGGATGTGGTCCTCGTCCGTCTCGGTCATGAGGATCTGGTAGAGATACATGATCTTGAGGCGGGGGTCGGCCGTCTTCTCGGCCTGGATGCTGTCCTTCTGTTCGTCTGCCATGGTGGTCCCTCCTTATGATATGTCCCTTATGTGGGACATTCGTTAGGACTATTATAGCACGTCCCCGCCCGATCGTCAAGGGGGATGACGAAAAATGCCGCTCCCGGGCGGGGGAGCGGCAGTACCTGATAAAAGGAAAAAAATCGGTCGGATGGAGATCCATCCGACCCAGCATAGAAAGGGTATTATGAAGAAAAGCGAAGTAATGAGCCTCGTACAGTCGCCGGGTATCCTGCCCTACAAGCAGGTGCAATGCGTACTTCTTGGCACCCGGCACTGTTTGAGGTGATATCAGCAAAATGATCTTCTCGGCGGCCGCGTCAAGATCTGCGGGCGGTCTTGCCGTCTGCCATACCCTTCCTATATTGGAGGAGGAAGGGCACAGCTTCGGGCGAGAAACAGAAGATGATTTTGGTAAAAGCAAATATTGTTTTTTTCCTCCCGAACGTCTCATCTCTCAGAGACCGCCTGCTCGCGTCACGAAATCGTTTACGCTCTCCGGCACGCACCTATTCGCGCGGTACACCGCGCGGCTTAGAAAAGCGGCGCAGTTTCGGGGTCGTCATGGAGGTCTGGGGAGCTTTTGTCTGCTCTATCCTTCCTTGACTGTATCTCTATTTTAACAGATATTTCATATTTCATCAACCCACAAAACGCAGAATCGGTGGACAAAATGAAGATGTTTTGTCTGACCGTCCACTCTTTTTTCGCGCCAGATCGAACGCCGGCAGACGGCGCCGCATCTTCGGTCGAGCCAGGACGAACCGCAGCACGGACGAGCGCCGTGTGGAGACGCTGCTGTCCTCCTGACCCGTGCGATAAGATCTGCCGATATGCACGATCCGTCTCCCGATTCGTCAGGTGTATTGACAGATCCGCACAAATCGTGTATAATAATATCGAATGGTCTCACGACCACACGCCGCGCGACTGCGGCCACAGGCACATGTGCCGGAAAGGAACAACGATCATGAAGCGTTTCATCGCCAGCATCTCCACGAACACCCCCGATAAGCTCAAGGCAAAGCTGTTCATCAATACCAGTGAGGACCCCGCGCTCGCCCAGCCGAAGGCCGCTGACGGCAGCGATCGGGGCGTCATCTCCCCCATCATGCTGCCCCTCTACAATGCCGTCGCGCCGGGGGAGCGGGTCGGGATCTCGCTGATCGTCACCACCGAGGACGCGGACGCCGTGTCCAACGACGAGACCCAGATCGCGCCGTTCATCGACGAGAAGGGCACTGTCCGCCCCGACCGCCTCGTGACCGCCGATACGCAGGAGAACTTCGTCCGCTTCATGAAGGAGCTCGATTCCTTCTTCTGCAAGGGCAACGCAGACAAGACCGCCGCCTACGACCTCGAGATCATCTTCGCGCCCCGCGAGGAGACCCCCGCGAACAGCATCGCCCTCATGCGTGCGCTGCTCGATGCCATGGTCCCCGGCGAGGCAGGCGGCATCGTCGAGGTCTATGCCGACGTCTCTTTCGGCATCCGCGTGCTCACCGTCCTCATGCAGATGATCTTCCGCTATGCCAACAATGTCCAGGACACCACTGTCGTCAAGACCGTGACCTATTCCCAGTATCTCCCGGGCGCGGAGCGGCAAAAGCTCCAGGACCTGAGCTACCTCATCCATCTGGACAATGCCCTCCACCATGCCGAGGGCCTCAGCATCCGTTCCATCGGCACCCTGCTCGACCTCATCGAATCCACGATAGACGAGGCATGACGCACTGTTAAGCTAACGCAAAGGAGAGTTCCCCATGGCCAAGATACCCACACCTTCCGCCGCGTCCGGCGACGAGGACCGTCGGCTCGACCAGATCGGTGAAGCGTTCCGCCGCTCTGCCTCCCTCGATCTCGAGAACGAGGCGCCGGACGACTGGAAAGCCTATCTCACGATCGTCCAGTCCCGGATCAAGGCCCAGAGTCCCGGCTACGGCACGCTCAGCGGACGGAGTCTGGCAGATCACATCCTGCCGACCCTTCGTGCCCTCGCTGTCGTCTACGCTGCCGACACCGCCCCGGTGTCCTTCTCTGCCTTCCTTGCCGAGGAGCTGGCCGGCCGCAGCAGCACCTGGCGGCTCGAGGAGGAGGATGCGGTCCTCGAGACGATCGGGCAGACGTTCCGCGCTGCCGTCTCTGCCGGGAAGACGCCCCGCACGGCGTGCGTTCGTGAGACAGCGCTGTACCTCGCGATCGTGTGGCTGCGGATCGAGTACGGTGTGAGCGGCTACCGGATGTATGCCGGGAAAAAAATGGCACAGCTGCGGCCGTATCTCCTGGAGATGGCCGACCGCTACGCCGGCAGCACCGACGATGTGTCTCTCCCCGTCTTCCTCAAAAAGAACACCGGCCATCGCTATGATGACACCGCCCGCACCCAGTTCGAGGACGACGGCCGCCTCGATGCGATCGGTGCGGCGTTCCGCAGGACGGCGGCCGCCGGCAGCAGGCTGAGCCGGGGATGCCCCTCCGAATGGTTCCTCTATCTCGCGCTCGTCTCCCTGCGCATCGACAAGAAGTATTTCGGCTACAAGACCTATGCCGATGCTCCGAGCAGCACCGTCTCCGCCGACTTCACCGCCCTTGCCAAGGCCTATGCGTCCGGCACCGATCCGATGCCCTTCTCCGACTACCTCAACGAAGCGCTCCTACAGCAGTATGCCGCCTCGCTGCCGGAGGAAGCGTCTCTCGCACAGTGCGAGGAGATCTTCTGGTATCTCCAGCGGCTGACGGGACGCGAGGTGCTGCGCGAGGACCCCTCGTTCCTGGAGCGGCTCGCCAAGATCAGCAGCGTCTCCTATTCCTATCAAGAGACCAAGCAGGACAAGGACGACAGTGCCCCGTCGTTCGATCCCGATGCCTTCGATGACGGCGAGAGCATGGCCTCCGACCAGATGGATCTGGACTCGGAGACGCCCGAGCCCGCACCGGCCGAGCCCGAGGAGGACGAGATGCAGGACGGTCTCCTGTCCGCCAAGGCGCTCTCCGCCGATGCCGCCGGGAGCGACGACGATACCTTCTGGAAGGACCTCTCCCGCGCCCTCCGCACGCGCTTCTGGAAGAACGCCGCGCGGTTCCCCCAGCAGCAGACACAGCTCCGGGAGCGCTACGCACAGCTCGAGGAGAAGGGGACGTTCTACGCCAACTGGGCCATCAACGCGCTCGCACGCCTGAGCTGCCGGACCGAGGACGTCATCTGTCGGAATCGCTGCCACCACGCGATCTACCACCTCATGCGCGCGGACGACCCCAATGCGCCCCATGCCGACGAGAAGATCTCCTGCATCGGCGATGCGTTCAAGCGATTCGAGCCCTACCGCGGCGAGTTCATCACCGCCTACTTCATCGCCCGCAGGGAGCTCCGCCGCAGGAACGACCCGAACGCCGACGAGAGCCATCTCTATCTCTCGATGGACTCGAAGTTCGAGACGATGCTCGACAACATCGGGATGCCGTCCTTTGACGAGGCCCGTGCGGACCTGATCGACACGATGACCAAGTACGTCAAGGGGCTCGAGCGCTACTACGACAAGACGAACGCCTGCTTCTACGACCCCGCCAGCGAGCAGGGCATCGCGGAGGTCATCGACCTGTTCGTGACCGTGCAGACCGCCGCCCAGGCGAAGATCGCCGGCGCCCCCTTCCCCGAAGGGGACACGTTCCGGGCACCGGAGCTCAAGGGCTTCTCCGGGTACACGCCGTCCTGTCCGTACCGTTTCATCGCCTATTTCCGCGTGGAGTATGACCATCGTTATATGAGGGCCTCGGTCGACCGCAAGAACGCGCTCGATCCGTCCAGGAACAAGACCGCCTGCGTGTACGCCAAGCTCAGCTCCTTCGCGCCCAAGTCCCAGCGGGTCGGCTCGCTCGAGGAGCAGAAGGAGCGCTCCGGCGTCGACATCGCCGACACGAATACCGACACCTATGAGCAGGCGATGCGCCGCATCGAGGGAGACCGTCAGGCCGAGCTCTGGTGGGCGGTGCTCACTTCGCTCGACTATCTGTGTGAGGTGATGATCGTCATCCGTGCCTGTACGGCAGCCAGTTCGACCAAGCACGACTTCTTCCCCCGCTTCTTCACCGTCGACGTCGCCGAGCTCGCGGACGGCAGCATCCTGGGCGAGTACAGCAACAAGGCCGCCCGGATGGAGCTCGCCAAGAGGGTCCGTCCCTATCTGGAGCTCGAGTCCAAAGCGGCGCTCTACGAGGATATCATCGACGGGCAGTTCGTCAATTTCTATACCGACTGCGAGCTCGATGAGAACGAGTATCTCACCATCCCGGAGAGCGTGGCGTTCGGCTACCGCAAGCGCGGCAGCTTCGCTCTCAGCAAGATCAAGGATCCTGCGCTCGCCGAGCTGCCCTGTGCCTTCTGGATGCAGTGGTATGTCCTGCGCGAATACATGAGCGGGCCGCGCTTCCATGGCGGCAAGTTCAAGGAGCTGAAGAAAAACAACTTCTCCTCCAAGAAGGAGCAGTACCGCAACTACCTCATCCGCTTGTTCAACCTTCTCCCCCATAGACTCGATCTGCTGAAAACGGATCCGCTCAAGGTCCCGGACGAGATACGAGATCTTCCTACGAGCGAGGGCGCACAGCATGAAGCGCATCATTACGATGACAGCGTGCCCATGGCCGTCGACCTGCTCGGCCAGGCCATCCTCGAAAAATACGACCGTTTCGGCCAGAGCAAGCCCTCCAAGGAGAAGGGCGCATGAGCGTCCTGGCACGCTATGACGTCCGAGGGATCCAGGCCTATGTCTTTCGGACACAGCGTCTGCGCGAGATCACGGCCGTCCAGGATCTGCCCGAAAAGATCATCTACCGCGCACTGCTGCATGCTGCCGGAGCACCCTCGGATGCTCCGGCTGACGTGCGTTACAGTGAGGCGGCGTTCCTGGCCGGACAGGGCATCCGCGTGCTCGACAAGGCCGGCGGCAATGCCGTGGTGCGCTTCTCCGACGAGGCGGCCGCACGCCGCATCAGCCGTGCGATGGCCGTCTACATCCTGCAAAAAACGCGCTCCCTCCAGCTCGTCTATGCGTGGCTGGCGTATGAGGACGGCGATGACCTTGCCGCGGTGGACGAACGTCTCCAGCAGCGCCTCGCCGCCCGCAAGGCGCGCACCATGCCCCTCGTCCATGCGGGACTGCCGCCCGTCTGTCTGCGTGACGGCGTCACCGGCGAGGCCATCGCGTGGTACGATGCGAACGGCACGCCCCTCACCGAGGAGTCCCGCCGCAAGCGGATGCTCCTGCGCGAGGCGCCGAACATCGAGCGCCTCGGCCGCTACGCCGCGCACGGCCGTCTCGCCGTCGTCCACATCGACGGCAACAGCATGGGTGCCCGGATCGCGGCCATCCTGCGTGACCCGGCCTGCGGCAGCCCGGAGGCGCGGTTCTCTGCCGTCACGGTCCGGGAATGCTTCGCGGCGGTCTGCCGGGAGGCCGAGGCTGCGGCCGCACGCTGGGCGGATGCCGCGCTCGAGCCGGGGACGCCCGTCCTCTGTCCGCTCATCCAGGCGGGGGACGACATCACCTATGTCGTCCGCGCGGACTATGCGCTCGACTTTGCGGAGACGTTCCTCACGTCGGTCGCCCGCCGCTGCATGCGAAGGGGCATGGAGGGGACGCCCGATGCCGCCCGCTGGCGGATCTCCGCGTGCGCGGGGATCGCCTTCTGCACGACCCGCTACCCGTTCGCGGCGGCCTATGCGCTCTCCGAGGCGCTGTGCAGCGAGGCCAAGCGCAGCGCGCACGCGTCCCTCGGGCCGCACGGCATCCCCGGGAGCTGGCTCAGCTTCGACATCTGTCCCGGCACGCCCGAGGGCGATGTCCGCGCCGGTCTGCGGCAGCGTCCTTTCTGTGTGGACGACGGATGGTACCGCGACCCCGAACACGACTTCGCCGCCTTCCGGCAGGCGCTCGCGGCCATGCACGCCGCCCCGCCCGCGCTCTCGCGTGTCCAGGCGCAGCGGCGCTTGCAGGACATGTACATGGGAAAGCCCGTCCCGCCCGGGATCGGATTCGATGCGCTCGAGCTCGCCGCATGGGAGGCGAGAGAGGAGGGATGACATGCAGCAGTTCTTCACGATCACGCTCCTGAGCGACCTGTGTACCTCGGACGGGGCGCCGTCTGACGGCTTCGATGTGGACTGCGCGTTCGACAGCCGCGGGATCCCCGTCATCCGCGGGACGCGTCTCAAGGGGCTCCTGCGCGAGGCGGGGGAGGAGCTCTGCACGCTCGGACTCGCCGCGGACGCAGACGTCGCACGGCTCTTCGGCACGCGCATGGGCGGCAACGTCCCCGGTGTCCCTGCCGCGCTGACCGTCTTCGACGCCCATCCCGCGGACCTCGCAGACCGCCGCGCAGCCGCCGCCGGAAAGACCCCGGCACAGTGCCGCGCGGAGGGCACCGTCGTCCGCGTGAACGCGTCCCTCGACGAGGCAGGCGTGACCGACCGCATCCGCACGATGCGCGCCGTCCGGCGGGGGACGGTCTTCGTCTGCCGCTGCACGCTCGACGATCCTGCGCTCGTGCCGCTCTTCGAGGACTGTCTCAAGCTCGTGCGCCATATCGGGATCGGCCGGACGCGCGGGATGGGCGAGGTGCGCTGTGCGCCGTTGGACGTGCCGCCGGAGCCGGCCGCGCCCCCGCCCGTGCTCCCCGCGGACACCGTGCGGCTCCGCATCACCATCGAGCTGCGGTCGCCGCTCCTGCTCTCCGAGGACAGCGAGCAGATCCCCGGACATACCGTCGCCGGGATGCTCGCACGCTGCGGCCTCGATACGGACGCGCTCCGCGAGCAGGGCGCGCGCTTCACGGACGCCGCTGTCGCCCTGGGCGACTGTCCCGCATGGACACCGCCCGCGTGCCTTGCCGCACCGAAGCGCGCCGTCCCCGACAAGGACGGACGGATGCCGCTCTACGTCCTCGACACGCCCGCGTGTCTGGCGCTCTCGGAGCCGGCCGTGGCGCTGCGCGGGGGACATCTGGCCGTGGATGCGGCATTCTCCGACCCGCGATTCGTCCGCGTCCGCCGCACGCGTCTCCCCCGCCGGGAGCGCGGTCCCCACGGCCGGACGCAGGTCGTCACGCACGAGGCGCTCGCCGAGGGGCAGCGCTTCATCGGCTATCTCTACGGCCCCCGCCCCGTCCTCGAGGCGGCCGCACAGCTCCCGCGCACGTTCTTGACGGCGGGCGGCCGCTACCGCACCGGCGGTCTGGGCGAGTGCCGGATCCGTCTGGATGCCGAGGGGCCGCAGCAGCCGCGTCCCATGACGGACCTGCTCGCGGTCTGGCTCCTCTCCCCGGCCGTCCTCTTCGATGAGAACGGCATGTACGCCGCCCGTCCCGCCGTCCTCCGGGAATACCTCGACCTGCTCCTCGCCCCGGACGGCCTGCGCGTGACGGCGCTCGATGCCCGCTGGGTCCGCGGCTGCACGGTCGCGGGATGGCGGCAGAGCTGGGGCACGCCCGCCTGGGCACACGCGGCCTATGCCGCGGGGAGCGTCTTCCTCGTAAGGACATCCGCGCCCGTCGACCCGCGCACGCTCGAGGGACGTGCCGTCGGGGAGCGCACGGCCGAGGGCTTCGGGACGTTCCGCATCCTCCCGGCCGAGACGCTCGGGATCGTGCTCTGACGTCCCCTCACAACTGATGAAAGGAGGTGCCGCCATGCCGGCACGCATCCGCTGCCGCATGTTCTGGCGTCTGCCGGTGCGGCTCACGACCGCGCTCGTCCTGCTCGATGCCGCCGACGGGCGCATCCCCGGGACGGCGCTCGCCGGTGCGCTCCGTGCGGCGCTCTCGTCTTTCGCCGATGACGAGACGGCCGCGTGTCTCTTTGGCGGACAGGACGGCCGCCGCGAGAGCCGCCTGACCGTGTCCGACATCGTCCTCGACCGCGCTGCCGTCCCGCTCCCGGCCGGTGCCGCCGGGACGCTCCGGCTCTCGCTGGTCCTTACTACGGACGATGCCCTCCCGGCCGATGCCGCGCGGGAGACCGTCCGGCAGCTCCTGTCGCTGACGGCGGCGGGGGCGGTCTCGCTCGGAGCGCGCAAGTCGCGCGGGGCGGGTCGTCTCATGGGGGACGGCGGCGCGGGGGAGCGCGTGTTCGACTATGCCGCCCCCGGCACCGGCGCGGCGTATCTCGCATTTTTGGAGGACGAGACCTACGACACGATCGTCCTCCCGCCGCCCCCGCAGACGGACGCCGTCGTCCTGACGGCCGAGCTGACGCAGCGCACCGCCTACGCTGGGGATTCCCCCTGTGTCCCCGGGACGGTCTGGAGCCGTGCCTTCCGGGAGCGGTCGGCGGCCATCCTGCGCGAGCTGGGCGCAGAGGATCGCATCCCGGAGATGGACGCGCTCTGGGGCGATGTCCGGCACAGCTCGCGCATCCGTTTCCATGACACGCCGCTGGAGGGCGCCGTCCCCGGGCAGCTCGTGCGCATGCCGCTCGACCCGCTGACCGGCAGCGCCGGGCCCGTCGACCGCAGCCCCACCTGGACGGGCGGCCGCACTGTGCTGACCGTGACCGTTCGCCGCTGTGCGGGATGGATGGCCGATGTCCTGCGGCTCGTGCTGCGCGACCTGACGGAGGGCTATCTGGCCGTCGGCGGACAGACGTCCGTCGGATGCGGTATGTTCTCCGGGACCGTCCATGATGCCCCATCCCACGACCTGACCGCGCGCAAGGAGGTGCTGCCACATGATGCCTGAACTGGAGCTGATCGCAAAAGCGCCGTCCCATGGCCATATCCTGCTTCTGGGACACCACACCGTCCTGCTGGAGGCATGGCACGGCGGGGACGTCCCGCTGCCGGAGACGGACACGCTCGAGGCGCTCCACATCTTCGACGAGACCACGGAATACCGTGCTGTCTGGTCGGAGGCGCGGGGACGGTATCTCGAGTCGCTCCTCACGGACGACACGATCGCGCACGAATGTGCCGAGGAGGAGCGCATGTACCTCTCCGCGCGCTTCGGTGACACGCGGTCGTACCTCATCATCCGCGACTACTACGCCATCGACGAGGACGAGGCGGTCTATCTGGCCGGATACCGCATCCTCGGCGTGGGAGGCGGCACATGACCCCCGCGGGCTACGGCTTCCTCCCGCTCCCCCCGGAGGGATGCCGCCGCACCGCGCCGCAGCCCGGCACGCGCACCGGGCGCATCGACGTCCGGCTCGTGCCGCTGACCGACCTCTTCCTCCCCGACCCGCGCACCTGCCCGGGACGCGTGCAGTCCTTCTGCTGCACCGACCCTGCCCCCTCGGCCGCGCCGACGGCCCCCATCCTCCCGGCGGCGAGCCTGCGGGGGATGCTGCGCGAGCGCTTCGCTGCGGAGACCGGCTCCTGTCTGGCGGGACTGACTGCGCCGCGCTCGTCCCGGTCGCTCACGATCAAGCGGCCGGGGATCGTCCGGCGTGACGGCGCGGGATGGGTGCTGCAGCCGGCGGTGGTCTATCATCTCTCCTTCGGGGAGGGCGTGCCTGCCGACCGCGTGACGCAGAAGGACGGATCCGCCGTCCTGCGGATGGGCGGCAGGACCTACGGCTACGGCGCACGGCTCTATGTACAGTTCCGGCCGGACATCGTCGACGGGTGGCGCATCAGCCGCGTCACGGCGCTCGCGGAGAAGCGAACAGACACATGCAGGATCCGCACCACGCTCGTCCCGGACGGGCGCAGTGTCCTGTTTTTCGCGCCGGACCGCAAAAAAGGCCCAATGCCCCTCCCCGCCGAGGTGCTCCGGGCGTATCATGCGTCCCTCGAAGGGTACGCCGTCCCCTATGGCCGCCGCCGGATCCCGGACGATGCGCCGGAGGGCCTCTGGGCCGGGGTCTGGTATGACACGGCGCCGGACGGACAGCTCCGGCTCTCGCCCGCCGCGATCGGCCGCGACCTTCTTACCCAAACGCCCGCCGACTTCGCCGGATCCTTCGCCCCCTGCACCGACCGTGCGCTGCTCTGCCCGGCCTGTGCGCTCTTCGGGATGACGGACAGCGCGGGGCATCCGTTTCGCTCCCGGCTCCGTGTCACGGACGGCGTGTTCGCGGGGACGGCGCCGGTCTATGCGCCGCCGCGTCCCATCGCGCTCCACGCGCCCCATCCCGGTGCGATGGCGCAGTACACCCGCACCGACCTCCCCGCCAAGCGCTGGAGCTACGACGCCTACCGCATCGGGCGGGACGTCCGGCCGCTGCTGCCGGGGGCACTGCATCTGCGCGGCCGCAAGGTCTACCGTCCGACCGCCGCGCCGCCGGACTCGCCTGCGCACACCACCCTCCTCCCGCTGGCCGCCGGGGAGGCGAACGCCTTCACGTTCACGATCTGGTTCGACCAGCTCGACCAGGCCACGCTCGACCGTCTCCTAGACGTGATGACCGCGCAGACGCTCCGCCTCGGCCGCGGCCGTCCGCTCGGGATGGGGGCGGTGCGCCTCACGCCCCAGCTCACGCTCCGGCACATCGAGCTATGAGAACGGCGCCTCCCATGGGCGGGGAGGCGCCGTCTGCGCAGTCGATCAGAGATGGGACCAATGGCGGAGCTCATCGAAGAAGGGACCGGCGCGCTCCATGACCACAGAGAGGATCTCGCCGGCCTTGTCCGTCGCCTCGAGCACGACGGTGCGGATCTCCTCCGGGGACGGCACGGTCGTACCGTCACCAAAGATATAGATGACTGCATAGACCAGCACGAGCAGTGCGGCCGCTCTTACGATGGTGATGATTCTTTCCAGCATGATGATCCTTCCTTTCTGTGATAGCCAGGCGAGGCCGGGTGCGCTGTTCCCTCTCGCCCTCTGTCCTATGATGGGGCGCTGTCAGAAGGGGTCCGATCATCTTTCCCAAAAAGCACAAAAAACGGCACCGCAGGTCTCTCTGCGGTGCCGTCGTCTGTATGTCATGCCAGCGATGCCTTGAGCGTTTGCAGGAGCTTGCCGGCGATGTCCGTGTTGGACACCTCGCCGCCGACTCGGTCCTCGATCACGATGCAGAACGCCACCGGGAACGCAGGGTCGTCCACGAAGCCCGTCAGGAGGGAATTCTCGCTCGCGCCGTTGTCCACCTGGGCGGTGCCGCTCTTGACGCCCACGGTCGTGCCGGGGAGGAGGGAGCTGTAGCGGTCACGGCCGTTCGTGAGCATGATCTCGCGCATGTGCGCGGCGCTCTCGGCGGTGAACATCGCCTCGGAGCGGGACGTGGATGCCGTGTAGGACTCGTTGCCGCTGACGTCGGTCGTGCGGGCGATCAGGTAGGGTGCGGTCGTGCGGCCGTCGGCATTGGCCACAGCGCTCTGCCAGACCATCATCTGGAGCGGCGAGACGAGCGTCTTGCCCTGCCCCATGCATCCCCATTGGGTGTTGAAATCGGTCTTGTCGGTCAGGACGGTCGAGGCCGTGAAGGCGCTGATGCCGTCCACATCCATGGACTGCGCCTCGCCCTCGCCGTTGATCCGCACGCCCATGGCGCGGTAGGTCTCCATGATGTCGTCGAGGCTCCATCCCGGATCCTCCACGAGCTGCGCGAAGAAGGGGTTGCAGCTATTCTCGAAGGCCTTGACCACGTCCTGCTGGCCGTGGCCGCTGCGCTGGTGGCAGCGGATGTCGTCACCGCCGAGGTCGGTATAGGTGCCGCTGCACGAGAAGCTGCGGGACATCAGACCGTCGTAGCCCATGTGCTCCAAGGCGGCCACGGTCGTGAGGACCTTCATGGTCGAGCCGGGCACGGTCGGATAGAAGACCTTGCAGAGCATGCTGCCCGATTCGAGGGTGTCGATGTTCTCATAGCCGTCGAGGATGTCGATGCTCGGCTTCGAGAAGCAGACGTAGATCTCGCCGGTGACGTAGTTATACGCCACTGCGCAGCCGTTCTTCTTCCCGAAGGCATCGTAGACAGCGCGGTTCACGTCATGGTCGAGGGTCGTGTAGACGGCGGCCTTCCCGTCGGCCTGCTCGCCGAGGAGAAAGCTGTAGTTCGTCAAGGCGGCCTTGTTGTTGGCCACGAGGGTGTTGGTCATCTGGCCGGCATCGTCGCCGATCAGGTTGCTGATGTCGAGGAAATGGTCCTCGCCGTACTGGTCTGCGGTGGCGTTCGGGTCGTAGAGGACATCGCCGCGGCGGTCATAGACGAGCCCGAGCGGCGCGTTGCGCGCGTGGGACATGTAGAAGCCCGCGTCCTTCTGGAGACGGTAGATCAAAAAGCCGAACACGGCCAAAAACAGCAGCAGCATCAGCGTGATGAGATGCTGGCCTCTGCGGATGCTCTTCATGCGTGCGCCCTCCTTTCAGGATCCGTCCGGCGCTTCGGCTTGGGCGGCCGGAGCGCTTCATGATGGAACAGCGGAGACTGTCCGGCCTTGAGCATGCCGACCAGGAAGCCGCACGTCACCATCGAGCTGCCGCCCTGGGAGATGAAGGGCAGCGTCACGCCGGTGAACGGGATCAAATTGCAGGAGCCGAAGATGTTGAGCGCCATCTGCGCGAGGAACACGGCCACGACCCCTGCGGCCATCGTCGCGTGGTAGTAGCTCTTGGGCGGGTCCATGAGGACGGTCGTCAGCAGGATGAGGAGCATGACCACGGTCAGTCCCGCGTACAGGAGGCCCCATTCCTCGCAGATCGTCGCGAAGACGATGTCCGATTCATGGGCGAACACACGATGCAGCGCGCCCTGTCCGGGACCTGCGCCGAGCCATCCGCCGCGGGCGATGCCGATCAGTGCCTGGCACTGCTGATAGCCCGCGCCGTTCTGGTCCGCCCAGATGTCCACATGCAGACGCTCCTGCACATAGGGCGGCGCGAGCATCCACGCCGCGCCCGCGAGGACGAGACCGCCGATGCACAGGATGGCGATGGCGGGCTTGTTGATCTTCGCGCGCGGGTAGCAGAGGCGGCAGACCAGCGCACACCCGAACACCGCCCCGAAGGTCGGCAGGCTGCCCAGGTCGCGGCACCACCATTGCAGGCCGAAGATCACGATGGTCATGGCGCACATGCAGAGCGTGTCCACGCTGACCCAGAAGAACAGCACCTTGACCTTCTTGTGCAGCTCCACGATGGAGGCCGCGCAGATCAGGATGTAGCAGGGCTTGATGAACTCCGAGGGTTGGATCGAGAAGCTGCCGATGTTGATCCACATGCTCCGTCCGCCCGTCAGGGTGAGGATCGCGAGGATGAGGACGCCGATCAGGGCGTAGATCCATTTCTTTTGGCGGCGGATGCGGTCATGGTCGCGGGTGACGAGGAAGCCGACCTCGCACGCCACGAGCGCCGTCACACAGGTGATGAGGTGCTTGACGGAGAGCGACACGCCCCCGAAGCAGCTCTGGTAGATCAGGCTCATGCCGAGGATGCCGAGGAGGATGAGGTCGAGGGTGTAGGTCATCTGGCGGTAGCAGGCGGCGGCGATGATGCCGACGAGGTCGAGCCCGAGCACGGCTGCCGTCAGGATGAGCAGGGGGAGCGTCTCCGTCCCGCTGCGCACGAGCACGAGCCCGAGCATGGCGGCATGGGAGAGCAGCAGGAGGATGATCGTCCCCGCATAGGAGAGTCCGTTCTTAAACACGGCGTCGGCCTCCTTTCTTCTTCTTCGGGACTGCCTCCCCGGGACGGGGGGCATCGTGCGGACAGAGCACCATCTCTGTGCCGCCGAGACGGATGATGTCCCCGGCGTGCAGGGGGGACTGCTTGACGCGGCGGTCGTTGACGAAGGTCCCGGCGCGGGAATCGAGGTCGGTGATGCTCCAGACGCCGCCGGTGACGGTCATGACCGCGTGATAGCGCGAGACGGACGAATCCAGGAAACGGATGTCCGCGGAGACGTGGCGTCCCAGCAGGATCTCATCGGCCTCGAGCGGCCAGGTCTCGCCGCCCGCGCGCAGCTCCATGCCGGCGGAGACATGCTCCCAGCGCTTGCGGCAGAGCTTCGCCTCCTGCGAGGCCTTGATGACGATCGCCAGCGCGAACACGTCCAAAAAGACCACCGCGACCGCGCACAGGACCAGATCCGGCACGTCCAGCGAGGATAGGTAGGATAACAGCTCGGACATAGCGTAGGCTCCTTTCTTTTTTGACAGATGCGGCACCAAGGCCGCCTTTCTATTATAATACATACAGACATCTTTCGCAAGGTTTTTCTGCATCTTCACCAAATTTTCAGGCCCGCATTTATGGATATTTATAAAATTTCCGAAAACGCTTGCGATCTTTTTAGGGATATGTTATAATAAGAGATACAAAGGGGCTAGTCCCCGCAGTAAAGGAGGAACCCATTTTGAATGTTACAGTAAATGCCAAGAAGATGCAGATCTCGCGATCCTTTACGGACTATGCACAGGAGCGGCTCGACGCCAAGCTCGACAAGTTTTTCGGTAACGAGGCCGAGGCCAAGATCATGCTCACGGAGCGCCGCGGGATGATCGATCTCGAGCTCACCGTTCGCTATGAGCAGATGCTCTTCCGCGCCGAGCAGACCGCGAAGGACAAGTCCGACGCGCTCGACGCTGCCATCGACAAGATCATCCGGCAGATCCGCCGCAACAAGACCCGCCTCGAGAAGAAGCTCAAGGACAACGCCTTCAAGCAGGAGTTCCAGGATACGGTCGAGGAGGCCGACATCACGGTACTGCGCACCAAGAAGTTCCGTATGCGCCCCATGTCCCCCGAGGAGGCCATCCTCCAGATGGATATGCTCGGCCATAACTTCTTCATGTTCCAGAACGCCGCCACCGGCGACATCAACGTGGTCTACAAGCGCGAGGACGAGGGCTACGCCGTGCTCGAGCCGGACAGGTCCTGACCTCCCTTTTCACACGATCCCATTGCTGTTTACCGTATTTTTCTCTTCTTACGATGCCCCGGCGCTCACCGGGGCATCGGCCTTTTTTACGTCTTTTTTCAATAGATGTATCTCGATATATCGCCGTTTTCGCTATCCTAGAGGCAGGACGGGAAAATTTTTTTGAAAAAACGCTTGACGATCTCGCTTTTTTGTGGTATAATAATTTTCGTTGAGTAGATGTGCCTGTAGCTCAGCTGGATAGAGTGACTGGCTACGAACCAGTAGGTCGGGGGTTCGAGTCCCTTCAGGCACGCTCCAATACTGCACCTGCGATCGGCACGCCCGGACGCAGGTGCTTTTATTTGGCACAGCAGGCGAGCGCCGGCTGTGCCGTTTTTCGTATCCCCTCCGCCCCGGTCTTAGCCGGGACGGTGCATCGACTTCGTGACCATGACCAGGCCGATGGCCATCATGATCGAGCCCGCCCCGATCACGGCGCCTGTGCCGATGATCGAGAGCGTCCGGCGGCGGCGCATCCGCTCGGAGAGGTGCTGCCAGGTGCGGCGCTCCATCCCCATCAGGTCGCTGTCCTCCCGCACGCGGGTCGGCACAGGGGCGGCCTGACGCACGCTGTCGTATTCCTTATAATACCGGCGGCAGGCCTCACAGGTGCGCAGATGCTCCCGGATCGTCTGCATACTTTCCTTGCTCACGAGCTTCTCCTTATAGAGCTCTGCAAGGTCACGGATCACATCACACGTCATTTCCATCCTTCATCGCCTCCATCAACATCTTCTTGGCCCGGTAATAGACCACTCTCGCGGAATTCTCACTGATCTGCAATGCCTGCCCGATCTGGGCGTAGCTCATCTCGGCGTAGACGCGCAGGATGAACACATCGCGGTACTTTTGCGGCAGCTCCTCGAGCGCATGGCGCGCGGCCTCCGCCTGGAGACGGCGCTCGACCGTCTCGGCGGGATGCTCCGTCGCCTCGACCTCGAACATCTCCGCGAGCGCCCCCGCATCCAGGCTCTCGGTCTGGTGACGGCTGCGGCGCAGGTGTCTATAATAAGTATGCTTGCCGATCGAGGCGAGCCATGTGAACACATCGCTTTCGCCCCGGAACCGGTGGAACGACACGAAGGCCTGATAAAAGGTCTCCTGCGTCAGCTCCTCGGCCAGGTCGCGGTCCTCGGTCAGCTTTAGGAGAAAGGCGTATATCCGCGGAAAATACGCTTCATACAAAGCTTCAAATCCCTGGTCCATCCTGCACCTCTTCTTTCTGTTCTGTAAGGTTAGTATCACGAGCGGCCAAAATGTTACATCCCCGCCGCTTCGTCAGATCTGCCAAAAGTCGGCGGCGCGGCGCCCCTTATTTTGGCAGTCCAAAATGTAACGAACGATCCGTCTGTGTCACTAATTTAGTGGACACTATCATTACAATGGGAGGCTTTCATCCATGAGTTTTCGCATTCTCGGTACGGGCATGTATGTACCGCCCAAGGCAGTGACGAATGACGATCTTGCCCAGATCGTCGAGACCAATGACGAGTGGATCACCAAGCGTGTCGGCGTCAAGGAGCGCCGCATCTCGGAGAACGAGTGGACGTCGGAGATGGGCGCGAAGGCCGCACAGGCCGCGCTCGCAGACGCCGGTGTCAAGGTCGAGGAGCTCGACATGATCCTGGCCGCCTCTGTCAGCGGCGAGACCGTGTCCCCCTCCATGGCCACCATGATCCAGCATCGCATCGGCGCCACCTGCCCGGCGATGGAGATCAACGCTGCCTGCGCCGCGTTCCTCTATCTGCTCGAGACGGCGGCGGCGTTCTTCGCCCTGCATAAGGACTACCAGAAGATCCTGGTCGTCGGCTGTGAGCGCATGAGCGGCATCCTCGACTGGACCGACCGCAGCACCTGCGTCATCTTCGGTGACGGCTCCGGCGCGGCCGTGCTCGAGCGCGGCGAGGGCTACCTCGACTCCGTGCTGACCGTCAAGGGCGGCGACGACGTCATCAAGATCCCGCATTTCCCGGGCACCTCGCCCTTCTTCGACCGCGAGCAGGACTCCCCCTACATCCACATGAAGGGACAGGAGACCTTCAAGTACGCGGTATCGGCCATCTCGTCCGACATCACGGCGCTGCTCGAGCGCAATCATCTGACCATCGACGACATCGCATGGATCGTGCCGCATCAGGCCAACGTGCGCATCATCGACTTCGCCTCGAAGCGCCTGGGCATCGACCCTGCCAAGATGTTCGTGAACATCGAGAAGTACGGCAACACCTCGAGCGCGTCCGTGCCGATCGCGCTGCACGAGCTCAAGGAGAGCGGCCAGCTCCACAGAGGGGACAAGATCATCCTCTGCGCGTTCGGCGGCGGCCTCTCCAATATGGCCTGCCTGATCGAGTATTGAGGCAGGAACGTTTCGTTGTAAACGGGGCGTCCGTCCCGTTCACATATATTATATCACAAAAAAGGAGTAAAGACAATGGTAAAGGACAAGATCATCGAGATGCTCGCTGAGAGCACCGACACCGACGCTGCCGAGATCACTCTCGACACCAAGTTCTCCGACCTGGGTATCGATTCCCTCGACATGACCGAGATGGCCATGGACCTCGAGGATGCCTTCGACATCGAGTTCACCCCGTCTCCGGAGATCACCACTGTCGGCAAGCTGGTAGAGGCTGTTGAGAAGCTGACCGGCGAGGCGTAAGCAATGGTGAAGTCGCCTATTTGTGACATGCTGGGGATCGCGTTCCCCGTGTTCCAGGGCGGCATGGCATGGATCGCTGACGGCAAGCTTGCCGCAGCGGTCTCCAATGCCGGCGGTCTTGGCATCATCTCGGCTATGAACGCGAACGCCGACTATGTCAGAGAACAGATCCATATCGCCAGAGAGCTCACAGATAAGCCCTTTGGTGTGAATATCATGCTGATGAGCCCCTTCGCTGCGGAGTGCGCACAGGTCTGTGCCGAGGAGAAGCCCGCGGTCGTCACCACCGGTGCCGGCAGCGCTTCGCCCTATATCCCGCTCTGGAAGGAGGCCGGCATCAAGGTCATCCCCGTCATCGCCTCGGTATCCATGGCGAAGATGGCGGAGAAGGCCGGGGCAGACGCCGTCATCGCCGAGGGACAGGAGTCCGGCGGCCATATCGGTGAGCTGACCACGATGGCGCTCGTGCCCCAGGTGGCCGACGCGGTCTCCATCCCCGTGCTCGCGGCCGGCGGCATCGGTGACGGCAGAGGCATCGCCGCTGCCCTCATGCTGGGTGCGTCCGGCGTGCAGATGGGCACGCGGTTCCTGGTCGCCAAGGAGTGCGGCGTCCACCAGAACTACAAGGACATGGTGCTCGGCGCCAAGGACATCTCCACGCAGGTGACGGGCCGCCGCTTTGGCGGGAACACCTGCCGCGGCATCAAGAACACCTTCACCCGCAATTTCGTCAAGCAGGAGTACGCCCCGGAGGCCACGCCGGAGAGCATCGCCGACCTCGGCGCCGGCTCGCTGCGGCGCGCGGCCGTGGAGGGCGATGTCAAGAACGGCAGCGTCCTTGCGGGACAGATCTCCGGTCTGGTCAAGAAGGAGCAGACCTGTGAGGAGATCATCCACGAGATCATGCAGGAGGCAGAGGACTGCCTGAAAGGAGCGGCGGCATGGGTAAAGTAGCATTCGTTTTCTCCGGCCAGGGTGCCCAGCATGTGGGCATGGGCCAGGCGCTGTATGAGACCTATCCGGCCGTCAAGGCGCTCTTCGACGCGGCAGAGGCGTCCCGCCCGGGCACGCTCGCGCAGATGTTCGAGGGCGACGGCAACGACCTCAAGCAGACCCAGAACACCCAGCCCTGCCTCTTCCTGACCGACCTCGCTGCCGCGCTCGCCCTCAAGGAGAACGGCATCGAGCCGGAGGGCCTTGCGGGCTTCTCGCTCGGCGAGATCCCGGCGCTCGCGCTCGGCGGCGCCTTCTCGTATGCCGACGGCTTTTCGATCGCCGCACGCCGCGGTGCCGAGATGGCCAAGGCCTCCGAGGGCATCGAGTGCGCGATGATGGCCGTCGTCAAGCTCCCCACCGAGCAGGTCGAGGAGCTGGCCAAGCCCTATGATAAGGTATGGCCGGTCAACTACAATTCCCCGGTGCAGCTCGTCTGCTCCGGCGATAAGGCACAGCTCGAGGCGCTCGGCAAGGACGTCAAGGCGGCAAAGGGCCGCGGCGTCATGCTCGCGGTGAGCGGTGCGTTCCATTCGCCCTACATGACGGCCGCTGTCGAGCCGTTCGGGAAGGCGCTCGAGGGCTTCGCGCTCCAGACGCCGCAGATCCCCGTCTACGCCAACGCGACCGCTGCGCCCTACACGGACGACGTCAAGGGCACCATGCTCACGCAGATCGACCATCCCGTCCAGTGGACGCGCCTGATCCGCCGCATGGCCGAGGACGGCTTCGATACGTTCATCGAGTGCGGTGTGGGCACCACGCTGCAAAAGCTCGTCGGCCAGATCCTTCCGGAGGCCAAGGTCGCCCATGTCGAGGACGCGGAGTCGCTCGCGGCGACGCTCGAGATGCTGCGTGCATAAGAAGGGAGACAGAGAAACATGCTGAAGGGGAAGATCGCCGTCGTAACGGGCGGCACACAGGGCATCGGTCTGGAGATCGCGAAGAAGTACGCCGCCAATGGCGCGGACATCGCGATCGTGGACATCTGCGATGCCGAGAAGGCAGCTCCCGCCTGCGAGGCCGTGGCCGCGCTGGGCGTCACCTGCCGCAGCTACCAGTGCAATGTGGCCGATGCCGAGCAGGTGGCGGCCGTCTGCAAGCAGATCCTTGCGGACTTTGGCACGGTGGACATCCTCGTGAACAATGCCGGCATCACCCGCGATAACCTCATCCTGAAGATGAGCGAGGCGGACTTCGATGCCGTGATCGGCGTCAACCTGAAGGGCGCCTTTTACATGATCAAGCAGTTCTACCGCACCTTCATGAAGAAGCGCAGCGGCAAGATCATCAACATCAGCTCGGTATCCGGGCTGTTCGGCAATCCCGGGCAGGCGAACTATTCCGCCTCGAAGGCCGGCATCGTCGGTCTGACCAAGACCACCGCCAAGGAGCTCGCCTCCCGTGGCGTCAATGTCAATGCCATCGCGCCCGGCTTCATCGCCACCAGCATGACCACCGCTTTCCAGGACAATGACGCGCTGCGTGAGGCCATCCCCATGAAGCGCTTCGGCAAGCCGGAGGAGGTCGCGGATCTCGCGCTCTTCCTCGCCTCGCCCATGTCCGATTTCATCACCGGCGAGGTCATCCGCGTAGACGGCGGCATGGCGATGTGATCGGACACCACTGCTCTCTGGGGAACGCAGTGGCCGCTCGTACCTCTTACCGTCACCACCCAAAGGAGGCAATTGGACCAATGAGAAGAGTAGTCATCACCGGTATGGGTACCGTCAACCCGCTCGGCAACAACGTGGAGGCCTTCAAGGAAGCCATGTTCGCCGGGAAGAACGGCATCGGTCTCATCACCAAGTTCGATGTGACCGACTCCAAATATAAGGTCGCCGGCGAGGTCAAGGACTTCGACGCTGTGGCCATCTTCGGCAAGAAGGCCGTCCGCACCACTGATATGTTCACGCTCTATGCGCTCGCCGCATCGCGTGAGGCCATGGAGCAGAGCGGCATCAAGGGCACTGTCGAGACCGACCGCATCGGCGTGGTCTTCGGCTCCGGCGTCGGCGGCATCGACACCCTCTGCACCGACCACCAGAACCTGCTCGAGAAGGGGCCCCGCAAGGTCTCCCCGCACTTCGTCCCGAAGATGATCTATAACATCGCCGCCGGCTCCATCGCCATCGAGCAGGAGGCCAACGGTCCCTGTATCGCCGTTTCCACTGCCTGCGCCACCGGCACGACTGCCGTCGGCGAGGGCTACCGCACCATCCTGCACGGCTATGCCGATGCCATGATCTGCGGCGGTGCCGAGGCGGCCATCAATGCGCTCTGCGTCGCCGGCTTCGGCAACTGCCAGGCGCTCTCCGCCGACCCCGACCCGGAGACGGCCTGCCGTCCCTTCGACAACGACCGCAGCGGCTTCATCATGGCCGAGGGCGCGGGCGTGCTCGTGCTCGAGGAATATGAGCATGCCGTGGCACGCGGCGCCAAGATCCTTGCCGAGGTCACCGGCTACGGCTCCACCTGCGATGCCCACCACATCACCGCGCCGGACCCCGCCGCGACCTATGTCGCCAAGGCCATCAAGGATGCCATGCCCGCGGACGTCACCGACCTCTCCAAGGTCTATGTCAATGCGCACGGCACCTCCACCAAGCTCAACGATGCCACCGAGACCACCGCGCTCAAGCTCGCCTTCGGTGAGGACGCCAAAAAGCTGCACATCAGCTCCACCAAGTCCATGACCGGCCACATGCTCGGCGCCACCGGCGCTGTGGAGTGCATCGCCTGCGTGCTCGCGCTCCAGAACGATACCGTGCCGCCGACCATCCACTACACCACCCCGGATCCCGAGCTGGATCTGGACTACACCCCCAACCAGGCGGTCAAGACCCCGCTGGAGGTCGCCCTCTGCTCGAATCTGGGCTTCGGCGGTCACAACGCAGCGGTCTCTTTCAAGAAGATCTGATACGGCCGCGCATGACCGTTTTACAGAGAGGGACCGGACCGGGCCCTCTCTTGGGCTGTCAGCGTCCCTATGAAAGGAGATATGAGGTATGACGAAAGAAGAGATCATGCAGATCATCCCCCACCGCGACAACATGCTCCTGCTCGACGAGGCCGAGGCCTCCGAGGGCAAGGCACACGGAAAGCTCGCCATCACCGGCGAGGAGTGGTTCCTCAAGGGACATTTCCCGGGCGACCCCGTCGTTCCCGGTGTGATCCTGTGCGAGATCCTGGCGCAGTCCGCCTGCGTGCTGCTCGCCGGTCAGGCCGAGGGGCGCACGCCCTTCTTCACCGGCCTGGATAAGGTCAAGTTCCGCACGCCCGTCAAGCCCGGCGACGTCTATGAGACCGAGTGCGAGATCGTCCGCAGCAAGGGGCCCTTCTATTTCTGCAAGGGCAAGGGCACGGTCGGCGGCAAGACAGCCGTGACGGCTGAGTTCTCCTTCGCGCTCGTAGAAAGAGAGGGTAACAACAAATGAGCCTCATCAATGACATCATCGAAAAGGTCGCACCGCCCTCCAAGTCCCAGATGGTGACCTGCAAGAAGTGCAACCACGAGGACAGCATGTATGCGCTCTTCAAGAACGACTGCGTCTGCCCGAACTGCGGCTTCCATTTCCGCCTGACCGCGCGCGAGCGCATCGACCTGACGACCGACAAGCGCAGCTTCCATGAGCTCGACACCGGCCTGACCAGCAAGGACTTCCTCTCCTTCCCCAGCTACCAGGAAAAGCTCGAGAAGGCGCAGGCCTCCACCAAGGAGGAGGACGCCGTCGTCACCGGCATCGCGTCCATCGGCGGCCATGCCGTGGCGCTCTTCGTCATGAACAGCAAGTTCATCATGGCGAGCATGGGCTCCGTGGTCGGCGAGAAGATCACGCGCCTCTTTGAATACGCCACCGAGCACCGGCTCCCGGTCGTAGGCTTCACGGCCTCCGGCGGCGCCCGTATGCAGGAGGGCATCATCTCGCTGATGCAGATGGCCAAGATCTCCGGCGCTGTCAAAGCGCACAGCAATGCGGGGCTCCTCTATATCACCGTCCTGACCGACCCGACCACGGGCGGCGTCACCGCGAGCTTCGCCATGCAGGGCGACATCATCCTCGCGGAGCCGCGCGCGCTCGTCGGCTTTGCCGGCCGCCGTGTCGTAGAGCAGACCACCAAGAGCCAGCTCCCGGACAATTTCCAGAGCGCCGAGTTCCTGCTCGCGCACGGCTTCGTCGATGCCATCGTGCCGCGCGGGGAGCTGCGTGACACACTGATCGAGCTGCTCGACATCCACAAGCACGCATAAGGAGGGCACCATGGATTCCTACGAAAAGCTGAAAACAGCGAGAAAAAACGGCCGTCCCACCGGGCTTGCCTATGTGAACGAGATCTTCGACAAGCAGATCGAGCTGCACGGTGACCGCCGCTTCAGCGACGACCAGGCCATCGTCGGCGGCGTCGCCTACATCGACAAGCGCCCTGTCACCTATCTGGCCATGGAGAAGGGCGTCGACCTCCAGACCCGTATGCTCCACAACTTCGGCTGCCCCAAGCCGGAGGGCTACCGCAAGGCGCTGCGCCTCATGCAGCAGGCCGAGAAGTTCCACCGTCCCGTGATCTGCTTCGTGGATACGCTCGGTGCCTATCCCGGTGCGGACGCCGAGGAGCGCGGCCAGGGCCAGGCCATCGCCGAGAGCATCATGGAGATGATGGGCCTTCGGACCCCGGTCGTCTCTGTCGTGATCGGTGAGGGCGGCAGCGGCGGTGCGCTCGCGCTCGCGTCTGCCAATCGTGTGTTCATCCTCGAGAACGCGGTCTACTCCGTCATCTCACCGGAGGGCTGCGCCTCGATCCTCTGGAAGGAGGCCTCCCCGGAGAACGTCGCCCGTGCGGCCGACTGCCTCCACATCACCGCCGACGACATGAAGGAATTCGGCGTCGCCGAGGCCATCATCCCCGAGGACTTCGATCGGTTCCCCAAGATGTGCAAGAACATGCGCAATCTGCTGGTGGCCGCGATCGACGAGCTCTCCGCGCTGTCCCCGGACGAGATCGTGGCGCAGCGCTACGATCGGTTCCGCAAGTTCGGCATCTTTGAGGAGAACGCGAAAAAGCACCACAAAAAGTGAGAACGACTTGAGGACGGCCGGCATTGCCGCTATCCCCGACGGGAGGTAATCAAAATGGATCCGCTGTACAATCGATTTAGCACGACAGAGTTTGACGACAAGGGGGAGCTTGCCGGGTTTTCACTGCATTATCCTGACAATTTCAATTTCGGCTACGATGTGGTCGATGCCATCGCGGACGCCGCGCCGGACAAGCGCGCGGTGCAGTGGTGCGATACAGAATGGAACGAGCGGACGCTGACCTTTGGGGAGATCAGCGCGCTCTCCTCGCAGGCCGGCAGCTACCTGCTGAAGGCCGGCATCCAAAAGGGCGACCGCGTGATGCTGCTGCTCAAGCGGCATTACGAATACTGGTACATGGCGCCCGCGCTCCACAAGATCGGGGCGATCCTCGTCCCGGCGACGCATATGCTCCGCGTGGACGACATCCGTTATCGGATCGAGGCCGCGGACATCCGCGCGATCGTCGCGGCGGACGATGAGGATCTGTGCCGCCGCGTGCGCGAGGCCGTCCAGGCGACCGGGCGCGATGTGGCGCTCTACACGGTGCGCCGCGAGATCGAGGGCTTTGCCCAGATCGACGCCCTCATGGCCGGCGAGCCGACCCGTCTGCCGCGCATCGAGAACCAGTCCACCGACCAGATGCTCATGTACTTCACCTCCGGCACGACCGGCCACCCCAAGATGGTCTGTCACAATTACCGCTACCCGCTCGGACATATCGTGACGGCCAAATACTGGCAGTGTGTCCAGGATGACGGCCTGCATCTGACCGTGGCGGATACGGGATGGGCGAAGTGCTCGTGGGGCAAGATCTACGGCCAGTGGCTCTGCGGCTCGGCCGTCATGGTCTACGAATTCGAGCGGTTCGACGCGGAACAGATGATGCAGGTGCTCGAGCGCTACGGCGTCACCACCTTCTGTGCGCCGCCGACCCTCTACCGCCTCATGGCGAAGAATGGGCTGCGCGGCGAGGCATTCCGCAGCGTCAAGCATGTCTCCACCGCAGGAGAGGCCTTGCAGGAGGAGATCATCCGCCTGTTCCACGAGGCGACCGGCCTCGAGATCATGGAGGGCTTCGGCCAGACGGAGACCACCCTCATCATCGGCAACTACGCCGGTTCGAGCCCCAAGCGCGGCTCGATGGGCAAGCCGAACCCGCTGTTCCCCGTGCTGCTCGTCGACCATGACCAGAATCCCGTCCCCGTGGGCGAGACCGGCGAGATCGTCATCGACACGCGCGAGCGGATGCCGGAGGGACTGTGTACCCACTACGAGAACAATGCCGACGCGACCGCCCGTTACTGGAAGAACGGCTTCTTCCACACCGGCGACACCGCTTATCGCGATGCGGACGGCTATTTCTACTACATCGGCCGCGTGGATGACGTCATCAAGTCCAGCGGCTACCGGATCGGGCCTTTCGAGGTCGAGAGCGTGCTGATCCAGCATCCGGCGGTGCTCGAATGTGCGATCATCGGCGTGCCGGACGCGGAGCGCGGCAATCTCGTCAAGGCGATCGTCGTCCTGCGTGACGGCTATGAGGCGAGCGACGCGCTCAAGAAGGAGCTCCAGGAGTTCGTCAAGGCACGCACCGCCCCCTACAAGTACCCCCGCCTCATCCGCTTCACGGACAGTCTCCCCAAGACCGTCAGCGGCAAGATCTGCTACAATGTCCTCCGTGCCCAGGAGGCCGAGCAGCAATAAAAGGAAAAGCCCTGTATCGCGCGATACAGGGCTTTTCTGTCACTGTTCCTTCGGATGGAAGGAGTCGAGCCATGCGAAGATGCTCTCCTCGTACTTCTCGTACTTGTCCTCGGGGCAGTGGATCTCGATCTCGTAGAAGGCCGTCTTGCCAACGAAGATCGCGTCCACGAGATGCACACGGTCGCTGCCGAGGAACTCGCCCGGGCGGTCGGCCGGGAACTCCACATAGATCATGCGCCCGCGCTTCTGCGGGTCGAGCGTGCCGCCCTCCCCGTCGTCCTTCGGGAAGAACTCGATCAGCAGGTCCTGCAAAAAGGCCGTGTTCGCGACGATCTGCTGCTCATCGGCCGAGAGGCGGATGGCGGTGATGCCGATGAGCACCTCGTTGTTGCCTCTCGCGTCGAGCGCGACTGTCCCGGGCTCGACCGTCACCTCACGCTGGTGCAGGCCCTTGGGGACAGTGATCTGGTATTCGTCGGTGTAGAGCGTGTCCCAAGCGCTCTCGTGGGTGATGTTGTAGCTCGGTGCGATGAACAGCATCCAGGCCGCCACGCCCACGAGGATCAGCACAAGGATGATCGCGATCAGCGCGGGCGCGACATTGGGCCGTCTAGGGTTGAGATTCAGGTCGTTATCGTACATGGTGTCATAGCCGCCGGAAACGGTCGTGCCGCACAGGCACTGCTTCTGGCCGTAGGGTACCTCACGGCCACAGGATGGACATTTCATAGTGATCTCCTATCTGTCTTGTATCCGATGGCCTGCCCGCATCGGCAGGCACATCCCCCCAATAACGTATTTAAAATAAGAACGCCCCAGACCCATCCGGGGCGTTCGTGTTGGTATCTTAGCCGTTCACGCCGCCGTTGAGGTAGCGGTAGAACTCGGATTTGCTCTGGCACTTCTCGAGCGCGTCCTTCTCGGCCACGATGCCGCGCTTGACAAAACGAGCGAGCTCCTGGTCGAGGCACATCATGCCGTACTGCTTACCAGACTGGATCGCGGAGAGCAGCAGGTGTACCTTATCGTCACGGATCATCGCGGCGCAGGCATCCGTTACGTTCAGGATCTCCATGCACGCCTCACGGCCCTTGCCATCCATACGCGGCAGCAGGGTCTGCGAGATAACGCCTACCAGGTTGTTGGAGAGCTGGGTACGGATCTGACCCTGCTGGTGCTCCGGGTAAACGTCGATGATACGGTTGATGGTGTCGGCAGCGGAGGTGGTATGCAGGGTCGAGAGCACCAAGTGACCGGTCTCAGCCGCGGTAACGGCTGCGGTGATGGTCTCGAAGTCACGCATCTCACCTACGAGGATCACGTCGGGGTCCTCACGAAGAGCTGCACGGAGCGCAGACGCGAAGTCCGGCACATCGTCGCCGACCTCTCTCTGGTTGACCATGCAGAGCTTGTGGGTGTGGACGTACTCGATCGGGTCCTCGATCGTGATGACGTGGGCGCTGCGGTGTACATTGATGTAGTCGATCATGCCCGCGAGGGTGGTGGACTTACCGGAGCCGGTCGGGCCCGTTACCAGCACGAGGCCACGGGGACGCATCGCGAAGTCGGACAGCACCGGCGGCAGGTGCAGGTCATCCAGGGTCGGGATGTCGTTGCGGAGCAGACGGATGGCGATGGCCGTCTTGCCGCGCTGGAAGTAGACATTGACACGGTGACGGTAGCCGGCCGTGGTCTGGAACGAAAAGTCGGTGTCGGTGTGACGGCGGATGCTCGCCATCTGCGCCTCGTTGGTCATCTGGTTGGCGATGTCCAGGATCTCCTCGTCGTCGAGCGGATCGTACTTGGTCATCTTACGGAGCATACCGTTGAGACGGACGATGGGGTTGATACCGTAGGTGAAGTGCAGGTCGGAGCAGCCGATCGCACGCGCTTCATTCAGTATCCGATTGATCTCGATAGCCATGGTGGTTTCCTCCAAACATGTTCAGATTCTGCCCGATCGCAGCCTTGCGGCAGTCCCCACACCCCCGCGGTGGCGAGGGTGTGCGATCAGGTCGTTATTACACCGGGCGCGCCCGGTCAGTTTCGTTTGCCGGGACTTATACGGCGTAGGTAACACGAACGAGCTCATCCATGGAGGTGACGCCCTTCTGTACCAGCTCGGAAACGTTGTCACGCAGCAGCTTGGTGCCGTTCTCCTGGGCCTTCTTCTCGATCTCCTCCTTGGAGCCGTTGCGGGCAACGATGGTGGAGATGCCGGCGGTGCAGTGGATGATCTCGTGGATCGCCGTTCTGCCGCGGTAGCCGGTATTGTTGCACTCCGGGCAGCCGCAGTGCTCGTATACCGGGATGGGCGTGTGGACATCCTTGAGCTTCATCAGCTTGTTCTCTTCCTCGGTGGACATTCTCTGGGTCTTGCACTTCGGGCACAGTACCTTAACAAGTCGCTGTGCGATAACGCCGATCAGAGAGGTCGCTACCATGTACGGTGCAACGCCCATGTCGACCAGACGGACGATGGTGGAGGCGGCGTCGTTGGTATGCAGCGTGGACAGTACCAAGTGGCCGGTGATAGCGGCACGGATGCCGATGTCGGCGGTCTCGGAGTCACGCATCTCACCGATCATGACGATATCCGGGTCCTGACGAAGGATGGAACGCAGCGCCGCGGCGAAGGTCATACCGGCCTTGGCGTTTACCTGTACCTGATTGATGCCGTCGATGGCCTTCTCGACCGGGTCCTCAACGGTGATGACGTTGACATTCGGCTTTGCGAGCTCGCCGAGCGCGGCGTACAGCGTGGTGGTCTTACCGGAACCGGTAGGACCAGTTACCAGGATAACGCCGTGCGGGCACTTGATCATGGACTCGAAGAGCTGATAGTTGTAGTCCGACATACCGAGGTCGGTGATCTTACGGAGGGCGATGTTACCGGTCGAAAGGATTCGGATAACGATCTTCTCGCCGTTGACCGTCGGCAGGGAGGAAACACGAACGTCGAGCACGGTGCCGTCTACGGTCTGGGTGAAACGGCCGTCCTGCGGGATACGCTTCTCGGCGATGTTCATGCCGGAGATGAGCTTCAGACGGGTGGTCAGTGCATTATGTACCACGTTCGAGATCTTCATGAGCTCTACCAGGTCGCCGTTGACGCGGACGCGGATGACGGTGTAGGTCTTGAAGGGCTCGATGTGGATATCGGTCGCGTCGGCACGGAAGGAGTTCTCAATGATGGTGGTCGCGAGCTTTACGATAGGTGCGCTCTCGACACGGTCTCTGGAGGCCTCGTCCTCGAGGTCATCGTTCTTGAACTGGGTCACGCTCTCCAGTACGGAGTCGACGTTGTCCATGGAGTAGTGCTGACCGATCGCCTTGTTGATGGCGCTCTTGGTCGCGAGTACCGGGATGGTGTCCATACCGGTCTGCATCTTGACGTCCTCGAGGATGTTGAAGTTGATCGGGTCATCGGTCGCGACGGTCAGACGTCGTCCCTGGATATTGATGGCGATAACGGTGTGCTTCTTGGCCAAGCTCTCGGGGATCTTCTTGACAGCGTCCTCGTCGATCTCCGTATTGCCAAGGTCCACATAGGGCACGCGGAGCTTTGCTGCGAGCGCCTTGGCGAGGTTGATCTCGGAGATGAACCCCATATCCACTACGATCTCACCGAAGCGCTTCGAGCCATTGCTCTCCTTCTGTGCTGCGAGGACCTGATCGAGCTGCTCTGCTGTGATCAGCTTCTGCTCGACCAGATAGTCACCGATACGAATATTTCTCATACGATTACCTCCATATATTGATATTTCTTTTTCGTTTTGGGATCTATTTTCAAGCAGCGCAGGCTCCCCTGCGATGCTGGATCTTCTTGCTGATATTTGCCGCTCCCTCTTGCAGATCCACGCGGGATGTGCTATAATAAAGGTATCTTATTGAAGGAGGGGCTGCTATGCTTCACAATGAATTCATGGATGCCGGGTTCTACTTCCTGTTTTTTCCCGTCGTGTTCCTGTATGGGATCTGTATCGGGAGCTTCCTGAACGTGGTCATCTACCGACTGCCGCGCGGGGAGTCGCTGGTCAAACGCGCGTCTCACTGCACCACCTGCGGTGCAAAGATTCGCATCATCGACATCATCCCCATCGTGAGCTGGGTCTTCATCCTGCACGGGAAATGTCGGAGCTGCGGGGAGAAGATCTCGAGCCGCTACCCCATCGTGGAGGCGCTCAACGGCGTGGTCTATGTGGTGACGTTCCTGGTGATGGACTTCAACTTAAAGTCTCTGCTGTACTGTCTGTTCTTTTCGCTTCTGATCTGCCTGGCGTTCATCGACTACGACACGATGGAGATGGACCTTGTCCTGCTCGGGCTCATCGCCGTTTTGGCGATCCCGCTCATCGTGCTTTGCCTGCTGCCGCAGGAGACGCTCTATCGTCTGCCGGACTTCCTGCGTGACGCCGTCGAGGATGATACTGTTTGGGATCATCTGATCGGTCTGGTCTGTGTGGGCGTGCCGTTCTTCCTGATCGGTGAGGCGACAGGGCCCATCGCACGCAAGTTCTTCGGGATGGAGGACATCCGCCGCGGCATCGAGCTCGGTGATACGCTGATCATGGCGGCAGGCGGTCTGCTCATCGGCTGGAAGGCCTGCGTGGTCTCGATGTTCTTCGGACTGATCATCGCCTCTGTCTGGGGCATCATCAATAAGCATTCGAGCGGCGAATCGAAATTCGCGTTCGGCCCGGCGCTGGCCGCAGGACTGTTCCTCGGGGCGCTCTTCGGTGAGCCGATCATGGACTGGTACATCGGCATCCTGACCTATGATCCGGAGGCCGTCCAGTCGATCGCGCAGGTCGCGCGTTTCTAAGTCTGGTCAAAAATGTCAACAAGTTTCGGCAGTCGGGATGCAAGTCTTCCGACTGCCGAACTTGTTTTGGTTTGTTTACGGAGCTGCCGTCGTGTCGATCTCGGCGCCGTAGCTATAGATGAACATATAGCTGGTGATCGGGTCGGTCGCGGAGCCAACGAGCTTAGTGTCGCGATAGTTCGAGTCTGGATTGAGCTCGCGGGATGCGTTCAGCGTGACAGGCGCTGCCGCAACACTGTTCGCCTCCTGGTTCGATACGTTCGCGATGCCGGTGATATTATAGGTATGTGCGCCGGTCGCCGAATCCACGGATTCGTTCAGTCCATAGTAGCTGCTGCCTACCGGCATGTTCATGATGTTGACGAGCGGGATCGTAACGGCCTTGTAGTTGTTGTACACATTGCCATTGAACTGACGGCGGGACTCTGCCTTGATGGAGAACGACATGCCACCCGGATGCACATACGAGCGAAGCTGCGAGATGGTCGGGGGCGTGGTGTCGTCCCAGTTCGTGTCGTCGTACTCACCGAGGCGGATGGTCAGGACGTTATCCTGATAGTAAGCCTGGTTGAGCGCGCTGGGATTGGCGAGGCCGGTGTTCTCAACTGCGGTCACAGCGCCAGTAGCGAAGTTGCAGTTGTACACATAGGTGCGGATGACCGAATTGATCACGGTCTTGTCCGAACCCGGGTTCGCGGGATCCGGAATGGTCGACTCGTCATTGATGATCTCCATGACGTGGATCTGGCCGGAGCCGTATTTCGCGGTGGCCGGATCTGCGTCAGAGCCATTGCGCAGGATGCCCTCGTAATACTTCTTGGCGAAGTCGAGTACGCGGCCATCGCGCGAGCCGAGCGTGTCATAGGAGTCGATGCGTTCTACCGAGGCGAACTCACTCTCCAGGTAGGTGCCGACGTTCGTCAGCACCGCCTGTGCACTCTCCTGTACGGAGGACTCTACCATCATCTTTGCCGACGGGCGATACAGCAGCATCGCGGTCGCAAGGATGAGACCGAAGATGGCCATGACCACGATCAGCTCGATGAGGGTAAAGCCCTTAACAGTCTTTGATCTCATGCTTCCACCTCCCTGGGTCACGGTGTAAAGGTATAGAACTCCAGGTCGGCGTCCATATGCGTATCAGAGCGCTTATTGGTGTCCGCAGTATAGGACTGCGCAGAGACCGCGGTGCTGTAACGCTGCGCGTCGACCGTACCGTAGGTGCCTACGGTGATGGTCACGTCCTCGGGCGTCACAGCAGCCGCGCCGACGTTCGCGGCATCATTGTTGAGCTTGGTGATGTCGCGGTTGCCGCCGGTCTTGGCCTCTGCCTGGGTCTTGTTGTTCAGATGGTTGGTATCCATCATGAAGTTCTTGGTCGCAACACCGGTCGTGCAGAGCACGACACCCATGATGCCGACCACAAGGATCGCTACGATGCACTCGATCAGGGTCATGCCCTTGACGGTGCGCTTCTTACGCTTGATCATTTTCATCTCTGCACCTCCTTACGTTACATTAAAGTACAGAATGTCGAATACCGCACCATGCGTTACGGTCGTGGTACTGCCGGGCGTGATGGTCACGCCGCCGGTACGGTTCGGGCAGGTGCATGCAGTGCCGCAGCCGTTGCACGGGCAGCCGTCTGCATCGGTGCAGTCGGGGCAGCCGCAGGTGCAAGCCGTGTGGCCAGTGTCGAGCTGGACATAGAGCAGACCGAAACGATCGCTGCCGCCAAGGTTGATGGTGTGCGCGATGAGCTCGCCGATGACACCAAGTCTCGTGCGGTTCTCCGGATGGCCCGATGCGACTGTGCCGAACGTCATGCCGGCGTAGTTGATCTCATGGTTCAGGGTCTCCGTCTTCTCGTTCTTGAAGTCCATGCCGGGCGCACGGATGATACCGGTGACAACGTTCTCCTTGGAGCCCTCATCGAGCTGCATCAGGGAGCCGTTCTCGGCATAGATCATGACATCCGGGTAGTCTCTGTCGGTGACGGAGGTCACGACGTTCTTGATCGTCATGTCTGCCGTCATGTTCGAGAAGAACTTGTAGTCGCTCCAGTTCGTACCGAGCTTGGTGCTCTGGTCGTTGGTGATGGCACCCTCGCCGTTGTAGATACGGTTGAGGTAATCCAGAGTGATGATGGAACCGCCGTGATACTCGCCGACGACGAACATGCTCACCTCAGCAGCATCATTGACGATGATGGTATTACCGGAGCTTGCGGAGATGGAGAGCGTCACATTGTCGAGGATGACGGTGATCGGTGCAGCCGAACCAGTCGCAGTGGTGTTGATGTAGACGTTTTTATCCAGGAAGCCGCTGAGCACGCAGCTCTTGGAGACCTCATAGTACGGCTTGCCGTTCGAGTCAGTCTTGACTACCACAGCAGAGCCGGCAGGCGGAGACGCAGAATCGATGTTGTTCACATAATGTGCCGTATCGTTCTGGATGGGCGCGTACTTTCTTGCGGAGTTGCCGCTCTTCTCATAGATGGGAGCGATATAGCCGTCGCCCTTGCCATCATACGGATCGGCAGCGACCGCCGCAGGCGTTCTGTCAGCGCCGGTCAGGTCGGTGTGATACAGGCCGGTCTTCTTGATATCGGTGATATACTTCGAGGTGTAGTCGGTATCACGCGGGATGGTGAACAGTGCGGAAGGCATGTTCGGTACCGTGATGGTCGCGGAGGGATCGTTCGGATCCGGGATGTCGATGTCCTTCTTCTCGTACTTATCCGGGTATACCTCTGCATCGTAGGCTGCCGAAACAGAGAGGTCATAATAGGACTGGGTGTTGGTGGAGGTCTTCGCATTGGCGGCGCTCGTGTAGGTCATCATGTCGACATACAGATCGCTCGTCGCCGTCAGATAGTCCTCAACAGTGGCGTAGGTCGCATCAGGAACGAACGTGAATTCGGGAATGATATCCTCACGGCCGGACCATTCGCTATTGTTCCACTGGTCACCATGTGTATCGACCGTTTCCGTACCATCAGGATTGATGGTATGCTTCTGGTAACGCGCCTGGACGATGTAATGATCTGCCGGCAGGTTCTTCTGCCCCTCACGCAGGATGTAAAGATCCGTCAGAGGAGTGCCGTCGAGGTTGGTATAGTAGGTCGAAACGTTCATTGTGACAGACGATGCAGCCGGCGCCGTGACCTCGGTCACGGTCTTGCCGTTCAGGTCGCCGTCAGCAGGATGGTTCACGGCCTTGATGGTGCCGGAGCACTCGATCTTGCCGTTGTTGACGAGGGTGCCGACCACGAGATCACCGTTGACCTTGAGGGTCGTACCGGAAGCGACGGTCAGCGTACCACCTACGACAACGTCACCTTTGGTGGAATTGGCGGTGTCGTTACCGGTGATGATGTTATGACCGCCCTTCATCTCCACATCGCGCTCTGCACGAACAGCGCCGCCGATGCGGATGTCGTTGTTGGACGCGTCGAGCTGCAGGCTGCCCTTTGCAAAGACGTTACCGTACTTGCCGTTGGTCTTATCGGGAGCGCCTGTGATGCTCAGCGTGCTGTCTACCCAAGAGTAGAGCTGGTTGCTGTTCCAGTTCTGATGGCCGCGGATGTAGCTGGTCGCATCCTCGTCCATCGCATAGAGGTCACCATAGATGTAGACATCGCTGCCGTTGCCCCAAGCGGTGACACCGCCGAAGTTGAAGCTGCCGGTGAATACATTGGTCGGATGATCGGCATCGCCCACAGTGAAGGCGCAGCCATGGTGATCGAGCACACCCTCTACATAGAGGATGGGAGTCTTTGCGTAGTCGACACTCGCGCCGCCCCAGCTGTAGCCCTCATAGATGGTCTGGAAGCCGGTCGCCTGGTCGATGTCGAGGTTGCCGATGACTGCGAAATAGTCACCAGGCGCACGATAGTTGACGGAGAACTTCAGGTCCGAGGACAGGTCGCCGTAGATATAGATGGGCGCTTCCATCATGGACTCCTGGGAACCACCGATCTTGTAGCCGCCCGCGCGGGGAGTGCCAAGGCGCTGGTTCTCCAGACCTACGAACGTACCACCGGTGATGTAGCCGCCGGTACCGATATCGGAGCTGAGGTCGCCGATGGATACGAACGCGCCGCCGCCGCCGCTGCTGGTGATGGTGGTGTTGGGCGTCGTGATCGTGCTGGTGGACTCGCCCTTCGCACCGATGTAGGCGGTGTAGGTCGTCTCTGCCGCGGTCGTCTGGCTGCGGACAGTGACCTCCATCTCGTAGACCGGGACGGTCTGCCAGCCATCAGCATCGCTGTAGGACTGGCGGGTCTGAGAGGTCTTGCGGATGATGACGTTGCTGACCTCCTGGGCCTTGTCATCCGGGATGGTGACAGGCACGGAGATCTGCGTGCCGGACATGTTCTGGATGTCGGCCGCCAGACCTCCCGTGAGGTCGCTGTTGATGTTGGTGATGACAGCCTCGAGCACGGCTCGCGCTGTGTATTCTGTCTGTTCCTGCTGGAAATTGGTAAGCGCTCGCTTATTCGCCGTCGCTGCCAGCGTCAGGGTACCCATCAGGAAGACGATGAGTACCATCATGACGCAGACTACGGTGAACAGTACAGTACCTTTTACCTTTTTGGCCGGGCGGGGAACAGCAGACATGGCGTTTGCTTTCTCCTTCATCGTACTTACCACCTTTCTTTACGTTGCCACACAGGAGATGCCTTAATCTCCAAGATCAGGCTTGTCGATCTCCTTGGCGTTGAACATGGTCAGGTTCAGAGACATGCGGGAGGTGCCTTCCTTGTTCTGATCGATCGTGACGATCTCCTGGCCGTCCTCACCAACGCTCGTTACCTCGCGGCCGCCATTGAACTGGTAGTCGACGATGGTCACGTCGCTGATGACCAGGGCGTTCTCGTCCTCGTTGATCTTGTCGAGGAACGCCATCAGTGCCTCGCGGGTACCCTCGACCTCGAGCGAGATGTTGGTGCCCAGCATGGTCGCCTTATCCGTGGTCGCGAGGGTCGCGCTCGTCAGCAGGAGGTCTGCCACATCCTTGGCGTAGTTGCCGTTGATGTCAGCGCTCTCGAGGAGCGGATAGCTTACGACCTGCGGAACGTGGAACTTGTAGTCCACGACCATGCTCGCCGGATCGCTCTGGGAGTAGCTCTTGACCGAAAGCTCCGACTCGTCGATGGCGGTCTGGAGGTACTGGTCGATCGTGTAGCTGGAGTGCTCCATATTATAGGTCTCCGGGAACGCCTCGTTCACGAACTGCTCTGCCAGCTTCTTGCTCTCGTTGTAGTTTTCAGTGATGGTGTCCTTCAGGGTCGGGATGGCGTTGATCTTCTGCTCGATGCCGTCCCATGTGGTCTTGACCTCATTGTAGGTGTTGGTATCAGCGACCAGCTTATTGTAGGCCGGTCTGATCAGGGCGAAGAAGCCCACCAACAGGATAACGACGATAGAAATGGCCAGGATGACCATTTTATCTCTATAGCTCATGTCCTTCATCTTCGATCATCTCCTTTACGCATTATTCGGCAGCTTCCGCATTCTCAGATGCGGGCTCAGTCTCGGGCTCAGTCTCGGCCTCGATCTTCGGGAGCTGCTTCTCATTGTTGATGCCCACAGCCAGATCAAAATGAACAGTATACTGCTCAGTAGGCGGCGCATCCGGAGTGATGGAGACGGTCTCCTTCTCTGCGGTGTAAGAGCCATAGTACGCCACTGCGAACATGTCGCTCTTGTCGTTCAACAGATACTTCACGAGCTCTGCCGGGTACTTCTGCGAGAACTCCTCGTCGGTGTAGACCGTTACCGGGATGGTGAACAGGCCGTTGGAGTAGATGACGGTGCCGATCTGCGGCGCCTGGATGGTGTTCTCGGTGTTCTCGTTCGCGATGACCTCGAAGGCCTCGTCGAGCGCCTCATAGCAAGCCGGCTCCAGGATCGGGAAGGTCTTGTAGGCCTCGCTCGCATGGGTGATGTCGGTCTTGTAGGCCAGCACCTTATCCTTCATGACCTGGAGGTCATCATAGAGCTGGAGCTGCGCTGCGGTCTCGGGATCGTCGATCTTCTTCTGGAGCTTCTTGGTCTCGGACTTCATCGCGCCATCCATGATAGAGAGGACTGCCCAAGCGCCGCCGACGCACAGCAGCGCCACGCCGATGCCCAGGATGGCGGGGATCATGATGCTCTGCTCCTTGCGGACACGGCCGGGCGCGCCGCCGGAGCCCTCGGTCTCGAGGAGGTTGATGTGCTCGGTGAGCTTGTTACGCTTGAACATCGCGCCGATGGCGTTCGCGTAGAGGGAGAACTCGAGGTTCTGGTAGCCGTGGATCTGCGGAGGTACGTTGATCTGGCTAACGGTCAGCTCGTTGTTGCTCAGCTCATCGATCAGACGGTTGTAGAGGTTCGGGGAAGCATTGATGTCGCCGTAGAATACGACGTTCTCGATGTTCTCGGTGCCGCGGCTACGCGCGAACTGGAGCATACGGAACACGTTCTCGACAACGGCCTCGTAAACATAATCGTCGGGATCGTTGTAGTCCTCCGGATCGATGGATGCGAAACGGGAGAACGAGAGCTGGTTGTTCTCATACAGGTTGAGCGAGATGAACGCGCCGTCTACCTGTACGGCCAGCAGCGGCATCTTGGCCTTGACCTTGGAGTCGGCGAGCAGCACCTTGGTGATGGCGTTGCATCCGATCATGACGGTCTTGAGGTTGATGCCCAGCATGTGGAAGATGCGCTTGTAGCAGTCGATAACGTCGTACGGACAAGCAGTAACGAGCACGCGCTGCTTCTTCTCGCCGGCGTCGTCCTCCTCCGGGTCACCTACGATGACGTAGGCAACGGAGTAGGAGTCGTCCACATTGATCTGGACCTGGAGCTGGGTGCGGATCTCCTTCATGAACTCGGATTCCTTCGGGTTCGGGGTGATGAGCAGCTCCTTGAAGACGGTCTGGTTCGAGGAGATCGCAACGATGGCCTCCTTGTCGGGCATGTTGTTGCGCTTGAGGACCTGGTTGATCAGGACAGCGACACGGTTGATGTCGTTGACATGACCGTTGACGATGACGGCCTCTTCGAGCTCGATCTCAGCAGCGGACGAGATCTTGATCTTGCCGTTGCTCTCCGTACCCTTGATGATACGGATCTTTCTGTCGGTAACGTCAAATGAAAGCATTTATTTTTCCACCTCTCTGAATTGGTTTGGGATCATGCTGCGATCGCGTCGAAGGAACCGTAGAGCGCCGGGAATACTGCCAGCAGCAGCATGCAGACGGCTACGCCCATGACGATGATCATGACCGGCTCGAGCAGGGATACGAGACGGGCAACTGCGGAGTCGGCCTCCTCGTCGTAGTACTCTGCGGTCTTGCCAAGGATGGTATCCAGGGCACCTGCCTCCTCACCAACGAAGATGATGGAGCAGAACATGGAGTCGAAGATCTCCGTTCTCTGGATGGACGCCGAGAGCGTCTCACCCTGCTTTACCTCGTCGATGACGTTCTCGAAGCATTCATCGATGTAGCGGTTGCCCAGGATGGCGGAGGAACGCTTGAGGCACTCTACCATCGGGATACCGGAGGAGTACAGGGAGGAAAGGGTACGGGCGAAGCGCGCGGTGTAGATCTTAACGACCAGCGGACCAAAGCCCGGCCCCTTGATGATGAGCTTATCCCACTTGAGGCGGGTGCTCGGGATCTTCATGACATAAGTAACTGCAAACACGATCGCCAGGATCACGAGGATGTAGACGTACCAGAAATGTACCAGGGAGTTGGAGAATCCCATCATGACCTTGGTGAAGGCCGGCATGTCGTCGGGGCTCTCATAGAGGCCGGCGAACGTCGGCATGATGAAGGTGAACATACCGATGATGATGACGATACACAGGATGCCGAGGATGATCGGGTAGGTCATGGCGCCCTTGATCGTGTTGTTCATCTTCTGTTCCTTCTGATAGTGGTCAGACATACGCTGCATGATCGTGTCCAGAGAACCGGACGACTCACCGGCGCTGACCATCGAGATCAGGAACTCAGGGAACACGCCGCGGTACATCTGGAGCGACTCGGAGAAGGATTCACCCTTCTGCACGTTCTCGTAGATGTCCTGCCACACGGCTCTTGCCTGCTCGGTCGGCTGCTCCTTGGACAGGATGTCCAGGGCCTTGACCAGGGTCAGACCAGAGGTCAGCATCGCTGCCAGCTGACGGCAGCAGAAGGCGAGCTCTTGGGTCTTGAATTTCTTGATCGCTTTCGAGTCCGATCCGGCCTTCTCGTCAAAGGTCTTGAGCGTCAAGCCCTTCGCCTTGATCTGTGTCAGGAAGTCCTTCTCGTTTTCTGCGTTGAGCGAACCCTTTATCTCTTTGCCTTTTTCGTTCACTGCAACGTAGGTGTAACTCTTCATTTGACCACCTCCAATGGTTCATGATGAAATTTGAGTATTTTTCAGCATAATACTCCAGTATCTTTATTATACCATCTGCAATTCAAAATTGCAACCGCTTTTTTTCATAGATCCGCCGAATTTTTTTAGAATTTCTGACAGATCATCCACAAGGGGTATACTTTTGGTATATTTCAAAAGTTTTATGAGGGACATATCACAGTTTTTTATTATGATGATTAAATGACTTAACTTTCTTTTTGGCGTTTTTTTGCGCTCAGATCTGTATACATTTACTAAAAGTATGATGCTTTTGAAAAGAAGCATGGTCGCACCCCCTGTTTGGGGTCACAGTCTCTTCATATATTCCCCGAAACAGCCATTTCAGGACTGTCCGAGGGGGCGGCGGGAGCGTCCGGGGAGGCCTCTGTCGGGGGCGTCTCGGCGGCAGTGTAGCGCTTCAGGACGGACGCTGCCATGCGGTCGATGATGAGCAGCACGGCCTTGGGATCGTGGTCACGGTACTGCATGTAGGCGTGGTAGGCGCCGTGGATGAGGTAGGTGAGGACGACGTTCTTCTCGAGGTCCTCGCGGTAGTCCGGGTGGCGCTCGAAGATGTAGTCCTTGAGGCGCCGCTCCAGGCGGGCGGCCAGCATCCCCGCGCGGCTGCCGGAGAACAGGAGCCCGAGCAGGCTCTCGTGCGCCATGAGCAGGCAGTAGAGCTCCTCATTGAAGCGGTCGGGGTCGGTCAGGAGGCTCGCCGGGTCGGAGAGGCCGTGGAGGATGTCGTCGATCACCTCCCATTCGAGCGCCTCGGAGAGGTCGTAGATGTCGTGGTAGTGCAGGTAGAATGTCGCCTTGTGGATCTGTGCCCGCTCGGTCAGCTCCCTGACGGTGATCTTCTCGATGGGCTTCTCGCTGCGCAGCGCCAGGAAGGCATTGACGATGCTGCGCCGCGTCCGCTGCTGCCGTAGGTCCATGCTGTTGTCCTCCTATCTATTATATATGTATATGTCCGCCCGCAGATGTCTGTGCCAGGATGAGAGGAAAACTATCTTTTTCGGATACCGTCGTTTATGCGACGACATTCTAAAAACGCAGATTGCATTTTCCTCCTCCGCGGGGTATAATAAAATTATACCAGTTTTTTCAGTGAGATGCAAGTCTTTTTTCTATGAAAATGACAAAAGTTTCCTGACCGCGCGTCATTTTTCGTGAAAAAACGCTCGATCGCGGCCGACCGGCCGCTGCCGCATCCGGGAGGATGCAAGGAGGTCCAAACGTCCATGGATATCTACGGTTTCTACACAGGCAAGATCTTCGATGCCCACCAGCACCTCGGCTGCCACCGCACGCGCGAGGGCTTCGTCTTCCGTGTCTACGCACCGCATGCCACGCGCATCACGCTCGTCGGCAGCTTCAACGATTGGCAGGACTGGGAGATGCATCATTGCTATAACGAGCACTTTTGGGAGGTCACGGTCCCGCAGGCCAAGCCCGGCGACCGCTATCTCTATCATATCTGGGGACGCGACGGCGTCTGCATGGAGCACTGCGACCCCTACGGCTTCGGGATGGACCTGCGGCCGGCGTTCTGCTCGATCATCCGCGACCTTTCGGGCTATCGCTTCCGCGACAGCGCCTGGATGCGCCAGCGCACGGACTGCAAGGACCGTCCGCTCCACATCTACGAGCTGCACTGTGGCTCCTGGCGTCAGAAAAAGGCCGACCCTGCGGACGAATCCGGCGAGTGGCCGACCTATGTCGAGCTCGCGCGCGAGCTGATCCCGTACTGCAAGGAGATGGGCTACAACTACATCGAGCTCATGCCCATCGCCGAGCATCCCGCCGATGAGAGCTGGGGCTACCAGAACACCGGCTTCTTCGCCCCCACGTCCCGCTACGGCACCGCTGCCGAGCTGAAGGAGATGGTCGACCTCTGCCACCAGAACGGCATCGGCGTGCTGCTGGACTTCGTGCCCGTCCACTTCGCCGTGGACAGCTACGGTCTCGCCCGTTTCGATGGGGCGCCGCTCTATGAGTACCCCGACGCCGGTGCCGGGATCAGCGAGTGGGGGAGCTATAACTTCATCCATTCCAAGGGCGAGGTGCGGTCGTTCCTCCAGTCGGCTGCGTGCTATTGGCTCGAGGAGTATCACTTCGACGGACTGCGCATGGACGCCATCTCCCGCATGATCTACTGGCACGGCAAGCCGGAGTGCGGCGTCAACAATTCCGCCCTCGACTTCATCCGCACGATGAACGCCGGACTCAAGGCGCGGTTCCCCGGGTGTATGCTCTGTGCCGAGGATTCCACGGACTTTCCCAAGGTCACGGCCCCCATCTGGAGCGACGGTCTTGGCTTCGATTACAAGTGGGACATGGGCTACATGAACGACACCCTCAGCTATTTCCAGACCGATCCCCTCTACCGCTACAACGACTACCACAAGCTGACCTTCTCGATGATGTATTACCATTCGGAATACTACATCCTGCCCTTCTCCCACGACGAGAACGTCCACGGCAAGGCGACCGTCCTCCAGAAGATGCACGGTCTCTACGAGGGGAAATTCGCGCAGGCTAGGGCTTTCTATATGTACAACGCCGTCCACCCCGGCAAGCTCCTCGACTTCATGGGCAGCGAGCTCGGCCAGCTCCGCGAGTGGGACGAGCGGCGTGAGCAGGACTGGTTCCTCCTCAAATACCCCATCCACGACGCCTTCCACCGCTTCATCAAGGAGCTCAACGCCCTCTACCTCTCCGAGCCCGCCCTCTATGAGCGCGACTACGCCGAGGGCGGCTTCCAGTGGCGCGACAGTGACCAGAACTATCCCTGCTGCTACGCCATGCAGCGCTGGTCGTCCAAGGGGTCGGTCGTGGGCGTGTTCAATTTCGCGGGCGCGCCGCAGGACCACTACGTCCTCCACTGCGATGCCCAGCGCCTCACCGTCCGCATGGACACCTCCGCGGACATTTACAACGGCACCCGTCCCAACACCGCCGGCACCGTCATCGAAGGCGAGAACGGCAGCTTCGTCCTCTCGCTCCCGCCCTTCTGCGGCATGATCCTGGACGTGGGCTGATGTCTACAAAACCGCGCTTTTTCGTGCGGATCTTGTGGGAAATGCAGAAAAGTGCTCCCGCGAAAAAATATCTGGAAAAAACACTTGCAGTTTCACAAATAGTAATATATACTATAAATAGGAGGCCTTGCCCTCCCGCTTGATGTGACATGAGCCTCGCGCCGCTGGGCGCCGATGGAAGGGAACAGGAGAAACAGCATGGACCAGAAACAGACGATCGCCGCGCTCCAAAGCGGCGCCTTTGACGAAACACTCTCGCAGATGTACGCCTGCACGGGGGAGGCGCTCGCCCCCTATCGGCAGCGTTTCGTGGACGCGATCCTCGCCTTCGGGGAGGAATTCGGGGAGGACAGCGACATCTCGCTCTTCTCCGCCCCCGGCCGCACCGAGCTCTGCGGCAACCACACCGACCACCAGGGCGGGCGCGTGCTCGCGGCGGCGGTCGATATGGACATCATCGCCGTGGCGGCCAAGCGTGACAACGACAAGCTCCGCCTCAAGTCCGAGGGCTTTTTGATGGACTCCGTCCAGCTCTCCGACCTCGCCCCCCAGCCGGACGAGCTGAACAGCTCTGCCTCGCTCCTGCGCGGCATCGCGTCCCGCTTCACCGAGATGGGCTACGAGGTCACGGGCTTCGATGCCTATACCACGTCGAACGTGCTGCGCGGGTCGGGACTGTCGTCCTCGGCGGCGTTCGAGGTGCTCGTCGGGAACATCTGCTCCCATTTCTTCGCGGACGATGCGGTCGATGCCGTCCAGATCGCGCAGATCGGACAGTATGCCGAGAACGCCTACTTCGGCAAGCCCTGCGGTCTGATGGACCAGATGGCCAGCGCCGTCGGCGGCGTCATCGAGATCGACTTCCGCGACAAGACCGCCCCCAAGATCACCAAGACCCAGGTCGACCTGGCAGCCGAGGGGTATGCGCTCTGCATCCTCGATTCCGGCGCGAATCACGCCGACCTGACCGATGCCTATGCGGCCATCCCGGCGGAGATGCGTGCTGTGGCGCGTGCGCTCGGGAAGGAGCGTCTCTCCGAGGTGCGGTATGACGACTTCTACGACCAGATCCCCGCGCTCCGTGCGTCCTGCGGCGACCGCGCCGTGCTGCGTGCGCTGCACTATTTCGGCGACGACCAGCGCGTCACGAAGGCCGTGCGTTCGCTCCAAAACGGCTATTTCCAGCAATATCTCGAGGAGATCCGCATCTCCGGTGCCTCCTCGTTCCAGTATCTGCAAAACGTGTCGACCTACGCATCGCCGCGCTATCAGGACGTCGCGATCGCCATCGCGGCCGCGGGCGAGCTGCTCGGGAGCCGGGGCGCCGTGCGTGTCCACGGCGGCGGCTTCGCCGGGACCGTGCAGGCCTATGTCCCGCTCGACTTGCTCGACGAGTTCCGCGAGAAGACCGAGCGCATCCTCGGCGAGGGCGCGTGCCACGTCATGCGGATCCGCAGCATAGGCGGCATCTGCCTGTGCTGAGGACGCAGATACATCCTATCCCACAAAAGGAGGACAAGTCGAATGGGTAAGATCCTAGTCACCGGCGGTGCCGGATTCATCGGCAGCCACACCTGCGTCGAGTTCCTGGAGAGCGGCTATGAGGTCGTCGTACTCGATAATCTGAGCAATTCCAAGGAGGAGAGCCTGCACCGCGTCGAGCGGATCACCGGCAAGACCCTCACCTTCTACGAGGCCGACATGCGCGATGCCGATGCTCTTGCGCGGCTCTTCTCCGAGCAGGAGATCGACGCGGTCGTGCATTTTGCAGGCCTCAAGGCCGTCGGCGAGTCGGTCGCAAAGCCGCTGGAGTATTATGAGAACAACCTCAACGGCACCTTCGTCCTGCTCGATGCCATGCGCAAGGCCGGGTGCAAGACCATCGTGTTCTCGTCGTCTGCGACAGTCTACGGCATGAACAACCCCGTTCCCTATGTGGAGGACATGCCGACCTCGGCGACCAATCCTTATGGCTACACCAAGGTCATGATCGAGCAGATCCTGCACGACATCTGCAACGCCGACCCGGAATTCCGCGTCGTGGCGCTGCGCTACTTCAATCCCATCGGCGCCCACAAGAGCGGCCTCATCGGGGAGGATCCCAACGGCATCCCCAACAACCTGCTCCCCTATATCGGCCAGGTGGCTGTGGGCAAGCGCGAGCAGCTCTCCGTCTTCGGCAATGACTACGACACGCCCGACGGCACCGGCGTGCGCGACTATATCCACGTCGTCGACCTCGCGAAGGGCCATGTCTGTGCCCTCGCCTACGCCAAGAATCACCCCGGCTTCATGCCGATCAACCTCGGCACCGGCAACGGCGTCTCCGTTCTGGAGATCGTCGAGGCCTACAGCAAGGCCTGCGGCTTCCCGATCAAGTACCAGATCACCGCACGCCGCCCCGGCGACATCGCCACGTCCTACGCCGACGCGTCCCGCGCCAAGGCGCTCCTCGGTTGGGAGGCCCACGAGACCATCGCGACCATGTGCGAGGATAGCTGGCGCTTCATGCAGCAAAATCCGAACGGACTTTGATCCCCTTGACCTTGCAGAAAGGAGGCCGCCATGCTCTACGACAAGGACAGCTTCCGCGCGCACTACGGCGAGGCGACCGACTTCCTGCGCCGCTACCGTCTCCCGCGCTGGGACGACTTCCCGGATCTGGAGATCTACATGGACCAGATGATCGTCCTCATCAATCGCTACCTCTCCGACCAGGAGACCGACCGGCCGGTCACGGCGTCCATGATCAATAATTACGTCAAGATGCGGCTCATGCCGCCGCCCGTGCGCAAGAAATACGGCCGGGCGCATCTGGCCTATCTGGTCGTGATCTGCTCGCTGAAGGACGCCCTCGGGATGGCCGTGATCGAGCAGATGTTCCCGCCCGGGATGGAGGGGGACGTGCTCCGCGAGCGCTACGATTCCTTCGTGGAGAACCAGATCAAGGCCTGTCATTTCGTGGCCGACAGCATGGACAGCGTCGCTGTGCCGCTGCTCGACGAGGAGGGCTCCTCCAAGCGCATCCACGACCTCGTCATGCAGGTCGGTGCCACGGCGAACATCACCAAGGCGCTCGCCGCCCAGTTCGCCCGCCAGAAGGACCCCGAGGACATCTGAACCACGCCCGCTGCCTCTCCCGCAGCGGGCGTTCTTCTCGCCATATCGCAAAAAAGAGCCCCCGCCGCAGCGGAGGCTCTCGTTACATGTGTGCGTCGCCGGATCAGTCGGTGATGGGCAGGGTCACGAGCTTGACGACGGCCTTGAGGATGTTCAGCGCATCAGTGGTGTCGATCTCGTTGTTGATGTCGACATCGGAGTTCAGCTTGCCCTGGTCGCTCAGCGTGAAGCCGCCCAGCAGGCTCTTGTTCAGCGTGATGACATCGAGGATGTCGACGTCACCGTCGCAGTCTGCATCGCCGTAGTTCGGCGTGAGCGCGGGCGTGGGCTCCTCGGTGGTCGGCTCGGTGGTCGGCTCGGTCGTGGGCTCCGTGGTGGCCTCGGTGGTCGCCTTGGCAGCGGCACGCTCTGCGTTCTCACCGTAGAATACGGTCACGGACTTGAGGGTGACGGAATCCTGCTCCTTGCCCTCCTTGCCGCCGTACCAGTAGCCGAACTGTACGTTGCCATACTCGGAGTTCACGTTGTAGCCTGCCGGTACGAACCAAACGATGTCGATGTCGCCGGACGGGGTGTCACACATCACGAAGTCCCAATTCGCATCCTCGGGCGACTCCATGGAGAAGTCCTCCTTGCCGGTGGAGATGCCGACGCCATAGACCAGCTTGTCGAGCTCTGCCTTGGAGGAGACCGTGAAGACGAACGCATACGGATCGTCGATGTCGCGAACGCCCATGTCTGCGAGATTCAGCTCACCGGACATATCGCCGGCGGCGATGGTCTTGTTGACATCGAGGGTCTTGCTGTCGGTGCACTTGAAGGTATCGGACTCGGTGTAGGTCAGCACAGCGCCGTCGAGCTGGCACTCCTCGATGGCCTGATAGCCGTCCTCGATGTCCTCCTCACCATACCAATACTGGAAGGAGATACCGCCGTTGCCCTCATACGGGAGCACGGCCTCGGGAACGTCCCAGGTCACGGTGAACCACTCACCGAGCTGGCTGTCCGGGGTCTTGAGGTCGTAGCCGAAGCCCGGCTCGATGCCGAACTCGACGCCCTGCGACTGGAACCACTCGTAGGAGCCGTCGTCCTCCTCGTTCATGTACTCGCCCATGTCGTTGTACCAATAGCCGGCGTTCTCCTTACCGGGGATCTCGGCGAGCTTCTTGGCATACTCGGTGTCGGCCGGGCTCTTGTTGACGACGCCGAGGCCGCCGCCGTACATGAAGCGCTTGAAGGGCGCATTCGGGCTCTCGATGGTCGCGGTGATGGACTCGACGGTCACGGACGTGCGGCTGCCGAGCTCGGAGCCGACTGCGGAGCCGTTGATGCCGAAGTCGCTATAGTTGAACTTATGGCTGTTGATCGGGTCGATGCCCTCCTTGTAGGAGAAGGTCTCGCCGGCCTCCTCGGCCTCGGCCTTCAGCTTGGCGTAGTAGTCCTCGTCATAGCCGGCGGTCAGGGTCAGCGGGCTCTCGAAGTCGATCTGACGGGCAAGAGTCGCGGTCAGGGTGCCGGTGCCGTCGCCGTTGTCCACGAAGTTCCACTTGCCGTCGGTGACCTTGTTCACGGTGGTGGCGCTGGTCTTCTGATGGCTCTCGCGCGCCTCGGTGGTGTCCTCGGTCTCGCCGGTGGTGTCCTCGGTCGCATCGGTCGGCAGGGCCGTGCCGTTGGCGACGGCGGAAACGACCGTCACGGTGCCGCCCTTGCCGCTGTAGTAGTTGCGGAACTCATACTTGCCGGGATACTGGTCGGTCTTGGGGTTGTAGGACAGGTCGAGCGACGAGGTGTCGATCACGACGGTGAACTCCTTGCCCTCGGTGACAGCGACCTCCACGCCGGGCACCTCGACGGTGCCGTTCTTGGTGTCGACCCACTTCTTGCCGTCCCACTCATACCAATAGGGAGAGGTCGCGGTACCGATACCGAAGCCATAGGAGAAGTTGCCGGTGTAGTCGGCCTTGAGGGTCAGGGTGATGTTCTTGACGCCGGAGGATGCCAGGTCAGCGGTGAAGCCGTTGAAGACGTCCTTGACTGCCAGCTCCTCGCCGACGCTGATCGCGTTCGCCTCGATGGTGGGCGCGGAGAGGGTGATGGTCGTCGCAGCGACAGACAGGCACATCAGTGCAGCGATGCCTGCTGCCTTCATACGATTGGTAAAGGTGCTAGTTGCCATTTCGAGATCTTCCTTTCTATACTATCAAAGCGCGTGAGCTGCCGGCCGATCCTGCCGACATACTCAGAAATTCCCCTCACAGTCCAGAATAAACTGTGATCATTTCACAAATCTATTATAGCACACTTCGCCCGCGAATTTGTGAATATTTTGTTAACGATACCGAATGTCGCCCGTTTTCACCGTAGAATTTCGCATGAACTTTTTATATATTTTGACTAAATCGTGAACGAGCGCACCCATCCGCACCGTCATCCGACCGCTGCCGAGACGAGATGATAGGCTATATCTCACGCATAAACGACGATGCCCCGAAGCGCTGGGGAGCGCCTCGGGGCAAACGATTCCTATCATCATCTAACAGAATCACGCCATCTCACTGCGGTTCTCGAGCGCCTTGTAGAGCGTGACCTCGTCGGCATATTCGAGCATCCCGCCCACCGGCAGACCGAAGGCGAGCCGCGTGACACGGACGCCGAGGGGCGTCAGGAGCTGGGCGAGATAGGCCGCCGTCGCGTCGCCCTCGACGGTGGGGTCGGTGGCCATGATGACCTCCTGGATGCCGCCCTTCTGCACGCGTGCGATCAGGGAACGGATCTTCAGGTCGTCCGGCATCACCCCGCGCATGGGCGAGATCAGGCCGTGCAGCACATGGTAGACGCCGTGGTATTCGCCCGTCCGCTCGAAGGCGTCGATGTCCTTGGGCGATGCCACCACGCACACGGTCGAGGTGTCCCGCGTGGGGTCCTCGCAGATGGCGCAGCGGTCGCGGTCGGTCAGATTCTCGCAGCACTGGCAATGATGCACCGTCCGCTTGGCGTTCAGGAGCGCCTGTGCGAACGCATCCACGTCCTCCGCGTCCATCGACATCACATGATAAGCGAGCCGGGCAGCGGACTTCATCCCGATACCCGGCAGCTTTGCGAACTGTTCCGTCAATACGACGAGCGGGAGCGCGTCATGTCCGGCCATCAGAACAGGCCGGGCAGGGAAACGCCGCCGGTGATCTTGCTCATCTCGTCCTCAGTGGTCTGCTCGATCTGGCCAACGGCCTCGTTCACAGCGCTGATGATGAGATCCTGGAGCATCTCCACGTCGGCCGGGTCTACGACCTCGGGCTTGATGGTCAGGCTCTTGATGGTCTTCTTGCCGGTCATGACCAGCTCAACGGCGCCGCCGCCAGCGGTCACAGCGAAGTCACGCGCCTCGATGTCGTCCTGGAGCTCGGTGATCTGGTCCTGCATCTTCTGTGCCTGACGGATCATCTGGTTCATGTTCTGGGCGTTGTTGCCTGCGCCCTTCGGTACTCTTGCTCTCATAGTCGTTACTCCTTTGTATTTTCATTATGGATGCTGCCGCGCAGATGACGCAGCAGTCAATTATCTACAGCGGTCGTTTTGATGCCGCTGTTCTTGGCTTGTTCGAGCATCTCCTCGAGCGGACGGGGCTTCGCTGCCGCCGCCGAGCACTTGGCACGCACCGCATAGCGCTTGCCGAGCACCTCCTCGATGGCATCCCCGAGCGACGCAGCATTCTTCTTCTGCTTGAACATCTCGAGGAAGAAGGGGTTCTCCGCCACGATGAGGATGATATTGGCCGCGGTGAACGCACTCGACTGTCCGAGCGTCCCGAGCACGGCGGGGTTCCGCTTGCCGCACGCCTCCAGGATCTCCGGCCACTGGGTCACGGGCTTGAAGTCCGCACGCGTGAGCTTGCGCATGTCGACCTCGGGCTCCGGCTCCGGGGCAGGGGAGCGCTGCGGGGTAGTGAGCTGGCGTTCCCGTGTGCGCTGCGCGTCCATGGGGACGCCGCCTGCGGGGAGACTGCCCTCGAGCTGTGCCAAACGGCTCTCCAGCTCGTCGATGCGCTGCTGGGCCTCGCCGCTGACGGGGGCCGCCTGTCTGGCTGTGCCGTACTGTCCGCTGCAAAGGGCGATGAGCGTCATCTCCAGCTCCACGCGCCGATCCACGGCTCTGCCGAGGCGTTCCCGGCATCCCTGGAGCGTGTCGAGCATGGTCATGACGGTGGCAAGGTCACTCTCCGAAGCGAGCTTCTGGAGCGCGGGGATCTCGTCCGCCATGCAGCCGAGCAGAGACGTATCGCCTGCCGCGAGCAGGAGCATGACGTCGCGCAGGAGCAGGATCAGCTCCTCACAGAGCCGGCCCAAGTCCTTCGAGGCATCGTGCAGCTCCGCGACGATGCTCAGTGCGCCGCGGGCGTCCTTATGGAAGACCGTCTCCAGGAGACGGATGACGTGGTCACGTCCTGCCGCACCGGCCGCCTCTGCGGTCATCTGTGCGGTGATATGGTCGCCGAGCGCCGCGCAGCGGTCGAGCAGCGAGATGGCATCGCGCATGCCGCCGTCGGAGAGCCTTGCCATCAGCTCGGCCGCCTCCGGGTCGACGGAGATCTGCTCCGCCTCGGCGATGTACAGGAGCCGCTTGACCAGGTCCTCCTGCCGGATGCGCCGGAAATCGAAGCGCTGGCAGCGGGAGATGATGGTCGCGGGGACCTTATGGATCTCGGTCGTCGCCAGGATGAACTTGACGTAGGCCGGGGGCTCCTCCATGATCTTGAGCAGGGCATTGAACGCGCTCTGCGAGAGCATGTGGACCTCGTCGATGATGTAGACCTTGTACTTGCAGCGTTCCGGCGTGTAGACGGCGCCGTCGCGCAGGTCGCGGATGTCCTCGACGCTGTTGTTCGAGGCCGCGTCGATCTCGATGATATCCGAGAGGGTGCCTGCCTCCGCCTCGCGGCAGATGTCGCACTCGAGACAGGGGTCGCCGTCGGGCTTGGGGTGCTCGCAGTTGCACGCCTTGGCCATGATGCGCGCGCAGGTGGTCTTGCCGGTGCCGCGCGAGCCGGTGAAGAGATAGGCATGCGCCGTCGTCCCGTGGCGGAGCTGGTTCTGGAGGGTGGTCGTGACCTGCGGCTGGGACAGGACATCGGCAAAGGTCATCGGCCGCCATTTACGATAAAGCGCCTGATATGCCGCCGCCATCTCCCTGCCTCCTTTCAGAACATCTCAGTAGATTCCCGTCATATATCGGATCTCACGAGCGGTCTGCCGGACACGCCGCGGAGGGCGTATCGGCAAAAAAATTTCGGAACATAGGTGTGCAGGCTTGCTGCGGCACATGAAACGATCCGCTTAATGCTGCTCGGTTCCCCGCCTGACATGGTTCACGGTGATCCATTGCACAGGGCCCGCACACCTATATTCCGAACTTATCCGTTTTTCATTATACCACGATCCAGTGGAAAATGCAAGTCTATCCCTGAATTTCAGTCGATCTGCCCATGATCGGGGTGCTGATCTTGTGCATCCATACAAAATTCACATTTTTTGAAAAAGCCCTTGTATTATCCTCGCGTCTTTGGTATAATAATCAATAGGAAATGATCTCTAACCTCTTTCTCTTATTTTTTTGCTGAAAAAGACGCGGCTCTGCCGTGTCTTTTTCGTTTTGGCCAGACTGCGTCCTTTTCGATGTGGCCTGGCTGCGTCGTTTTCGGCAAGGGACGATGCAGTCGTCATGATGGGGACCATTTTCCACATCTCCATGCACATCGTTGAAAAGCGCCGCATTGAAAAGAGCCGCCCCGGCATCCGGGACGGCTCTTCTGATGTCTTATCTCACAGAGCGAAGGACAGCTTACTCAGCCTTCTTCTTTCTGCCGCGCTTCGGCTTCTCCTCGGTCTTGGCCTCGGCAGCAGGAGCCTCGGTCTTCTTGGCAGCAGCCTTCTTGGTGGTGCGCTTCGGCTTGGCCTCAGCAGCGGGAGCCTCGGTCTTCTTGGCAGCAGCCTTCTTGGTGGTACGCTTCGGCTTGGCCTCAGCGGGTGCCTCAACAGCAGGAGCCTCGGCAGCAGGTGCCTCAGCGGGAGCCTCTGCCTTCTTGGCAGCAGCCTTCTTCACCGGGATGATCGCGGCGACCTTCAGTGCCTTCTCCCAATCGCCCTCGTGCGCGATCTTGCCCTCGGCAACGGCCTGCTCCAGCGGGAGCTTGCCCTGTGCGAAAGCCAGCACCTCTTCGCCGTCGGCGGTCAGCAGTGCATCGCGGTCACGGTAATCATAGCCCTCGACGTAGAGGACACCGACGTCCTCCTTGACCTCCATGTAGAACGCGCCAGCCGCGTCGCCGGTCACATTGACCTGGATCGCGATGTGCTCGTTGATATTGGAGGCATCGGCCTTGGCAAGCGCAGTCTGTACCTTCTTCAACAGTTCCTGGTATGTCATAGTAGATCCACCTTTCTGTATCGCTTCTGTATCGGTCTTACAACGGCCGTTCATTGCGTGCGGCCTTGTCTTCAGCACGTCTCGGCATGCTGCGCATATCGCGCTCGTCGCGCCTGCGGCACACGCTATGCTTAGGTACAATTATACAGTATCATGGGCCTTTCGTCAAGGCAGCGCCAACATTTTCTGCATTTACCACAAAAAAGCATCCCCCTTTCAATGCATTTTTGACAAAGATCGTGCCGCATCCACGCATCTTCGCGTGTTTCCCTGCGTTTACTGTCTGTATACAGTATGGACGAGCATGATGCCAGGTATGCATCGCGCGGCGGACAAAAGATGATCATTTTTCATATAATTGTCTCTTTTACACAAACTATTTGTCAAAATGTGAAATATCCTCTTGACGAGCGCGCAAAAAAGGAGTATAATAAAGGCAAGAACAAACTGAAGGAGGGGATCTCCCTTGACTAACATCCTTTTTGCCGCATCCGAATGCGTTCCCTTCGTCAAGACCGGCGGTCTGGCCGACGTTGTCGGCGCGCTGCCCAAGTATCTTGACCGCGAGCGCTTCGACGTCCGTGTCATCATCCCGTACTACACCTGCATCCCCGGCAGATACCGCAACTTCTTCCACTACCGCCACCATTTCTACATGGACTACGCGGGCAGGCAGGAGCATGTCGGCATCATGGAATATGAGTTCGACGGCGTGAAGTTCTATTTCGTGGACAACGAGTATTACTTCAACGGCGAGTCCCCGTATTCGAGCGACCTGCGCTGGGACATCGAGCGCTTCACGTTCTTCTGCAAGGCCGTGCTGGCGATGATGCCCGTCATCGGGTTCCACCCGGAGATCATCCACTGTCACGACTGGCAGACCGGCCTCATCCCGGTCCTGCTCCATTCCACCTTCGCGACGCACCCGTTCTATCAGGGCGTCAAGTCCATCATGACCATCCACAACCTCAAGTTCCAGGGCGTTTGGGACATCCGCGCGTTCCAGTATAACACGGGCCTGCCGGACTACATGTTCACCCCGGACAAGCTCGAGTTCCACAAGGACGCCAACATGCTCAAGGGCGGCCTGGTCTATGCCGACTACATCACCACCGTCTCCGAGACCTATGCCGAGGAGATCAAGGGGCCGGAGTACGGCGAGAATCTGAACGGTCTGCTCGCGGCGCGCTCGCAGTCGCTGCGCGGCATCCTCAACGGCATCGACTACCACAGCTTCGACCCGATGACGGACAAGAAGATCTTCTACAACTATGACGCCGACACCTTCCTCGAGGGCAAGGCCGAGAACAAGCGCCGTCTCCAGGAGGAGCTGGGGCTCCCGCAGGATCCGCGCGTCATGCTCATCGGCATCATCTCCCGCCTGACCGACCAGAAGGGCCTGAACCTGCTCGGCGATGTCTTCGAGCGGTTCCTCGATGAGAACACGCAGTTCGTGGTCATCGGCACGGGCGAGCCGGGGTATGAGAACATGTTCCGCTACTTCGCCGGCCGCTATCCGGACCGCTGCTCCGCGAACATCTGCTACAACGACGAGCTCGCACGCCGTCTCTATGCCGGCGCGGACATGATGCTCGTGCCCTCGCGCTTCGAGCCCTGCGGCCTGACGCAGCTCATGGCGCTGCGCTATGGCGCGGTGCCGCTGGTGCGCGAGACAGGCGGCCTGAAGGACACCGTCGAGCCCTACAACGAGTTCGAGCTGACCGGCACCGGCTTCACCTTCGGCCCGTTCAACAGCAATGATTTCCTCAACACCGTCAACTACGCCAAGTCCGTCTTCTTCAACTACCGCGACAACTGGAACGACATGGTCAAGCGCGGCATGGAGAAGGACTTCTCCTGGAACAGCTCCGCCAAGCAGTACGAAGGCATGTACGAGTGGCTGCTCGGCAAGATCTGATCGTTTTGCAATTTTCCTATCACTCCTTATTTGCGCGCCTCCCGCAGTCTTCACGCTGCGGGAGGCGCGCTTTTTCAAAAGCGCCAAAAACCTGTGCACGGATACCTCTATTTATACCCATTCTCCCAAAAGCCCCTGCGTCTTCTTGACTTTTAGGGACAGGCGGGGTATAATGATATTATCTGTGATAAAATAGAGAAAACAGCCGTTACACAGGAAGGAGCCATGCCGCACATGATCGCACAGATCAAGGAGCTCTACGCCTATCGCCAGATGATCGTCTCCCTCGTCCGCAAGGACCTGCGGGGACGCTACAAGGGCAGCGTTCTGGGCTTTTTATGGACGTTCATCAACCCGCTGTTCCAGCTCGTCGTTTACACGATCGTCTTTTCGTATATCCTCAAGAGCAGCATCGACAAGTATTATCTCTACCTCTTCGTGGCGCTGATCCCGTGGATCTTCTTCTCCGCCTCGATCACGGGCGGCTCGGCCAGCATCGTGGCGCAGAAGGACCTCGTCAAGAAGATCTATTTCCCCCGCCAGGTCATCCCGATCAGCTATGTCACGAGCTGCTTCGTGAACATGCTGCTGTGCTTCATCGTCATCTTCGCGGTGGTGCTCGTGGCCGGGGTCCGGCTCGACCCGCTCGCGCTGCTGTGCCTGCCGATCGTCATGGTCGTGGAGTACCTGCTCGCGCTGGGCATGGCGCTGCTGTCCTCGGCGGTGACGGTCTATTTCAAGGACCTCGAGCACATCCTCGGCATCGTCTCGATGGCGTGGATGTACCTCACGCCCATCATGTACGATAAGTCCATCGTGCCGGAGCGTTTCCTGCCGCTGTTCAACATCAACCCCATGACGCACATCATCGAGTGCTACCGTGCGGTGCTGTATTACGGCCAGGTGCCGCAGCTCTCCTCGCTGCTCTCGTCCTTCGTGCTCGGGGTGCTGTTCCTCCTCGTGGGGTGGATCGTGTTCGACCGTCTGCAAAAGCATTTCGCGGAGGAGCTGTGATGGAAAGAAAACAGAACGACAGCGCCCTTGCCATCGAGGTCAAGGGCATCACCAAGCGATTCCGCGTCTACCATGACAAGGGCTCCCAGCTCAAGGAGCGCATCCTCTTCCGCAAGCGCTCGCGCTTCGAGGAGCGTGAGGTACTGCGCGGGATCAGCTTCACCGTCCGCCGCGGCGAGGCCATCGGCCTGATCGGCCACAACGGCTGCGGCAAGAGCACCACCCTCAAGCTCCTCACCCGCATCATGTACCCCGACGAGGGGCAGATCACGATGCACGGCCGCGTCTCCTCGCTGATCGAGCTGGGCGCCGGCTTCCATCCCGACATGAGCGGCCGCGAGAACATCTACACGAACGCCTCCATCTTCGGCCTGACCAAGAAGGAGATCGACGCGCGCCTCGACGATATCATCCGCTTTTCGGAGCTAGAGGGCTTCATCGACGACCCCGTGCGGACGTATTCCTCGGGCATGTATATGCGCCTGGCTTTCTCCGTGGCGATCAATGTGGACGCCGATATTTTGCTGATCGACGAGATCCTCGCCGTCGGCGATGCCAATTTCCAGGCCAAGTGCTTCAACAAGCTCCGCGAGATCAAGGCGCGCGGGACGACCATCGTCATCGTCTCCCACTCGCTCGGCCAGATCGAGCAGATCTGTGACCGCAGCATCTGGATCCACGACGGCCTGATCCGTGCCGAGGGACCGCCCAAGCAGATCGACCTCGAATACCTCGACTTCATGGGCCGTCAGATGCAGGAGAACGCGGCCCGTCAGCTCGCCGAGGCCCCGCCTCCGCCGCCCCGTGAGGAGCCCCCCGCCGAGGCCGCGCCCGCAGAGGCACCGGCAGAGGACGCGCCTGCGGAGGATACGCCCGCAGAGGCCCCCGCGCCGGAGTCCGCGCCTGTCCCGGAGGCGCCGAAAAAGCGCTGGGGCAGCGGCAAGGCACGCTTCACGTCCATCACGCTCCATGCGGAGGACGGGCGGGCACAGCGCGTGTTCCGCACGGGCGAGCGCATCACCGTCCGGCTCGCCTACAAGGTGACGGCGCCGGTGGAGGATGCGGTGTTCGGCATCGGCATCTTCACCCGTGACGGCGTGCAGTGCTACGGCACGAACACGCGCATCGACAAGCTCCCGGAGTTCCGTCTGACAGAGAGCGGCGTGACCGAGCTGACGCTCGAGGACGTGCCGCTGCTGCCGGGGGAGTATCTGTTGGACTTTGCGATCGAATCTGGCGAGGGACTGCCGGTGGACTATTTCCGAGAGGCCTGCACGATGGAGATGATCTCCTCGACCGGCGATGTCGGCATCGCGCGGATCGGCCATTCTTGGACTCTGTGAGGTGGATATGGGACATTTAGCCAGCTATCTGCATGATTTTTCCGAGCGCCGCGATCTCGGCGGCCGCACGGCAAAGCGTCTCTTCGCCACGATGGTGACGGCGCTCGAGGCGGCCGACCGTGATATGGATGCCCTCGGGCAGACGCTCGCGGCCCAGCAGGCGCAGCTCGACGCGCTCCGCGAGACGCTCGCCGCCTTCGAGGAGGCACAGGCCGCCCTTCGGACACGCATCGAAACGCTCGAGACCGCCCAGGCCGAGACGGCCGGACAGCTCCCGCCGCTCTACGAGGCCATCGGCGCCGAGAGCCCGATCCGGCAGAATCTCGAGACGCTCAACGTGAACATGCGCGCCAACAACGCCGCGCTCGACACCCTCCGCGAGGACACCACGGCCATGCGTGCCAAGCTCGTGGGACTGGAGCGCGCCGTGCAGCGCCGCCCTGCCGAGGCGGCCGTCTCGTCGGAGGCGGCTCCTGCCGCTCCGGCGACCGTGCCGGCGGGGACAGACTACGACACGATCGACTATTTCGATTTCGAGAACCACTTCCGCGGCTCCATCGAGCACATCCGGGAGGCGCAGCGCATCTATCTGCCGTATTTCCGGGATAAGAAGCATGTGCTCGACATCGGGTGCGGGCGGGGCGAGTTCCTCTCGCTCCTCAAAGACGAGGGCATCCCGGCCGAGGGCATCGACCTCTATGAGCCCTATGCGGATCACTGCACGCTGGAGGGACTTACCGTCCGCTGCGGCGACGGCATCGCGTATCTGGCGAGCCTCGCGCCCGGCAGCGTCGACGGCATCTTCGCCGGACAGGTCATCGAGCACCTGACGACCGGCCAGATCCTCGCCCTCTGCCGCACGGCCTTTGAAAAGCTCGCGCCCGGCGGCGTCCTCATCCTGGAGACGCCCAATCCCCGGTCGCTCGCTGTCTACACGAACGCCTTCTACCTCGACCCCTCCCACGTCAAGCCGGTGCATCCGCTGACGATGCAGTATCTCCTGCAAAAGGAGGGCTTCAAGGACGTGCAGCTCCTCTTCCCGGAGCAGAGCCGTCCCCCGCAGCGCATCCCTGCGCTCGACGGGGCGCCCGAGGCGTTCAACGAGGCCATGCAGACCGTCTCCGACACGCTCTACGGCGCGCAGGACTATGCCGTGATCGCGGTGCGCTGAGGCGCGCCGTCTCCATAAAGAAAGGATACAGATATGTCATCAGAGATCAACATCGAGGCGATCATGAAAGAGATCCGTCAGGAGATCGCCGACAAGCACCTGACCAATGAGATGCTCAGCTTCGAGGACGTCCCCTACGACGCCCCCGGCGACAAGGTGACGGGCTACGGCCTCGATTCCGAGGAGGCACGCAAGGCGCTCGTCTATGTCAACGGCCACTACAGCGTGCAGCCGTACAAGCCCCTTGGCGGCAATGCGCTTGCCGTGTTCGTCAAGAAGGTCATCCGCAGGCTGACCAAGTTCTATGTCGAGCCGGTCGTGTTCGACCAGAACGAGTTCAATGCCAACGCCGTCCGCCTGTTCAACGCGGTCGAGGAGACCGCCAAGCAGCACGACGCCACCGCCGCCGGCGAGCTCGCCCACCGCATCGAGGTGCTCGAGCTGAACCAGAAGCATCTGGCCACCAAGATCGAGGCGCTCGAGGAGGAGAACGCCTCGCTCCGTGCCAAGCTGCTCGATAAGGGGCTGTGATGCGGGTCGTACAGCTCCTGACCACGCTCTCCTTCGGTGACGCGGTCAGCAACGATACCCTCGCGCTCGGCAAGGTCATCCGCGAGATGGGACACGATACCGGCATCTATGCCGAGAACATCGACCCCCGTCTCCCCAAGGGCAGTGCCCAGCATGTGCGCGAGATGAAGTTCCTCCGGCCGGACGACCTCCTCATCTACCACAAGTCCACCGGCACCGACCTGAGCTTCCGGCTCCAGGATCACCCCTGCCGCAAGCTCATGATCTACCACAACATCACCCCGCCCGCCTTCTTCGAGCCCTACAGCCTCGAGGCCGCCGCGCTCACCCGCTATGGCCTGGAGGGCGTGACCTACCTCAAGGACAAGGTCGATGCCGTCATGGGCGATTCGGAGTTCAATCTGTCGAATCTGCGGGATATGGGGTATACCTGCCCGATGATGGTGCGCCCCATCCTCATCCCCTTCGAGGACTATGCCAAGAAGCCCGATGAGGCCATCGTCCGCGAGATGACCAAGGACGGATGGACGAACATCGTCTTCGTCGGCCGCATCGCGCCCAACAAGCGCCAGGAGGACCTGATCCGGACGTTCGCCGTCTATAAGAAGATGAACCCCCGCTCCCGCCTGATCCTCGTCGGCTCGTGGACGGGCATGGAGAACTATTATGAGCGCCTGCGCACCTATGCCCAGGCCCTCGGCCTCGAGGACGTCATCTTCACGGGGCACATCCCCTTTGCCCAGATCCTCGCGTATTACCACAGCGCCTCGGTGTTCCTCTGCATGAGCGCACACGAGGGCTTTTGCGTGCCGCTCGCGGAGGCGATGTATTTCCGCGTGCCGATCATCGCGTACAGTGCCTGCGCCGTGCCGGACACGCTCGGCGGCAGCGGTCTGCTCCTCACCCGCAACGACCCCACGGAGGCCGCCATGCTCATCGACCGCGTCATGCGGGACGATGCCCTGCGCGAGGCCGTCATCAAGGGACAGGACGAGCGCCTCAAGGACTTCAGCTATGACCGCATCAAGGCGCTGTTCACCCGTCAGCTCACCGATGTCATCCGCAATGCCTGACAGGGAAGGAGCGTCATCATGAACAAGATCGCATTCGTCTCTCCCTGGTACGACGACCACATCCCCGGCGGCGCTGAGATGGAGCTGCGCGAGGTGTCGCGGCATCTCCATGCGGCAGGCGTCCCGGTCGAGATCCTGACGACCTGCGTCAAGGAGTTCGGCGCGGACTGGAGCGTGGACTATTACAAGCCCGGGGAGGCCGTCTCCGAGGCGGGCATCCCGATCCGGCGCTTCCCCGTCCGCAAGCGCGATACGGCCGCCTTCGATGCCGTCAATGCCAAGGTCATGCAGCACATGGCCGTGACCCCCGAGGAGGAGGACGTCTTCCTGCGGGAGATGGTCAATTCCCCCGCCCTGATCGACTATCTGAGGTCCCACAAGGACGAGTACACGGCCTTCGTCTTTATCCCGTACATGTTCGGCACCACCTATCATGGGGTGCAGGCCGTACCGGAGAAGGCTGTGCTGATCCCGTGCTTCCATGACGAGGGGTATGCGCATTTTCGCCGTTTCAAGGAGGTATTCCCCCGCGCGGCCGGCATGATCTACAATGCCCGCCCCGAGCAGGTCCTCGCCGAAGAGCTCTACGGATTCTCCCAGAGCGGCACCCGTGAGATCCTCATGGGCATCGGCATGGACACGGCCATCGCCGGCGATGCGGCGCGATTCCGCGAGAGGTCCGGCATCTCTGCGCCCTTTTTGCTCTACGCCGGCCGCAAGGACGAGGGCAAGAACGTCCACACGCTCCTGCGCTATTTCGGGGAGTATCATAAACGCCAGCAGACCGACCTCCGGCTCGTGCTGATCGGCGGCGGCAGCATCGCCATCCCGCCCGAGGCCGCGCCCTATGTCGATGACCTCGGCTTCGTGGACGTGCAGGACAAGTACGACGCGTGCGCTGCGGCCGTCCTCCTGTGCCAGCCCTCGAAGAACGAGAGCTTTTCGCTGGTCATCATGGAGAGCTGGCTCTGCGGCCGTCCCGTGCTCGTCCATGCGGGGTGCCCGGTGACGCGCAATTTCGCGTCCGAGTCCAATGGCGGGCTATATTTCGACAACTATTTTGAATTTGAAGGCACCGTCCGCTATCTGCTCGACCATCCCGCCATCGCCGACCAGATGGGCAAGAACGGCGGGCGCTACGTCCGCGAGCACTTCGCTTGGGACGTCATCACGCAGAAATATATCGCCTTTTTTGAAGAGATGGAGCGTGCGTGAGGCCGCTCCGAGAGAGAGCTAGGAGAACAGCATGAAACGTATCGCACTTGTCAACCAGCGCTATGGCGCGGAGGTGAACGGCGGGTCGGAGCAGTACACTCGCCTGATCGCCGAGCGTCTGGCGGCTTTTTATGAGGTCGACGTCATCACGACGACCGCCCTCGATTACACCACCTGGGAGAACTACTATCCCCCCGGTGAGTCCCGGCTCGACGGGGTGCGCGTCCTGCGCTTCCCGGTGGAGCATCCCCGCGCCAAGGACTTCGACCAGTACAACGGCGACTACCTCGCCCGCATGGGCGCCGGTGAGCGCGACCTCTCGCGCGAGGCCGTCTGGTTCGAGAAGCAGGGCCCCTATGCCCCCGGCGCCATCGACTATCTCCGCGAACACAAGGACGACTATGAGGCCATCCTCTTCGTGACCTACCTCTACTACCTCACGGTCGCCGGTCTCCCCGAGGTCGCCGACAAGGCCATCCTCATCCCGACTGCCCACGAGGAGCCGTTCATCCACTTCGCGACCTATGAGCGCCTGTTCCAGCTCCCGCGTGCCTTCGTCTTTTTGACGGACGAGGAGCGGATGCTCGTGCAGAAGCTCTTCCATAATGAGAAGATCCCCTACGATGTCATGGGCACCGGCGTGGACATCCCCGGCGAGCCGAACGCATGGCACCTCTACAATGAGTACGGCGTCACCGACCCGTATCTGGTCTATGTCGGCCGCATCGACGAGGGCAAGGACTGCCCGCGCATGTTCCAGTATTTCCTGGAATACAAGAAGCGCCGCCCGGACACCAAGCTCAAGCTCGTGCTCATGGGCAAGGCCGTCTGCGACATCCCCCAGCATCCCGACATCATGCCCCTCGGCTTCGTCAGCGACGAGGAGAAGTTCCACGTCATGTGCGGCGCCAAGGCGCTGGTGCTGCCCTCAAAGTTCGAGAGCCTGTCCATGGCCGTGCTCGAGTCCATGGCGCTCTCCGTCCCCGTCATCGTGAACGGCCGCTGCGACGTGCTCCGCGGCCACTGCACCAAGAGCGATGCGGGCCTGTATTACTACAACTACTTCGAGTTCGAGGGCATCGTGGACTACCTCTTCTCCCACCAGAAGGTCTACGAGCAGATGCAGAAGAACGCCCGCCGCTACATCGACGAGCATTACCGTTGGGACGTCATCATCGACCGCTTCAGAAAGGTGATAGAGACACTATGAAGACCAGACCTGCCCCCACCCGCACGACCATGCTCGTCATCGGCATCGCCCTGACGTTCGCCGTCATCCTCCTACACATGTGGACGAACGGCTTCTGCCACGTCCCCACCATCTACAGCGACGAGGCAGGCTACTGGACGAACGCCGCGCTCTTCGCCGGGAAGGACTGGTCGGGCGTCAGCGGGGGACTGGCCTGGTATTCCTACGGCTACAGCTTCCTCCTCGCGCCGCTGATGCTCGTCATCGACGACCCGATCACGCTTTATCACGCCGCGCTCGCGCTCAATGCCGTCATGATGGCGGCGGGCTTCGTGATCGTCTGGCGCCTGCTCGCGGCCGTGTTCCCGCGGCTCCATCCCGCCGCGCCGATGGCCGCCGCGTTCGCCTGCGTCTGCTACACGCCCTACCGCATCTACAGCATGACCACCTGGGCGGAGACGGCCGTCTTCCTCGTCACCGCGCTGATCGCGTTCACGCTCTTCCACGCGCTCCGGCGTCCCGCCGCCTGGCGGATGGTCGTCCTGGGGCTCCTGTGCGCGTACCTCTTCATGATCCATAACCGCTGCATCGGCATCGTGGGGGCGGTGTGCGGCGTCATGCTGCTGGCCGCCGTCACCAAGACCGTCCGCTGGCAGCACGCGCTCCTGTTCCTCGCCGCGCTCGGGGCGGGCTTCGTCCTCCACATCCTCATCAAGCACCACCTCGCCGCCGTCCTCTGGGGCAGCAGCATCCCCGCGGGCAATGACGCGGGCTATGTCGGCGCCAAGGCCAAGCGCGCCCTCACCACCGTGGACGGCCTCAAGGCCTGGCTCTCCGTGTTCACGTCGCAGGGCTTCGCGGCGGTCGTGTCGGGCTTCTGTCTGCCGGCGGCAGCGCTCCTGCTGCTGGCCTATGACCGCGGCTTTTCTCTGGTGAGACGCTTCAAGGACAAGGCCGTCCTGCGCGTCTTCACGGCGGCGGAGCTGCTGGAGGTCTTCCTCCTTGCGGCCATGCTGCTGATGCTGGCCATCTCGAGCCTCTTCATGATGGACATCGAGCGTCCCGACCACATCCTCTACACGCGCTATACCGACTGCGTCACCGGCCTCCTGTGTGCCTATGCCGTCTGTCGGATGGCCTCGATGGAGATGCGTCATGCGGGCGCGCTCCTCATGCCGGTCGTGCTGATCCTGATGGCGGGCGCGGACCGGGCAGAGGTCCTGCTCGTACACGTCCAGTCTGATGTCTACAACATCCTCTGTACGCCCTTCATGGCCGACCTGCGCGAGACCTTCGGGGAAGACTATCTCAGCTACGCCTTCACGGCGATCGTCCCGCTCGCGGCGGCGCTCTTCTTCCACACCCTCCTGACGAAGCACAGGAGCCTTGCGGCAGTCCTGAGCGCGGTCGTCATGGCCGTGCCGGCAGGACAGCACCTGGGGGCGGCCACCGATCAGCTCCGCCGCAGCCAGAAGCATCTGAAGGACAACACCGCGCTCGTCCGCATGTGGCCGGCGGAGATCCCCCACGATGTCTACATCCTCGACCGCTGCGGCTCCTTCCTACAGCTCGCGCAGTTCGTGCAGATGGACCGCCACCTCATCGCCGTCAGCTCCGCAGACGAGATCCCGGACGGCGCCTATTACCTCGCCCCCTCGACCGATGTCCTGCTCCGGGACGAGGACGAGATCATGGACGCGACCCAGGACAAGCTCCTGTGCCGCAAGGGGACGAAGATGACGCGCGACACCGACCTGCCCCTCTCGATCATGTACCGGCAGAAGGACGTGACATACTATCCTCTCCATGACGTCATCGTCAGCGCGCCGACGAGCCATTACCTGTGCTTTGGCCCCTATATGACGCTCGAGCCGGGCGACTACACGTTCACGCTCGATGTCCATTCCGAGCTGCCCGCGGACGCTGAAACGATCGGCTATGCGGCCGTCCTGAGCGACCAGACCGAATTTGCCCGCATCGACCTCGACCCCGCCGAGCTCGCGGACGATACCCTCATCCTCGAGGCCGCCGTGCCGGAAAGAACGGACGCCTGCGAGATCGTCGTCGTCCTGTATGACCCGTCGACCGTGCGGATGCAGCTCGATGCCATCCACTGTGAGGAGGACCGCAAATGAAACTCATCATCCAGATACCCTGCTATAACGAGGAGGAGACCCTCGAGCTGGCCTACAACGACCTCCCCCGCCACATCGACGGGATCGACCAGATCGAGTACCTCATCATCAACGACGGCAGCCAGGACGGCACCGTGCAGCGTGCGCGGGAGCTGGGCTTCCACCATATCGTCTCCTTCAAGCAGAACAAGGGACTTGCGCGCGGCTTCATGGCCGGGCTCGATGCCTGTCTGCATCTCGGCGCGGACATCATCGTCAACACCGATGCCGACAACCAATACTGCGGCGCGGACATCGAGAAGCTCGTCCGCCCCATCCTCGACGAGAAGGCCGACATCGTCATCGGCGAGCGCCCCATCGACCAGACCGAGCACTTCTCCTGGAAAAAGAAGAAGTTCCAGCACCTCGGGAGCTGGGTCGTGCGGGTGGCGTCCGGCACGTCCATCCCGGACGCGCCCTCGGGCTTTCGCGCCTATTCGCGTGACGCCGCCCTGCGCCTGAACGTCGTCAACGAGTACACCTACACCCTCGAGACCATCATCCAGGCCGGCCACAACAAGATGGCCATGACCTCCGTGCCCATCCGCACGAACGCCGAGACGCGCCCCTCGCGCCTGTTCTCGAGCATGTGGCGCTACATGAAGCGCTCCGCCACGGTCATCACGCGTTCCTTCGTGATGTATTCGCCGCTGCGGTTCTTCTCGATCTTCGGCACGATCCTGATGCTGATCGGCACGGTGCTCGGCGTGCGGTTCCTGATCTACATGGGGATGGGCGATGGCGACGGCCATATCCAGTCCCTCATCCTCACGGCCATTTTGCTCCTCGGCGGCTTCCAGACCATCACCATCGGCCTGCTCGGCGACACCATCGCCGCCAACCGCAAGATCATGGAGGACATGCAGTACCGCATCCGCAAGATGGATTGTGCCCCCCGTGACGACGAGGACAAGGCATGAAGCGTTTGTTCAAGCTCGCCGGCACGCTGCTGGTGGTCGTCGCGCTGGTGTTCCTCGTGCGGCGATTCCTCGCGATGGAGATCGACTGGGCACAGCTCGGCACCCCGCCGGTCATCGCGGCGCTCGTGATCGCAGTGGCCTTGCAGACGGCGGTGTTCGTCTTCGGTGCGTACCCGTGGACGGTCTTCGTCCGGGCGCTCTCCGGGCGGGACATTCCCTTTTCCAAGGCGATGCCGGTGTTTGCGAGGGCAAATCTCTATAAGTACGTCCCCGGCAATGTGTTCCAGTATGTGGGACGCAACCGCCTCGCGACCGACACGGGCATCTCCCATGCGGATGTGGCGTGCGCGACCGTGCTGGACATCCTGTTCTCGCTGGCTGCTGCGGCGGTCGTGTCGATGCTCCTGCTCGGACGGGCGGCCGTCGGCCTGCTCGCGCAGTACGGCGGGAGGATCGTGCTGATCGGGGGCATCGGCGTCGCCGTGCTCGTGATCGGGGGGATCGCGGCATGGTGCTTCATGCGCGAGAAGATCCTCGCGTATCTCAAGCGCTACGCGGCCGCGCTCGCGCCGGAAAACCGCCCCGCGCTGCTGCGGGGGATCGGGTATTACCTCCTCCAGAACGCCGTCTCTGCGGCGGCATGGCTCCTCATCCTCACGCTCCTCGACGGCGGCATCGACGTCGCCGCGCGCGTGACGCTGACAGGTGCCTTCCTCTTCGCGTGGATCATCGGCTTCATCACCCCGGGCGCGCCGGCAGGCATCGGCATCCGTGAGTCGGTCATGCTTTTGGTGACGTCGGAGACGCACGCGCAGACCGTCATGCTCTTCGTCCTCGTGACGCGCCTCGGCTCCACCCTCGCCGACCTCCTCGCCTACGCGATCGGGACGGTCTGGATGCGGACCCACCGCGATCCTACAGAAACGGCGAACGCCTAAGAGCGATGCTCCTAGGCGTTCTTTTTGTATGCGCGGCCTGACTCACGTCAGCACATAGAGCGTGCCGGGGCGCTTGGGGTCGAGGGCCTCGTATTCTGCCCACGTCATGATCGAGATGGGCGTGAGGGCGGCGAGCTTGCCCTCGCAGATCAGCAGACGGGCATTGTATCGGTCGAGGCTCGAGAGGAAGCTATCGCGGACGTGCTCCATCTCGGTGATGGCGGCCTCGGCCTCGGAGCGCACCTGCAAGAGGAAGACCGTGTAGCTCTGGGTGTCAAGGGTGTGGTCACAGTCCGGGAGGGGACGCACCTCCACCGGCGGGAGCTGGAATCGCACGAGCACGGCCGGCGGGTCGGTGGACGGGTCGGCACCGTCAGCGTACTGATAGGCGGCCAGGTCCAGCGCGAGCGTCCCGGCCTCGCAGGTGAACGGCGGCGCGACCGTCCAGGAGAGGCGGATCGTATCCTCGAGGACGGTCTTCTCGAGCATCTGCTCCGTCTCGCCGCCGGAGGGGGTCACGCCGCGCATGAGGAAAGTGTACGCGGCGAGGTCGTAGCCGTTGTAATAGCGGTCGGTCTCGATGACGATGGTGTCCGCACAGCGCTCCTCCTGCGAGAACAGCGTGCGCAGCGGGAGCGTGTCGATGAATTTCCCGATGGCCTTGAGCATGGCATCATCTCCTTTCAACGCTCCCACAAAATGTGAAAAAGCTGCACGCGGACGTGCAGCTTTTTCATTTTACGAGCCGCGGGGGACACATAGGGCGCCGCATCCTCCACAAAAAAAAAGAGCCGCGCACACGCACGGCCCTCTTGGAACGGCGCAGTCGTCACTGCAAGCCGTACTTATTATACTTATTGATGCTGTCACTGATGGACATGGTCACGACCACGGACAGCGTGCCGAACAGCATGACCGCGAAGAGAAGACCGTTCACCAGACCGTGCCCCTCCTCCTTTTGGATCAGGAGCGGGATGCCCGGTACGAGCGACAGGATGAAGCCCAGCGTGAACAGGAGCTTCGTGATGCCCTTGAGCTGCGGCACCGGCGCGGCGAGCACCAGCGCGCTCACGGCCATGACGACGCCGAGCACCGGCGCGATGGACTTGACCGTCCCGAGCCACGACATCGCGGCCTCTTCCTTATACCCGAGCCCGAACGCGCCCGAGAAGAACAGCGCGAACGCCGCCGCCGCGACCACGCCGACCACCGACAGGATGATGAGCTGGACGAAGCCCTTCTTGGCCATCTCCCGCTCGCGCTCCTCGCGGAGCTCGTTCATCATGCGGCGGCTCTCCTTCTTCTGCTCCTCGGTCATCTCGACCTGCGGAGGGACGTAGCGCTGGGGCTTCTTGGACTCCTCCTTGATGCGCTCGAGGTCCTCGTCCTTGAACTGCGGGACGTATTCCTCCTGCTGCGGCGCCTCCTCGAGCTGGACGTCCGCCTCCTCCGGCAGCTCCTCGGCCACCTTCGGACGCAGCGCGTTCGGGATCATCGGGGCAGGCAGACCGAGCTGCTGCGCACGCATCGCCACGACCTGCGTCTGCTGCTCGGCGCTCAGGGTGACGAACTTCTCCTTGAGTGCCTCGTCGAATTGCAGACGCTGGCAGAACTCCGCGACCTCGTCATAGGCCGCCGGCTCACCGCCGCCGAGGATGTCGTCCACATTGGCATCGAGCACGGGGCCGGTGCTGGCGGGGGCAGCGGCCTGGTAGGTGCCGTCGTCGAGCTGGGGCGCCTCGTCGAGCACGGGCGCACCGCGGCGCTCGTCCTCCCAGGACTGCGCCGGCGCATCGAGCTGCACCTGCTCCTCGAGGACAGGGGCGCCCTTCTTGGTCTCGCCGCCGTCCCAGACCGCAGGCGTGTCGCCGAGCAGCCCGTCGAGGTCGCTCATGTCGAGGACGGGCGCGCCCTTCTTTTCTTCATTGCCGGTCCAGACCTCTGGGGTCTCGCCGAGCAGATCGTTGTTGTTATCCGGCATGGTATCTCACCTCTAAAAAACGGCTAAGGGATCGGGCTCAGCGCTCGATCATCTGGTCACGGTCGGGGCCGACGCCTACCATGCAGACCTTGCACTCGCAGAGCTCCTCGAGGCGCTCGATGTAGCGCTGGCAGGTCTCCGGGAGGTCGCTGAACCTGCGGCAGGCGGTGATGTCGTCATCGAAGCCCGGGAAGTCCTCATAGACCGGCGCGCAGTCGGCCAGCTCCTCGAGGGAGGCCGGGAAGTCACGGAGCTGCGTGCCGTCCGGCTTGACGTAGCCCACGCAGATCTTCAGGTCGCCGATGCCGGCGAGGGTGTCGAGCTTGTTGATGGCCAGACCGTCCAGGCCGTTGACGCGGACAGAATGACGGACGATGACCGCATCGAACCAGCCCGTGCGGCGCGGACGGCCGGTGGTGGTACCGAACTCGCCGCCCTTATTGCGGATGGTCTCGCCGGTGGCGTCGTTCAGCTCGGTCGGGAACGGGCCCTTGCCCACGCGGGTGGTGTAGGCCTTGGCGACGCCGATGATGTTGTCGATCATCTTCGGGCCGATGCCGGTGCCGATGGTCACGCCGCCGGACAGCGGGTGAGAGCTGGTGACGAAGGGATAGGTACCGAAGTCGATGTCGAGCAGGGTGGCCTGTGCGCCCTCGAAGAGGATGGTCTTGCCGGCCTTGGCAGCCTCATAGGTCAGGACGGAAACGTCCGCCATATAGGGCTTCAGGCGCTCACCATAGGCGTTGTACTCCTTGATGACGGCCTCGATGTCGACGGCCTCGCCCTCGTAGACGGCGGTGATGATCTTGTTCTTGAGACGGCCGGTCGCGCGCGCCTTCTCGGCGAGCACCGCGGGATCGACCAGGTCGCACATGCGGATGCCGCAGCGCTCATACTTGTCCATATAGGTCGGGCCGATGCCGCGGCCGGTGGTGCCGATGTCGTTGCCGCCGCGGAACTTCTCGGAGAGGCCGTCGAGGCGGACATGCCAGGGCATCACGATATGGGCGCGGGGATCGATCTTGAGGTTGGCAGTGGAGACGCCGCGGCGCTCCATCTCATCGAGCTCGCTGATGAAGTCCTTGGGGTCGAGCACGACGCCGGCGCCGATGAGGCACATGGTCTCCGGGTACAGGATGCCGGAGGGCACGAGGTGCAGCTTGTAGGTCTGACCGCCGCTGACGACGGTGTGGCCGGCATTGTTGCCGCCCTGAGAGCGCACGACGACCTGAGCGCGGGAGGCCAGGATGTCGATGACCTTGCCCTTGCCCTCATCGCCCCACTGGGTACCGATCACGATATTTGCAGGCATAGATGTTCCTCTTTTCTCTGATGTTTCTCTTGCTTCGACACGGATGCACCGTCCAGGCGCCGCGTCATTTTTCTGCGGTAACACTTTACCACGAGGATAAAGCACATACACATATATTATAGCATATCTACCAGGACATTGCAAGAGGTTTATTCAAAAATATCCAGCGCCTTTGGGGCACCGATCGCGGCAACATGTCCAAAAAAAGCCGCCTCTCTTGACATTTCAGGAGGATCATGCTATCATGGGCACAGAACAAGACCGTGCGCTGTGGAGGTGATAGGATGATCGGGGACATCGTATGCGTGACCGTGGACAGGCCGCTCGGGAGCTGTCACCCGGAGTACAGGGACCTGTACTATCCGGTCAATTACGGCTATATAGCGGGCACGATGGCGCCTGACGGGGAGGAGCAGGATGCGTACATCCTCGGCGTCGACCGGCCGGTCGAGACGTTCACAGGCAAGATCATCGCCATCGTCCACCGCTTTGACGATGTGGAGGAGAAATGGGTGGTCTGCCCCGTGGAGGCGTCGTTCACCAAGGAGGAGATCCTGGAGCAGATCCGCTTCCAGGAGCAGTATCACCGCATCGAGATCATCCTGTAGCGAACAGGATGCCCCCGCGCGTTTTCGGGAACGCGCGGGGGCATGTGCTATCTGGCGGCGTCCTCGAGGAAGAACGCCAGGATCCTCGCGTCGATGTCGGGCGCCTCATTGTAGGCCTCGTGGCCGAGGGCGGGGTAGAGGTGGCAGGGACAGTGCAGGCGTGCGGCGATCTCGCGGGAGGCCTCGCCGGTGACGACCTTGTCCTCCGCGCCGCCGAAGACGATGGCAGGGCAGACGATCTCGCCGAGGCGGTCGTAGGTGTCGCAGGTCAGGATGGACGCAGCGAGGGTGCAGAAGCGCTCGACCGGCATGTACCTTTGGAGCCGCAGGGCGAGGGGGAGGAAGACGCGGTATTTTTTAAGATACGCCGCAGAATAGCCGTTCTCGATGTAGTCGGCGGAGACGGCGGAGAGGCCCTTCGTCCGGGCGAGCCCGATCCAGCGGGCGATGACCTCCTCGATGACGGGGTTCGGCCGGCTCGCGGTGACGGCGAGCGCGAGGCGGGAGACGAGCTCGGGATGGGAGATCGTCAGGTCCTGCGCGATCATGCCGCCCTGGGAGGCGCCGTAGAGGCAGACGTCCCGGAGGTCGAGCTGGTGCATGGCGGCGGCGGTGTCGTCAGCGAGGTCGTGGATGGTGCAGCCGGAGAGGACGGGATCCCTCCGGTCGATGAGGTACACGGTGAACGCCCGCGCGAATCGCCGATAGTACCACGAAACAGCGCCCGCGCTCCCGCGGATGCCGGAGAGGCGCAGGCCGGGCAGCATCACGAGCGGCCGCTCCCCCGTGCCGAAGGAGATGACATCGGCCGTCCCGCCCGGGATGGGGACGGTGGTCTCATTCGCATGGAACATCGCAGGATACCTCCTTGGGTGTGATGTGTCCATTATAGCAGATGGGAGCGGGGATGTCAAGCCATCTCCTTGACAACTCCCCCCAAGATCGCTATAATAAGAAGGAACGCTTTTTTGCCCGCCCACGAGACGCGGGATCGAGGAACAGAGAAACAAAGGAGAACAGCATCTATGAAGATCAGCGGCATCATCTGCGAGTACAACCCCCTCCACAACGGGCATGTCCACCACATCCAGGAGACGCGCCGTCACGGGGCGACCCATATCATCTGCGTGCTCAGCTCCAACTTCGTCCAGCGGGGCGATGTGGCGCTCCTGAGCAAATTCGACCGTGCCCAGCTCGCCGTGCGTGCCGGGGCGGATCTCGTCATCGAGCTGCCGGTCGCCTTCTCGTGTGCGGCCGCAGAGGACTACGCCAAGGGCGCCATCTCGCTGCTGAACAGCCTCGGCGTCGTCGAGGAGCTGAGCTTCGGCTCGTCCACAGGACGCCTCGAGACCATCCAGCTCCTCACCGAGGCCGCCGCCTCCACGACGGAGATCTACGGCGACCGCATCCGCGAGCAGATGCAGCAGGGCATCTCCTACCCCGCCGCCGTATGGGAGATCGTGCGGCAGCGGTATGGCAGTCAGGTCGCCGACAAGATGCAGGACCCCAACAACCTGCTCGCCATCGAGTACATGAAGGCCATGCAGCGCCAGAAGGTCAGCTTCGAGCCCTTCACCATCCCGCGCCGCTGTGTGGAGCACGACAGTCCGCTGCCGAAGGACGAATTCGCGAGCGCGAGCTTCATCCGCAAGGCCATCGCCGAGCATGACCCCATCTACGGCAGCTACATCCCCGACTTCTGCGCCGACCTTCTCCTGCGCCGCATGAAGGAGGGCCGCACCGCGAACATCGGTCAGCTCGAGCGCGCCGTGCTGTTCAAGATGCGCACCGTGTCGTTCAGTGAGCTGATGAAGCTCCCGGACATGACCGAGGCGCTCGCCCATCGCTTCATCGACAACCGCAACGCCAATTCCCTCGAGGAATTCTACCTCAAGGTCGGGACCAAGTGCTACACCATGAGCCGCATCCGCCGCCTGAGCATGTGCGCCATGATCGGCATCCACCGCGACATCCACCGCTGCATGCCACCCTATGCGCGCATCCTGTCCTTCAGCGACCGCGGCCGTGAGATGCTCGGCATGATCCAGAAGAAGAGCGCCATCCCCGTGAACACATCCCTTGCCAAGCTCCGCGACACCAGCGAGGTCGCCCGCGCCTTCGCCCTCACGGAGGAGCGCGCGTCCCATGTCTACGGCCTCGCACAGCAGTCCATCTCGTCTGCAGAGGAGGACTACCGCGCCCGCATCACCATGGTGGAGGACCGCAAGTGAGCCTGCCCTTCCGTGCTGCCATCCTCGACCTGGACGGCACGCTCATCGATTCCATGTCCATCTGGCACGAGATCGACGTGCAGTTTTTTACAGAGAACGGTCTGGCCGTCCCGGAGGGCATCTCCGAGACGGTCGCCAAAATGTCCATCGAGGAGTGGGCGGCGTATTTCGTGGCGCACTACGTCCCGACCATGATGCCCGCCGCCGTCATCCGCCGGGTCGAGGAGATGGCCGCCGATCACTACGCCCGCACCATCCCGCTCAAGCCCCATGTCCTGCCGTTTTTGCAGTTCCTGGACGACAACGCCATCCCCTACGGCATCTGCACAGCGACCTACCGCAGCTCCGCGGCGGCCGTGCTCGCGCGGCTCGGGCTCGCCGATCGGATGCAGTTCGTCCTGACGGGCGAGGACTTTCCTGCCGGCAAATCGGACGGGACGATGTTCCGCACGGCGCTCGGCCTCTTGGGAACGTCCCCCGCGGAGACCATCGTCGTGGACGATGCCCTGCACTGCATCGAGACGGCCGTGTCCTGCGGATGCCTGACCGCCGCTGTCCGGGACGCGTCGTCCCCCGCGGCAGACTGGGCGCGCACGGCCGCCCTCGCCGACGTCGCCGCCGACGACCTTGCCGTCCTCACGGACAAGCTCCGCACGATGGCGGGCTAGTGCAGCGCCTGCAAAAGATTTTCAAAAAAGGGGTTGCAATTTCTGCCATAATTGGTTATAATATATATGATACCCTGTGCGAACGGGGATCCGGAAAAAATGGATCAAGATCGAAAGGAAAGATACCACCATGCTGATTCTAGTAGTAAATGCAGGCAGCTCCTCGCTGAAGTACCAGCTCCTGAACATGGACGACGAGAGCGTCCTGGCCAAGGGCAACTGCGACCGCATCGGCATCGACGGCCATGTCACACACAAGACCGCCGATGGCCGCGAGTATTCCGCGGACTGCGCCTTCCCGACCCACACCGAGGCTTTCATGAAGCTCGTCGAGGTGCTGACCACCGGTGACGCCGCTGTCATCAAGGACATGAGCGAGATCGCCGCTGTTGGCCACCGCATCGTACAGGGCGCCGAGGTGTTCTCCGAGACCACCCTCGTCACCGACGAGATCATCGACAAGATCGACGAGCTGCGTGAGCTCGCTCCCGTCCACAACCATGCCCACGCCCTCGCGCTGCGTGCCTGCAAGAAGGTCATGCCCGCGTCGGTACCGCAGGCCGTCGTATTCGACACCGCCTTCCACCAGACCATGCCGGAGAAGGCCTTCATGTTCGGCCTGCCCTATGAGGACTACGAGAAGCTCCACGTCCGCAAGTACGGCTTCCACGGCACCTCTCACCGCTTCGTTTCCCAGGCGCTCGCCAAGGCCATGGGCAAGGACGTCAAGGATCTGAAGATCGTGTCCTGCCACCTCGGCAACGGCTCCTCGATCACCGCGATCGACGGCGGAAAGTCCGTTGACACCACCATGGGCTTCACGCCCCTCGACGGCGTGCTGATGGGCACCCGCACCGGCTCGGTAGACCCGTCCGCAGTCACCTTCGTGATGGAGAAGCACGGCTTCACGCCCGCGGAGATGAGCGAATACATGAACAAGAAGTCCGGCTTCCTGGGCGTTTCCGGTGTCGGCTCCGATAACCGCGACGTCTCTGCCGCTGCCGACCAGGGCAATGCGCGCGCGATCCTCTCCAAGGAGATGCTCGTTTACCAGATCAAGAAGTACATCGGTGCCTTCGCGGCTGCGATGAACGGTCTGGACGCGGTCCTCTTCACCGGCGGTATCGGCGAGAACGCGCCGGACGTTCGTGAGCAGGTATGCTCCGATATGGAGGTCCTCGGCATCAAGATCGACACGGTCGCCAATGCCGGTGTCCATGGCAAGCTCTGCAAGGTCTCCCGTTCCGACTCCAAGGTACAGGTATGGGTCGTTCCGACCAACGAGGAGCTGCTGATCGCACGCGATACCCTCGCGCTGATCTCCAAGTAACGCACATTTGCAGAAGGACGCAGCGCGGACCCGCCGTGCTGCGTCCTTTTCCTTTTGAAAGGAGCGCTCTATGGGCTTTTTCTCTGACCTGACCGCCATGCGCGATGAGGCGAAGCAGGGGCTGAAGGCCGTCGCCGAGGCCCACCGCGGGCGCGGCTATGACGTCCTGCCGGGACGGCTGCGCGGACGCGTATGCATCTGGCTCCTGCTGTGGCATATGCTGATGGCGGGCGTGTACGGCTTTGTCGCATGGTGGCTCCTGCGCCCCGCTTGGCACGGCGGCACCGCCTCGGGATGGATCGTGTTCGGCGCGCTCGCCGTCGTGCCGATCTGGCTCTGCTTGGGCGCGCTGCGGCGGATCGGGGAGACGGTGCTCTCCCGCTACGACCTCTATGGCGGCGTCGTCACCGACCGGAACAGAGAGAAGCATGTCCACCGCGACACGGATGACGGTCACGAGCACACGACCTACACCTACTTCGTCGACCTCAACGGAGTCGGTCACAAAGTCGCAGCATGGCGGTACCGCACCATGCCGGAGGGCAGCTATCATCTCGCCGCCCGCTATCGCCGCCGCTACCTCTCGCGGGACAAGTGCTACTTCTTCCCCGCGCCCCTCATGACCGAGAACGACCGCACCGCGCAGCACTGGCCCTCGGACGAGCTGCGGCTCGAGTCCCCCGCGCGCATGTCGCTCGGGAGCCTGATGGGGACGTTCTTCCCGGGCGTGCTGTCGCTCGTGCTCTTTTGCGTGCATACGGGGATCCTGGAGGACGACGGCGTCCCGCCCTTCTGGATGCTGCCGGCGGCCATCGGACTGGCCGTGTTCGCGGTCGTGTGCTTTGGGATCGGCCTGCGGCGGCGTTTCCAAGAGGAGGCCGCGCAGCTCGAGCATCTGCGCATCGAGCGCGAGGCGTATCTCAAATGACATCCCACACATCACCATCGAAAGGAGACAGATCATGAGACTGGACGGCTTTGGCCTGCTCGTGGAGGACATGGGGCGGATGATCCGCTTTTACCGCGATGTCCTCGGCTTTGAGATCCGCGAGGCGGAGGACACGTCGAACGTGTACCTCGTCAAGGACGGCACGCTCTTCCTCCTCTACGGCCGCCGCGACTTCGAGCGGATGACCGACCGGCGCTACGAGTATGTGAAGGGCCTCAACAGCCACTTCGAGATCGCGCTCTATGTCGACACCTTTGCGGAGGTAGACGCGGCCTATGCGGACGCGGTCGCCAAGGGGGCGTCGCCCGTCCTCCCGCCGACGACGGAGCCCTGGGGGCAGCGGACCTGCTACATCGCCGACCCCGAGGGCAACCTGATCGAGATCGGCTCGTTCGACCGGCCCTTCGAGGCGCGTGCATAAGGAGGACGTCATGACAGACAAGGAGCTGCTCGCCGCGGCCGCACAGGCGCGGGAGAAGAGCTGGTGCCGGTATTCGCATTTCGCCGTGGGTGCGGCGCTCCTGACGGAGGACGGCACGCTCTATTCGGGATGCAACATCGAGAACGCGGCCTATCCGCTGTGTACCTGTGCGGAGCGGACGGCCATCGTCAAGGCCGTCTCGGAGGGACATCGCCGCATCTCCGCGATCGCGATCGTCGGGGGCGCGGAGGGGACGGCGGCCACGGAGGTCTGTCCGCCGTGCGGGTCGTGCCGCCAGCTCCTCGCGGAGTTCGCGGACGGCGCCCTGCGCGTCATCCTCACCGACGGGAGCTACACGCTCGACGACCTCCTGCCGCATCGGTTCAGCCTGTGAATACAAACAAGAACGGCACGTCCCCGCGGGGGCGTGCCGTTCGTTTTGTCGATGTATGGGGGAGCGTCATGCCTTCAGCTCGGCCTTGACGGCCTCGAACTCCTCGACGATCTCGGCCTCGGGTGCCGGGGTCGCCAGAGACACGGCCACGATCACGATCGCTGCGACGATGAACGCCGGGAGCAGCTCGTAGATGGCCAGCACCGGGCTCAGCTTCGCGATGACGAATTTCCAGAGGAAGACCATGACCGCGCCCGCTGCCATACCGGCGATGGCGCCATAGCGGTTCGTGCGCTTCCAGAAGAGCGCCGCGAGCATCACGGGGCCGAAGGTGGCGCCGAAGCCCGCCCATGCGAAGGATACCACGCGGAACACCGAGCTGTTCGGATCCCACGCGATGAGGATGCCCAGGACCGCGATCAGGATGACGACCAGACGAGCGGTGAACATCTTCTGCTTGTCGCTCAGCTTCATGCCGAAGACGCCGCCGAGGATGTTCTCGGACATGGAGGACGATGCGGCGAGGAGCTGGCTGTCCGAGGTGGACATGGTGCAGGCGAGGATGCCCGAGAAGATCAGACCGGCCATCAGAATCAGGAACACGCCGTGCTCGCTCATCTTATTGGCCATCTCCACAACGAGGGTCTCGGCGTCGGAGTTGCCCTCGAAGACGCGCAGAAAGCCGTTGGCAGAGAGCGTGCGGCCGATGAAGCCGATGAACATGGCCACGAACATGGAGATGAACACCCAAACAGACGCGATGCGGCGGGAGATGCGCACCTCGTTCTTGTCACGGATCGCCATGAAGCGCAGCAGGATGTGTGGCATACCAAAGTAGCCCAGGCCCCATGCCAGGGTGGAGATGATGGAGAGGAAGCCGAAATCGGTCGCCATGCCGGTCGTCTCGTCGTAGCCGTGGGTCAGGGAGAGGTAGCCGGAGAGGCCCTTGGCGTTCTCGATGACGGCGCCGATGCCGCCGGCGTGGCTCACGCCGTAGCACACGAGGACGATCAGCGCGAGCGTCATCACGATGCTCTGGATCAGGTCGGTGGTGCTGGCCGCGAGGAAGCCGCCGAGGGAGGTGTAGGCGATGATGATGACGGCGCTGACGATCATAGCCACATGATAGTCCATCCCGAAGAGCGTGTTGAAGAGCTTGCCGCAGGCCGAGAAGCCCGAGCCGGTGTAGGGGATGAAGAAGATCAGGATGATGAGCGCCGCGACGCCCATGAGCACATGCTTCTTGTCACGGAAGCGGTCCGAGAAGAAGTCCGGGATGGTGATGGAGCCGGTCTTCTGGGAGTAGATGCGCAGGCGCTTGGCCACGATGAGCCAGTTCAGATAGGTGCCGACGAACAGGCCGATGATCGTCCAGCCGACCTCCGAGGCGCCCGAGAAGTAGGCCAGGCCCGGCAGGCCCATGATGAGGTAGCTCGACATGTCCGATGCCTCGGCGCTCATGGCCGTCACGATGGGGCCGAGCGTGCGGCCGCCGAGATAGAAGTTACCGACGCTGTCGTTCTTTTTGGAACAGATGATGCCGATGACGATCATCATCACGAGATACGCGACGATGATGCCTAGGATGATGACCTGTGTGGTTCCCATGGGGGAGCCCTCCTTTCTTTGGTGCGGATGCATACTCTTTTATTATACAGGAAAAAACTGGGGACGTCAAGTCTATTTCTGTGCGCTGACGAAAAAAGCCTGTGTGCCCGAAACGGACACACAGGCTCAGTTCGTTCACCGTCCTGGCTTATTCGTTGAACTCGTCACGCAGCGCCTTGACCTCGTTCTTGCGCAGGGTGACCTCCTCGCCCTTCGTGAAGCGATAGAGCTGGTCCTCCTTGATGTAGATCCAGGTGTCGATGCCGCTCTCCGACTGGAGCTGGACGCGGTAGTTCTGGTTGTCGTCGCGCGCGGTCATCGGCTGAACTTCCTGCACCGTGTAGGTGACCTCCGTCTGCTGGTCAAAGGTGTAGCCGATGCCGACACCGCCCAAGCCGAGCGCCGCGAGCACGATGCCGATGATCATCGCGCCTGCCCCTCTGCGTCCGATGGCGATCAGCGCGCCGACCACGGCGATCAGGCCGCCCAGGATCATGATCAGCAGTCCCAGGCTGACAGTCAGTCCTCCGAGCTGGATCGTTGCTCCCATGATACATTCTCCTTTCATTCCCGCACCGTCCGGCGATGCGTCGTTTTCTTTATTATACCACAAATTTGAACGGATGGCAATAGTTTTTTTAAAAAATATTCAAAATTACGAACGCAGTTTTTCGTGCCCCTTCGCCTTCCAGCGATCCCCATGCGCAAAACGGCACCCTTCCGCATAGACTATAGACAGCAGAGCATCGTGCTTGCCGAGTAGGGGGTGGCATCCCCCGCGAGGGAGGTGTCCGCAGGATCGCCCGCTTACGCGATCGGAAGGCACGCTGGCTGCTTTCCGATAGAGAAGTGCGGCTGTCCCACGCGGGGCAGCCGCACTGTGTTTCGTTATCGGATGGGCGGGTCGTCGTCGGACGGGAGCTCAGGCACCTCCGGGATCGCGGGGATGTCGGCCGTCTCCGCGGCGGTCTCATCCTGTGCCGGCGCATCCGTGGACGGTGCATCCTGTGCGTCGGCGGACGGCGTCTCCGAGGCAGACTGGCCGCCACTGGGATCCTCGCCGCGCATGAGCGCCTCGAAGCCGGCACTGTCGACCTTCTCGTTGGCGATCAGGTACTGTGCCACGCGATGGAGCTGATCCATGTGCTGGGTCAGGATCTCCTCGGCCTTGGCATAGCCCTCCTCCACGAAGGTGCGGATCTCGGCGTCGATCTCGGCGGCCACCTCGTCGGAGTAGTTCGGCGTGCTGCCGAAGTCGCGGCCGAGGAAGGGCTCGCTCTCGCTGCTGCCGTAGACCACGGGGCCGAGCTTCTCGCTGAAGCCGTAGCGCGTGATCATGCTGCGTGCGGTCTGGGTGGCGCGCTCGAGGTCATTGGAGGCACCGGTGGAGATGTCGTCCATGATGAGCTTCTCTGCCACACGGCCGCCGAGGAGGACGACGATCTCCTCGTGCATCTCCATCTTGCTGTTGTAGCTCTTGTCGTGCTCGGGCAGCGAGAGCGTGTAGCCCCCGGCCATGCCGCGCGGCACGATGGAGATCTCGTGGACCTTGTCCTGGTGCGGGCAGTAGTAGGTGCAGATGGCGTGACCGGCCTCGTGGTAGGCGGTGAGCTTGATCTCGCGCTCGGTCTTGACGCGGGACTTCTTCTCGGGACCTGCCACGACCTTGATGGTCGCCTCGGCGATGTCCTTGTTGGTGATGGCCTTGCGGTCGGCGCGGGCGGCGAGGAGCGCGGCCTCATTGGCCAGGTTCTCGAGATCCGCACCGGTGAAGCCGGCGGTCGTCCGGGCGATGTCCTTGAGGTTCACGTCCGGGGCGAGGGGCTTGTTGCGGGTGTGGACCTTGAGGATCTCCTCACGTCCCTTGATGTCGGGATAGCCGACCACGATCTGACGGTCGAAACGACCCGGACGCAGCAGCGCAGGATCGAGGATGTCGCGGCGGTTCGTCGCAGCGATGACGATGACGCTCTCGTTGCCGGTGAAGCCGTCCATCTCGACGAGGAGCTGGTTGAGGGTCTGCTCGCGCTCATCGTGACCGCCGCCGAGGCCTGCGCCTCTGTGACGGCCGACCGCGTCGATCTCGTCGATGAAAACGATGGAGGGCGCGTTCTTCTTGGCAGTCTCGAACAGGTCACGCACACGCGATGCGCCGACACCGACGAACATCTCCACGAAATCCGAGCCGGAGATCGGGTAGAAGGGGCACCCCGCCTCGCCTGCCACGGCGCGTGCCAGCAGGGTCTTACCGGTGCCGGGAGGGCCGAGGAGCAGCACGCCCTTGGGGATGCGGGCGCCGACCTCGGTATACTTGCGGGGATTCTTCAGGAAGTCCACGACCTCGGCCATCTCGAACTTCTCCTCGTCCGCACCGGCCACATCGGCGAAGGTCGCCTTCTTGTTGGAGGGCTGGGCCTTGATGTTCGCGCGGCCGAAGTTGTTGTACTTGCCGCCGCCGGCCTGGCGCATCATGAAGATGAACAGCACGATGCCCATGATGAGGATGATGAAGGTCGGGATATAGGTGATGAGCCAGGAATTATCGGTGATGCGGTAATAGTCCTGGTCGAGGGGGGCGTCGGGGTGCGCCTCGTTGTAGCGCAGGCGGTAGCCCTCGGTCTCCTCCTTGAAGATGGTCACGTTCGGGACGGTGTACTCGATCTCGGTCTCGTCCTCGAGCGTCAACTTCAGCTCACCGCTGCCAAGGTCAAGGGTGTACTCCGTGACCTCCAGGTCATCGAAGTGCTTCATGATCTCAGAATAGGTGTACTCCGACTTCTTCTCGTTGATGCGGGGCAGCCAGAAAACGGCGAGGAACACCAGTACCAGCGCGACGGTCAGGTAGGCGAGGAATCCTCTGCTTCTCTTTGGTGTCAAGCTATCCACTCCTTTTCATGTAGTCTCGTCTGCGGGCGGGGCCGCATGGTCGTTTTGCGGGAATGACCTAGTATACATCATCCGTGTGACGATCTCATGTGCTTCCCGTGTCGTTCTCGTGACAGACCGTCAGGACCAGCACATGCGCGGTCGCCGGTGTGACGGCAGCGCGTGCCGCTGTCCCGAGCCCCTCGACCCAGAGCAGGCCTTCGGCATCGGACAGGAAATGGATCGTCTGCCGCACCTCCGGCGGGACGCTCGCGTTCATCCATTTTTTGATGGAGACGGTGTGGTCCCTGCCCGCCGGCCGGAGCTTGAGCCCCGGGCGGCGCGGGTGCAGCGCTGCATACTTCTTTATTATATCATGATCGAGCGCAGAAAATGTGAACTTTTTGTGAATACTCGCGAATTTTTCAAACGCATCCCGCTCCATGACCTCCGCACGGACGATATGGCCCGGAAAAATGACGTTCTCGCCCATCACGAGCGGCACCTCGGCGCCTGTCATCGGCGTGCGGACGAAGAGCCGTCCCTGCGCGCAGACGACCAGGCGTCCGCTGCGGTCGGGGTCGAGCATCCCGCCGTGGGCGAGCATCTCCCGGACGGCCTCGATGCGCCGCGCGCCGCCGGGGAGACCGTTCTCCTCGAAGAAACGCGCGATACAGCGTGTCTGCATGGCGGGTGGCTCGTCCGCGAGGCCGATGAGGACGCCATTTTGCCAGCGTCTTTCCCAGACGGCGGCGGCGGCGTCCGCGAGGAACTGCTCGTCCTCGGTGAGCCTTGCGGCGGCGGTCGCAGCGTTCCGGACGGCGGCGCTGTTCACCTGCACGAGCGCGGGGACGGCGTGGTGCCGGAGGACATTGCGCGCGTGGTCGTCGGTGAGGTTCGTCCCATCCGTGACGTAGGGGAGATGGGCGTCGGCGAGGTACTGTTCGACCTCCTCGCGCGTGACGGCCAGCAGCGGCCGAACGATCTGCCCGCGCCGCGCCGGGATGCCGCAGAGGCCCTTCAGTCCCGTGCCGCGGGCGAGGCGGAAGAGCATGGTCTCGAGCTGGTCGGAGGCGGTGTGCGCGGTGGCCACGCATCCTCCGATCCGGTCGAACACGGCATAGCGCAGCTCCCGCGCGGCCGTCTCGATGCTGCATCTGTGCGCGGCGGCGTAGCCCGTGACATCGACCGTCTCTACGGTCAGCGGCACGTCCCACCGTGCACAAAGGTCACGGCAGAAGGCCTCATCGCGGTCGCTCTCGTCCCCGCGCAGCCCGTGCTGCACATGGACGGCGGCGACCTCGAGCGCGAGCGTCTCCCGGACGGTCAGCAGGCAGTGCAAAAGGCAAACGCTGTCCGCGCCGCCGGAGAGGGCGGCCGTGACGCGCGTGCCGCGGATGCCCTGCGCCTCGAGCGCCGCAAGGACGGCATCAGACGGGCGCATCGGCCTTTTCGAGGGTCGTGAACCGCGTGTACTGGCCATCCCAGGAGAGGTTGATGGTGTTCGTCTCGCCGTGGCGGTTCTTGGCGATGATGCACTCGGCGATGTTCGGGGTCTGGCTCTCCTTATTGTAATAGGCGTCGCGGTAGAGGAAGAGGACGATGTCCGCGTCCTGCTCGATGGAGCCGGATTCACGCAGGTCCGAGAGCATCGGGCGCTTATCGGTACGGCTCTCAGGGCCACGGGAGAGCTGCGACAGCAGGATGACCGGCACCTCCAGCTCCTTGGCCATGATCTTGAGCTGGCGCGTGATCTCGCCGACGATCTGGACACGGTTCTCGGTGCGGAGGGTGGTCTGGATGAGGCCGAGGTAGTCGATGACGACGAGGCCGAGATTCTTCATCCGGCGCAGCTTGGCCTTGATCTGCTGAACGGTGATGCTGGCCGTGTCGTCGATGAAGATGGGGAGCTCGTTGAGGTAGTTGGCCGCGGCGCCGAGGCGCATCCACTCGTCGGCGGAGAGGCGGCCGCTGCGGAGCTTGTGGGAGTCCACCTGCGCCGCCGAGGACAGCAGACGGGAGACGAGCTGCTCCCGCGGCATCTCCAGCGAGAAGATGCAGACGGCCTTGTCCTTGTTGTTCTTGGCGACGTTTTGGGCGATGTTCAGCGCAAAAGCCGTCTTACCCATGGCAGGGCGGGCGGCGATGAGGATGAGGTCGCTCTTGTTGAGGCCGCTCGTCACGGCGTCGAGGTGGGAGAAGCCGGAGCGGATGCCGAGGTGCTCCTCACGGTCGGGACCGGCGAGCTCGCCGATGTTGTTATAGGTCGAGGCCACGATCTCACGGATCGGGATCAGGCCGGTGACGTCCTTGCCCTGGCGGATGTCGAAGATGCGCTGCTCGGCGGCATCGAGCAGGAGCTGGGCGTTCGTCTCCCCGGAGGCGATGTCGCTGAGGATGCCGCGCGCGGTCTCCGCGAGGGTGCGGATGTAGTATTTATTGGCGACGATGCTGCAATAGCTCTCGATGTTCGACACGGAGGGCACCATGTTGACCATGTCGCTGAGATAGCGGCGTCCCTCCTGGGCGGTCTCGAAGACGTGCGCCGCCACGGCCTCATTGAGGACGGTCACGATGTCCGCCTTCTCGCCGGAGGTGAACATCTGCACCATGATGGAGAACAGTGCGCGGTGCTGGTCGACATAGAAGCACTCCGGCTTGATGGTGTCGAGGACGGTCGAGAGCACCTCCTGGTCGATCAGGATGGCGCCGAGGATGGTCTGCTCGGCATCGACGCTGTAGGGCATCTCGATGTCGTTGAATTGGGTCGTATCCGGCATTTGGGGTCGCTCCTTTCAAAGATGATGCATGGCATCGGGCAGAAATGCCCCCTCTCCCGGTCAGGGGCAAGGGGGCAGGATGGTCTGCGGCGTCAGCCCTCCTCGACCTCGACGGTCACGGTGGCGGCGATGCCGGTGTAGAGACGGATCTCGGCGGAATAGGTCCCGAAGGCCTTGATGTCGGACTTGAGGGAGACCTTCTTCTTGTCGATCTTGGTGCCGAACTGCTGCTCGATGGCCTGCGCCACCTGCGCGGCGGTCACGGAGCCGAAGAGGCGTCCGCCCGTGCCGGCCTTGGCCTTGATGACGACCTTCTTGTCATGGAGCTGGTCGCGTGCGGCCTGGGCGGCGGCCTTCTCCACGTCGATCTTGTGCTGTGCGGAGGCCTTCTGGCCGTTGAGGAGGTTCAGGTTCTCCGGGGTGGCCTCGACGGCGAGCCCCTTGGGGATAAGGAGGTTGCGTGCGTAGCCGTCGGCGACGTTCTTGGTGTCGCCCTTCTTGGCCGTGCCCTTGACGTCCTGGATGAAGATCACTTTCATGGGTATCGTTCCTTTCTGTCTCGTATCCGTAGATACGGTCATTCTGTCGCAGTGATGGCCGCGAGCAGCTTCTCGCGGGCGTCTGCGATGGTGATGCCGCTGATCTGGGCGGCTGCCATGGTCTGGTGTCCGCCGCCGCCGAGCTGCTCCATGATGACCTGTACGTTGACAGCGCCAAAGGAGCGGGCGGAGATGTTCACGACGCCATTGACGTCGTAGAGCACGAAGGCGGCATCGACCTTGCTGATGCCGAGGAGTTCATCGGCTGCCTGCGGGGCGACGAGGCGAATGTCCTGCGTCTCTGCGGGCGCACAAGCGATGGCATAGCGCCCGTGCAGCTCCGCGGCACCGACGATCTCGGTACGCGCGCGGTAGGCCTCGATCGAGCCGGAGAACAGGCTCCGCACCCGAACGGTGTCCGCGCCGAGCTTGCGCAGATAGGCCGCGGCCTCGAAGGTCCGCACGCCCGTGCGCATGACGAAATTCTTGGTATCGAGGGTGATGCCCGAGAGCAGCGCGTCGGCGTAGATCTGGTCGACGGGCTCAGGCAGCTTGAAGTATTGCAGCAGCTCCGTGACCATCTCACAGGCCGACGAAGCATAGGGCTCGTGGTGGAACACGACCGCATTGTCGACGTAATTCACGTTCTTGCGGTGGTGGTCGATGACGACGATGCGATGGGCGGCCTCGTAGAGCTCCTTGCTGTCGAGGATGTCCTTATTATGGGTATCCACGATGATGAGGAGGGTGTCGTCCGTGATGGCCTCGATCGCCTGCTGCGGGGAGAGGAAGAGCCCTGCCCCCACCTCCTCGCTCACCATGGCGATGAGCTGCTGGGAGAGGTTCTTCTGCGGGTCTACGACCACGTTCACCGAGACGCCCATCAGGTAGATCGCCCCGGCCAGACCGCAGGCGCTGCCCACGGCATCGAGGTCGGCGAAGCGATGCCCCATGATCATGACGCGCGGGGAATCCTGGATCAGCTCCTGGATGGCACCGGCCACGATGCGCGTCTTGGCGCGGGACTTCTTCTCCACGCCCTTGGACACGCCGCCGAAGAATCGGAAGCCGCCCTCCGTCTTGACCGCGGCCTGGTCACCGCCGCGGCCGAGCGCCATATCCAGGCACTGTGCCGCGAAGGTCTCGCTCTCCTGGAGGGTCGAGGCGCCGTGGCCGACACCGATGGAGAGGGTCACGCAGTTCTTCTCGTCCACATGGATCGCGCGGGCGTCATCGAGGATCTTGAACTTGCCGACCATCAGCTCCTGCACATGCTGCTCCTCGAGGACGGCCAGGAATCGGTCGTTCTTGAGGCGGCGCAGGATGCCGTTCGTTCCGGCGACGAAGGCCTCGAGCAGCCGCTCGATGGCCACGCTGACCTCGAGCCGCACGCTCTCCTTGGCGTTCTGGATCAGGTCCTCATAGTTGTCCACGACCATGAGCACCACGCAGGGACGCGAGCTCTCATACGCGCTGCGCAGGCCGCGCAGCTCCGTGATGTCCTCCCAGAGGTAGACGGTCAGGCGGCCGCTGTCCTCCTCCTCGTAGGGCATGGAGGTCACGCGGTAATAGCGCTGGTCGACGCAGATCTCCTGCTCCGGCGCACCGGGCTTGAACGGGATCACGTCCAGGAGGCTCCGGCCGAAGAGGTCGGCGCCGTCGATGACCTCGTCCTGGAAGAGCTCGTTGGCCTGGAGGAGCATCCCGGTCTCATTGAGGATGCACAGTCCCATCGGCAGACGGCGCATGGTCTCGAGCTCGGCCGTCTCACAGGCCTCGTTGAGCCGCGCGATGTAGCGGATCTGGCTGCGGTAGGCATACAGCAGCAGTCCGACCGCCGCAGCCGCGATCACGAGCGCCGGGATCACATAATAATACCCGAACCTGTCCCCCCGTGCATACAGCACGGCCGAGGGGATGAGCACGCATATGAGCATGAGCACGATCAGCACCCATTCTGCGGCATGGTATTTGGGTCTCAAGCTGTCACCCTCTCCCTACTGCGTTCTGATGTCAGACCTCCATGATGATCGGCAGGATCATCGGACTGCGCTTGGTCTGCGCGAAGATATAGTCCGAAAGTGCGTCACGGAGGCGGCCCTTCAGGGCGGACCACTCGCGCATCTCGTAGCTGTTGCAGCTAGCGAGCGTGCGCTCCATGAGCTTCTTGGCCTCGTCCATCATCTCCTCTGCCTCACGGACATAGACGAAGCCGCGGGAGATGATGTCCGGCCCTGCGGCGACCTGTCCGGTCGTGCGCTCGATGCCGACGACGATGATGATGAGGCCGTCCTCGGCCAGATGCTTGCGGTCACGCAGCACGATCGAGCCGACGTCGCCCACGCCGAGGCCGTCCACGAGGACGCGCCCTGCCGGCACCTGGGAGACCACGCGCAGGGTATTGCCGTCCGTCTCGATGACATTGCCGATGCTCGCGATCAGGACATTGTCCTTGTCCATGCCCATGTCGATGGCGAGGCGGCGGTTCTTGATGAGGTGCTTGTACTCGCCGTGCATGGGGATATAGAACTTCGGCTTCGTCAGCGCCAGCATGAGCTTGAGCTCCTCCTGGCAGGCGTGGCCGGAGACGTGTACCTCGTACATCGACTCATAGATGACCTCTGCGCCGGACTTGAGCAGCTCGTTGACCACGCGGGTCACATGCTTCTCGTTGCCGGGGATGGGGGTCGCGGAGATGATGATGAAGTCGAGCGGGGTGATGTTGACCTTCTTATGGTCGTGCATGGCCATGCGGGTCAGTGCGCTCATGGGCTCGCCCTGGGAGCCGGTCGTGATGAGGACGATCTGCTCCGGGGGGTACTTGTCCATGTTCTCGATGTCGATGATGGTGTTCTTCGGCACGTCCAGATAGCCCAGCTCGAGGGCGGTGGAGATGACGTTGATCATGCTCCGCCCGAGCACGGCGACCTTACGGCCGTTCTTGGCAGCCATGTCCACGATCTGCTGGACACGGTGGATGTTCGAGGAGAAGGTGGCGATGATGATGCGGCGCGCACCTGCCTTGGCGAAGAGCTTCTCGAAGCTCTCGCCGACCTTGCGCTCGGAGGGCGTGAAGCCGGGGCGCTCGGCATTGGTGGAGTCGGCCATCAGCGCGAGCACGCCGCGGTTGCCGAGCTCACCGAAGCGGCCGAGGTCGATCGGGCCGCCGTCGATGGGCGAGAAATCGACCTTGAAGTCGCCCGTGTGGACCAGCACGCCGGCCGGCGTGTGGATGGCCATGCCCATGGCACCGGGGATGGAGTGGTTCACCTTGATGAACTCGACGGCCATGCAGCCCATGCGGACGGTCTTGCGGCTGTCCACCACGTTCAGGGAGACCTTGCCGAGGAGGCCGTGCTCCTCGAGCTTGTGGCTGATCAGGCCGATGGTCATCGCGGAGCCGTAGATCGGCGCATTGACCTTCTTGAGCAGGTAGGCCAGGCCGCCGATGTGGTCCTCGTGGCCGTGGGTGATGACGATGCCGCGGAGCTTGTCGCGGTTGCGCTCGACATAGGTGAAGTCCGGGATGACGATGTCCACGCCGGGCATGTCGGCATCCGGGAAGGCCAGGCCGCAGTCGAGGATGAACATGTCGTTCGCGCACTCGAAGACGGTCATGTTCTTGCCGATCTCGCCGAGACCGCCGAGCGGGATGATGCGCACGGGCGTGCGTCTGCCGCCGGTATTGGCGCCGCGCTTCTGTGCGGGACGTGCGGCCGGTGCGGAGGCCTGTGCGGCCGCCTCGGAGAGCTGGCTCAGGCTCAGCTTCTGCTCCTTCTTGGCCCCGCCGCTGCGCTGCTGTGCCTTGCCCTTCGGCCGGCGCACGACATAGCGCTTGCGTCCGCCGGACGCGCTGCGGTCTCTGTTATTATTCGTATTATTGTTGTTCTGCTGCTGTCTGCCGTTCTGATTCTTCTGTGTTTCTTTACTCAATGGTTACCTCACTTTTCATGACATGCAAATGATGCCCCGGGGCGGCCCCCGCAGGCTCTTGTCCGAAATGATCTGTGAGCCGCGCGATCATCATGACACACGGTCATCGCACGAGACTGCGATCTTGTGCGAAGCGGCGCAGCATCGGCAGTTTCGGCGCACGATGCAGCACCTGCGGCGGCTCTGTCCGCAAGCCCGTCCGGCAGATGGCACGGACGGTACCTGAGCGTAGTAGATTGGATAAGATCATTTGCTCGGGAAGATCCACGGCATACGGCCGTGGGCATAAGTAGCGGCACCCTGCCCGCCATTCGCGGCGTCCGGCAGGAGGCCTATATCTCAGGCGTATACATGCAGTATACGGCACAAAGGTCAGTGTTTCCGTCCCCCCGCAGACGGCGGAGGCGAGAGATTCATATCTATATTATAGCGGGATCTCATACATTTGTCAAGCCGCCGCCCCGTCGAATGGGCGCGATCCGTAACAATAGCCAAACCCTATCCGACAGGAGCGGCGAGATCCTGTATGATATTCGCGTGTCAGCCCTCCGCGGCGCGCAGGCTCCGTTCCCATTCACCGCAGAGCTCCGCGGCGGCCTCCATGGTGTCGGCATGGACGCGCAGACGGGCGATCCGGCTATGCGGCGGCTTGACGATGACGACCTGCGGCGCCGCAGCGCGTTCGCCGAGATCTGCGACCTCCTGCCGTGTCAGCGGCGTCACCACCTCGCGGACGACCGTGCAGAGGCGCGGCAGGGACGCCGTCAGCTCCCGGAGCGTCTGCCCAGTGTAGGTCATCTCCCGCAGCACGGCCGCGAAGAGCCGCACGCCGTCCGTGCAGACGCCCTGCCGCTGCCGGAGCGCCGCGCCCTCGGCCGTTTCCCCGTCTAACAGACGGATGCCGTGTGCCTGGGCATACGCCGCCGCGCCGGGATGGGCGTCCTCCGGGAGGACGAAGGCGCCGTCCTCGCGGGCGAGCGCGGCCATCGCCGGGAGCAGCAGCATCTCCCGCCGGAGCATCCCCGTCTCGAGCGAGAAGGCCGACGCGCTCCGGCCGTCCTCGGAGAGAGTCAGCGTGATCTCCTCGCCGGTACCGCCGGAGAAGAGCCGTTCTGCCGCCGCGCGGAGCGTGGGGTCGGCGCAGCTCACACGGACAGACGGCCGCGCCGCCGGGACGAGACGGCGGCACCCGTCCTCCCAAAGCCGCAGGAGCGCAGCACTGTCCGTCAGCGTGCCGGGGGAGAGGATGCGCGACTCGACGTGGGCGGCGAGCGCCTGCCAGAGACGCGCGGCCTGTCCCTCCGACAAGGGCGACCCATCCGCCGCAAAGGGCAGGAGCCGCACGACCGTGTCCCCCGTCGCCCAGAGGACGGCGTCACATCCGGCGTCCTGCGCCGCAAAGAGGAGCATGCTCAGCGCACAGCGCCCCGTCTGCCAGACGTCCGCGCCCTGGGAGAGCGCCCCGGCTGCCGCGGCCATCGCATAGGGGCGGGCGCCGTCTCCCGCATAGCCCACCGCGATCCTGCCGCCGAGGGACGCCATCGCCGCACCGGCCTCCAGGGCAGAGGCGGCGGTGTTCCAGCGCGGGTCGCCGCCGCAGATGCCGTCCTCCGGGAGGACGAGCATCCGGCGGGGACGGGTCGTCCGGGCGTCCTTGGCCAGCACGTCGCCCTCGGGGACGATGCCGCCCTCGAGCCGTGCATCCCGGTCGATGAGCGCGCCCCGGCAGACGATGCATCCGCGCAGCACCGCCCCCGCGCCGACCTGTACGCCGTCGCCCAGGATGCAGTCCTCCACGACTGCCCCGTCGCCGAGGGCACAGTCCGTGCCAAGGATGCTCCTCTCGTCGAGGACGACGTCCCGCCCGCGGCGCAGCCCTTCGCCGATCCGCGGAGACCCCTTTGCGACCGCTTCCGTCACGAGGGCACGGTACGCGGCAGGATCGGCCGCGCGCCGGAACTGCGACTGCGTGACCACGGCCGTCTCCTCCGGCTCGAGCAGGGGAGACCCGGCGGGATGGAGCTCCGCCCCGGCGGATGTCCCGTCCGGGTGGAAGAGCCGTGCCGCCCCGCGCGCGCAGACCGCGTGGAGCTCGCCCATGTCCAGCACGGGCAGGCACAGCGACCGCAGGAGGAGCGTCGGCTCCTCGGCATAGAGGGACGCCATCGACCTTGCGAAGCGCACGGGCATGGTCAGGTGCATGGTGTCCGGGATGCGCCGCACGCGGGGATCGCCGGAGAGGAGCACCGTCCGCCGGAAGCCCATCCGCTCCAGATCAGTCAGCAGATGGACGAGCAGCGGTGCGCTCCCGACAGGCAGGAGCGCGGCAGGGCAGTCCTGCATGGGGAGACACACCGCCGGCTCGTCGCAGAAAATGATCGCTTGCATAGTTCGACCGCCTTTCGTTCGTATTTGTACGAAGTATGGGCATTTCGGCGGGGACTATACGATAGGAGGGGAGTTTTTTTGCGGAAGGGGACAGTCAGGGCGCTTGGCGTGCTGTTTTCGGCCAGAGCAGGAGGATCCCGGGGAGGTTGATCCAGGCCATGCAGGCGTTGGCGATGTCCGCGAGCGTCCAGACGAGGGACTCGCCCGTACACGCCCCGATGACCGCCGCCAGACAGAACGCCGCACGGTAGACACCGAGCCCGCGTCCGCCCGTCAGACCGCGCAGGGCATGGCTCCCGCAGTGGCACCATCCCACCAGCGTACACAGTGCGAACACCGCGATGACCGGCGGCAGGAGCCAGTCCGCCGCGCCGCCGATCCCCGTGCGGAAGGCGGCGTAGACCGTCTCCGCGCTGTCCCCGACCGGGACGCCGCTCGTCAGGACGGCGAACGCCGTGGCGGTGCAGCAGACGAGCGTGTCCGCGGCGACCTCCAGCATCGCACATGCGCCCAGGAACGCCGGTGACGCCGTGTCTGCGTCCGCATGGAGGAGGCCGGAGCTGCCGAGTCCGGCCTCGTTCGAGAACACGCCCCGCCGCACCCCCACGGCCAGTGCCGCGCCGCCGACGCCGCCTGCCGCCGCGCGCAGATCCAGTGCATCCGTCACGATCGTGTGCAGGACGTCCCCCAGCGGCACTGTCCCGCGCGCCGTCACGACGGCCGCCGCCAGCAGGTATACGAGAGTCACCAACGGCATGACATGCGCCGTGAAGCGGCCCGTCCGTCCCGCGCCGCCAAAGACTACGACTGCCGTGACCGCCGCGGCCGCGAGCCCCGTCACCAGCGGCGGGACGCCATAGGCCGCCGCCAGTGTCCCCGCCATCGCGCGGCTCTGCACCATGTCCCCCATGCCGAAGCTCGCCGCCACACAGCAGACCGCGAAGCCCGCCGCCATCCCACGGCTCCCGAGCCCCCACCGCAGGTACGCGACCGCGCCTGCCGTCTCGCCGCGCCGATACCGCGCAGCCAGGACGTTCTCCGCATAGATCAGTCCCATCCCCGGGACGGCCGCGGCCCACATCCAAAGGATCGCCCCCGGTCCGCCTGCCGCGAGCGCCGCCGTCACCCCGACGATGTTCCCCGTCCCCATCGCCGCCGCCAAGGACGTCATGCACGCCTGGAAGGGCGTCTGGCCGTGGCCGCCGCTGCGGTCACGACAGCAGAGCGCATGTAGGCTCCGTATCGGCAGGAATCGTCCATATGTCAGGCAAAACGTCCCCATCATCAGGATCATCGCCACCAGTCCGTGCCCCCAGAGCACGGCATCCATCGCCTCGAGCCATGCTGCCATCCGTCCGCCTCCTCACGCGCGGCAGAGATCTTCCGCAAAACTATTGCATTTCTCTGCCGGATCATGCTATAATAAAAGAAACGCCCCGCCATGGGGCTTTGGGAAGGGGGACACCGCATGAGAGAATACCGCGCCGATGTGGCGGCGCTGACCTTGCTCCAGCTCGGGCTCTGTGCGCTCGCGGGAGGCCTCTCGGCGGCCGCCGCCCTCTTCCTCGATCCTTGGCCAAAGCTTATGCTGATCCTGATCGTGGTATTCGTGTCGCTCGCGGCAGTCGGGGCGATCGTGCTGCTGCCGATGTATTTCCGGCGGCTGCGGTGCGTGTGTACGTCGTCGCAGATCTCGTTCGCGGCGGGGATCCTCTTCCTGCGCGAGCAGAGCATCCGCATCGAGCGCGTGCAGTTCGTGCAGACCATCGTCGGCCCTGCGGACGGCATCCTCGGGCTCAATTGCATCATCCTCTATGTCTACGGCGGACAGCTCGTGATCCCGTTCCTGAGCCGCAAGGACCGCAAGGAGCTGGAGCAGTTCCTCCAGGAGAGGGGGGTGTTCCATGCATCATGAGCACCCGCTCCGGATCCTGCGGCACAGCCAAAAGTCCGTCTGGCTGCTGATCTTCCCGCTCCTGCGCGGCGCCTATCACATCGCCTCCGCGGAGGACGTGCTCGTCTGGCTCCACGGCGCGTGGTTCGACCTGCTGATCCTGCTCGCGATCCTCGGCTACGGGGCGCTCGACTGGTATTTCCGCCTCTTCCAGATCGCGGACGACCAGATCTATGTGCAGGAGGGCGTCTTTTACACGCGGCGGAGCTATCTGCCGCTGCACTGTCTCTCCGCACTGACCATCGAGCATCCGTTCCTCCTGCGGCCGATCCGGGCTTGCTATGTCTACGCGGACACGGCGGCCGGGCTCCTCGATGCCACCGACATCCGCCTCATGATCCGCCACCGGGACGAACGCCTCTTCCTCGAGGCGCTCCCCAACGTCCACCAGGGTCAGCGCCACCACGCCGAGCACAAGGGCGGCTTTTGGCGGATCCTGTTCTTCTCGGTCATCTTCTCGAGCAGCTTCACAGGGTCGCTCTATCTGGCGGCTTTCTGGTTCCAGGCGGGCAGGATCGCGCGTGACCTCATCACGCAGTACCAGCTCGACGACCGCTTCAACGAGGTCTCCGAGACGGTCGCGCGGCGCCTCAACGGCATCCCGCCCGTGGCGGTCAGTCTCGCCATCATCATCCTGTCGACGTGGCTGCTCTCCTTCATCAGCAATCTCCTGCGCTACGGCAATTTCGACATGCACAGCGACCGGCGCATCGTGTCCGTCCGCAGCGGCCTGCTGACGCGGCGCCGTTTCATCCTCCGTAACAAAAAGATCAATTTCGTGGACATCCGGCAGAACCTCTGGACGGTGTTCTTCCGGATCTACTCCATCGCGGTGAACTGCCCCGGCTACGGCAACAAGCGCGGGAGCATCCCCATCTGCCTGCCCATCCAGACCCGCCGCGAGCTGGACAACGCGCTCCCCATGCTCTTCCCCGACCTGCGCCTGACGCGCAACACCCTGCGGCCGCCGTGGCACTCCTGGTGGGGCTATGTCTGCTGGCCGGTGATGGCGGGGGCGGTGGTGCTCGGGCTCGACTACCTCGACGCCATCTTCCCGGCGGTCGAGCTCGCGCAGACGTATTTCCCGGCGCTCGAGGGCGCGATCTCGTTCTTGCGGATCATGCTGCTGATCCCGATCACCTGGAAGCTCCTCGTCCAGATCACGGCCATATTCACCACGGGCGTGAGCATCGCGGACGGACGTATCTGCGTGCGATACGCACGTTTCACGACCTTCCACACGATCATCGCGGACACGGACTGTGTCGTGAAGGTCCGCATCTACCGGCACCTTTGGCAGCGCATCAGCGGGAAATGCCATGTGGTGCTCTATTTCCAATCCGAGGTGACGCGGCGCTGCATGCTGCGGAGCATGAACTACGCCGAGACGCTCGCACAGCTCGGCGAGGTGCTCGCGAACTGCACGCCCCTCCCCGAGGAGCCGCAAACGTCACTGACAGAATGACGCCTCCGGATCGCCCGGAGACGTCATTTTTTGCGTGATACGTCCAAATACATCCAAAAAAACGGCCGCCCCCTAGGGAAGGGGGCGGCCGTTCATGTGTCAGTCGTCCTTACGCTTGCGCGAAGTGAACGCCAGACCTGCGGCTGCGATGGATGCCATCACGAACAGGATCGGGAGCGTGCTGTCGCCGGTCT
>CACWPL010000001.1 GCA_902762785.1 uncultured Ruminococcus sp. | reverse complement strand
GTCTCGCTCTATCTTTCGGAGATGAAGTGACGATGGACGTGTCCCGCCCGCCGACCTTTGCCGCGCGAGCGGCATTGGGAGGCGCCTCGCCAGCGGGGGCTCCCCGCCCGTGTCTCGCTCTATCTTTCGGAGATGAAGTGAACAGACAAGGACGCCCTCCCCGGATGCACTGGGGAGGGCGTCGGTCTGTCTAGCAAGAGCAAAAGGCGTCGCGTCATATCCGCTCGCCATTGGCCATGGCCTCTAGGAGGTCGCGGTCGCAGTTGAGGATGAGGGACTTGGGATAGTCGATCTGGTCGAGGAGGGCGACGGCGTTCGGGAATCGGCCAACGGCCTCACAGTAGTGCGCGTCCGTCCCGAGGGAGAGGCGGCATCCGCAGCGCTTGGCCTCCCGGAGCCAGAACGTCATCCGTTCCCTGGCGCCCGGCTCATTGCGCGAGAGCGAGGCCTCGTTCACCTCGAGGAAGATGTGCCGCTCCGCTGCCAGACGGACGATCCGCCGGAGCAGATCCTGCGACCGCATCCCGAGGGACGTGCCGAGGCGGCCGTCCTCGATGACATGGAGCTTGCGCTCGATGTGGGCGAAGGCGTTGTAGCCCTGGTCGGCGGCATCGCGGAACATCCCATAGAGTCCCTCGGCCGTGACGCTGCTGTAGGACATGAAGAACGAATGGAGCCCGATGGGACGCCACACCAGCTTCTCCAGGATGGACGGCCGCACCGGCACCTGCCCCAGGTTGAACTCCGCCCCGCCGATGATGCGCGGGACGGTGTCATAGCGTGCCAGCTCGCGCTGCACCTGCTTGAGGCGGGTGTTCTCGTTCTTGATGGCGAGACGGTCGCCGGTGCCGTAGTAATGGTCGGTCACAGCGAGATAATGGATCCCGGCCGCGCGGGCACACTGCATGTTCTCGTAGAGGGTCGAGAAGGCGTGCATCGAATAGAGGGTGTGGGTGTGCAGATCGGCGAGGATGTCGTCCTGTTGCAGCATGGGGACTCCTTTCTGAGAGTCAGGGACGCCGTGTCGTCTCGGCGGCGGTGGGCATGGGCGGGGCGGTCAGCTCCTCTGTCTCCTCCGTGGACGCGTCGGTCACGGTCGTGGTCGTCGTGGTCGTCGTCGTGGTGGTATGGCGCGTGGTACGGGAGCTCGCGGTGGTCTCGACAAGGTCGCTCTCCATGACCACGATGCTATAGGACCCCATCGACTCGAACCGCTCCTCGACCAATTCGCGGCGATAGGAGGTCTGTGCCCGCCAGGTATAGGGGTCGTTGAAATAATAGTAGTCCTCATCATACCCGACCAGCACGAGGCAGTGCTCATTGGCCTGCCAATCGTACCAAACGCCCGTGGGCTCGCCTTCCTTGTCGAGCAGGTACCATCCGAGATAGTCGAAATGGTCGAGCATGGCGATGGTCGCCCAGATGATGACGGGACGTCCCTGCGGGAGCCACGTCTCGGCGAGCTCCCGGAGGGGGGTGCCGGTGGTGTCGACGGCGGTCTCCCCGGCGGGGAGGAGCTCGTTCATCATCCGCGAGAGGACGGGCGCGAAGCATCCGAAGCTGGTGGGATCCCAGGGACTGCCGATGAAGGCCTCCTCGGGATGGGGGGCATAGCTGAGGCCGTCGATCGTGGTGGGGTAGGTGCAGTACATGTGGTCGATGATGTCCTGCACGGGCACCTCCTCGCCGGTGTACTGCTCGAGGACCATCTTCGCGCTGATGAGCTCGCACCCGGTCGACAGGAGCCCCTGCTGGGAATAATAGGGGATGTCGAGGAGGACCTCCTCGGGCGGAGGGGGCGGGGCGGTGGTCGTGGCCACGGTGGTCGGCTCCGTCGTGGGGACGGTGGTGGGCGCGGCGGTGGTCGGCGGCTCGGTGGGCGGCTCGGTCTCGGCCTCGAGCAAAGTCGGGTCGTTCGCGATCGCGGTGAAGCAGGTGCGGTGGATCACCTCGACTCCCGCGGCCGCGATGGCGATGCCGCCGATGATGAGCGCCGGGATCTTGAGATGATGCAGCAGCTGCGCAGCGGTCTCTTTCATGCTGTCTCCCTTTCTTTGAAAAGTCTTTCTTTTCTCGTATAGATACTATTTTACTACGTTCCTCGCCATTTGTCAAGCGGGCCCGGTGCCCGGGCTGGCGAGTCCCTTTGGAGGGCACGGCGCGTCCTGCTTTTCACTGCTTGCCCCCAATGGACGCGGCGGCAGGGGCGCGTGTGTCCTTCCGAAATGATAGGAAAGGCATCTTTTTTGACCCAAAGCATCATTGACTGACACGCCGTTTTATCGTATCATTTTGATAGAGAACACATCTATCAGGTGGACTGTCGGCTGCAGAGTGACACATCTGCAATATAAAGGGTCATATTTGCCATTGTATGGACAGCGCCATTCTGGTATAATGGTCACATATAGATAAAAAAGCGCCGTCCCAACATCGGATATTTGGGATGGCATGACGAAAGCATGGACAAGGGTGATATGTATGAAAAGAACGACCAGACGCCTGGCCGCGGCGGCGACATCCGTCCTGCTCGGCCTGACAGCGCTCCCTGCCCTCCCGGCGGCGGCAGAGACGCAGACCTATTACTACGCCGACCTCGACGGCTCCGGGGCGCTCGATGTCTTCGACCTCGGGCTCATGAAGCGCGGTCTCGCCGCGCCGGACACGCTCACCGACCTCCAGAAGGCCATCTTCGACACCAGTGCCGACGGGCAGATGGATGACGCGGACGTCCGGCTCCTGCGGGACTATCTGCACGGCATGATCGACGGCTTCCCGTCCGGCCCCATCTACACGCCGCCCGCCCCCGAGGCGTCGTATAATGGCCAGAAGACGCTCACCTCCGGGCGTTATGTCGAGAAGCTCGACCGCGGGACGTATGCCGTCAGCACGGGGAGCGCGGTGTTCGTGAGCTGGCGTCTGCTCGCGCAGGATGAGCCGGACATCGGCTTCAACGTCTACCGCACCACCGGCGGCCAGACCGTCAAGCTGAATGATTCCCCCCTCCTCGGCGGCACCAACTTCACCGACACCACCGCCGACCTCGGGAAGGACAATACCTACTACGTCACGACCGTCTACAACGGCGTCGAGACGCCCACGGATGGCGACTTTACGCTGAAGGCCGGCGCGTCGATCTTCACGAAGGGCAACAACGGCGCCGCGCAGATCATCCCGATCCATGCGGGCGGCACGATCCATTTCGTCTGGGTCGGCGACTTCAACAGCGACGGCCGGTACGACTACCTCGTCGACCGCTGCACGGACGAGCACCAGAAGCTCGAGGCGTATCTCCATGACGGCACCTACCTCTGGACGATCGACCTCGGCGTGAACAGCGAGAACAAGAACAACATCTCCCCCGGCGCCTCCACCATCGACGTGGGCATGTGGGACGGGGCGACCGTCTATGATATGGACATGGACGGCGCCGCGGACGTCCTCCTGCGCGCCGCAGACGGCGTGACGTTCGGGGACGGCAAGACCTTCTCCAACAGCTCCGGCGGCAACGGCCAGGCCATCGCCGTCATCGACGGCATGACCGGCGCGCTCAAGACCTCCGTCGACCTGCCGCAGGACTACATGAGCATCGGCCCGATGGCGTGCATGATGGAGGTCGGGTATCTCGACGGTGTCCACCCGGCGCTCGTCTGCTGGATCAAGAACCGCAATGCCGACAAGAGCTTCAACTCCCTCATGGTCGCCTACGGCTATGCGGGCGGCACCGAGTTCAAGCAGCTCTGGAAGTACGACACCAAGGCCATGGGCGGTGCGGAGGCGCACCAGTTCCGTGTCGAGGACGTGGACTATGACGGCAAGGACGAGGTCCTGCACATGGGCTATGCCCTCAATGGTGACGGCACGCTGCGCTACCAGGTCAAGGACGTCGTCCACGGCGACCGCTGGCATGTGACGGCCTTCTCTAATGCACAGAACGGCAAGGAGATGTGGGGCTACGGCGTGCAGCAGCGCAATCCCAACACGCTCCTCGAATACATCTACAATGCCTCCACCGGCGAGCTCCTTTGGACGAATTACGGCGGTGACGGCTCTGTCGACATCGGCCGCGGCGACATCGGCGACGTCGACCCGACCCATGAGGGCTACGAGGTCTGGTCGTTCCAGGGCATGTATGACATGCACGGTGAGAAGATCTCCGACACGAACGCCTACCCGTCCCTCAAGCTCTACTGGGACGGCGACCTCCTCTCGGAATCCTACAACGACAGCAAGATCGAGAAGTGGGAGTATGCGACGAAGTCCGTCGCGCGCCTCGCGACCACCTGGAAGATCACCGGCTGCTCGTCGAGCGACCGCGGTGCGCCCATGTTCTACGGCGACATCCTCGGCGACTGGCGCGAGGAGATCATCTGCACCGGCTCGGACTTTGCGAGCCTCGTCGTCATCTCCACGACCATGCCGACCGACTATCGTCTGAACTGCCTCGCGCAGGATCCCGCCTACCGCAACGACATGACCTCGAAGGGCTACTACCAGTCCAACATGCTCAGCTACTATCTTGGCACGGGCATGGACGATCCCGGGCAGCCGGATGTGCGCTACATCGGCGAGGCGGCGCTCGATGAGTCGGCCGTCTACGCCATCCGCAACGTCAACAGCGGGCGCGTGATGGACGTGGCCAAGTCCGGGCGTGCGGACGGGACGAACGTCCAGCAGTACGCCAAGACCGCCGACAAGGCCAACAACACCTGGACGGTCAGGGCCGCGGGCGACGGGTACTATTACATCCAGTCCAAGCTCGCCACGGGGGACAACTGCTATCTGACCGTCGCGGACGGGGCGGCCACAGACGGTGCGAACGTCATGATCGCGTCGTTCAAGGGCGATGATTCGCAGAAGTTCAAGCTCAAGGCGAATCCCGGCGGCTCCTTCCTGGTCCTGACGAAGTGCTCGGGTGAGAAGCGCTGTGTCGAGATCGTGGACGCCGAGACCGGCGCGGGCGCGAACGTGCAGCAGTGGGTCCCCACCGGCAGCACCTGTCAGTGGTGGACGTTCGAGGCGGTCGGCTGATGCCGCGTCTCCCCAAATATCGACAAAATGCCCCCATCCGGCGCCGGATGGGGGCATCGTCTGTTATGTAAGTGGTCAGCGCTCCACGCGGCCGACCGCGATCCCTTGGGTGTTCGTGCCGATGTGACAGGCGATGCTGCACGACAGCGGCCGGTACTGCACCTGGAACGCCGGGAACGCCGCCCCGACCTTCGCGACCCACGCCTGCGCGTCGGCCTCCTTCTCGAAGGTGCCGGCGGTGCTGATCTTCAGCTTCTCCTGCGGGACGTTCGCATACTTGGTCGCCAGGTCCTTCTTGACGGCCTCGATCATCAGGGTCTCGCAGTTCTTCATCCCGCGCGCCTTCGCGAAGGCGTCGAGCTTGCCGCCCTGGATCTTCAGGATCGGCTTGATGCCGAGGACGGCGGCGATGGCCGCGCCTGCGGGGGTGATGCGTCCCGTGCGGATGATGCGCTTGAGGCTATGGAGCGTGATGTAGATGTCGTTCTGGTCGGCATCGGCCTCGAGGCGCGCCTTGATCTGGACGGCGTCCATGCCCTGCGCGGCGAGGTGCTTGGCGTCATAGACGGCGTTCAGAAGGGTCAGCGAGATGCGGCGGTCGTCGACCACCTGCACGCGCCCCTCGTACTCCAAGGCCAGCGCGCTCGCCGTGGCACAGGCGCCGCTCAGACCGCTGGTCATGGGGATGTAGACGATCTGGTCATAGCCGTCCGCGAGGAGCTGCTCCCACATCTCGGTGACGGCGGCGGGGGAGGGCTGCGAGGTGCTGATGTCCTTGCCCTCGTTCAGCGCCTGGTAGAGCATCGCATGGGTCAGCTCGACCTCCTCGAGGTAGGTCCTCCCGTCGATGATGATCGGCATGGGGAGCACATGGATGCCGTTCTCCCTGCCCTCCTCGATGCTGATCCCGCTGTTCGTGTCTGTCATGATCGCGATGTTCATAGGGACCCTCCTCTCCTGTCGTATGTCACATGTTATCATGATACCTTGATCTTGTCAACGGAGTATTAACAAAATATTTCTGTTTTATTAATATTACAAAAAAGGAGGATGGATCGCGTATCGTGACACGGTGTAAGCGCGGGATGCGGCGGAGAGGATGTACATATGATAGTGAGATGACACAGGAGACCCTCATACACCAACTGTCTGACGAGCAGTTGTTTTTTGCGATAGGCACTTGACATTTTACATGAGATGGATCATAATAAAAGTAGTACCATTTCCGGCAAAAGAGGGGTTTAGATGGACGCTATGATACACGCCCGAGCCTCGGAGATCCTTCGCACGATCTACGGCGCAGATGCGACGTTCCGTGAGGGGCAGTACGAGGCCATCGAAGCGACGCTCACGCACCATAGGACGCTGGTCGTCCAGAAGACTGGCTGGGGGAAGAGCCTGGTGTATTTTGTCTGCACGAAGCTCCTGCGTGACCAGGGGCAGGGTGTGACGATGGTCGTCAGTCCGCTGCTCGTGCTGATGGAGAATCAGCTCGCATCGGCGGAAGCGATGGGTCTTCACTGTGCTGTGCTGAACAGCACGACCAAAGACAGACGACAGGAGCAGCTCGATGCGATGCGTGCAGGCGAGCTGGATCTTGTCCTGATCACGCCGGAGACGCTGTTCACTGATGAGGTGCAGGCTGCACTGCCCTCCATCCCGATCGGGCTGTTCGTCATCGACGAGGCGCACTGTATCTCCGACTGGGGGCATGACTTCCGGCTGGAATATACCCGCCTGTACCGTATCATCCGGCAAATGCCCAAGACCGTTCCCGTACTCGGCACGACTGCCACTGCCAATGACCGCGTGATCGCCGATCTCAAGCAGCAATTGGGGGACGATGTGTATATCTCTCGCGGAGAGCTGATGCGGCGCTCGCTCTCCATCCAGATCCTGCCCTTGTCCACGTCGGCGGAGCGGTATGCCTGGATCCTGGAGAATGTCCCGCGGCTCCCCGGAAGCGGTATCATCTACTGTCTGACACAGCGAGACTGTGACTATCTGGCAGACTTTCTGCAAAAGAACGGCATCCGAGCGGTCGCCTATCATTCTGGTCTGGAGCAGACAGAGACCAATGATGCAGAACAGCGTTTACGGGAGAATCAGATCAAGGTGCTCGTTGCGACGATCAAGCTCGGCATGGGGTATGACAAGGGCGATATCTCCTTCGTCATCCACTACCAGCAGCCGTCCAACATCGTCGCCTACTATCAGCAGATCGGACGTGCGGGCAGAAGCATCGACCGCGCGTATACGTTCCTGATGTGCGGTGAGGAAGATCGGATGATCCAAGAATACTTCATTGAGACTGCTTTTCCCTCCGAGCAGGAGGCGAGAGCCGTCTATGACGCGGTCTTATCCCATGCAGAGGAAGGGATCACCGGGCGAGCCGTCGAAGGGCTCGTCAACATCCGGAAAGCGCGTGTGGACAAGGCATTGATGTTCCTGCGCAATGAGGAGATCATCGTCAAAGACGGCGCGCGATACTACCCTACCCTGCATCCGTTCCGCTATGATCGGGCGCACTACGAGGCGATCAAGGCCGTCCGTTACCGGGAACAACAGCAGATGCGTGAACTGGTACATACACAAGGATGTCTGAGCCGCTTTGTGGTCAATTGCCTGGATGACACGACAGCCGAGGACTGCGGGATCTGCCGGAATTGCCTTGGCTATCCGGAGTATCCGGAACACCCGGGCATGGATGCCCTTCGCATAGCACAGACGTATCTCGAACGGCTGATCCTGCCGATCGAGCCGCGAAAGCAGTTCCCCAGTAAGGACTTTACGGGTGTGTTCAAGATCCCTGTACCGAACCACGAGGGGCTCTGCCTGTCCAAATACGGCGATCCCGGCTATGGGATGCTCGTCAAGCAGGGGAAATATGGGACCCCGCCCGGATTCTGTGAAGAACTGATCGGAAAGTCTGCGACGGTGCTGCGGGATGTCGTGCGCACGCACGGGATCACTGCTGTGACCTGTGTCCCGTCATTGCGCAGTACGATCGTCGCTGATCTTGCAGAAGCGTTGGCCCAGCGTCTCAGACTGCCCTTTGTGCAGCTCCTGGAAAAGCATGGGACCCGGCAGCAGAAGGACATGGAGAATAGTTATCACCAGTGCCGGAATGCATGGAGATCGTTTGCCTGTATCCCAGACATCTCGATGCCGGCTCGAGTCATCTTGGTGGATGACATCGTGGACTCGCGATGGACGATGACGGTCTGCGGCTATCTGCTCACACAGGCGGGCTGTGAGTCGGTCTTCCCATTTGCACTGGCAGACAGCTCGGAGAATAGGGGGAACGAGACATGAATCAGAATGCAGAGATCATTTTCCTGCTATGCAGTCATTTGCTCGCGGATGTCGACTGTAAGCCACTGGAGCCCTCGGAATGGTCGCGGCTCGCCGACAGATTGATGCAGGCGGGTCTCGAACCAAAGGAGCTGCCCGACATGTCCGACAGTACATTCGGAGAGCTCGCCATCGGGACCGAGGAGACACGCCGCATCCGGCAGCTCCTCAGGCGGGGCGCAAATCTGACATTTGAACTGGAAAAATACCAGAGTATGGGCATCTCGGTCGTCACCCGTGCGGATGCCGGCTATCCCAAGATGCTGAAGGCAAGGCTCGGCAAGCGCTGTCCGCCGCTGTTTTACTATGCTGGGGACCTGTCGCTTGCCGGTAAAAAGTGCGTCGGATATGTCGGATCCCGGAACGTCGATGAGATCGATCAGAGGTTCACAGAGCAGACGGTCTCGAAGGTCGATGCGCGTGGGTATGCGATCGTTTCAGGCGGTGCGAAGGGCGTGGATACGATCGCCGGTGATACCGCCCTCCGAAACGGCAGCGCGGTCATTTCGTATCTCGCCGATTCGATGGTCAAGCGCATCCGCAGCCGGGACGTCATCGCGGCGATCCAGCGCGGACAGCTCCTGCTGCTCTCTGCTGTCAAGCCGGATCTGGGATTTACGGCCGCCTCCGCGATGATGCGCAACCGCTATATCTACGCCCAGTCCGTCGGGACAGTGGTAGTGCGGGCAGACTACAAGAAGGGCGGCACATGGAGCGGCGCAGTGGACTGTATCAAGCACGAGATCACACCGGTATTCTGCTGGGATGACCCAAAATATCGCGGCAACCAGGCGCTCATCAAGCTCGGCGCGATCCCCATTGGCGAAAATTGGGACGGCGACGTGACGAAGCTCCCGGAACAGCCGGAGGAGCCGATACAGCTCACGCTGCTTTGATCGGACGACCGTGAATGATCATCATCCGAAGGAGGACTTGCCATGAGACCATTTCCCAGAATGTACGCCGAACGTACCTTGATGCGCATGTATCGTAAGCTGAACTGGAACGATGCACAGCTCGACAAATATCGGCAGATCTTTGACGCTGCCGCGAACCTGTACGGAATCATCACGCTGCGAGATCTGCTGGCGATCCTGCATCAGATGGGCGAGGCCGTCACGGAAGAGGGGTTCCTTGCCTTCGCCGAGATCATGCGTCATGAGGAGCACTTCTATCATATCCTGGCAGAGGACGAGATCTACACAGACGGCAGACCTGTCGAGCCGATCGACCGGGAGCTGATCCATGAAGCGCTCGTCATATCTGGCTTTGAAGGCTATGACGAGGTGCTGGAGGCACAGCAGGGGAAGCCGCTCTACATCCCGGATATGAAAGACCTTCTGAAATATGCCGACGAGGATTATTATGAGGAAACGTCCGCCACAAAGGCATTGCGGCAGTTTTTTCAAACGGTGCTGCACCGGAGCCGCAAGGATGCAGAGGAGCTGCTGCTTGAAACGATCCTTGTCGTTCGCTGTGAGGGCTCAAACCCCATCCAAGCTGTTTTTGACGATCTTGAACGGATGCAGATCCCTATGACGCTCAAGGAGGCACAGCAGCTCGGAAGACTGATAAAGGATCTGAACAACACCACTCGTGTTCCGTATAACCGCGGCTTTACGCCGGAGGAGCTGCATCAACGAGAGGGGGACGGAAGACCGAGATCGATCATCTTCAGGCCGGCTCTCTCCGACAGCACGCTGGATGCAAAGGAATGGATGCAGAGGGTCATGCAGAAGGATACTCTTAGCGATGACGTGCGCGGGATGCTTCTTGCAGAGCTGGAACAGCAGGGCGGCATCTCCGAAAAAACACCGAGCAAGAACGGACTGTGTCCCTGCGGGAGCGGGAAGAAGTATAAGCGATGCTGTGGGAAGAAATAAAAGCACAGATCAAGCCGTGCAGCCCTCAAACTGCACGGCTCTTTGTTATCTGAAAAAGAAGTCACAAAAACGCATTTCTTTCGACTTCTTCCTGATCTATGCGAATTTCATCAGACTCAAATATCATTTTATAAGACTTTCATCTTGACAGATCCTAATAGATCTCGTATAATAGAGGTCTACAGCTTTGAAGCGTTCCGCAAGAAGATCCAGGACGAGTTGCGGACCTCCGACCGTGCTGACATGAAGGACATCCAGACCAGTGCATTCGACCGGTATCTTACTATCATGCAGGAGAAGAAGCCTGATCTGTCCGGCCTTTCGGCGGAGGTGCTGTGCCGTCTACTGGGCTTCACCGATCAGGGGCGGCCGACGCTTGCGGCAAGCAGCTCCTGACAGCGCTGCCGGAGGGATCTCTGCGAAAAAGACCAGGTGTACCTAATGGCGCACCTGGTCTTTTTCGTCATCTTCGTTCGCCACGTTCCTGCATAATTTCCCCACCCGATGCAGATACTACCCACGCAGCGTACTGCATATCCCAACAGGAAAGGAGTTTTCCATGATGAAAGCAACAGGAATCGTCAGACGCATCGACGACCTCGGCCGCGTCGTCATCCCTAAGGAGATCAGACGGACCATGAGGATCAGGGAGGGCGACCCGCTCGAGATCTACACAAACAGTGACGGTGAGGTCATCTTCAAGAAATATTCCGCCATCGGCGAGCTCAGCGAGAACGCCGCGCAGGTCGCCGACATCATGCGTGGACTCGCCGGGTGTCCCGTGGTCGTGTTCGACCGGGACCATGTCGTCGCCACCTCCGGCGTCACCAAGCGCGAGTTCCAGGAACGCCGCGTCTCCCCCGAGCTCGAGGAGCTCATGGAGCAGCGCCGACAGTATTTCTCCGACGGGAACGGCGAGACGCTCTGTCCGGTCGAGGGCATGTCCCAGCCGTCCCTTGCGGCCAGTCCCATCCTCTCCGCCGGCGACGTCACCGGCGCGGTCGCGTTCCTCTCCAGCGACCACAAGCAGTCCGCCACCGAGCTCCAGCGCTCCCTCGTCACCGCCGCCGCCCAGTTCCTCGGCCGTCAGGTGGAGTGACGGGGCATCAACGTCTGCATCGAAGGATGGCACACTTTCCACTTCTCCACCGTGGAGATGCCGCAGCCCACGAAAAGCGCCCCTCTCACATCGAGAGGGGCGCCAGTCTGTCAAAAAAGTCGTTTTTCTAGGCGGCTTCTCCCCCCCCCCCTGCCCCCCGCCCCCAGGGGCGGGGGGAGAAAATGGCGGCCCTGCGGGCCGCCGCCGCTTTTTCCGCCGCCTTACGGCGGCGGTATCAACAAGCGTCAAATCGTAAAAGTGAGGTTTTTCGACAAGCTGCGCCCCTCTCACATCGAGAGGGGCGCTCGTCTTTGAGGACTTATTCAAACATCGGCGTGGAGAGATAGCGCTCGCCGGTGTCGGGCAGGAGGGCGACGATGGTCTTGCCCTTGTTCTCCGGACGCTTCGCGAGCTGGATGGCCGCCCATACCGCCGCGCCGGACGAGATGCCCACCAGCACGCCCTCGCGGCGTGCCACGCTGCGGCCTGCTGCGAACGCATCCTCGTTCTCGACCGTGATGACCTCGTCATAGATGTCCGTGTTCAGCGTGTCCGGGACGAAGCCGGCACCGATGCCCTGGATCTTGTGCGGGCCTGCCTTGCCCTCGCTCAGCACCGGCGAGCCCTTCGGCTCGACTGCCACGACCTTGACGTCCTTGTTCTGCTTCTTCAGATACGCGCCCACGCCCGAGAGCGTGCCGCCCGTGCCGACGCCGGCGACGAAGATGTCGACCTTGCCGTCCGTGTCGTTCCAGATCTCCACGCCCGTGGTCGCCTCATGGGTCGCGGGATTCGCGGGGTTCGTGAACTGCGACGGGATGAAGCTGTTCGGCAGCTCCGCGGCCAGCTCCTGCGCCTTGGCGATCGCGCCCTTCATGCCCTTGGAGCCATCCGTCAGCACCAGCTCGGCACCGTAGGCCTTCATCAGGTTGCGGCGCTCCACGCTCATCGTCTCCGGCATGGTGATGATGATGCGATACCCGCGCGCCGCCGCCACTGCGGACAGGCCGATGCCGGTATTGCCCGAGGTCGGCTCGATGATGACCGCGCCCGGCTTCAGCACGCCGCGCGCCTCCGCGTCGTCGATCATCGCCTTGGCGATGCGGTCCTTGACGCTGCCGGCGGGGTTGAAATACTCCAGCTTACCGAGGAGCGTCGCCTCGAGCTGCTCCTCCTTCTCGATGTTCGTCAGCTCCAGCAGCGGGGTGCCGCCGACGAGCTCGGTCACGTTCTTGTAGATGTTGCTCATGGTCATGATCTCCTTTCGAGGATCGGGCGTCCTGCCCGTATGCGATGCGCGGTGCGCTCGTTTTTGCAGAGGGGCGACAGTCGGGACGGCGTCAGGTGTTTCGCCTAGTTTTCTCTTATCGCCTATCTGTATTGTATGTTTTAAGTATAGCACGTTTGATCGGGTTTGTCAAGGGGTTTTTTCATATTTTTTCGGGGAGATGTGTATTTTTATAGGATGTACGTTATATCGGCGTTTTTTGGTGTGCAGACGTGCTGACGGAGCAGCATCGACAGGAGACCATGCTATCATGAAGGGATCCGGAAGGACATCCACTGGACCGAGCCGGGCACTGTCATAAGCATACGCACGCAAAAAGACCGCCTGACATCCCGTCCGGCGGTCTTCCTACATTTAAATAATACAGCAAAACCAGTTCACTCCCCTGCGGTCAGCGTCCGCTTCATCCGGGAGAGGTCGAAGGCGTCGAGACGGCCGTCCTCGTCGAGGTCGGCGGCCTGCCAGATCGCGAGGTGCGTGTCCGGGACGGCGTGGAGCCACTTTTGCAGCACGATCACGTCCGCGATGTCGAACACGCCGTTCGCATCGACATCGCCCGGGCGCATGACGAGCGGGTGCCATAGCGCCTCGAGCCCGTTCTTCCGCCGCTCGATGAACTGTCGGACGAGCTCGGCCGATCCCATGTAGTCCGCCCCGCTCGAGCCGCCGAAGACCGTATACTTCGCGCCGCCGTAGGTGTGCCAGCGCGCGTTGCTCATCTCCGCGGAGGGACGCAGCGCCGCGGCCATCTGGGTCAGATACGGCGTCTCGCCCTGCGTCAGCGTGTAGAGGAAGGGCTCGAATCGTTCGTAATAGAGCGCCGCGACCCGCGCCTCGAATCCCTCCTGCTTGTAGAGCTGCCCGATCCAGCTCACGCCCACCGTGGGACGGCCGCTCTCCAGATAGCCGCTGATCGGGAAATAGGCGATGAACAGGCGGGTCGCGACCATCGAATGGCCGATCTGCCCGTCGGAATTCGACCGCGACGCCGCAAAGTTCCCATAGGCCAGGTCAAAGTCCCATGCGGGGCCGAAATGCAGCTTGCCGTCTCCCTTCTTGTCCGAATCCTTCCAAAGATAGAAGCTCGTGAACGTGCCGTCGACGTTCAGGGAGATCTCCTGCACAAGGTAGGAGAGGATCAGGCTGTCCACGTCGATGTAGTCGCTGTAATGCTTGCCTTTCGCGTTGCAGCCGGTCTCCGAATAGATCGCGTCCTCGGCATCCTGCACGAAGCTGCGGATATACTCGACCTGCGCCTTGGAGGCATACTCTGGGCCGTCCAGCTCGATCGCCTGTCCCCGCGATGTCACGAACCCGCTCGAGGCCTTGCCGGGATAACGGTTCCACTGCTGGAATTGCAGGAGATAGCCGCCCGTGATGTCCGCCGGGTCGTTCGGGATCTCGTAGTATTTATAGGAATCCTCGACATAGTCCAGGGGGCTGTCCGCGCCGACGACCGCCTGCGGATAGGTGTCGAGGTCATCGGCGTTCTTGTCCTCGGTCTTTTCCTCGAGGTCACGGATGTTGACGCGCTCCTTCTGGATCTGCACCCGTTCAGAGAGCTGGTACGTCCCCCGGTACGACCCGTCCGCATAAAAGTCGACGAACGTGGAGTCCATGACATACGCCATCCCCGCCGCCTTGCACATCTCCTCCGTCAGCTTGTTGCGCAGCATGGAGTGGTCGAGGTAATTCGCCACCAGCGCCCATTTCTTCGCCTTGCCCAGGCCGTAGAGATCCTCCTTTTGGGGGAGCTTGATGTTGTAGGACTTCTTTTGGCTGTAGTCCCAGGAGGAATTGCCGCGCGCGGTGAACTTCTCGAGCTCGCCGTCATAGACGATGCCGCCGTCGGCGTCGAGCATCAGGGCGGCGCCGGTCTCCACGAGGAAGCGATTCGCATCGAGCGCGTCCGTGCCGCCATGGGAGGTGGTCAGGTAGATGACGCCATGGTCGGACTGCATGATCCGGAGCGCACCGCAGTCCGTCTCCCCGACGGCGAGATAGAAGATGTCCGCCTCCGCCAGCAGGTCGGTCGGCTCGCCGGACACGATCGCCTGTCCGTCGAGATAGAGCGTATCGTCCGCATCATAGGTGATGGTGAGCGCGGTGCGGTCCGCGGTCGCGGGGAGGAAGAGGTAGCGGCAGTCGTCCCACTCGCTGTACCACACGTCGGTATAGTCAAGGTCGGTGTCCGCAGAAGGGGAGAGGCCGGAGACGGTAAAGGCGGTCATCGGGATGTCGCGGTATTGCAGCGCCTCCTCCTCCGCCTCGTCGCCGACCGTGACCGCGCCGGTCTGTGCAGGCAAGTCCTCCGTTCGTTCATAGGTGTGCGGCGCCTCGGCATGGGCATGGAGCGCGCCGACCGCCGCAGCCATCAGGCCTGTGAGCAGGATCCCCATCGTTCGTCTCATCGTGGTCTCACCTCCATGGGGGCGCGTGAACGCCTTCTTTCATCCTCTTAGACGAGATGACGCCGCCATCCTGCGCGCATTTCCCGATCTTTGTCGGGATGCACGATCAGGCAGGTATCATCTTGTTCAGGATGACGGATCCGCCGCATCGCGTGCCCCCATTTTGTCATCATCGCAAAGCTGTCTCTTTGATCGGTCATAAAAAAACATCCCATCCGGATGGATGAGATGTCTTTGGTGGGAGAAGATGGATTCGAACCATCGAAGCACGAAGCAACAGATTTACAGTCTGCCCCCTTTGGCCACTCGGGAATTCTCCCATATGAAGTTTGGTATGGAGCTGGTAGACGGACTCGAACCCCCGACCTGCTGATTACAAATCAGCTGCTCTACCAACTGAGCTATACCAGCGCTATTTGCAGCGATCGTTTCGGCATATCGCCTGACGACTATCTTATTATAGCACAAAGCGAGGCAGTTGTCAAGTGTTTTTTCAAAAAAATTTTGACGCCGCCCCGATCTGGAGAACTGCACAAAGGGGGGCAGAGATGTCCACACGGATCTTTATCGTCATGTTCATAAACTGTCCCTTGACATTTCGTCAAAAAAAGAGTATGATAGAAATAATATCATCCAAACGTGGATGGATCCTATCACTTAATTATAAGGAAAGGAAGATCAATGTCATGGCAGTATTGAATGAGAACAAGTTCCGCAAGGAGGGCCTGACCTTCGATGACGTGCTCCTGATCCCGGCAAAGTCCGAGGTGACGCCGAACATGGTCAAGCTCGGCACCCGTCTGGCAGGCAGCATCCACCTGAACACCCCCATCATGACAGCCGCGATGGACACCGTGACCGACTCCCGCATGGCGATCGCGATCGCGCGTGAGGGCGGCATCGGCATCATCCACAAGAACATGTCCATCGAGCAGCAGGCCGACGAGGTCGACAAGGTCAAGCGCTCCGAGAACGGCGTCATCGTCGATCCCTTCTCCCTGACCGAGGACAAGCTGGTCAAGGATGCCGACGAGCTCATGGGCAAGTTCCGCATCTCCGGCGTGCCGATCGTGGACGGCGCCGGCAAGCTGGTGGGCATCATCACCAACCGTGACATGCGCTTCATGACCGATTTCTCTGCCAAGATCGGCGACGTGATGACCAAGGAGCACCTCATCACCGCTCCCGTCGGCACCACCCTGACCGAGGCACAGGAGATCCTGCGCCAGCACAAGATTGAGAAGCTCCCGCTCGTCGACGAGAACGGCTATCTCAAGGGCCTCATCACCATCAAGGACATCGAGAAGTCCGTGAAGTTCCCGAACTCCGCGCGTGACTCCCACGGCCGTCTGCTCTGCGGCGCCGGCATCGGCATGACCGCGAACATGATGGACCGCGCCAAGGCGCTGATCGACGCACAGGTCGACGTCCTCGTGCTCGACTCCGCACACGGCCACAGCGCGAACATCATCAATGCGCTCAAGAAGCTCAAGGCCGCCTTCCCGGACACCCCGGTGATCGCCGGCAACATCGCCACCGCGGCCGCAGCCGAGGAGCTGATCGCCGCCGGTGCGGACTGCCTGAAGGTCGGCATCGGCCCGGGCTCCATCTGCACGACCCGTGTCGTTGCGGGCATCGGTGTGCCCCAGATCACGGCTGTGTATGACGTGGCACAGGTGGCCAAGAAGTACGACATCCCCGTCATCGCGGACGGCGGCATCAAGTATTCCGGCGACATCGTCAAGGCGCTCGCTGCGGGTGCCGATGTCGTGATGCTCGGCTCGCTGCTGGCAGGCTGCGAGGAGGCCCCCGGCGAGACGGAGATCTACCAGGGCCGTCAGTTCAAGGTATACCGCGGCATGGGCAGCCTGGGCGCGATGGCCAACGGCTCCACCGACCGCTACTTCCAGGAGGGCGCCAAGAAGCTCGTCCCCGAGGGCGTCGAGGGCCGTGTGCCGTTCAAGGGCGCAGTGGCCGACACCGTCTTCCAGCTCATCGGCGGCATCCGCGCCGGTATGGGCTACTGCGGCTGCGAGACCATCCCGGAGCTCTGGGAGAAGGCGGAGTTCGTCCGCATCACCGGCGCCGGCCTCAAGGAGAGCCATCCGCACGACATCTACATCACCAAGGAAGCACCCAACTATTCCGCGCAGATCTGACCTTTCCGATGCTCCGGCGGCCCTGTGCCCCGGGGCATCTTCCTTTTTTATGACACCTTTTATGACACCATCTCATGGATAGGGAGGACATCCTCATGAAGAACATCATCGGCGCGTTCATCCATCGCTTCGCGTGCGCGAACCTCACGCACATCATCTGGTGCATCGCCATCCTGGCGTGCCTGCTGTGCCTCGCCATTTTGCATCATCTCTGGCGGGACGACCCCAAAAAGCTCGGGCGCTGGCGGCTCCTGTGCCTCGTCCCGATCGCGGCGGCGGCCGTCCATGCGGTGCGATATGTGCTGCCGGCGCCCGATCTTGCAGGGAACTATCTCCTGCTGCATGTCATCGCGCTGACGGTCGTGCTGCCGTGCATCCTGGCCAAGCGCAGGATCGGCTACCGCATCGCGGCCGTGCTGTCCGGGATCGTGGCGGTCTTCTTCGGCGTGGTCTTCTGTGGGCTGTCGCCGCACATCTACGTCCACAAGGACCTGAGCTATACGGACTCCTTCCGCGCGATGGTGCGCGATATGGACAGGACCTACATCCTCAAGGAGTGGAAGGAGGTCGACTTCGCCGCGCTCGAGGCGCAGTATCTGCCGATGGTGCAGGAGGCCGAGGACGCGCAGGATCCGGCCAAATTCGCCGACGCCGTCCGAATGTTCTGCAACGAGCTGCATGATGGCCATGTCATCGTGCAGACGCAGTATGACAAGACGCAGTACCGCTCGGCCTTCGCCTATCGGGAATACGGCTTTTCGATGGTGCAGCTCGATGACGAGGACGTGATCGCCGTCTGCACGACGGACGAGGCACATGCCGCCGGGATCGAGGACGGCACTGTCATCACCCACTGGAACGGCAAGCCCATCGCACAGGCTCTGCAGGAGGACGTGCCCGACCTCGGCTATCCCGTCAAGGCGAACGCCGAGCGTCTGGCCGCGATCGACCTGGCCGCGACCGGCGGCGAGACGCTCGAGGTCACGTTCCTCGATGCCGCCGGGAAGGCACAGACCGTCACCCTCACTGACCTCGGCGACCCGCACACACAGCAGGAGGCACGCGCCATCTTCGCCCATGCCCCGGTGCTCGATGATGAGGCGATGTTCGAGCACCTCATGGAGGAGAACTTCTCCGCACGGATGCTCGACGAGCATTGCGGCTATCTCCGCCTGAGCATCGAGACCACCGACAACGGCGTGTATGACATGCTCGTCGGCTATTTGACGGGCGATCAGGGCAAGGCGCGGGAGCTGTTCCGCGAGCGCCTGCGCGAGCTGCGGGAGCAGGGGATGGACCGCCTCGTGATCGACCTGCGCACCAACTGGGGCGGCTATGACGAGATCGGCACCGCCCTCTGCGACCTGCTGACCGAGGATGCGTACTACGGACAGGGCCTCGGCGTGCGGACGAATGGGCAGTATCGCTGCGTCTCCGACCATGGCGTGTATGGGGACGGCGAGTTCGCAGATCTTACGGTCGTGGCGCTGACGAACTTCGACTGCGTGAGCGCCGGGGACGGCACCTCGCTCTACCTCTCGCACCTGCCGAACGTGACCCTCGCGGGCATCACCGATCCCTGCGGGTGCAACCAGGAGACGGGCGGCGGCTGTGTACTGTCCGACGAGATCGTGACGGTCGGCTACCCGGTCGGCCTGATCCTCGATGCAGACGGCGTGCCCAATGTGGACACCCGCGCTGACCGGATCAGCCGGAATCCCGTCGAGGTAAGGATCCCGTTCGACCGCGACGCGGCGATGCAGATGTTCCATGACGGCGAGGACTACGAGCTCGCATGGGCGATGCAGTATCTCGCAGAACAGGCAGACTGACGGCCGGTCACAAAAACAGTTGCATTTTTCAGGGATATGTGGTATAATAAATGTATCTGCCGTCCCTGACGGCGATACGATCTCACCAAGGAGGGAACACCCATGTCTGATTTTTACATCACGACCCCGATCTATTACCCCTCGGGGAATCCGCATATCGGGCATTGCTATACGACCGTTGCGTGCGATTCGATCGCGCGTTACCGCAGGATGCAGGGGCATAACGTCATGTTCCTGACCGGCACCGATGAGCACGGCCAGAAGATCGAGCAGAAGGCCGCGGAGGCCGGCGTCACGCCGAAGGAGTATGTCGACGGGATCGTCGCCATCTTCCAGCGCCTCTGGAAGTATATGAACATCTCCTACGACCGCTACATCCGCACGACGGACGACTACCATGTCGAGAGCGTGCAGAAGATCTTCAAGGAGCTCTATGACCGCGGCTATATCTATAAAGGGAAGTATGTCGGCAAATACTGTACGCCCTGCGAGAGCTTCTGGACGTCCTCCCAGCTCAAGGACGGCAAGTGCCCCGACTGCGGCCGCCCCGTCATCGACGCGGAGGAGGAGGCGTATTTCTTCAAGATGTCTCCCTTTGCCGACCGTCTGGAGCATCTGCTGCTGGATACGGACTACCTCCAGCCGCGCACCCGCGCCACGGAGCTGGTCAACAACTTCATCAAGCCCGGTCTGGAGGACCTGTGCGTCTCCCGCACGTCCTTCAAGTGGGGCATCCCGGTGACGTTCGACCCCGATCATGTGGTCTACGTTTGGATCGACGCACTCTCGAACTATATCACCGCCCTCGGCTACATGAACGACCGCTATGACGATTTCGACACCTTCTGGCCGGCGGACGTCCACATGGTCGCCAAGGACATCCAGCGCTTCCATGCGCTGATCTGGCCGGCGATGCTGATGGCGCTCGACCTGCCGCTGCCGAAGCATCTGGCCGTCCACGGTTGGATCACGTTCAACGGCGACAAGATGTCCAAGTCCAAGGGCAATGTGGTCGACCCGTTCGTGCTCGGCGAGCGCTACGGCTGCGATGCCATCCGTTACCACATCCTGCGCGAGATGGCGCTCGGTGCGGATTCGGACTTCTCCAATGAGATCCTCATCAACCGCATCAATTCCGACCTGGCCAACGGCTTCGGCAACCTCGTGTCCCGCACGGTGGCGATGGCGGACAAGTATTTCGGCGGCACCCTCCCGACCGACCGCGAGACCGCGCCGGTGGATGAGGAGCTGAAGTCCCTCGCCCTGTCCATTCGCGGCAAGGTGGACGGCTTCATCGACAACACCCAGATCAAGCAGGCGCTCGAGACCATCTTCACGCTGGTCGACCGTGCCAATAAGTATATCGACGAGACGGAGCCGTGGAAGCTCGGCAAGGACGAGACGAAGCGCGCGCGCCTCGCGGCGGTGCTCTACAACTTGCTCGAGAGCATCCGCATCATCTCCACGCTCCTCGCGCCCTTCATGCCGACGACCATGCCGAAGGTATGGGAGCAGATCGGGGCGACTGAGGCCGACGTGACGTATGAGAATGCGGCCAAGTTCGACGTGCTCCCGCAGGATGTGACCGTCCACAAGGGCGAGATCCTGTTCCCGCGCATCGACGTGGATGCGGAGATCGAGGCGCTGAACGCCATCCTCCTCGCGAACGCCCCCAAGCCGGAGAAGCCCGCCTACGAGCCGGCGCCCCTCGCCGACCAGATCGCGTTCGACGACTTCACCAAGGTCGACCTCCGCGTGGCCAAGGTGACGGCGTGCGAGAAGGTGAAGAAGTCCAAGAAGCTGCTCTGTCTCCAGCTCGATGACGGCATGGGCGGGCGTCAGGTCGTTTCCGGCATCGCACAGTGGTATGCGCCGGAGGATCTGATCGGGAAGAAGGTCATCATCGTGGCCAATCTCGCGCCCGTCAAGCTCTGCGGCGTGGAGTCCAACGGCATGATCTGTGCCGCCGACCTCCCCGACGGCAGCGTCGTCGTCCAGTTCGCCGACGACCGCTACCCCTGCGGCGCCAAGCTCCGCTAAGCGGCGGGGTGCCCCCGCTGGCGATTTCCATTCGGAAGGCACAACTACGTTCATCTTACACCGCATGCCCCCAATGGCCTAACGGCCAAAGGGGGCATCGCTCCTTTTTCTATGCTCGCGGCGGGGCCGCGAGACTGGGGCGAGATGCCAGGCGCAGACTGGATGCGGTCGGACAGGCGGCGCATCTGCACAAAATGCGCATATCCCTGCCATATCTTGCAAAGTTCACACGCGTTCTATTGACATCGGCTGGCGGGTCTGCTATAATAGAGGTATGCATCGCCGGTCACAAAGAGACATCCCCCGGCGTGATCCCAAGCAAAGAAAGGACGGACGCTGTGAAACGGACGGAACATAGATCCGGCCAGGGCAGGGAACAATACAAGCGTATGGTGACCTTCTTCTCCTCCGTCATCCTGATGGGGTTCCTGACGCTCCTGTTCGCCAATACCTGGTATACCGATTATTACGACACCATCGCCCTGCCCTTCTACCGGCGCGGCAACTGGGTCGTCATCGTCATCTATACCGTCGTGATGTACCTGTTCTTCCGGGTCTACGGCGGCTTCAAGGTCGGCTATCTGCGCCGGACGGACGTGCTGTTCTCCCAAGCGCTCTCGGTCTTCGGGACGAATCTCGTCACCTACCTCCAGGTCAGCCTGATCGCCCGCAACTTTGTGCGGCTCGCCCCCATCCTCGAGATGACCGTGCTCGAGCTGGCCGTGCTCGTCCTATGGACGGTGCTCGCGCAGAAGGTCTATTTCGTGCTCTATCCGCCCAGGCGGCTCATCATCGTCTACGGGAGCCCGTCGGCGGCCGCGCTCGTCACCAAGATGAGCATGCGCGTGGACAAGTATATGATCTGCGAGTCCGTCAGCGCGGTGAAGGACTATGCCGTCATCTGCGAGAAGATCCTGCAATATGACGGCGTCATCATCCAGGACATCCCCGCGAAGATGCACAACGACCTGGTCAAGTTCTGCTTCGACCACCAGCTCCGCGCCTATATCACCCCCAAGATCTCCGACATCATCCTGCGCGGCGCAGAGGACATCCGCCTCTTCGACACGCCCCTGCTCCTTTGCCGGAACTACGGCCTCACCTTCGAGCAGCGGCTCCTCAAGCGCGGGTTCGACCTGGTGTTCAGCATCACGCTGCTGATCCTGCTCACGCCGCTCATGCTCGTCTGTGCGGCGGCGGTGAAGCTCTGCGACGGCGGGCCGGTGCTCTACCGGCAAAAGCGCCTGACGCTCGGCGGCAAGCCGTTCTTCGTCTACAAGTTCCGCAGCATGATCGTCAATGCGGAGACCCACGGCGCCCAGCTCGCCGAGGAGCACGATGACCGCATCACCCCCGTGGGGCGCGTGCTGCGGCGATTCCGGCTCGATGAGCTGCCCCAGCTCTTCAACATCCTCAAGGGCGAGATGTCCGTGGTCGGTCCCCGCCCGGAGCGGCCGGAGATCTGCGAGGAGTACGAGAAGCAGTTCCCCGAGTTCCGCTTCCGTCTGCACGTCAAGGCCGGTCTCACCGGCTATGCGCAGGTCACGGGCGCCTATGACACCACCCCCTACGACAAGCTGCGGATGGACCTCATGTATATCGAGAGCTATTCGCTCCTGAAGGACATCCAGATCGTCCTCATGACGGTCAAAACTGCCATCTTTCCCTCGCAGCCGCTCTTCACCGAGCTGCCCGGGATCGAGCTGACAGACAAGAAAACGAGAACGCCGGACGATCCCGGCGACAAGCAACGAAACGCATAAGGAGGATCCCCTCATGAAAGTGACTGCTGTCATCATGGCGGGCGGCAAGGGCGAACGCTTTTGGCCGCGCAGCCGCACGGCACGCCCCAAGCAGTTCCTCTCGCTCACGACCGACGGTGAGACCATGCTGCAAAAGACCGTGGCACGGCTCCTGCCCCTCGTGGCGCCCGAGGACGTCTATATCGTCACGAACGCGAGCTATACGGACCTTGTGGCCGAGCAGCTCCCGGACGTGCCCGCCGAGAACGTCATCGCCGAGCCTGCCCCGCGCAACACGGCGCCCTGCATCGGCCTGGCCGCCGGCATCATCCGCAAAAAGTATGACGATGCCGTCATGCTCGTGCTGCCGAGCGACCATCTGATCCATTCCGAGGACATGTATGTCGACACCCTCCGCCGCGCCGTCATGGCCGCGGAGCACGGCGAGAACCTCGTCACCCTCGGCATCACCCCCACCTACCCCGAGACGGGCTATGGCTATATCAAGTACGTCAAGGGCTCCGGCCGCAGCGGCGTCTATGATGTGGAGCGCTTCGTGGAGAAGCCCGACCTCGAGACTGCCAAGGGCTACCTGCGCGAGCGGTCGTATCTCTGGAACAGCGGCATGTTCATCTGGAAGGCCTCGTCCATCCTCACGAACATCGAGCGCCTCATGCCCGACCTCGCCGCGGGCCTCGCGCCCATCTGCGATGCCTACGGCACGGATGCCTTCGCGGACGAGCTGGAGCGCCGTTTCCCGGAGCTCCCTTCGCAGTCCATCGACTTTGGCATCATGGAGCGCGCGGAGCACATCCTGACCATCCCCGGCAGCTTTGGCTGGGACGATGTCGGGAGCTGGCTCGCACTCGAGCGCATCAATGCCGTGGACACGGACGGCAATATGTTCGACGGTGACATCGTGGCCGTCGACACCCGCAACTGCACCGTCACCGGCTCGAGCCGCCTCATCGCCACCCTCGGCCTCGAGGACATGGTCATCGTGGACACGCCGGACGCCCTGCTCGTCTGCGACAAGAACAGTACCCAGAACATCAAGCAGATCCTCGCCAAGCTGCGTGAGCAGTCCCGCGGGGAGCTGCTGTGAGCCACTTATCATTTAGGAGGATATTATCATGAAGCACGCACTCATCACCGGCATCACCGGTCAGGACGGTTCCTATCTCGCCGAGCTCCTGCTCGAGAAGGGCTACGAGGTCTATGGCATCTGGCGCCGCAAGGCCACCGTGGACTATGGCAACATCGAGCACCTGAAAGACAAGGTCCACCTGATCTATGCCGACATGACCGACCCGATCTCCCTGATGTCCGCCATGCGCATCTCGCAGGCAGACGAGGTCTATAACCTCGCAGCACAGTCCTTCGTGGCCACGAGCTGGGATACGCCGATCGGCACCGCCGAGATCGACGCCCTCGGCGTGACCAACATGCTCGAGGCCATCCGCAATGTCAAGCCCGAGGCGCGCTTCTACCAGGCCTCCACGTCCGAGATGTTCGGTCTCGTACAGGAGATGCCGCAGACCGAGCGCACGCCCTTCTACCCGCGCAGCCCCTATGGCGTCGCCAAGCTCTACGGCCACTGGATCACCAAGAACTATCGCGAGAGCTATGGCCTCTTCGCCTGCTCCGGCATCCTCTTCAACCACGAGAGCGAGCGCCGCGGCATCGAGTTCGTCACCCGCAAGATCTCCCGCGCGGCCGCTGCCATCAGCCTCGGCAAGCAGGAATTCGTCGAGCTGGGCAACATGGATTCCAAGCGCGACTGGGGCCATTCCAAGGACTATGTCCGCGCGATGTGGCTCATGCTCCAGCAGGACACGCCGGATGACTATGTCATCGCCACCAATGAGACCCGCACCGTCCGCGAGTTCGTCGAGATCGCGTTCCGCACCGCCGGCATCGAGGTCGAGTGGCAGGGCACCGGCATCGACGAGGTCGGCATCGACAAGGCCACCGGCAAGACGGTCGTGAAGGTCAACAAGAAGTTCTTCCGTCCCGCCGAGGTCGACGTCCTCCTCGGGAATCCCGCCAAGGCCGAAAAGCAGCTCGGCTGGACGCGCGAGATCAGCTTCGCCGAGCTCGTGGAGCGCATGGTCAAGAACGACCTTGCCCTGCTCCAGGCCGGTAAGTGATGAGCCTGTTCAGCAAGCTCTTCGGCGTCAAGCCGAAGAAGCAGGACAAGGAGGCGCTCCGCGAGCGGCTCGACCAGATCAACGCCCGCTTCGACGAGATCGAGGCGGAGATCCGCGCCAAGGGCGACACGCCGGAGAACGCCATGCTGCTGGAGGGCCTGCGCCGCAAGCGTGAGAAGTTCCAGGAGCGCTTCAACGGGAAGGACACATGAAGATCGCATTCGACGCCATCCCCCTCCTCGGGCGGATGACCGGCATCGGGTACTGTGAGGCCGGGCAGGTCAAGGCCATGACCCGCCTCCACCCGGAGCATCGGTATACCCTGAACTACTTTGCCGCAAGGCATTTGCAGGAGCGTGCGGCGGACCTCGCCCCCTATCTCGGGGATGGGGTCAGCGCCAAGCACGCTTTTTGCGTTCCCTATGCCTATCGTGCCGTCAGCACGTTCATCCCGATCCCCTATCGGTGGTTCTTCGGGAGGAACGACCTGACGCATTTTTTCAATTATATCATCCCCCCCGGCGTCGGCGGGAAGACAGTCGTGACCGTGCATGACATGGTCTGCAAGGCCTTCCCCGAGACCGTCCGCGGCCGCACGAAGGCCATGCTCGATGCGGGACTCGTCCCCTCGATGCGCCGTGCGGACGCCATCGTGACGGATTCGGAGTTCTCCCGGTCGGAGATCGTGAAGTATTTCCCGCAGTTCGAGGGAAAGCTGCGCGTGGTGCCGTGCGGGGTCGACCTTGACCGATTCCGTCCCGTCCGGGATGCGGCGCAGATCGCGCAGGTGCGGGCGCGCTACGGCGTGGGGGAGCGGTATTTCCTCTACCTCGGCACGCTCGAGCCGCGCAAGAATCTCGAGCGTCTGATCGACGCCTACGCCGCCTATGCCCGCCAGACCGGCGAGCCGGCACAGCTCGTGCTCGCGGGCGGCAAGGGGTGGCTCTACCAGGGCATCTTCGAGAAGGTGCAGACTCTGGGGCTCACTGACCGTGTCATTTTTACGCAGTATATCGCCTCTGAGGACATGTGCGCGCTGATGAGCGGGGCGCTCGCGTTCACGTTCCCCTCGCTCTATGAGGGGTTCGGGATGCCGCCGCTCGAGGCCATGGCCTGCGGCACGCCCGTGCTCGTTTCCGATGCCGCCTCGCTGCCCGAGGTCACGGGGGAGAGCGCCGTCATCGTCCGCGCGGAGGATACCGATTCGATCACCGCGGGGCTCGTCCGTCTCGATGAGGATGCCGCGCTCCGAGCGCGTCTCTCCCAGGAGGGACTTGCCCGCGCCCAGGGCTTCACCTGGGAGCGCAGCGCCGCGATGCTGTATGATGTGTATAGGGAGATACTGGGGACGACTGCTCCCACGGTGCCGGGCGTTTCGTCCGACGGTCTCCCGTCTGCCGTTGCCGCGCAGCTCATAAACACGCATTGGGAGGACCTCACCACCGCCTACGGCAATGCCGTCCACAGCAGCTATGACGGGAAATATAACGTCCCTGCGCTGCTCCGGCGCCTCTACGGCAGCGACGAGAAGGCCGCTGCCCATGCCGCGGACGCGCTGGATGATGCGCTCTGCCATCAGCATGTGGGCGTGTGGGATGCGGCTGTCCCGGCGTACCCGATCATCCTGGAGCGGCTCGCGATGCAGGACCCCGCAGCGGACAGTGTGCTGACCGAGACGCTCCTGGAGCTCTGTGAGGGACTGGCGCACGTCACCGATCCCGCCTTCCGGGACGAGATGGGCGTGCCCGACCGCAAGACACCGGCATTTTTCGGGGAGATCCGCGGCATGATGCAGCAGGATCTGGCGGTGTTCGGGGGCTTTTCGGCCAACGCGAACGCGGATGCCGCAGAGACCGCCGCCGCGATCGTCTCCCATCTGATACCGAAGGAGGACGCATGAGCCGCAAGCTGAGGATCCTGGAGGTCAACAAGTTCTACCCGCCCCACATCGGCGGGATCGAGACGCTGGTCGAGCAGCGGGCGCGGCATTTCGCCCATCGGCCGGACACCGAGGTGCGCGTGCTGGTCTGTCAGGAGAAGGGCCGCGGCGTCACCGAGACCATCGACGGCGTGGATGTGATCCGCTGCGGGTCGCTGGGGACGTTTTTCTCCTGCCCGCTGTCTTTCTCGTTCCTCTGGCGGTTCCGGGAGCTGGCCAAATGGGCGGACGTCGCCGAGATCCACACGCCCTTCCCCCTCGGGGACGCGGCCGTGGTGCTCTCGCAGTGCAAATGCCGCATCGTCATCGCGTGGCACAGCGATGTCGTCAAGCAAAAGCGCCTCCTGAAGCTCTATGCGCCGCTGCTGCGCCGATTCATGCAGCGCGCGGATGCCATCATCGCCGCCACGCCCGGGCATGTGGCCGGGTCGCCGTATCTGACGCAGTTCCGGGAAAAATGCCGCATCATCCCCTATCCGCTCGAGATCGAACGCTATCTGGAGGCGCCGGTGCGTCCCATTTTAAGGGAAAGGCAGCAGGTGCCGGGGGCGGTGCGGGTGCTCTTCGTGGGGCGTCTCGTGTATTATAAAGGTGTCGACGTTTTGCTCGAAGCGATGCGGAAGGTCCGCGGGTGCGAGCTATTCGTCTGCGGCACCGGCCCCCTTGAGGACGCGCTGCGGGAAAAGGCAAAGGGACTGCCCGTGCAGTTCCTCGGACGTCTCTCGGACGAGGACCTCAAGTCCGCGTTCGCCGACTGCGACATCTTCGTGCTGCCGTCCGTGGCCAATTCGGAGGCCTTCGGCATCGTGCAGCAGGAGGCGATGGTCTACGGCAAGCCCGTCATCAACACGTCGCTCCCGACCGGCGTCCCGCATGTCAGTCTCGACGGCGTGACCGGCCTGACCGTCCCCCCCGGGGACGCCGACGCCCTCGCGGCGGCGCTCCAGCGCCTCGCGGACGATCCCGCCCTGCGCGCGCGCTTCGGCAAGGCCGCGGCAGCACGCGTGCGGACGGAATACAGATTCGAGACCATCATGGACAAGATCTTGGAAGTTTTGAAAGGCGGTGCCGTATGATCGATTCACTGGTGATCGGGGCGGGGGGCTTCGTGGGGAGCTACCTGCTCCGGCAGCTCATGGAGGAGGGCCATTGGCCGGGCGCGACCAAGCTCCCGCACGAGTCCCTTGCCATCGACGGCGTGGAGGTCTATGACCTCGACCTCGGCGACCAGGCGGCCGTTCGACGTCTGCTCGAGGCGGAGCGTCCGGCGCAGATCTATCATCTGGCCGCGCAGAGCTCCGTGGCCGTGTCGTGGAAGAAGCCCGAGCTGACGGTCGACGTCAACATCAAGGGCACGCTCCACCTCCTCGAGGCCATCCGCAGCATCGAGGACTATTTCCCGCGGATCCTGCTGGTCGGCTCCGGCGAGGAGTACGGCTACCTCCGCGAGGGCGCGTGCCCGATCGCGGAGACCGAGCCGCTGCGCCCCGGCAATCTCTATGCCGTGACCAAGGCATGCCAGAACATGATCGGCAGCGTCTATGCGCGGGCGTATGGCATGGGGATCGTGATGGTGCGCGCGTTCAACCACATCGGCCCCGGACAGTCGCCGACCTTCGTGGCGGGGAGCTTCGCGCTCCAGATAGCGGAGATCGAGGCGGGACTGCGTCCGCCGCTCATGCAGGTCGGGAATCTCGAGGCAAAGCGCGATTTTTCGGACGTGCGCGATGTCGTGCGGGCGTACACCATGCTCATGGAGAAGGGCATCGCGGGGGAGACCTACAATGTCGGCTCCGGCCGCGCCGTCCCGATCCGTGAGCTGCTCGACACCATGCTCTCGCTGAGCCGGGAGTCCATCGCAGTCGAGCAGGACCCCGCGCGGATGCGTCCCTCCGACGTCCCGCTCATCGAGGCGGACACGTCCAAGCTCCGTGAGGACACGGGATGGGCGCCGATCTATCCGCTCGAGGAGACCCTGACGGACATGCTCGATGCCCACCGGCGCAACTTCGGCATCTAACTTTTTGGCGATATATCGGCAGAACATAGAAAGAGGCGACACATATGGCAGACACACGGACCGACCCGACCACCTACGTCCACACGGGCGGGATCGGCAAGACGGGGCAGGACCTCCAGGCCTTCGGCGACCGGCAGAACGGCCTGAATCAAGTGCTGCTCCAGCAGACCGCGTCCCTACAGGCGGAGAACCATGCCCTCTCCGCCCAGCTCGCCCTTGCCATGCGGCAGAACGAGCTGCTCGAGGCGCGCATCGCAGAGCTTGAAAAAGCGCTGGATACTGCGAAAAACGAGACACAGTCCCGCCTTGCCCGGATGCAGGAGGACGTGAAGGCGGCCGTGGCGGAGGTCGATCGGATGCGCCTGACGACCAAGCTCAATTCCAACGCCATCGACCGTCTCTCCAGGAAGGGGGACTGAGCATGCAGAATCTCTTCGGCATCGACATGACCAAGGGGCAGGAGACTGACGTCTTCGACATCGACCGCTACACGACCGTGCGCGTCGATCCCGCCCATGCAGAGGCCCTCGACACGACCTACAACGGCTTCGAGGACATGAAGGGGAAGGCGGCGCTGCCGCCGGTCTTCGGCATCGCCAAGACGGTCGCGTGGATCGGCTTCCTCATCCTGATCCTGGGCGTTCTGAAGTCGGGCGCGTCCCTCGCGCAGGGGTACCGCAATGCGCCGGTGATCTTTTGGCTCATCCCGGTGCTGTTCGCGATCTGGCTCACGCTGGTGATCGTGGAGCGGCGGCGAGCAAAGCAGGTCGTGGAGTCGGACGGCTTCACGCAGGCGCTCGAGGCCGGCGCGGCGCTCACGCGCGAGTCCGAACGCCAGCTCGGGGTCCCGGAGGGCGCGGCCAGCATCGACGTCCTCGCGGAGGGCTATGTCATGAAGAACGGCGTGCCCGTCCACCGGGACGCGGGGCTCACGACCTATGTCAACTGCGATGTCTACGCGTTCACCGAGCACGGCTGCCTCGTCCTGGCCGACCTGCGCCAGCGCTGGGAGCTGCCGCTCACGGGCTTCGTCTCCCTCGAGCCCATCAAGAAGCTCGCCACCTTCCCCGAGTGGCACAAGGCCCTCGATGTCAACGACAAGTCCTTCAAGCCCTATCACGTCAAGCGGTTCCAATATGGCTATTCTGCGCGGTATCACCGTGCTGTCTTCCATGATGCGGGGCGGGACTGGTATCTCCTCGTCCCGGACTACGATGTCCCCACCTTCCGGGAGCTGACCGGTCTGCACGAGACATGAAAAAGCTGCCCCCTCGCACCGTGCGAAGGGGCAGCTCTGTCATTTCGGATGGATCACCGGGGCTCGCAGATGAGCTTGATCGCCGTGCGGTCCTCACCGTCGATCTGGATGCTGGTGAAGGCCGGGATGCAGATCAGGTCGATGCCGATGGGCGCGAGATAGCCGCGCGCGATGGCCACGGACTTGATGGCCTGGTTGGCGGCACCGGCGCCGACAGCCTGGATCTCAACGCTCTTGTTTTCGCGAATCACGCCAGCGATCGCGCCCGCAACGGAATTGGGCACCGAGCGGGAAGAAACCTTCAAAACCTCCATAGAACAAGACCTCCTTAAAATGATAGATACTGGATGCGAATGGTCGGACGTTGGTGCGGATGCTGTTAGATATACACTTTGATCGACGGCATATCTTTCTTCTCATTATACTACATCTATTCTAAAATTGCAATAGGTCTGCGTCATTTTTGTGGATCATCTCAAGATCAGAGGGGTGATATTCGTGCAAATACCACATTTTTTTTCAAATTCCACGATCACCCCGCACATCCAGCAGGCGCCCTTGGCCTCGGCGAAGCGCACGGGGACATGCAGATGCATACGGTCGATGGCGATCTGCTTATCGACACCGAGGACGGAATCCTCCACGCCGGTCATGCCGACGTCCGTGATGTAGCCGGTGTGGCCGGCGAGGATGCAGGCGTCGGCGGTGGGGACATGGGTGTGCGTCCCCATGACGGCCGTGACGCGTCCGGCCAGATAGTGCCCCAGCGCGCGCTTCTCCGAGGTCGCCTCGGCGTGGAAGTCGACGAAGATGTTCGGCGTGTCGAGCGTCTCCAGGATGGCGTCGGCGCAGTCGAAGGGATTCTCGAGCATGTCCAGATAGAGCAGTCCCTGCAAATTGACGATCGCGACCTGCGTGCTGCCCATGTCGAACACGGTCACGCCGCGCCCGGGGCAGGCCTCGCCGTAGTTCGCGGGGCGCAGGATGTTCTCGTCCTCGTAGATGTGCAGGTCGGTGCGGCGCTGGAACGCGTGGTTCCCGGTGGTGATGACGTCCGCGCCGGCCTCGAAGATCCGCCGGGCGGCGTAGGCGGTGATCCCGTTGCCGTCCGCGGCGTTCTCGCCGTTGACGACCGTGACGTCGATGCCGTGCTCCCGCTTGACCGCGCGGAGCCGGTCCTGTAGGAACTGGCATCCCACGTCCCCGACCACATCCCCGATAAATAGCAGCTTCATCCTCTCACTCCTCGTCCGCGATCCGCCGCAGCACCTCGCCGGGATCACCGGCGGAGACGTCCTTTGCGGCCGTGTGCGGGGTATAGATCTTCATCTCGCCCTCGTCTGCGGGGGCATCGGCCTCGTCCGCGGGGACGGGCGTATCGCCGATGGTCTCGGGCATCTCCGGCGTCTCCTCGGTGGTGACGACCGCGCATCCGGCGGGGATCTCCTCCTCCGGCACCGTCATGCGGACGGCGCGCTCGGGCTGTGCGACCTCCACACGGATGGTGTGGCGCGGGTCGCCGTCGCGGTCGGAGAGGGGCTGGGTATGGGTACGGCCGGGGATGAGGACGCGCGTGCGGCGGCGCTTGGGCGCATCGCCGTCCTCACGCTCGGCATCCTGATCCTGCAAGCGGCGGCGGACGGTGAGCAGCGGGAGCTGGAGGACGAAGCCCGCCCCGCAGCAGAGCGCGAACACGATCGGCACGAGCACCAGTCCCACCGCGATCCTTGCCCCGACCGAGGCCGGGATGCTCTCAGCGGCTGCACGGACGATGGGATCTCCGAGGAGGAGACCTGCGAGCGCGCCGCCTGCCGCGCCTGCGAAGAAGCGATGGATGTTCGTGGCACCGGCCACGCGGCTCCGGCACAGACTGAGCAGACTGATCGCGATGACGTGCGCGGGGAGCGCGGCCAGACTGTCGAGCCAGGGGCAGTCGTACCGTCCCTGCGGCATGGACGTGATGACCACCCAGCACGTCTCCAAAACAGGCACTGCTGCAAGCAAAATGAGCAGCAGGTCACGGCGCGGACGTGTCCCATAGCGGCGGACATAGGCGCCCCCGATGTAGGCGGCGGCGGGGAAGAGCCCCGCGCACCATTCCGGCAGCACGCAGACCTCGCCGATGCGGAGGATCGGCTGGAGCGTGGCGGCACCGGCGAGCAGGAGCCAGAAGAGGCGCCGTGCCCCACGATTCGGGAGGCCCTGCCAGGCGGCGTTCAGGAAGGGGGCGGCGACCAGCAGGCCGAAGAACATCCCCGCGAAGGCCGCGGTCCCGGTGGAGCGGAACTGCACCACGTCCCGGACGGCCTCGCCGAAGGTGAACGTCTCGTGCAGGAGCGTCCCCCGCAGCAGCAGCGCGAGCAGACTGCACACGACGTACACATAGACCAGACGGATCAGGATGCGGTAATAGCCCATCGAAAAGCGTTTTCGGCTCAGGACGCACCCCGCGCCCGCGGCCAGCATCGCCGCCCCGGCCAGGCACACCTGCCGCAGCAGCACGGGCAGCGCCGCCCGTCCCGGCGAGAAGGGCAGCTCCAAAAAGCCGGTCGCGTCGATGAAGCGGAGCATCAGCAGCATCACGGCCGCAGTGCAGCATAGGATGTCGATGCCGAGGTCTCTCGGCTTGTTCATGGCCGTCACGTCCTTTCCGTGGGGGTCTCGTCCGCTGGGGACGGTATCTGTAAATAGTATACCATATCTTGCGGGAAATGGCAAGGGAAATTTGTCGAAGATGAAAGAAAACTGCCCCCGAGGTAGGCTCGGGGGCAGGGGTGGGGTCACTTGAGGAGATATTCGGTCTGTTCGGCGTTCTTGTTGATGTAGAGGATATCGCCCTGCTCGGGAGTGAGGAGGATCATCTCGTCATCCGTCTCACCGCACCAGTATTCGATCAGCGTCACGCCGCTGCCGTGGACGAGGTCAGGATAGGGGTAGGTCTCACGAAGGGCTTGCGCAGCGTCCGCATAGTCAGGATGCTCGGCGATGATCTGCTGCATCGCCTCGCGGGTCAGACGCGGTGCGTCCGCGGGGAACTCGCCCTTGAGGACGGCCTCCTGCCGCTCGTAGATGCCGAATACCCGGTCACCGGCCTCGCGCACGGCCTGGAGCGCGGCATAGGTCTCAGCGTCATAGACGGGGGCGCTGTCGTCCCGCGTCAGGGCGGCGCAGATGTCGGTCAGATACGGTCTCCAGAACGAATCATCGCCGGTGATCTGGAAGGTATAGGCGCCGTCATCGTAGAAGATGACGCAGCGCGCACCGCACATGGCCGAGAAGGCCGGATGGCCGCCGATCGTGTGCGCCGTCAGGATGGGCAGGCTGTTCACGAGGAGGTCGTCCATCGCCTGTGTCCCGGTGAACGCCGTGCGGCGCGACTGGGTGACGTGCAGCGTGTAGATCGCGTTCTCCGACTTGGCCGTGATGACATACGTCCTGCTCGGCAGTATCTCATAGATCTCCTGTCTGGAATAGGGCGTCATCTGGAAGCCGTCCAGGTCGAGGGAATACGCCGCCAGCGGCCCGTCCGGCGAGGGCGCGATGTCCCCGAGCCAGCGGAAGGAGACCACAGTCCCATGCTCGCGCGAAGTCGTCTGCTGCACCGCATAGCCCGGCCATTGCTCGGTGTCCTCCGCGGCCTCGATGGGGGCGGTGGCGGTCTCGGCGGTGGTCATGGTCGTGGCGGGGACGTCCGTCGTGACAGGCGCATCCGTTGCGGTCACGGGCGTGGGCGCGGCGGTCGCGGGCGCCTCGGTCTGTACCGCGGGGACGGTCTCGGTGGCGCGGGCGGCAGTCTTGGCGACCGTCTTTGTGGATGCGCGGGTGGATGCGGCGGCGGCGGTGGTCTGGGCGGCGGTCGTGGCCGGGGCTTCGAGCACCACGAGCGCGGGGGCATCCGTGGTCACGGGGACGGCGGTCGTCCGGGGGGCGTCCGTCTCGGCGGGGACGTCTGTCTCGGCCATATCGGCAGAGACGGCGTCGGCCAGATCTGCCGGCTCCTCGGTGACAGCGGGCGCGGTCGTCTCGAGGACGTCCTCCTCCGGGACCGGCGCGATTCTCGCAAGATGGACGATCCCCGTCCCGGCGGCCCCGCAGACGAGCACGCCCATGGCGATCATCGCGGCACGCGGCCAGATGACGCGGCGACGGGCGGTCACGAGCCGCAGGTCCTCCGTGGGGATGCCGTCGGCACGGCGCTCGGCCGCGGCGAGCATCCGCGCGAGGGCGCGGTCATCGGCGGGGGCAGTCTCGGCGAGCTTCTCTAATGTCTCGGCATCGGCGGCCTTGAGGTCGGCGAGCTGTTTGGTCATATCATGTTTCATCACGATCCCTCCTTCGGTGGGATGCCCGCGGTCAGGAGATGCCCTCCTGCTCGAGCATGGTGCGGAGCCTCTGGAGCGCACGCCGCAGGCGCATACGCACGGCGGGGGCGCTCTTGTGGACGATGCGCCCGATCTCGGGGGCCGTCCGGTCGTAGAAATAGCGTTGGAGGACGATGGTGGCGTCCGGCTCTCCGAGCGACTGGATGCAGCGCAGCAGCACGGCGGCGCGTGCAGCGGCCTCGGCATCGGCGGGGACGTCCGTCCCGTCGTCGAGGGCGGCGGCCTCCTCCAAGGGAAGCGGCTGCCCGCGGGCGGTGAGACGGTAGAACGCGTTCACGGCCATGCGGCGGGCGAGGGTGCCGATATAGGCCTTGAGGCTCCCCTCGTAGATGCTGTCCATCGAACGGAACACCTCGGCGAAGACGTCGCTGACGCACTCCTCGGCGTCCTCATGCGTCCCCGTCCCGGCGAGCCGCTGCCACACGATCGCATAGACATAGCCGGCATACGTCTCGAACAGGGCGCGCCGTCCCGCCCGCGGCTCTCGCCGGAGCAGTGTGCGGATCTCGCGTTCGTCCATGACAGTCGCCTCCTTTCGTATCCTGCGCAGGATCGTTCTATCTATCTAATCAAGGATGAGGGCGGAAGTGTAACGGGTGTTTGGGTAATTTTTTGGGGGACGTGGGGGGGCGGCGCGGCGCCGTTTCCAAAATATGTGGGACGCCGCCGCGGGGGTCGGACGATGGGGCGGCATCTCGTGGGGATGGCGCGGGGACGGGCGGCGCTGTGTCGTGTCCGCGAAAAAATGGAAAATATCGCCGATTGGACGGCAGCGCACTGTCACGATCCTAGGGGGCATACTGTCTATAAAAATGAAGCCTACATGCGCATGAAAGCTGAAGAAAGGGGGCGGTCGTATGCCGGAGCGCGAAGCGCGCGGTCCGAACTGGCAGCGGGCGCTTTTTGACGAATACTATCATTATGTCTACGCCATCGTCTACCGTGCGCTCCTCGGACGGGGCACGGCGGAGGACGTAGAAGAATGTGTGGCAGACGTGTTCGCGCAGATCATCCTGCGCTACGACACGATCAGTCCCGAGTCCCTGCGTGCCTACATCGGCACCACGGCACGTCATAAGGCCATCAATGCCGGGAAGGCGCTCGCCGTGCGGGACAAGCACACCGTCCCCCTCGAGGAGACGCCCCTGCCAGATCTGCCATCGCCGGAGGATGTGGAGGCACATGCCGAAAAGGCCGATACTGCGGCCATCCTCCTTCGCGAGATCCTCGCGCTCGGGGAGCCGGACGCCACCATCCTCATCCAAAAGTATTATTACGACTGCACCTCGCAGGAGATCGCCGATCACCTGCAAATGACCCCCACTGCGGTCCGCACGCGCTGTCGACGCGCCCTCGCACGTCTGCGCAGCAAGCTCACCGCGCTGGGGATCGATGCTACCTGAAGGAGGTCAGCATGAAAACAAGTTTTTTCAAACATATCCTCCAAAATGCCGATGACGATACCGTCGAGCAGCTAGCCACGCATCCCTCTGTGCCGGATACGCGGCGCGAGGCCGTTTGGCAGCGCACGCTCGCCAAGCTCGACCCCACCCGTGCGGTCGATGCCGACGTGGAGACCTTCCACGTCACGGCGGCGACGGAGCACCATTGGGTGCGCTATGCCGTCTCTGCGGCGGCGCTGCTCCTGGCGATCGGTGCGGTGGTCGGGATGCGCTATCTCCAGCGCCCGGACATGCTCCCGCCGCCCGCGAAGGACGTCGGCGCGGCCATCCCTGCAACGGAGGCCGTCACGACCGAGGCCGTATCCACGACCCATGTCGTCCAGACCTCGGCGCTGCTCACGGAGCGTCCTGTCCCCGAGGAGACGACGGCCGTCCTGACCGGCGGCACGGTCGCCCCCGAGACCGACATCGTTCCCGATGAGCCCCAGCCGGTCGAAACGGACGCTCCTGTCGAGACGTCTGCCGCGGAGACTGCCGCCCCTGCGGCGCTGGAGGGGACCTGCGGCACGGATGTCTACTGGCAGCTCGACCCGGAGAGCGGTCTGCTGACCATCAGCGGCAGCGGTCCGATGGATGACTATGACGATCCCGAGTACGGCGGCAGCATCGCCCCCTGGCTCGCCGACGAGACGATGGCCGACACGATCCGCACCGTCACGATCGGGGAGGGCATCACGCATGTCGGTGACATGGCGTTCATGGGGACGCGCATCATGCAGGTATCGCTCGCGGACACGGTGACGTCCATCGGCATCGCGGCGTTCCATAGCTGCCTCGACCTGCGCAGCATCACGATCCCGCCGTCGGTGACGTCCATCGGCGACCATGCCATCGGGATGTACGGCAACGGCGGCATCGGCGTCGTGCCGGAGATGAGCGTCTACGGCTACCCCGGGACGGCGGCCTCGGCCTATGTCGCGGAGACGAACGCCATCGAGGGGCGCACGGGCGACCTGCGGTTCGTCGGCATCGGCTTTGGCGCGAGCACCTGGGAGACGCATGAGGCGGACGGCGGCGAGAGCTTCTACTATTTCGGCACCGGCGACGGCCACGGCATCTACACGCATCCCTGCACGAACACCGAGGTCGGGTTCGACTGGACGATGCGGTCAGAGGATCACATGTCCATCAGCATGGGCACGCCGGACCCGGAGGACGTCGCGATCGACTGGGGCAACGGCGACGTCATCACGCTGACCTGGGAGGACGGCCGCACGGAGACGCTGACCTTCGTGAAGTACGACACGCTCAGCTAAACAGCACGCCCGCTCTGCGGCTTGGCAGGGCGGGCGTTTTTTGCGATATATCGTCACTTACAGGTCGAAGACCTCGCGGATGCTGTCGTAGTGGAGGAAGATGCCCTCGGCGGCGAAGGCCTCGATCTGGGCCTTGTCGGCGAGCATGAAGCCCTGCATCTCGGCGAGCTGGGGGCGGACGTCGTCCTCATCGAAATCGAGGATGAAGCGGTAGACGTCGACGAAATAATTATCGCCCTCGCTCTCGCGGCGGTAGGTGAAGCGGTAGCCGCCCTCTGCGTTCGCGACGTCGAGGCCGGTCTCCTCGAGCACCTCGCGGCGCACGGCGTCCTCGGAGGACTCCCCGGCCATGACACCGCCGCCGGAGACCTCCCACCAGCCGGGTGCCCAATGCTTATCGAGCGCGCGCTGGGTGATGAGGAATCGTCCGTCCGGGCGGCAGACCACACCGAGCACGGTGAGGTGGTAGTCGCCGGGCTTCATCGTGAAGTCGTTTCGCTGCATCGTGCGGCCGGTCGGCTTTTTGTCGATGTCGTAAATGTCCCAGTATTCCATAAGTTGGCTCCTTTCCTGTGGGGAGATGTCGTTCGTTATCATTGTAACATAATAGGGAGGGTTTGTCAAGCGGGCGGGGAGCCCCCGCTGGCGAGTCCCATCCGGAGGGCACGGCGCAAAGTCCTTCTAAAAAAACACTTGCATTTTTCTCTGACATGTGCTATAATAGGGAACGAAAACGGGGAGCCTGTAAGCAGGCTGAGAGGAGCGCGCCCGAGCGTTCGACCCATTGACCTGATCTGGGTAATGCCAACGTAGGGACATACACGACCGATCTGCGGGAGCTGTCACTATGGGCGGCTCCCGTTTTTGCGCAATATCGTACTATTTTTCAAGGAGGGATCCACATGGTCAAGGTGAACGGACACCTGCTCGACGTCGCCGGGCAGACCGTCGCACAGCTCGTGGCCGCGGAGGGCTACGACCCCCAGCGCGTGGCCGTCGAGCGCAATGAGGACATCGTCCCCAAGGCGTCCTACGCGTCCACCGTCCTCGATGACGGCGACACGGTCGAGATCGTCAGCTTCGTGGGGGGCGGCTGATATGACACGCGACGAACTGCACCAGGCACTTGCCGCCAAGCATGGGGAGGCCGTCCAGGCGCGCTTCGAGGCCGGAGCGGTCGCCGTCTGCGGGCTCGGGGGACTAGGCTCGAACGTGGCCATGCTGCTCGCACGCGCCGGGGTCGGACGGCTCTGCCTCATCGACTTCGACCGTGTCGAGCCCACGAACCTCAATCGCCAGCACTACTTCCCCGACCAGATCGGCCGTCCCAAGGCAGAGGCACTGGCCGAGAGCATCCGCAGAGCTGCACCGTTTTGTGACATCATCCTGCATACTGTAAAGCTCGATCCCGAGAACGCCCCCGCGCTGCTGGCGGACTTTCCCATCGTCTGCGAGTGCTTCGACCGTGCCGACCAGAAGGCCATGCTCGTGGAGACCGTCCTCGCGCAGCTCCCCGGGGCGCGTGTCGTGGCGGCGTCCGGGATGGCGGGGCTCGGGACGGCCAACACCATCCAGTCCCGCCGCGTGAGCCGCCGGCTCTACCTCTGCGGCGACGGCGTGACCGACACGGACACCACCCCCGGCCTCTACGGCACCCGCGTCGCCGTCTGTGCGGCACATCAGGCGCATACCGTCCTGCAACTACTGGCGGGGGAGATCTGACCATATCATAACAAGGAGTAATACCATGAAAGACCTGACCAAAGACGACCGCCTCGTGATCGGCGGTCATTCGTTCGGCTCGCGGTTCATCCTCGGGTCGGGCAAGTATTCGCTCTCGCTGATCGAGGCCGCCGTGCAGTATGCCGGGGCGGAGATCATCACCTGCGCGGTCCGCCGCGCCAACACCAAGGAGCACGAGAACATCCTCGACTTCATCCCCAAGGGGATCACCCTCCTGCCGAACACCTCCGGCGCCCGCAACGCCGAGGAGGCCGTCCGCATCGCGCGGCTCGCCCGTGAGCTGGGGTGCGGCGACTTCGTCAAGATCGAGATCATGCGCGACACCAAGTACCTCCTCCCGGACAATGCCGAGACCGTTCGCGCGACCGAGATCCTCGCCAAGGAGGGCTTCATCGTCATGCCGTATATGTACCCGGATCTGAACACCGCACGCGACCTCGTGAACGCCGGTGCTGCGACCGTGATGCCGCTGGCGTCGCCGATCGGGTCGAACAAGGGACTTGCCACGCGCGACTTCATCCAGATCCTCATCGACGAGATCGACCTGCCCATCATCGTGGATGCCGGGATCGGCCGTCCCTCGCAGGCCTGCGAGGCGATGGAGATGGGCGCAGCGGCCGTCATGTCGAACACGGCACTGGCCACGGCGGGCGACCTGCCCATGATGGCTGCGGCGTTCCGGCAGGCGGTGGAGGCCGGCAGACGGGCGTATCTCGCGGGGCTCGGGCGCGTCCTCACGCGCGGCGGTGCGCCGTCCGACACGCTCACCGGCTTCCTGCATGACTAAGGAGGCGCGCGATGGATGACCGTTTCCTGATCGAGGACCCCACCCTCTCGCCCGCCGCCCTCGAGCGCAAGCACCGTCTCGAGAACGACCCGTCCTCCCGCACCGACCACATGGCCTACCTCCCCGGGCAGGAGCAGATCGTCTCGGACATCCGCGAGCGCGTCATGGCCGAGGTGGCGGCGTTCGATCCGTCTGTATACACAGGAAAGGACGTCGCCCGTGCGCTCGCGCAGGAGCATGTCGGGATCGAGGGGCTGAAAGCGCTCCTGTCCCCCGCAGCCGCGCCCTTCCTGGAGCAGATGGCGCAGCGTGCCACCGTGGAGACACAGCGGCATTTCGGCAACACCGTCTACCTCTTCACACCCCTCTATATTGCCAATTATTGCGAGAATTACTGCGTCTACTGCGGCTTCAACTGCTACAACCACATCCGCCGGATGCGCCTGAGCATGGAGCAGATCGAGCACGAGATGCAGGTCATCGCGGGCAGCGGCATGGAGGAGATCCTGATCCTGACCGGCGAGAGCCCGTCCATGAGCGATGTGCAGTACATCGGCGAGGCGTGCAGGCTGGCGCGGAAGTATTTCAAGCTCGTCGGCATCGAGATCTACCCGGTGAACGTCGAGGACTATCGGTATCTCCATGAATGCGGCGTGGACTATGTGACCGTGTTCCAGGAGACCTATGATACGGACAAATATGAGACGCTGCATCTCGCCGGACACAAGCGCGTGTGGCCGTACCGCTTCGAGGCGCAGGAGCGTGCGCTGATGGCGGGGATGCGCGGCGTCGCGGGGTCGGCGCTGCTCGGCCTCTCGGACTTCCGCAAGGACGCGCTCGCGAGCGTGCTGCACATGTACTTCCTCCAGCGCAAGTACCCGCACGCGGAGATCTCGCTCTCCTGCCCGCGCCTGCGTCCCATCGTCAACAATGACAAGATCGGCCCGCAGGACGTCGGCGAGCGGGAGCTTTGTCAGATCCTCTGCGCGTACCGGATCTTCCTGCCGTTCGCGGGGATCACGGTGTCCTCGCGCGAGAGCAAGTCCTTCCGGGACGGCATCGTCAAGATCGCGGCGACCAAGATCTCCGCGGGCGTCTCCACCGGCATCGGCGACCACGAGAGCAAGTATGCCGGCAAGGACGACGGCGAGGGCGGCGATGAGCAGTTCGAGATCAACGACGGCCGCTCCCTCGGCCAGATGTACCGCGATATGGCCGGTGAGGGACTGCAGCCGGTGCTGAACGACTATCTCTATGTGTAAGATCCTGTGTGTGACGGACGCGGCGTCCTGCCGGGAGGATCTGCTCGTGCGGCTCGATAAGGTCTGCGCGGGGCGGCCGGATGCTGTGCTGCTGCGTGCCAAGGACCTCACGCCGGACGCGTATCTTACGCTGTACGGGAAGGCGGCGGCGGTCGGGGCGCGGTACGGCGTGCCGGTCATCGCCCATTCGCACGCGGTCGCGGAGGCGCCGGGCGTGCATCTGCCGCTGCCGCTGGCAAGGACGATGCGGCCGGCGGGGCGCTTCGGCGTCTCCGTTCATGCGCCGGAGGAGGCGCGGGAGGCGGCCGCCCTCGGGGCGGCGTGGCTCGTGGCGGGGCACATCTTCGCGACGGACTGCAAGCGCGGTCTGCCCGGGCGGGGGCTCGGGTATCTGCGGGCGGTCTGTGCAGCGGCGGACGTGCCGGTGTACGCCATCGGCGGCATCACGCCGGAGAGCATCGCGGACGTGCTCGACGCGGGCGCGGCGGGGGCATGCATCATGTCCGCGCTGATGACCTGCGAGGATCCTGCCCGATATATCGCGCTTTTAAGGAGGAACAAACATGCTCATGGATAAGGATCAGCTCCGGCTCTATGCCGTCACGGATGCGGGATGCATCGGGGAACGCGGCTTTCTCGAGACGATCGAGGCGGCCCTGGCGGGCGGCGTGACGATGCTCCAGCTCCGCGAAAAAAACATGGACGGCATCGCGCTGCTCGAACGCGCCCAGGACGTGCGCGAGGTCTGCGACCGGTACGGCGTGCCGCTGATCGTCGATGACGACTGGCGGACGGCGTTCGCGGCGGGCGCAGCGGGCGTCCATCTCGGCGCGGAGGACGCCCCGCCGGAGGTCGTGCGGCAGGCTACGAACGAACACTTCGTCATCGGCGTCACGGCCAAGACGGTCGCACAGGCCAAGCGTGCGGAGGCTGCCGGGGCGGACTATCTCGGCGTCGGGGCGGTCTTCCCGTCGCCGACCAAGCCGGACGCCATCCGGATCACGCCCGACCTGCTCCGTGAGATCGCGGCGAGCGTATCCATCCCGGTCGTGGCCATCGGCGGCATCACGGCGGACAACATCCACACGCTGAACGGCTGCGGCGCGGCAGGTGCGGCGGTGGTATCCGCGGTATTTGGTCAAAAGGACGTCACCGCGGCGGCACGGCAGCTCCGTGCGCTCGCAGAGGAGATGGCCAAGTCTCATTGAAGAAGGACCGCGGCAGCTCGGGGGCACCACCTGCGGCCGCGTAAGAAAACGTTTTTGCTAGAAAGGAAGTACCACATGTACACAGCATTGACGATCGCTGGGAGCGATCCCAGCGGAGGCGCCGGCATCCAGGCAGACATCAAGACCATGACCGCCCACGGCGTCTATGCCATGAGCGCGGTCACGGCGCTGACTGCCCAGGATACGACCGGCGTGTCCGCGATCATGGAGGTCACACCCGACTTTTTGGCGGCGCAGCTCGATCGTATCTTCACCGACATTTTCCCGGATGCGGTCAAGATCGGCATGGTCGCGTCTGTGCCGCTCATCGAGACGATCGCGGACGAGCTCACGCAGTATGGCGCGCGGCACATCGTCCTCGATCCCGTGATGGTCGCCACGAGCGGCGCACGGCTCATCGCAGACGATGCCGTCGACGCCCTGACACAGCATCTCATGCCCCTCGCCGAGGTCATCACCCCGAACATCCCCGAGACGGAGGTCCTCGTCGGCCACCCCGTCACGACGGCGGGCGAGATGGAGACGGCGGCGCGCGCGCTCCACGACCGATACGGCTGCGCCGTGCTCGTCAAGGGCGGACACAGCATCCACGACGCGGACGACTGCCTCTTCGACGGCGTGTCCCTCCAGTGGATGCACGGCGAGCGCATCGCCAACCCGAACACACACGGCACCGGGTGTACACTGTCCAGTGCCATCGCGTCCGGGCTCGCCAAGGGGCATGGGCTCACGGAGTCCGTCGCGACTGCAAAGCGCTATATCTCGGGCGCACTGGCCGCCATGCTCGACCTCGGGCACGGCAGCGGGCCGCTGCACCACGGGTTCGACATCCACAGCGAATTTACCAAATGAAGGGAGAATATCACATGAAACAGTATCACACGCAGATGGAGGCCGCGAAGGCCGGGATCGTCACGCCGGAGATGGAGATCGTGGCGAAGAAGGAGTACATGGAGCCGGAGGCGCTGCGGGCGCTGGTGGCCAAGGGCGAGGTCGCGATCCCGTGCAATGTGCGGCACAAGGCCATCTCGCCGGAGGGCATCGGCGGGGGGCTTCGCACGAAGATCAACGTGAACCTCGGCATCTCCGGGGACGCCAAGAGCTATGACAAGGAGATGGAGAAGGTCGCGCTGGCGCACAAATTCGGCGCGGAGGCGATCATGGACCTGTCGAATTACGGCAAGACGAACACCTTCCGGCGTCAGCTCGTGGAGACGTCGCCCGCGATGATCGGCACAGTGCCGATGTATGACGCGATCGGCTATCTCGAGAAGGATCTGCTCGAGATCACGGCGGAGGACTTCCTGCGCGTCGTCCGTGCGCACGCGGAGGAGGGCGTGGACTTCATGACGATCCACGCGGGCATCAACAGGCGCGCGGTCGAGACTTTCATGCGTGAGGGCAGGAAGATGAACATCGTCTCCCGCGGCGGCTCGCTGCTCTTCGCGTGGATGATGATGACGGGCAACGAGAACCCGTTCTATGAGCATTATGACGAGGTGCTGGACATCCTCTATGAGTATGACGTGACGATCAGTCTGGGCGATGCACTGCGGCCGGGATGCATCGACGATGCGACCGATTCCGGCCAGATCGCGGAACTGATCGAGCTGGGCGCCCTGACGGAGCGGGCATGGGCGCGCAACGTGCAGGTCATGGTCGAGGGTCCCGGCCACATGGCGATGAACGAGATCGCGGCGAACATGCGTCTGCAAAAGCGCATCTGCCACAACGCGCCCTTCTACGTCCTCGGGCCGCTCGTGACGGACATCTTCCCGGGGTATGACCATATCACGTCCGCCATCGGCGGGGCGATCGCGGCGGCGTCCGGGGCGGACTTCCTGTGCTACGTCACGCCTGCGGAGCATCTGCGTCTGCCGGACGTGGACGACGTGAAGGAGGGCATCATCGCCAGCAAGATCGCCGCCCATGCCGCGGACATCGCCAAGGGCGTGCCCCATGCCCGCGAGCGTGACAACGAGATGGCCGAGGCACGTCATGCGGTCGATTGGGAGCGCATGTTCGAGATCGCCGTCGATGGCGAGAAGGCACGCGCCTATTTCGAGTCCACCCCGCCCGCCGATCGGCATACCTGCTCGATGTGCGGCAAGATGTGCGCCGTCCGCACGACCAATATGATCCTCAATGGGGAGAAGGTCACGTTCTGTTCGGAGCTGTAAGCATGTTAAGACGCCGGAGGTACTGCCTCCGGCGTCTCTTTTTAAAGTATCAAGCAGATGAGTCCGCTGCAGCCCTCGTTGATGATGCGCTCGAGGGTCTCCTGGAGCTTCATCCGCGCCTCGACCGGCATCTTGAAGAGCTTGTTGTGCAGTCCCTCGTTGACCAGCTCGTGCAGGGACTTGCCGAAGATGTTCGATTCCCAGATCCGCGTCGGGTCCTCCTCGAAGCCCTGTAAGAGGTACATCACCAGCTCCTCGCTCTGCCGCTCCGACCCCACGATCGGCGAGACCGTCGTCGTGATCCCGGCCTTCATCATGTGGATGGACGGCGCCGAGGCGCGCAGCTTCACGCCGTACTTCCCGCCCTGCCGGATGATCTCCGGCTCCTCGAGGTGCAGCTCCTCCATCGTCGGCATCACGATGCCATAGCCCGTAGCCTCGACCTCCCGCAGCGCCGGTTCGAGCCGCGCGTACTGCCGCTTGACCTCGCACAGCTCCCCTAAAAGCGCCAGCAGGCTCGCCTCGTCGCGGATCTCGAGACCCGTCTTTTCGGAGAGGATCTGGAAATAGAGCGACCCGTCCAGCGTCACGGCGACCGTCACCGTGCCCGTCCCAAGGTCGATGCCCGTCGATTCCGCACGGACGACGTACTGACAGCGGCAGATCGGCTCGGTCAGACCGGCCGCGTCCCGGACGGCGTGCAGTCCCTCCGCCGCCTGCCGGATCGCGCCGAACACCTCCTGCTTGACCGGGTGGCCCTTCTCGAGCATCGAGATCCATCCCGGCATCGCGAACCGCACCTCCCGCACCGGGAACGCGTACAGCAGCGCGGTCATGATGCCGCGGATGTCCGTCTCGGTCAGGTCGAGGCAGCTCACCGGGAGGACCGCCGTGCCGTACTCCGCCTGCATCTGCTCGGCGAGGGCGAGGGACTCGCTGCTCTCCGGGTCGGCGCAGTTGAGCAGGACGATGAAGGGCTTGCCGAGCGCCTGGAGCTCGCGGATCACGCGTGCCTCACATTCGGCGTACTCGTCGCGCGGGATGTCCGAGATGGAGCCATCCGTGGTGACGACCAGGCCGACGGTCGCATGCTCGGTGATGACCTTCTGCGTCCCGATCTCGGCGGCCATGTTGAACGGGATCTCCTCGTCGAACCAGGGCGTCATGACCATGCGGGGGAGCTCGTTCTCGATGTAGCCCAAGGCGCTCGGGACGATGTAGCCCACGCAGTCGATCATGCGCGCGCGGAACTGTGCCCCGTCCGCGAGCTGGACCGGCACGGCCTCCTCCGGGATGAACTTCGGCTCGGTCGTCATGATGGTCTTGCCCGCGGCCGACTGCGGCAGCTCATCGACGGCGCGTTCCTTCTTATAGCTGCTCTCGATGTTCGGGATGACGAGCGTCTCCATGAAGCGCTTGATGAGCGTGGACTTCCCCGTCCTGACCGGCCCGACCACCCCGATGTAGATGTCACCGCCCGTTCGCAGGGCGATGTCTGCATAGATGTCCTTCATCTCCTGTCCTCCTTACTCCACGATCGGGATGAGCAGCATCGAATCGGCGTCGAGCACGTCGCCGGGGAGGTCGTTCTCCTCCATGATGGCGGCCACGGTCGTCCGGCAGCGCTTGGCGATGTCCCATACCGGCTCCCCGGTGCGGCCAAAATACAGCAGGAGCGCGTAGTCCCGCGGGAGCATCTCGTCCGCCTGGACGGTCACGTCCTCCACGACCTCTGTCCGGGAGAACTGCGTCACCGTCCCCTCGAGGCGCAGCTCCGCGCGCACCGTCACCTCGGCGGCGCCCGTCAGTGTATACGAGCATCCCACGCCGGTGCAGCACACGTCCACGGCGGCGTCGCCATCCGCGCCGGGGGACGGGAATCGGTGCTCGAAGGGCTCCTCGCGCTCTAGCATCCGCGGCATCCCGCCGCTCTCGCGCACCAGCACCCCGCACCAGAGCATCCCGCTCAGGACGACTGCGTCCCCCTCGGCGGAGGCCGTCAGCGCGCGCACCTCGCCCCAGGCGTCATAGACGCAGTCGATCTCGCTGTCCGGGCAGGGGAGGACGGCGCTCGCCGGGACGGTCTCACCGAACACGGACGGCCGACCGCTCGTCAGCAGAGTCGTCCGGCGCACCTCGCAGGGGTGCTCGGTGGAGAAGGCGTCCGTCACGAGCGCGGTCTCTGCCATGCGCACGGCCGTGCAGCAGACGCGCAGCTCCGCCTCACAGCGCAGCATCCGCACATCGCCCGCCGTGTCCGCACAGGGCGAGAGCTCACAGCTCACGACCGTACACGTCACGCGGCAGTCGTCCTGCTCGGTGATGCCCTCGATGTCGAGGAGCTGGCTGAACGGGAGCTTGAAGCCCATCGGCTCGAGGCTCCCGTCGCCGTCCTTCTCGCAGGCATAGAGGAGCTGGAGGCCGAGGCTCCCCTGCACGAGGAGCTTGCCGGAGACGAGCTTCTGCGTCAGCTCGGCGGCCTGTGCCGCACAGCGCACCACATGGAGCACCGGGGGCTTCGCATTGCCCAGCTCCAGCTCCTCGGAGAGGAGGATGCGGCGCACGGCGCGGAGCTGTCCGGCCGGGTACTGCACGGGCGTCCGCGCGGCCTGGAGTCCCAGGCCGGACACGTCCGTCAGGACCTCCTGGCGCCGCACGGCCGTCGGACGGATCCGGATCGTCATCGCGCCGCGCACGTCCAGGCGGCGCCGGCTCAGCGCACGGCAGTTCACATGGTCGACCGTCGGGACGATCTCCGCGGTGATCTCCTCCCCGGCGGGCAGCTCCGCCGTGCGGGGGTAGTGCAGCACCTGTGTCACACATTGCAGCACATGCGAATCCTCGCCGCAGTACAGGATCCGCACCTCGACCCGCAGCTCGTAGGAGAGGCGGTCGCCGGCGATGCTCTCGCTGACGACGGTCGGGGACACAGTGCATTTGACCAGCTTGCAAACATCGGGATAATAGTCCGGCAGCACATGATCCAGCTCGATGCCCTGTTCCTGTAGGATGGCGCCCATGGGCGCGGACACGGTCACGGGCGCCCGGTCAGTTCTCGGTTCCATACGGTGTGTACCTCCTTGCTTCACTGTTGGTACACTCTATGCCGCCGCCCGCGCGGATATGCCTGCCGCACACAAAATGCTGCCCCTCCCGTGCCGGACTGCGGGAGGGGCAGATGTCTGTCAGGATGGCGAATCACAGCGGCTTGGCAAAACGGGCACCGCCCTGCGCATAGCCATCGTTCCTGTGACGGAGGCCGCCAGTGAACGCCCGCTGCACGAGGACGCATGCGAAGATGATCGCGGCCAATACGAGAAGATACGGCGTGACCGTCAAGATGATCTCTACGATCAGCGAAATGAAAGCGTTCACGAGCAAGCCTGCCATGATGATCCCTCCTTAGATGTGTACGGTCGATCAGGACCTCTGTCCTTCTTACACAACAAGATACCACCTGGAGACAGCACGTTCGATCGGAGATGCTGATCTCCACATCTCGACATGAAAAAAGTGGAGAGCGAGCCCGCGCCTCTTGGCATTTGCCAGCTTTGCCATAGCAAAACGAGCAATTGCTTATTTTGCCAAAGCAAAAAAAGCAATTGGTTCTTTCAACATGTTCAAAAAAGCAAATGGTTCTTTCAACATGTTCAAAAAAGCAAATGGTTTTTTCAACATGGCAAAAAAACCATTTGCTATCTGTTTTTTCAACATCTTTTCAACAGTTCTCAACATCGCCTGCCGCCGGTCTCGTGCGGCGGGCGAGGTGTCATCCAGCATCAGGCAGCTATTATATATGTATCGGGAACTGCTGCTCGAACAAAACGAACATGTGTTCATTTTGTTCAACAAACGCGAACAAAATGAACGGATACGGTGACGGTGACTGTGACGGAAAAGGATACGGATACGGTGACAGTGTGTGTGGTCACACCGCGCGCGTGCGCGAGAGGTGCGCTGGCGCGCACACACACACACACCACCACACACGGCAAGCTCTTTTTCTAACAAAGAGACGCAGCGCTCGCATCTGCGAAAAAAACATCCCAAGCGAAAAAACGGCACGCGAACGTCTCCAATTTTTTCTTTTGCCGGACAGCGCCGAAAGGAGGCGGTGAGATGAAGGACAAGACCGAGCGCGCCATCGAGGGGCTCGAGCAGCTCGCCTTCGGGAAGGTCAACGATGCAGTGCGGCTCGCGTTCTGCGAGGAGGTGCCGTCCGTGCAGACGCTCGCGCGGATGGACCTGTTCAACGTTTCGTCCATCAAAAGGGTCAAGGGCGGCGGTGTCGAGGTGCAGTTCTTTGACCGACAGAAGGCGCTCGAGCGTCTCTACGAATATGCACGGGAGGGCGCCAGCGGCCGCACGGCCGAGAGCCTGCTCGAGGCACTGGCGGGGGACGGCGATGCGGTTTGACCGTTTCTCGCCCAAGCAGCGTCTGTGTCTGCGCTGGTGGATGGACGGGCGGTACCGTGACCGGGACGCCATCATCTGCGATGGCGCCGTGCGCAGCGGCAAGACACTGGCCATGTCCCTCGGCTTCGTGCTGTGGGCGATGGCCACGGGCGACGGCAGGAGCTTCGCCATCTGCGGACGCACCATCACCGCCGTGCAGCGCAATGTCGTGCGCGGGCTCGTGGGCGTGCTGCGGGATGCGGGGTTCGGCGTCCGCGAGATGGTCTCGAAGCATTACCTCGACATCGAGGCCTACGGCCATTCCTGCCGGTTCTATCTCTTCGGCGGCAAGGACGAGGGCTCTGCGCCCCTCATCCAGGGACTCACCCTCGGCGGCGTGCTCTTCGACGAGGTCGTCCTGATGCCGCGGTCGTTCGTGGAGCAGGCGGCGGCGCGCTGCTCCCTCGACGGAGCGAAGCTTTGGTTCAATTGTAACCCCGAGCATCCCTATCACTGGTTCTACCGGGAGTGGATCTGCAAGACGGAGGAGAAGAACGCCCTCTATCTGCATTTCACGATGGACGACAATCCCTCCCTGCCGGCGCCCGTCAAGGAGCGCTACCGGCGCATGTACGGCGGCGTGTTCTATGACCGCTTCGTGCTGGGGAAGTGGACAGTGACGGAGGGACTGGTCTATCCGATGTTCGGGGCGCGGCACATCGTCCGGGAGGTGCCGGAGGCGTTCGGACGCTACGTCATCTCCTGCGACTACGGGACGATGAACCCCACCTCGATGGGGCTTTGGGGCGAGCGGGACGGCGTGTGGTACCGCATCCGCGAATACTACTACGATGCCCGCCGCGAGGGGTCGCCCCGCACGGACGAGCAGCACTACGCGGGGCTCTGTGCCCTCGCGGGCGACCTGCCGGTGGCACAGGTCGTGGTCGACCCGTCGGCGGCGAGCTTCATCGCGTGCATCGCCGGGCATGGGCGGTTCCGCGTCATGAAGGCGCGCAACGACGTCCTCAGCGGCATCCGGCTGGTGAGCGACGCGCTGCTGGCGGAGCGCATCCGGGTCCATGCGTCGTGTGAGGACACGCTGCGGGAGTTCCGGCAGTATTGCTGGAACGAGGGCGCCACCGGCGACGTCCCCAAAAAGGAGCACGACCACGCGATGGACGACATCCGCTATTTCGTGAGCACGGTGATGGCGCGGGACGAGGCCGAGAGCTTCGCCGCCCTCTCCGTGGGGAGGTGAGGATCATGCGTTTTGGAAGGAAGAAGCAAGAGGCGCGTCCCCTGCCGTCGGTGCAGACCGCGCCGCGCGGGGCCGTACAGGAGCATCCCGTGTCGCTCTATGGCTATGAGCTGTTCGAGCGGGTGCGCAGGACGGTGCCGATCGTGGATGCGGCGGTGTCGAAGCTGGTGCGCCTGATCGGGCAGCCGCAGGTGGTGTGTGCGGACGCGCGGATGCAGGCAGAGCTCACACAGTTCCTCCGCAGCGTGCCGGTCGGGCTGACGGGGCAGGGAATCGAGCGGTTCCTCGACGTCTACCTGGACAGTCTGCTCGTCTATGGCAATGCGGTCGGGGAGATCGTGCTCGAGCGGGGCGGCGGCAGGATCGCCGGTCTTTGGAACGGTAAGATCACGGACATCGGCGTGCTGCCCGGGGCGACCCCGCTCTCACGGACCTATGTGCTGCGGACGGGGGAGGGCGAGCGCGTGCTGCCCCACCCGGAGCGGATCCTGTTCACGGCGCTCAAGCCGCCGGTCGGCGGGATCTACGGCGTCTCGCTGCTCCAGGGGATGCCGGTGTTCGCCGAGATCCTGATGCGGATCTACGAGTGTGTGGGACAGAACTTCGACAGGGCGGGGAACGTCCGCTATGCCGTCACCTACCGGCCGTCCAACGACCCCGGTGAGATGGCGTATGCGGGCGAGCGCGCAAGGACGATCGCGAAGGAGTGGTCGGAGGGGATGCAGGCCGCACGATGCGGCGAGATACGGGACTTCGTCTCCGTGGGCGATGTGGACATCAAGGTCATCGGCGCGGAAGGTAAGATGCCCGAGACACAGATCCCCGTCCGGCAGCTCCTGGAGCAGCTCATCGCCAAGCTCTCGATCCCGCCCTTCCTGCTGGGACTGAGCTGGTCCTCGACCGAGCGCATGTCCGCCCAGCAGGCCGACATCCTCACGTCGGAGCTGGAGTATTACCGGCGGCTGATCGAGCCGGTCATCGTGAGGATCGCGCAGATGTACCTGACGCTGCGCGGATGCTGTGCGCCCGTCACCGTGGCGTGGGACTGCATCAACTTGCAGGACGAGGTGGAGCTCGCGAATGCGCGTCTCCACGATGCACAGGCGGCCGAGATCGAGCAGCGTCTGGCCGCAGACAACGACAGGAGGTAAGGCTATGTTCAATGAGGTAAAGCTGGAGAAGGGGATGTATCACCTCGCGGGCAAGAGCTTCGTGCAGGCGCTCGAGGAGGCCGACCCAGGCAAGCAGTACGCCGGTACCCCGCTGGCACAGCTCGACGCCTATGAGCGCCAGCTCAAGCGCTTCGACATCCGCGTGAGCGGGGCGGGCTGCGACCGTGTGGAGAAGTTCTTCACGACCACGGAGAGCGCGGTGCTCTTCCCGGAGTTCGTCCGCCGTGCGGTGGTGCAGGGGATGCGTGAGGCGGTGCTCGGGGAGATGACCGCGGTCGTCACCCGCTGCGAGTCCAACCGCTACCAGGGCATCGAGCTGACCGACACCGCGACCTACACCACCACCGACCAGGGCGACCCCATGCCCGCGTCGACCATCCAGGAGGGCGAGGACACGGTGACGCTCCTCAAGTATGGCCGCACCGTCAAGGCTAGCTATGAGGCCGTGCGCCAGCAGCGTCTGGACGTGTTCGCGCTGATGCTGCGCAGGATCGGCCGTCAGCTCGCCGACAGCGTGACCGCCGACGCCCTCACGGTGCTCGTGACCGGGGCAGCGTCCATCACCAAGGCCGGTGCGGACATCGCGTATGGCGACCTTGCGGCGCTCTATGGCAGGTTCCAGAGCTTCGACATGAAGGCCGTGCTCGCGTCCCCGGCCGTGGCAGCCAAGATCCTGGTGATGGACCAGATGCTCGAGGCGTCCTCCAAGGACGTCACGGAGATCCGTCTGCCGTTCGGTACCCGTCTCATCCGCTGCCAGCAGATGGACGATACCAAGGTCATCGGCGTGGACACGGACTTCGCGCTCGAGCAGATCCAGAGCAGCGACGTCGTCCTCGAGACGGACAAGCTCATCGACTGCCAGCTCGACTGCATCGGCATCTCCGTCAACATCGGCTTCCGCAAGCTGATGGGCGATGCCGTCAAGGTGCTCAAGCTGACGACGTCCTGAGCGGACGATGCAGGGAGGGGACACCGCGTCCCCTCCGTTGATGCGTGAGAGGAGGACGATCATGACCGAGATGGAGAAGCTCAACCGCTTCACGCGCAGGCCGTTCACCGAGGAGGAGGTCTATCGCTTCGACGTCGTGCTGTGCGACAACGACATCGACCGCGACCTCGAGCGCTTCTCGGACGAGGCGCTCGGGCAGATGCAGGGGCTGTTCGTCGGCAAGACGGGCATCTTCGACCACGACCTGCGCTCCGGCGGCCAGACGGCACGGATCTATGACACCGAGGTCGTCCGCGAGGACGGCAGGCGCACGCGCGACGGGCGTCCCTATGTGTCCCTCAAGGCGAAGGCCTATATGGTCCGCACGGAGGACAATCAGGCGCTCATCCGCGAGATCGAGGGCGGCATCAAGAAGGAGGTCAGCGTCTCGTGCGCGGCGGGACGGCATGTTTGCTCCGTCTGCGGCGCCGACCGCAGAGAGACGGCGTGCGGCCATGTCCCCGGGCGCAGCTATGGGGACACGCTCTGCTGCACTGTGCTCGATGACATCCGCGATGCCTATGAATGGAGCTTCGTGGCCGTGCCGGCGCAGGTGCAGGCGGGCGTGACGAAGCATTGTTCCGCAAAGGAGGACACGATGGACGGTACCAAGGGACAGGAGGCGCTGCTGGCCGAGGTCGAGCAGATGCTGCGTGAGGATGTGCTGGCGATGTGCGGCCGCGAGGGCGCGGTCTCGAAGGCGCTGGTGATGGCGGCGGGACGCATGGGGCTCGAGGAGCTGATGGCGTTCCGCAAGGCGCTGCGTGACGAGCGCGCGGGCGTGCCGGAGGTGCAGCTCGCGGATGTCGACACGGCGCAGACGGATTTTCGGATGCCGGGGGCGTGACATCCCCCATCGGCATCCAAAGCATGGGAAAAAAGGAGGGCGGGCTATGGATATGGAGACGATCGGGTCGCTGTTCCGGCTCTTTTCGGGGGAGACGGACGTGACGATGCACCTGCCGCTGCTCTACGAGGCGGCGGGCACAGTCCACGCGCGGCTGCGCAAGGGCGCGGATGCGCATGACATCCGGCTGGCGTATCTGGCGGCGGCCATCGCGAACATGCGGTATGCCCAGATCTACGCGGCGCGCGAGAAGCCCACGGCGACCTACGCCGGCACGATCGCCACGAAGGCGGACGGGTCGGAGGTGCTGCGGTTCGCGGCCTCGCTGGCCTCGGCGTATGTGGCGGTGTGTGCGCCGCTGCTCGAGGACGAGGGCTTCGGCTTTTGCGGCGTGAGGGGGTGAGCGGATGGAGACGGTGTTCCGTGCGGTCTACGAGGCGCTCGCGGGGGAGCTGCGGGACGTGTATCCGGCGTTCGACGCGGTGCCGCTCGTGGAGAAGTCCGACCGGAGGATCGCGGTGGTGGAGCCGGTGCGGCTCACGGTCGCGCCGGGCTTCCCGGACGGGGCGGGCGGGGCAAGGCCCTTCAAGCTCGAGGTGCGCGTCTCGCTGCTGACGGCGATGACGGTGCCCCTGGAGGCAGCGATGGCGTATCTGGAGGACGAGATCGTCCCGCGGATGCAGTCGCTCGGGGCCGTGACGGTCACGAGCGAGCCGCCGACGGCCGACCTGCGGCTGCGGCGCGTGGTGACGCGAACGGTGTTCATGTTCACGGGCTTGTTCCTGGGAGAGGAGGAGGCAGATGCCGTATCAGTTCGATAACGGGCGCGACATCCCCGTCACGTTGGGGACGCTCGTGCTGCATCTGACGGGGTACCGGCTCAGCGGGAGCAGCATCCTGCATGAGGACGGCACAGCGGACGGGACGTCTGCCGTCACGGCTGCCTACCCCCGCGGCACGCGCATGACGCTCCGCGGACAGCTCTCGCCCCTCGTCGACACGGCTGCTGCGGCCGTCGCGCTCGACACGCTGCTGCGTGCGCAGACGGCATCCGACCTGACGGTCGGGGGACTGTGTCTGCCCGGGGCAAGGGTGCTGGCGTATACGCTCGAGGCGGATGCGGGGGCGCCGGTGCTGTCGGTCGTGTTCCTGACGGCGGCGGCGCTCACGGAGGTGGCCCCATGAGCCTCACCGTACAGCTCATCAGTGCTTCCGGCGATGCAGAGGAGCGACCGTGCCTCTCGGCCGTCCTCGAAAGGGAGGCCTACACGCCGTATGCCCGTGTCACGGCCGAATATCCCATGACGGGGACGACCGTGCCGGACGTGCTGCGGATCGCGCTGCGCTGGGAGGGGCAGGAGGTCTTCCTCGGTCTGCCGGACCGTGTGGAGCGTATCTGCCGCAAGGGCGTGTGGGTCGTGCGCGTGCAGTCGCGGAGCTTCAGCTCCCTGCTGACGCAAAATGAGCTGGCCAAGGGACTGCATCCCGACCTGACCATCGGGACACTGGTGCAGGGGTTCTATCAGTTCCCCTTCGTGACCTATGAGGACAGTCCCGTGACCGGCTATATCTACGTCAAGGAGGGCTCGAGCCTCTGGGACAGCATCTGCGCCTTCACCTACAAGCAGACGCGGCATCATCCTTATGTCGTCAAGGACTGCGTCATGATCTCGCCGCCGACCGGGGGCACGCTGCACACCGTCCCCGCCGCACTGGTGACGGCCTACGGGCAGAGCGACGACACCACGCGCCGCGTGAGCTGCATCCACATGGAGGACGTCTCCGGCGAGCCGGACGCCTACCGCGAGACCGATGCCGCCGCCGTCGCCCTTGGCATCGTGCGGAACCGACAGATCCCGTTCGACCGACAGTTCCTACAGCGCATCGAGGACGCGATGACCTCCCGCCTGCTGTTCTCACAGCGCGGCGGACAGGCGGTCTTCGTGGAGTATGCGGGCTTTGCCGATGAGGAGCTCGGCGAACGCGTCACGTTCGGGACCCACATGCAGGCCATGACCATCTGCCGCGTGCGGATGGTCTGGTCGGGAAAGGGCGTGCGCACGCGGATATGGGCGTATCGGGATGGGTATTATAACAAATAGGCCGCGCGCCTCCGCGGCTTGAAGATAGAGAAACGCCCCTGCATCGGACTGACCGATGCAGGGGCGCTGTGATTCAGATAATGGCGATGCTTAGCCGATCTGGCGAACGCGGATCACGCCGTCGACAGCCTTGACGGCCTCGACATCCACACCGTCAGCAAGGATGGTGTAGGCGTAGCCCTTCTTCGCGCCGGTGGCCAGTACGGTGCCGGGGAGCTGTGCGCCCTCCTTGTGCAGCACGCATACCTTCTTGGCAGCGTCGGCGGAAACGTTCGGGAAGTTCACGGAGTTCTTGATGTTGCCGTTCTCGATGTAGTCGATCAGCTCGGCAGCAGCCATGGTCGCGCAGTTGTCCTCGGACTCTGCGGTGGAGGCGCCCAGGTGCGGGATCGCTACGACGCCGTCCATCTTAACGGTCTTGGCGTTCGGGAAGTCCGTGACATAGGCAGATACCTTGCCGGAGGCGATGGCCTGCTCGAGGTCGGCATCGTTCACCAGCTCGCCGCGGGCGAAGTTCAGCAGCTTCACGCCGTCCTTGCACTGTGCGAAGACATCGGCATTGAAGAAGCCCTTGGTGTCGTTGTTGCAGGGAACGTGGAGGGTGATGTAGTCGGCCTCTGCATAAATGGCCTCCTTGGTGTCCACGATCTTCACGGTGCCCTCGAGCTCCTTGGCCGCAGCCTCAGACAGGAAGGGATCCGTGCCGATAACGGTCATGCCCAGTGCCTTGGCAGCGAAGGCGACCTTGCGGCCGATGGCGCCCAGGCCGATGATGCCCAGGGTCTTGCCGGTGATCTCGCAGCCGCCGAAGTTGCTCTTGCCCTTCTCGACCTGCTTGGCAACGTTCATGTCAGCAGTGTCCTCGAGGGTCGCGGCCCACTGAACGGCCTTGGTCACCTTGCGGGAGGCCAGGAACAGACCGGCGAGCACGAGCTCCTTGACGGCGTTCGCATTGGCGCCGGGGGTGTTGAAGACCACGATGCCCAGGTCAGCGCACTTCTCAACAGGGATGTTGTTGGTGCCGGCGCCGGCGCGGGCGATGGCCAGCAGGCTCTCGCCGAAAGCGAAGTCATGCATCACAGCAGAGCGGACGAGGATGCCGGTGGGGTCCTGTACGGAATCGCCAACGGTATACTTCGCCTTATCGAACTGATCGGTGCCGCAGGCAGCGATCTTGTTCAGAGTCAGGATATTGAACATGGGGATTACCTCCTATAATAGTAAGATAGGCTGCGCGCCGTCACCCGAGCCACATCGCCAGCGTGAGACTGGCGATGACGCCGCCCATCAGGGCGAGCCCGATCAGCAGCAGGGTGGAGCAGGCCAGGGGCTTCTGCGCGAGCGGGTGATCCGTGAGGAAGCCCTCCTTCGGCTTGTCGCCGAAATACATGACCGATACCTCACCCCCGATCTGGAGCTCCGGGAAGCTCCTGCGGTCGAGCCCATAGGGGACGCTGTCGTGCAGCGGGAGGAGACAGGTCTCCCCGTCGTCCTCACGCGTGAAGGACACGACCGGGTGCTTCGACCCGGAGACCGCGTTCGCCGCGAGGACGACGGCATTGGAGGAGCCTTTGTATTTGTAGGAAACGATGGTCGCGCGGACGGTGTGCCGCACGCGGTACACATGGACCTGCTCCCAGATCCCATAGGCCGTCAGCGCGAGGCCCGCAAAGAAGAGAAGAGCAAGAAAGCCCGTCATTTCGGCTTACTTGGCGTTCTCAGCCTCGAACTTCCTCATAAACGCAACGAGCTTCTCGACACCCTCGATCGGCATCGCGTTGTAGATGGAGGCACGCATGCCGCCGACCGTTCTGTGGCCCTTGAGGTTCTCGAAGCCGGCCGCCTTGGCCTCAGCGACGAACTTCGCATCGAGGTCGGCATCGCCGGTGACGAACGGAACGTTCATCAGAGAGCGGTCCTTCTTCTCCACAGTGCCCTTGAACAGCTTGGACTGGTCGAGGAAATCGTAGAGGATGGCTGCCTTCTTCTCGTTGTGGGCCTTCATGCCCTCGAGGCCGCCCATCTTCTTGATCCACTTGAAGACCTTGCCGCAGATGTAGATGCCGTAGCAGGGCGGGGTGTTGTAGAGGGACTTGTTGTCGGCCTGGATCTTCCAGTCGCACATGGTGGGGGTGTTCTTGACCGCAGGACCGTCCGCGATCAGGTCCTCACGAACGATGACGATCTGCACACCGGCCGGGCCGACGTTCTTCTGTACGCCGCCGTATACCACGCCGTACTTGGTCACGTCGATCGGCTCAGACAGGAAGCAGGAGGACACGTCGGAAACCAGGATGTGGCCCTTGGTGTTCGGCAGCTCCTTGTACTTGGTGCCGTAGATGGTGTTGTTCTCGCAGATGTAGACGTAGTCGGCATCCTCCGGGATGTCGAGGTCAGAGCAATCCGGGATGTAGGAGAAGGTCTTGTCGGCAGAGGAAGCGACCTTGACCACCTCGCCGTACTTCTCAGCCTCGGCAGCGGCCTTCTTCGCCCACTGGCCGGTGATGATGTAGGCGGCCTTGCCGTTCTTCATCAGGTTCATCGGCACCTCAGCGAATACCAGAGAGGCACCGCCCTGCAGGAAGATCACCTTGTAGTTGTCCGGGATGTTCATGAGGTCGCGGAGATCGGCCTCAGCCTCGTCGATGATCTGCTGGAACATCTTGGAGCGGTGGCTCATCTCCATGACGGACATGCCGCAGCCGCGGTAATCCATCATCTCTGCTGCTGCCTCCTGGAGCACCTCCTCCGGCAGGACTGCCGGGCCGGCGCTGAAATTGTAAACTCTACCCATTTTGCGTTACCTCCATAATGATTTGCATGTGTTCGGTGATATGCGTGCAGATCGTGAAAAATTTCACATTCCACACCACACCAGTCCATTACTTATTATATACTGATCTGGCGCATAAGTCAAGATGTTTCGAGAGATCTTTTTGGATCTGTGAAAACTGACGCAGGAAAGCATGTGGAATTTGTGTATTTGATACATGGACGACTGTCTTTTTGCGGCGGATGCCCCCTCGTCTGCGAGAAGGTCTCCACCGGCCGGCGGCGGGATCTGTGGAATATGGATGATCCTAACAGCTCGATCTCGGCCAAAAACTGAAAAAACTGAAAAAAATGCAAAAAGGGGTTGACACGCCCCTGCGGATACGGTATAATAGTAGGGTATAAGAATGCATGTGCTGTGAGCTTCACCGCTTGCGGCAGACTGTTCCTATCACACCCGATGCGCAGCCCAGTTGCGCGACCGATCGATCAACGTCCAGGCGGCCCACTAAAGCTTTTTAGTCATCGCCTGCATCAAAAGAGAGGAGGAGAGCACATGAAGAGAACGTACCAGCCGAAGAAGATCCATCGCAAGAAGGAGCATGGCTTCAGAAAGCGCATGTCCGACAGAAACGGCAGAAAGGTTTTAGCTCGCAGGAGAGCAAAGGGCAGAAAGAGACTTTCCCATTGACGAGTCAGACCACAAATCGCGTATTTGTGGTCGCTTTTTTTAGCCATCGCGCGCCGCACGAAAAGGAGCCGCATCATGCTGTACACAGACACCCTGCGGACAGACCGCGATTTCCGGCTCTGCTACCACAAGGGGCAATGCATCGTTTCCAAGGACATCATCATCTATGCCCGCAAGAACAAGCTCGGCATCGACCGCCTCGGCATCACCACCGGCAAGAAGGTCGGCAATGCCGTGGCGCGCAGCCGCTGCCGCCGGCTCATCCGGCAGGCGTGGCGCGAGAACGAGGCCGATGCCCCGGTGGGTCTCGACATCGTCATCGTGGCCAGGGCGCACCTCAAGGAGGTCAGCTCCGATGTGCTGAGCCGCTATCTGCATCAGTACGGCGTCCCCGCGCTCCACAAGATCTCGGCCGGCGAGACGCTGCCCAAGCCCCCGCAAAGGCCCGCCAAGGCCGGCAAGGGTGAGGCGTGATGAAGCACATCCTGATCGGGCTCATCCGCTTCTATCAGATCTGCATCTCCCCGCTCTTCCCGCCGCAGTGCCGGTACTATCCGTCCTGCTCGGCGTATGCGCTCGAGGCCGTGCGGCGGTTCGGGGCGCTCAAGGGGATGCTGCTCGCGCTCTCCCGCCTGCTGCGCTGCCACCCCTGGGCACGCGGCGGCATCGACGAGGTGCCCGAGACGTTTGAATGGAAGCGTCTCCCCTCGTATTTTTGGCAAAAACGTCCCGGCGAATGATCCGCGATACATATATAATAGATAGAACGCAGTGCCGGGCGTGACCCATGCAATATCTGACATGATGGTCTGATAAGGACTCGTTTTTCGTTTTCAGAATAAGGAATGAGGGAATAAATTGAATTTTTTGATCAACATCGTCGCCTTCCCGCTGGGCTTCATCATGAAGCTGATCTACAGCTTGGTCGGGAACTACGGTATCGCTATCATCCTGTTCACGTTGGTCACCAAGCTGATCCTGCTCCCGGTGTCCTACAAGCAGCAGAAGAACGCCGCGCGTCTCCAGCTCATCAACCCCAAGCTCAAAAAGCTCCAGGAAAAGTATAAGGACAAGCCCGAAAAGATGCAGCTCGAGCAGACGAAGCTCTACCAGGAGGAGAACATCAATCCCTATTCCTCCTGCCTGACCTCGTTCATCCCGCTCATTTTGCTCTGGGGCGTGCTCGCGGTCGTTTACAAGCCCATGACCTACATCATGGACTACAAGACCGACACCATCGAGGAGGCCAAGGCCATCGTGATCGCGCTCGACGACGATCCCGCCCAGGCCGAGAAGACCCTCACCAAGAACAGCATGCGTCAGGAGCTCATCATCATGGAGAAGCTCCTCAAGGATCCCGAGGGATTCCGGGCCGTCGTGGAGGACGGCGAGGTCCATCTGACCACCGCCGAGGGCGAGGAGCAGACCACGCTCCTCAAGAGCATCGATCCCGAGTTCGTCACGAAGGTATCCGACTTTGCCGAGACCTTCACCATCGGCGGCACCAAGCTCAGCGAGACCCCGAACGTCAAGCCCACGCAGAACTCCTCGATCTTCCTGTTCCTGATCCCGATCCTGTCCGGTCTGGTGCAGCTCGCCATGACCATCTATATGCAGTACATGCAGAAGAAGCGCAACCCCGATATGCCCAGCATGGGCGCGATGAACGCCATGCTGTACTTCATGCCGCTCTTCTCTGTATGGCTGGCATTCACCGTCCCGGCCGGTGTCGGCTTCTACTGGCTCTGCTCCTCGGCGTTCTCGTTCCTCCAGAGCGTGCTGCTCTATGCGTGGTTCAATGAGGCGCGCGTCGAGAAGATCGGCGAGGCCGAGCGCAAGAAGGCCGCGAACAACAAGAACCGTCGTCCCTCCATGATGCAGCTCATGCTCGAGCAGCAGCAGGAGATGCTCCGCCAGCAGGGCGAGGGCGGCAGCGAGGCACGTCTCGCAGGCGGTCCGTCCAACCGCGTCCGCTATTCCGATGACGACGGCGAGCGTAGGCTCTCCCGCTCCGAGAAGGAGGAGTACAACACGCTCATCATCCGTGAAGCAAGAAAACGTATGGCTGCCAAGTACGGCGAGACCGACGAGGCGCCTGTCGATAATGAGTCTTCCAAGAAGAAGAAAAAGTAAACGCACAACACGATCCTAACAAAGAGGAGGTCCAGGAATGGAGAAGATCATCACTGCCAAAACGGTCGAGGAGGCCAAGGCGACTGCCGCGAAGGCCTTCGGGGTCCCGGAGTCCGCGCTCACCTTTGAAGTGCTCGAGGAGCCGAAGAGCGGCCTGTTCGGGCTGTTCGCCAAGGGCGAGGCCAAGGTCCGCGCCACCTACACGCCTGTGAGCGACCAGGAGATCGTGCCGCCGCCCGTCGAGTATCATGTTTCTGAGGACGACCTTGCCGATCAGGCCGCCGAGGCCGCTGCCGCTGCTGCGGATGCTGTCGAGGAGACGGCAGAGGAGACTGCTGAGGCCGCAGAAGAGACCGCCGCTGAGACGGTCGAGGCCGCAGAGGAGGCCGCCGCTGCGGACGATGCGCCCATCATCGAGGAGGTCGCCGAGGACGAGGCACCTGCTGCCGTCGAGCCGGTACCGGATGTCATCGAAGCCGTCGCCGTCGTGGCAGACGCGCCCGCGGAGCCGGAGGCACCTGTGGCAACGGAGGCACCTGCCGAGAAGACCGCCGAGGAGAAGCCCGCGCGCACGCCCCTCCAGCAGGACGAGGACCTCATCACCGGTGAGCCGTCCGAGGCTGCCCTCGAGAAGATCGAGCGTGCCAAGAGCTATCTGGACAGCATCCTGAAGCAGCTCGGTGTCGAGGCTGAGTTCGTCGTGACCGCCGGTGCGGAGAGCGCCATGATCGAGATCGTGGCCGCCAACAACGGCACGGTCATCGGCAAGCGCGGTGAGACGCTCGATGCGCTCCAGTACCTGACCTTCATGATCGCCAACCGCGGCGACAAGGACTATTATCGCATCATCCTGAACAGCGCGAACTACCGTGAGCGCCGCCGCAAGACCCTCGAGGAGCTGGCCGCCAAGATCGCACGCAACGTACAGCGCAGCGGCCGTCAGACCACCCTCGAGCCGATGAATCCCTATGAGCGCCGCATCATCCATTCGGCCATCGCCGAGATCGAGGGCGTCAGCTCGCGGAGCATCGGTGAGGAGCCGTACCGCAAGGTCGTGATCTCCTCGACCACGCGTCCGCAGCGTGCGGGCGGCCGCCGCGGGGAGCGCAGCGATCGGAACGACCGCGGTGACAGACGCGGCAGAGACCGCGGCCGCAGAGGCAATGACCGTCGTGACCGCCGCCGTTCGGATGCACCGCCGCAGCGCATGTCCATGGATTCCATGAAGACCAGCTTCGAGCGTGACTACAAGCGTCCGAAGGAGGATGACGATATCAATACGGGTCTGTACGGCAAGATCGAGTTCTGACGGACAGACAGTGGGGAGGCGAGACGGTGGTCTGGCCTCCCCTTTTTTGATACGCACCACCAGGAAGGAGGTACCCATGACGGGAACGATCGCAGCGATCGCCACGCCCCTCGGCACGGGCGGCATGGCGGTGATCCGGATGTCCGGCCCTGCCGCGATAGCGCGGGCGGGGCAGGTCTTCGTGCCGATCCGCGGCAAACGGCCGGAGGACATGGACGGCTACACCTGTGCCTATGGCCACATCCTCGAGGACGGGACTCGTCTGGACGATGTCGTCCTGACCGTGTTCCGTGCGCCGCACAGCTACACGGGGGAGGACGTCGTCGAGGTATCGTGCCACGGGGGACGGTATGTCTCCGAGCAGATCCTCCGCGCGCTCCTCTGTGACGAGGTGCGTCTGGCCGAGGCGGGGGAGTTCACCAAGCGTGCCTTTCTGAACGGCAAGCTGAGCCTCACCCAGGCCGAGGCCGTCGCGGACGTGATCGGGGCGGCTGGCGAGAATGCCCTCCGCGCTGCCCGCGCGCTCCGGGAGGGGGCGACCTATCGCCGGATCTCCGCGCTCGGGCAGCGGCTGCTGGAGATGCTCTCCGATCTGGCCGTCTGGGCGGACTATCCCGATGAGGATATCCCGGATGTGGACGGGGGCGCGCTCGAGCGGCGTCTGGCCGCGCTGCAACAGGACATGCAGTCGCTCCTTGCGACCTACGACCGGGGACGCATCCTCCGCGAGGGGATGCACACCGTCATCGCCGGCAAGCCGAACGTCGGCAAGTCCACGCTCTTCAATGCGCTCGCCGGATTCGAGCGCAGCATCGTCACCGACATCGCCGGCACGACCCGGGACGTGGTCGAGGAGCAGATCCGCATCGGCGGCATGACGCTCCGCCTCTCCGACACGGCCGGTGTCCGGGAGACGGACGGGACGGTCGAGCGCATCGGCGTCGAGCGGAGTCTGCGCTCCCTCGAGGAGGCCGACCTCGTGCTGGCCGTGTTCGACATGAGCCGTCCCTTCGATGCGGAGGACGCCGCGCTGCTCGAACGACTCCCGCGCGAGCGGTGCATCTGCGTCTGCAACAAGACCGACCTCGACCGTCAGCTCGCGCAGCTCCCCGAGGGCTTCGCCGATACCGTGGCCATCTCCGCCAAGACGGAGGACAACATGGCCGCCCTCGCCGACGCCGTGACGCGGTTCGCCGCCGCCCGCGCCGTCAACGCCGAGGACGGCATGATCGCCAACGAGCGCCAGCGCGACTGTCTGCGGGAGGCCGCCGCTGCCGTGGCCGAGGCGCAGGACGCCCTCGCCATGGGGCTCGCCTATGACGCCGTGACCGTGAGCCTCGATGCCGCCGCGGACGCGCTCCTTCGCCTGACCGGCGAGCGCGTCACCGACCGCGTGGTCGACACGGTCTTCGCGCGGTTCTGCGTGGGGAAGTAGCCATGGCGTTCGGGATGCTGCTTTGCCTGGTGTTCGCGCTGGCCTTCCTGGTCGTCCTGATCGCCATCCGGCGGCAGGCGCCACGGCCGGGTCAGGTGCGCTATCCGGGCGTGATGATGGTTTTTTTCGGCGCGATGGCGATCGCGGTGCTGTGCATGATCGGGACGGTCGCGGCCGGACGGGTCTACATCCCCTGGCTCGCGGGCAAGCTCCTGCTGCTCGTGACCCTCGTGCTGACGATCGCCTCGACCTTCGGCATGTGGCTGTATCGTCTGGACTATGACGTCGAGGGCATCGACTATCGCAGCTTTTATGGGACACGCCGCTATGTCCCGTGGAGCGCCGTCCGGGAGATAAAGCGGGGCGCGGTCGACCGGACGACCATCGTCCTCCACACCGACTGCGGCCGCGTCACCCTCTCCGACCCCTTCGTCACCGGCACGCGCGAGCTGCTGTACATGGCCGCACAGATGGCGCCCGCGTGCGAGATCTCCGCAGAGCTGCGGCAGATGTACGACATCCCGCCAAAGGAGGGACGCTATGTTTGAAGAACAGCTGATCGAAGACCTGATCGAGTGGGCGGACAAAAAGACCGCCGCCGAGGAGCCCCCCGCCGGACAGCTCACGCTCTCCCGCGCCTATCGCATCATCGCGATCGGGACGGCGGGCGCGTGCGCGGTGCTCGGGCTCGCGTCGTTCTTTAGCTGGGGCGACGACGGGACGATGGGATGGGCGATCGTGCTCTGGAGCGTGCTGACGGCCGCCGCGCTCGCGTGGTGGTGGTGCCTCTTCCGCTGGCGGCTCGACTACGACGTCGAGGGCATCCGGCTCCGGCGCGCGTTCCTCCCGACCAAGCGGATATGTTGGGACGAGGTGAAGGCATTGCAGTATCACCGCGTCTTCGTCCGCGATATCGTCCTCGTCCTCGACACGCGGCAGATCCGTTTCCCGACGCGCTTTTGTGTCGGCATCAAGGGGTTCTCCCGCGCCGTCCGGGTGTATGCACCGCAGGCATATAACATCGTATGACCAGATAGACGACCGTCGCTGTGCGACATGTGTCGAATAGGTAAAACAAAGTCGGACTAACACATAAGATAGGAGTTTCACATGAAACAAAAGAGATCCAAGGTCAAGATCATCGTCCTCATCCTCGTCATCCTGCTCCTGCTGCTCATCGTCGGATGGGGCGTGTTCAGCATCAGCATCTACCGCCAGACCTTCGACCAGCGCTTCGAGAGCTACGCGCCGCTGCGACTCGAGGTCTCCGACTTCGACGGGCTCGAGGCCACACGCTATACCTTCCCCTCCGACAAGGGGCAGATGCTCACGGGCTACCTCTATTCGCACGGCGAAGACCCGCGCGCCGTCCTCGTGATCGCGCACGGATTCGGCGGCGGCGGGCATAATTCTTACATGGATGTCGCGGACTTTTTCGCGGCCCACGGCTTCGCGGTCTTCGCCTATGATGCGACTGCCTGCGACGAGAGCGAGGGCGACGGGCTCGGCGGTGTGCCGCAGGGCGTCGCCGACCTCGACCACGCGATCACGTTCATCGAGGGAGAGCTCCCCGACCTGCCGGTCGTGCTCTGGGGGCATAGCTGGGGCGGCTATAGCGTGTGCAATGTGCTGAATTACCACCCCGAGGTCAAGGCTGTGGCCGAGTGCTCCGGCTGCTGCAAGGCGTCCGACATGTTCGAGGCCGGCGGTCTCCAGCAGGCGGGCGACGTCATCTACACCATGCTGCCCTTCTCGCGTGCCTATGAGCGTCTGCGCTATGGTGACTATGCCGCGCACACGGCACTCGATGGGTTCGCGGCGTCCGATGCGGCGGTCATGGTCGTGCATAGCGAGGACGACGACGTCCTGCCGATCCAGTATGGCTATGATGTGTACTACGCGGCCTACCAGAACGACCCGCGGTTCACGTTCGTCCGCTTCACCGACCGCGGCCATAACATGATCTACAACGACACGACCTATGTGGACGAGTTCAACGCCGCCTTCGACGAATGGCTCACCACCCTCGACTACGACTATCACGCCGCCGAGAACAAGGACCGCTTCGCCGCCGACAAGGCCGACTATATCAATACCCACCTCGACCGCGCGCGCTGGAGCCACAGCCTCGACCCGGCGCTCTTCGACCAGTTCCTCGCCTTCTACGAGGCGAACATCGGATAAGGAGGATCTATGCGATTCGACGTCATCGTCATCGGCGCGGGACATGCGGGCGTCGAGGCGGGACTGGCCGCCGCGCGTCTCGGATGTAAGACGCTGCTGCTGACCATCTCCCTCGACCAGATCGCCAACATGCCCTGCAATCCGTCCATCGGCGGCACCGCCAAGGGACACCTCGTCCGCGAGATCGACGCCCTCGGCGGGGAGATGGGGCGCGCGGCCGACCGCTGCTTCATCCAGAGCCGGATGCTCAACCGCGGCAAGGGTCCCGCCGTCCACAGCCTGCGCGTCCAGGCCGACCGCGTGCAGTACCACATCTACATGAAGCACGTCTGCGAGACGCAAGAGAACTTGTATGTCAAGCAGGGCGAGGCGGTCGCCGTGCTGACGGAGGGCGGCGCCGTCTGCGGCATCCGCACGCGCCTCGGCACGGAATACCTCGCCCCGGCCGTCATCATCGCGACCGGTACTTATTTAAAAGGCATGGTACACGTCGGGGAGACGTCCTACGGGAGCGGCCCTGACGCCGCCCTCCCCGCCGATGCCCTCGGTGACTCGCTGCGCGGCCTCCTGCCGCTGCGGCGGTTCAAGACCGGGACGCCGTGCCGTGTCCACAAGCGCAGCATCGACTTCTCCGTCCTTGAACGGCAGGACGGCGACGCGGACATCACGCCCTTCTCGTTCGACACGGCGCGTGAGGGCCTGCGCAACCAGGTGAGCTGCTACGTCAGCTACACGAACGGCGAGACGCACCGCGTCATCCGCGAGAACCTGCACCGCTCGCCGCTCTACGCCGGACGCATCGAGGGCGTCGGACCGCGGTACTGCCCGTCCATCGAGGACAAGGTCGTGCGGTTCCCGGAGCGCGAGCGGCACCAGCTCTTCATCGAGCCGATGGGCCTCACGACCGAGGAATACTACCTCCAGGGCATGAGCAGCTCGCTCCCCGAGGACGTGCAGATCGCGTTCCTGCGGACGATCCGCGGACTCGAGCAGGTCGAGGTGCTGCGGCCGGCCTACGCGATCGAATATGACTGTGTCGACCCGACGGCGCTTTGGCCGACTCTCGAGACCAAGGCCATCCGCGGCCTCTACGGGGCGGGGCAGTTCAACGGCTCCTCCGGCTATGAGGAGGCCGCCGCACAGGGACTCGTCGCCGGGATCAATGCGGCGCTCCGGGTGCAGGGGCGCGAACCGCTCATCCTCGAGCGCTCCGGCTCCTACATCGGTACGCTCATCGACGACCTCGTATCCAAGGGATGCTCCGACCCGTATCGCATGATGACGTCCCGGAGCGAATACCGCCTCGTCCTCCGGCAGGACAATGCCGACCGTCGGCTCATGCCGATCGGGCGGCGCATCGGGCTTGTCAGTGCGGAGCGTTGCGCGCGGATGGAGGAGAAGTACGGCCGTGTCCAAAAAGAGCTCCACCGCATCGCCCACACGAACGTCGCACCGTCCCCCTCGCTCGCCGACCTCCTCTCCGCCCACGGCACCACGCCCCTCTCGACCGGGTGCAAGGTCGCCGACCTCGTGCGGCGTCCGCAGCTCGGGTACGCGATGCTCGCGCCGTTCGACCCGGAGCGTCCCGCGCTCACCGTCGAGGAGCAGGAGCAGGTCGAGATCTCGGTGAAGTACGAGGGCTACATCAAGCGGCAGGACGCGGCCATCGAGCAGGCGCAAAGGCTCGAGGCGCGCCGTCTCCCGCCCGATACCGACTATACCGCCATCCGCGGCCTGCGGCTCGAGGCAGCGGAAAAGCTGAACAAACACAAGCCCGTCAGCATCGGGCAGGCGTCGCGGATCTCCGGGGTCTCCCCGGCAGATGTCACCGTGCTGCTCGTTTGGCTGGCGCAGAAGGAGGACTGACCATGCTGCCGGACTATGCATCTGCACAGGCGCTGTTTTCACAGTATGACCTGTCTGTTTCACGTGAAACATATCAAAAGCTGGAGGACTATGCCGTTTTTTTAGCGGACTACAATGAACACGTCAACCTGACCGCCATTACGGACGGGGACGGCATCCTCAAAAAGCACTTTCTCGACAGTCTGCTCCTCGAGGCACAGTGCCGCGCGTACCTGCCGGAGGGCGGGCGTCTGCTGGACATCGGGTCGGGCGCTGGGTTTCCGGGCGTGCCGCTCGCGCTCGTGCGGCCGGACCTGGACATCACGCTGATGGACGCGCTGCAAAAGCGGATCGTGTTCCTCGAGCTGCTGCGTGACAAGCTCGGTCTGACGTATACTGCGATCCACGGCCGCGCCGAGCAGCTCGGACGGGACGGGGCGTACCGGGAGCAGTTCGACGTCGTGACGGCACGCGCCGTCGCCGCCCTGCCGACGCTCGCGGAGTATTCGCTGCCGCTGGTGAAGGTCGGCGGATGGTGGCTCGCGATGAAGGGCCCGAACGAGGCAGTCGACCCGGCGCTCGCCGCGATCGGGACCCTCGGCGGCAAGCTCGTGGAAACGCTGCGCACCACCCTCCCGGACGGCGAGGAGCGGGCGGTCTATGTCGTAAAAAAGGTCGCTCCCACGCCGACAAAATACCCCCGCAATAGCGGTCAGATCAAGCAAAAGCCGCTGTAACGAAACTGAATACTGTATCATGATCCGTTATTTCCATCAGAAATGACGGATCATTTTCATGGAGATCCCTGCATATCCATGGTATAATGGACCCAAGGCGGGCAGCAGAGAGACGCCCGCAGGCAAAGAAGGAGGACATTATGGCAGGACTATTTGGAATGACACGGGAGCGCGCGAAGGAGCAGCGCGTCATGATGATCGCAGTGGACGACATCGCCCCCAACCCGCACCAGCCGCGGACGGTGTTCCGCACGGAGGAGCTGCGGACGCTCGCGGACAGCATCCGGCAGAACGGCATCCTGCAGCCCCTGACCGTCCGGGACACCGGCATGGGCTACGAGCTGGTGGCAGGGGAGCGGCGGCTGCGGGCGGCCAAGCTGGCAGGGCTCACGGCCGTGCCGTGCCTCGTCATGGACATCTCGGAGCGCAACGCGGCGATCCTGGCGCTCGTCGAGAACATCCAGCGGGAGGATCTGCATTTCTTCGAGGAGGCCGCCGCGCTCGAAAAGCTGATCCGATGCTTCGGCCTCACCCAGGAGGACGCCGCTATGAAGCTCGGCCGCGCCCAGAGCACGGTCGCCAACAAGCTCCGGCTCCTCAAGCTGACCGAGGAGGAGCAGACGTTCATCCGGCGGCACCGTCTCACGGAGCGCCACGCCCGCACCCTCCTGCGCCTCGCCGATCCGGCCGAGCGGATGCAGGTGCTCGAGAAGGTCGTCCGGCTGCACCTCAATGTCGAGCGGACGGAGCAGCTCATCGAGGACATGATCGGGCAGGCACGCGAGCGCGAGAGCCTGCGCAAGCGGAGCGTCCTCTTCCGTGACGTGCGCCTGTTCACCAACACCATCTCCAAGGCCGTCGAGACCATGCAGGCCGCGGGCATCGCGGCCGCCTCTCAAAAGATGCAGTTCGACGACTACATCGAGTACCGGATCCGCATCCCGCTCGAGCGAAAGTCGAGCTGAAATGACACGCGCCGCCGCTCTCCCCCGAGGGCGGCGGCGCTTTCGCCTGCTGTCGTGCGATGTGACGCAGATACGTCGTTTTCCTCCTCCCCTGCCAGGGCAGGGGACGGGGAAGGGGCGGAAGTATTTGACGGATGGTCTGTGATACTGACCGTCACGCGCTGTGTCGGATATGGGACATTTGAGGACGTCGAGGGAGCCGATCTCGAGGGGGAGAGGTGTCGTTTACGAGGTCAGTATCGGAGATATTTGGGCAGTCCGGAGAGAGGGCTTCCTGACGGTCATCGAACTTGCTCGAAGCGTCAGGCCCGTTCCCAGGCGAGAGATGTCCCCCAGTCCCTCCCCCGAAGGACGAAATGGGCTTAGCGCTCGATAAAGGAACTTGCGTTCTCGAACGTATGTTCCGCCAAGATCCGAGAAGCGCACATCCCCCTCTGTTGGACGTGCGCATGTTTCACATGAAACTTTTTCAAGTTATCCGCATAAAGCGCTTTACAAACGGCGGGAAATCTGCTATAATTAAGAAGTAAGGGACGGCGGCCGCCGTCACACAGAAATAAGCCCCTCGCGGGCATAGAAAGGAGAATGGACATGGGAAAGGTGATCGCTGTCGCCAACCAGAAGGGCGGCGTCGGCAAATCTACCACCGCGGTGAACCTCGCGGCGTACCTCGGGTCCCGCGGCTTCAAGGTGCTGTGCATCGACACGGACGCCCAGGGCAACTGCACCACGGGCTTCGGTATCCGCAAGAAAGGCCTCGCGGTCACGGCGTATGACGTGCTGGTGGGGCGTGCGAAGATCACGGACGCCATCGTCGTCACGGAGTTCGAGAACGTCTCGCTCGTTCCGGCCACGGCGGACCTTGCCGGTGCAGAGGTGGAGCTCGTCAAGATGGACGACCGTTTCCGGCGCCTGAAGATGCAGGTCGTGACCGTCAAGGACAACTATGACTACATCATCATCGACTGCCCGCCTGCGCTCGGCCTGCTCACGCTCAACGGCCTAACGGCCTGCGACGAGATCCTCGTGCCGATGCTGGCGGAATACTACGCCCTCGAGGGCCTGACGCAGCTCATGCACACGCTGCGCCTCGTCCGCACGAACTACAACCCCACGCTGGAGATCTGCGGCATCCTCTTCACGATGTACGACAACCGCCTGAACGTCTCGCGGCAGGTCGTCGAGGAGGTGCAGAAATACTACCCGGACAAGGTGTTCAACACCAAGATCCCGCGCAATGTGCGCCTTTCCGAGGCGCCGAGCTTCGGAAAGCCGGTGATGTATTACGACAAGGGCTCGAAGGGTGCGCTGTTCTACGAGCTTTTGGGCAAGGAGATCCTCGGCGAGGAGCTCGACAACAAGACAAAGTGGCGCATGCGCCGCGCGATGTCATCATAAGGAAGGGGGATGGCAATGGTCAAGGGTGGACTTGGCGGCGGACTGGATTCGCTGTTCGAGGACAATTCCGCGGAGGTGCAGGTCAAAAAGACGCTCCGTCTCTCCGAGCTGGAGCCGAATCGCTCGCAGCCGCGTAAGAACTTCGACGAGACCGCGATCGCGGCGCTGGCCGACTCCCTCCGGGAGCATGGCGTGCTGCAGCCGCTGCTGGTGCGTGCGCTGCCGAACGGGAATTACCAGATCGTCGCCGGTGAGCGTCGCTGGCGTGCGGCGAGGATGGCCGGGCTCGACGAGGTGCCCGTCATCATCAAGGATCTCGATGACAAGGAGACCGCGCAGATCGCGCTGATCGAGAATCTCCAGCGTGAGGACCTCGACCCGATCGAGGAGGCGCAGGGCTATCGGTACCTCCAGGACGAGCACGGCATGAAGCAGGACGAGATCGCGCGCACGGTCGGGCGGTCCCGCAGCGCGGTCGCCAATGCGATGCGGCTGCTGCGTCTGCCGGAGGAGATCCAAAACATGCTCATCGAGGGGAGCATCACTGCCGGACATGCCCGCGCATTGCTGGGCTTTTCCGACGAGACACTGATGCTCGAGGCCGCACGCCGCGCCGCCGCCGGACTGCTGACCGTCCGCGCGATCGAGCGTCTGGCCGCTGCCGCAGAGGCAGAGGATCCCGAAGACGTCCCCGCGCCGCGGATCCCGAGCTATTACGGCGAGGTCGAGCAGGCCCTTCACGAGCGTCTCGGCCGCAGGGTACAGGTACAGTTCAAGAAAAACAAGGGCACGCTCCTGCTGGAGTTCTATGACGACGACGACCTGCGCACGCTCGCGCAGCTCCTGTCGCCAGAGGAATGACGCAGATCCGACACGTTCCCTATCAAAACACGATGTTTCACATGAAACATCACTCGAAAGGAAGACTATTATGCTGGATATGAAGTTTTTACGCACGAACCCGGATATCGTCAAGGAGAACATCAAGAAGAAGTTCCAGGACGAGAAGCTCCCGCTGGTCGATGAGGTCATCGCGCTCGATAAGGAGTTCCGCGATGCCAAGGTACGCGGCGACGAGCTCCGCGCACAGCGCAAGTCCAAGAGCAAGCAGATCGGCGGCCTGATGGCCAAGGGCGAGAAGGACGCTGCCGAGGCCGTCAAGGCCGAGGTCGCCGCGATGGGCGACGAGCTCACTGCTCTCGAGGCCAAGGAGGACGAGCTCTCCAAGAAGATCCGCGAGATCATGCTCATCATCCCGAACATCATCGACCCCTCCGTCCCGATCGGCAAAGATGACAGCGAGAACGTCGAGCTCGAGCGCTTCGGCGAGCCCTATGTGCCGCCGTTCGAGGTGCCCTATCATGTGGACATCATGGAGCGTCTGAACGGCATCGACCTCGATTCTGCGCGCAAAACGTCCGGCAACGGCTTCTACTACCTCTGCGGCGACATCGCCCGCCTGCACTCCTCGATCCTGTCCTATGCGCGTGACTTCATGATCGACCGGGGCTTCACCTACTACATCCCGCCCTTCATGATCCGCAGCGAGGTCGTGACCGGCGTCATGAGCTTCGCCGAGATGGAGGGCATGATGTACAAGATCGAGGGCGAGGACCTCTACCTCATCGGCACCTCGGAGCATTCCATGATCGGCAAGTTCATCGACACCATCCTCCCCGAGGAGGAGCTCCCGAAGACCCTGACGAGCTATTCGCCCTGCTTCCGCAAGGAGGTCGGCGCGCACGGCATCGAGGAGCGCGGCGTTTACCGCATCCACCAGTTCGAGAAGCAGGAGATGATCGTCGTCTGCAAGCCCGAGGAGAGCATGAAGTGGTTCGACATCCTCTGGAACAACACCGTGGACTTCTTCCGCACGCTCGACATCCCGGTCCGCACGCTCGAGTGCTGCTCCGGCGACCTGGCAGACCTGAAGGTCAAGAGCCTCGACGTCGAGGCATGGTCGCCGCGTCAGCAGAAGTATTTCGAGGTCGGGAGCTGCTCGAACCTCGGTGACGCGCAGGCACGCCGACTCGGCATCCGTGTCAAGGGCGCGGACGGCAACAAGTATTTCGCCCATACGCTGAACAATACGGTCGTAGCCCCGCCGCGAATGCTGATCGCGTTCCTCGAGAACAACCTCAATGACGACGGCTCCATCCGCATCCCCGAGGCGCTGCGTCCCTACATGGGCGGCCAGGACACCATCCAGGTGCCGCGCAAGTAAGCTAAAACACGAAGCCCCGCATCTCAAAGCGAGATGCGGGGCGTTTTTTGTATCTTGACAGCGGGAAATGTTTCACATGAAACATGCATCACAGCAGGATCTCCGCAGAGCCTGTGCGGATGACCTCGCGCTGTCCGTCCTCATGCTCGACGATCAGGCCGGCATCGTCCGCATAACCGACGGCGAGCGCGGTGCAGAGGCCATTCTTGCCCTGGACGCGGACCTTTTTGCCGATCGTGTACGAATTCTTCGTGTAGATGGGGAGGAACGAGCGCTCACCGATGTCGTCGATGAGGCGCGTGAGGTACTTTAGGATCTCCGCGATGAGCTCGCAGCGCTGCGGGAACGTGCCGCACTCGCTCTCGAGGTCGGTGAGGATCGGGACGAGCATCTCGGGCACGTTCGGATCATGCCGCATGTTCAGGCCGATGCCGATGACGATATAGTCCATCTTCAAAAGCTCTGCATTGAAGCTGCCCTCAGTGAGGATTCCGCAGAGCTTGCGCCCGTTCAGGTAGAGGTCGTTGACCCATTTGATCTGCGTCTGGATGCCAAAGGACGCGAGCGCATAATGAACTGCCGACGCCACGGCCGCGGTCACGGCCATCATATCCGAGAGCGGAAGGTCAGGACGCAGGATCATCGACATATAAAGTCCGCCGGGCGGGGAATAGAACGAACGGCCCATGCGCCCTTTGCCGCCCTCCTGCTCATCCGCGACGATCAGAGTCCCGGCAGGCGCACCGTGCCCCGCGAGCTCCTTCGCGATACGGTTCGTCGAATCGACCTTTTCGTAATATTGGATCGACCAGTCCATCGAACTGTCCTTCAGCAGCTCCTCCAAATATGGCTGGCAAAACAGATCCGGCATCTCGAGCAAGCGATAGCCGCGGTTCGTCACTGCATTGATGTTGCATCCATCGGCCTTGAGCTGCTCGATGACCTTCCAAATAGCCGTGCGGCTCACGCCGTAGCGCGATGCGAGAGTCCCGCCGGAGATGTGTTCGTTTTTATGTATCAGCAGCTCCGCAAGGATCTTGTCCTTCAGCTTCATATGACCGCCCCTTTCTAACTCTATTATAGCATATAGAATGGCTATATTGCAAGCCTTCCGGCGCATTAACAGAAAGTTTACAAATGAGAGGAATGTTCGGTAGGCGCGGCGCATAGGCTCTGGAGAGAGGGGGGATCTGATGGAGACATGGTCGATCGCGCTCGCCGGCGACCCGAACGTCGGTAAGAGCACACTATTCAACGCGCTGACCGGCCTGCACCAGCACACGGGGAACTGGGCAGGCAAAACGGTGGGCATGGCACAGGGGCATTTCACGTTTCACATGAAACATTTCACGCTCACCGACCTCCCCGGCATGTATTCGCTCTATGCCGATTCCGCGGAGGAGGCGGCCGCGCGGGACTATCTATACGCAGAAAAGCCGTCATTGGTCGTTGTCGTGTGTGATGCATGCTGTCTGGAGCGGGGGCTGGCGCTCGTGTTGCAGGTCGCGGAGGCAGTGGAGCGGGTCGTCGTATGCGTCAATTTGATGGATGAGGCGAAAAAACGCGGTATCACTGTCGACCTGGCAGCGCTGGAGACGATGCTCGGGCTCCCAGTCGTGGGGACATCGGCACGCAGCGGTGCGGGACTGGACGTACTTCAGGAACGCATCTGCGAGGCGCTGACCTGCCTCCCCATGCCGCATCCGATCAACTACGGGGAGGATGTCGAGAGGCAGATACAGTCCGCACGAGAGACACAGACAGACATGCCCTATCCGCGCTGGACGGCGATCCGTACATCCGCAGAGGCATCCGAGGCCGTCCGTGAGACGATCCAAACGGCAGCGGCCGCGCGCGCACGGGAGATCGCGGGACATGTTTCACATGAAACGATCGAGGCAGACGCCCGTGACCGTCGGCTCGACCGTCTCCTCCTTGACCGACGCTTCGGCATCCCGCTGATGCTGCTCCTCCTGGGGGTCGTGCTCTGGATCACGATGGCGGGCGCGAATGTACCGTCGAAATGGCTCTCGATGCTGTTCGATACGATCGGCGGCGGTCTGCACAAGCTCCTCTGTGCGATCCACGCGCCGGGATGGCTCACGTCGCTGCTCTGCGACGGCGTTTACCGAACGCTGGCCTGGGTCGTGGCGGTGATGCTGCCGCCGATGGCGATCTTCTTCCCCTTGTTCACGCTCCTCGAGGATGCAGGGCTTTTGCCGCGTGCGGCGTTCCTGCTGGATGAACGGTTCCGAAAAGCAGGCGCGTGCGGGAAGCAGGCGCTCACGATGTGCATGGGGCTCGGGTGTAATGCGTGCGGCGTGACCGGGTGCCGGATCATCGCCTCGCCGCGGGAACGACTCATCGCCGTCCTCACGAACAGTATGATGCCGTGTAACGGGCGTTTTCCGCTCCTGACGGCGCTGCTGGGGCTCTTCTTCGTGACAGGATGTGCTGTTGACGCCGTCCTCCCGGCCATACTGCTGCTCGGTATCATCGTACTAGCGGTCGGGATGACGCTGCGCGTGTCGCGGATCCTGTCCAAGACCGTCCTGCGCGGTGTGCCGTCCTCCTTTGTCATGGAGATGCCGCCCTATCGGATGCCGCAGATCGGGCGGACGCTCGTGCGCTCGCTCCTCGACCGAACGATCTTCGTCCTGGGGCGCGCGTGTACAGCGGCGATCCCGGCAGGCGTGCTGATCTGGTGTGTGGGGAACATCACGGTCGGCGGCACGTCCCTCCTGACCTATGCCACACAGTCCCTAGACCCCTTCGCGCGTTATTTTGGCATGGACGGCACGATCCTGCTCGCTTTCCTGCTCGGATTCCCGGCCAACGAGATCGTTATCCCCGTGATGCTGATGGGATACCTGACACAGGGCACGCTCACGGAGGTCAGCACGGCCGCGCTCGGCAGCATCCTCCTCGCGAACGGATGGACATGGCGCACGGCGCTCTGCACGGTGCTGTTCTCGGTGTTCCACTTCCCGTGCGCGACCACCGTCCAGACGATCCATAAGGAGACTGGCAGTCTCCGCTGGACGGCGCTGGCCGTCGTATTGCCGACGACAGTCGGGCTCCTCCTCTGCTGGATCGTCACGAGCGTGACGAGATGTTTCATGTGAAACATGCACACAAAAGCCCCCTGCGGCATAGCCTATAGCAGGGGGTGATCAGATGATAAGGGCGGTACTGCTGGCCGCAGCGGTCTGCATGGACACATTTTTCGCGGCGATCGGATGCAGCATGAGCCGGATCGCGATCCCGAAGCGATGCGCGCTGCTGGTCAGCGTGATCGGGACGGCGATGCTGGCCGTCTCGATCGGGTGCGCCGGACAGATCGGGGCGCACCTGCCGCCGCCCCTTTGCAAGATCGGCGGGGCAGTGCTCCTTTGCACCATCGGGGCCGTGCAGATCACGAAGTCCCTGATGAAGGCGGCGATCCGGCGGCGGCGGCCGCACATCCGCCGGCACGCGCTCGGGCTCGTCATCGACATCTGCTTCGACGAGACCCTTGCGGACGCGGACGGCTCCAAGACCCTGAGTCTGCGCGAGGCCGCGGCGTTCGCGGCGGCGCTCTCGCTGGACTCGCTCGCGAGCGGGATCGGGGCAGGGATCGAGGGACGCGCCGTGCCGCTGTGCCTCGCGATCACGCTCGTCCTGGGGTATGTGCTGATGCTGGCGGGATGCAGGATCGGCGCGCGGCGGCGGGCACGTCCCCACGCGGAATGGCTCGGCGGCGTGCTTTTGCTGGTGCTGGGGCTATGCCGTCTCACAGTGTCTTGACGTTTCGGCGGCAGTGTGGTATAATAGAAGTGTCACTGCACCGCACCTATTTTGTAAGGAGCGCTGACACAAATAGCGCCGCGTCCTTGATCTCTTGGGACGCGGCGCTGCTTTTTATGGGATATGGCTTACCGGGACGCCTCGAAGGCCTGACGGATGTCGTCGAGGATGTCGTCGACGTTCTCGAGGCCGACGGACAGACGGATCATGCCGGCGTCGATGCCCGCAGCGACGAGCTGCTCATCGGTGAGCTGACGGTGCGTCATGCTGGCCGGATGGAGCACGCAGGTGCGGATGTCAGCGACATGCACCTCACGGCTCGCGAGCTGGAGCGCATCCATGAACTTGGTCGCGCGCTCGCGTCCGCCCTTGATAACGAACGAGATGACTCCCGCCGTGCCGTTCGGGAGGTACTTCTTGGCGCGCTCGTGGTACGGATCGCCCTCGAGGCCGGGGTAGCTGACGCGCTCGACGTCCTCGCAGGATGCCAGGAACGCGGCCACCTGCTCGCCATTGCGGCAGTAGCGCTCCATGCGGACGGCCAGCGTCTCGAGGCCGAGGTTCAGCAGGAACGCAGAATGGGCGGCCGGGTAGCACCCGAGGTCGCGCATGAGCTGCATCCGCGCCTTGATGATATAGGCCATCTTGCCGAATTCCTTGGTGTAGATGACGCCGTGGTAGCTCTCATCGGGCTCGGTGAAGTCAGGGAAATTGCCGTTCGTCCAGTCGAAATTGCCGCTGTCGACGATGACGCCGCCGCCCTGGAGGGCATGACCGTCCATGTACTTGGTGGTGGAGTGGACGACGATGTCCGCGCCCCACTCGAAGGGACGGCACAGGATGGGCGTCGGGAAGGTGTTGTCGACGATGAGCGGGATCTTGTGCTTGTGGGCGAACGCCGCGAAGCGCTCGATGTCGAAGACGTTCAGCGCCGGGTTCGCAAGGGTCTCACCGAATACGAGGCGCGTATTCGGCTTGACCGCAGCCTCGAGCGCGGCATCATCCGCCTCGGGATCGACGAAGATGCACTCGATGCCGAGCTTCTTGAGCGTGAACGCGAACAGATTGATCGTGCCGCCATAGAGCGAGCTGACCGCGATGATGCTCTCGCCGGCCTTGGTGAGGTTCAGCACCGAGAGGAGCGAGGCCGCCTGGCCGCTGGTGGTACACATCGCACCGACACCGCCCTCAAGGGCAGCGATCTTCTTCTCCACGGCATCGACCGTGGGGTTCGCGAAGCGGGAATACATGCACTCCGTCGGCATGTCGAACAGGTCAGCGATGTGCTGGGTCGAATCGAACACATAGGTCGTGCTCTGTACGATGGGCAGGGTCGCGGGGTCGCCGTTGCCGCGGACGTAGCCCTCGTGAAGGCATTTGGTCTCGATCTTCATTGGTGAAAACTTCCTTTCCTGATAACTTGCGATCGTGCCGTCTGTCCAATGACCATGATAGGGCAGATCTAGAACAGGACGGCTCATTTCTTATTATACCATATCTCCTACAAAAAAGCAAGCCGCTTTGGGCATGTTGATAGAGAACTTTTGTTCGCTTATCAAACATGCCAAAAGCGGTACAAATGGGATAGGAGAACTGGAAATATCTCCCGCCATTATGATCAGCATTTCCGGATATACATAGTACGGAGGCATGCGGCACTCTGCTCGCCGCAGGGTCGACTGTCACGCCGCCGCGGTCTTTTCCTATCCTCGTGCCAAAAAAAGAATAAATGGGATGGGAGAACTGGAAATATCTCCTGCCATTATGATCAGCATTCCCAGGCGACCATAGTACGGATGCATGCGGCACTTCGCTCGCCGCTGTTCGACTGTCACGCCGCCCGCTTTCTGCTCCTTTCTCCTGTTGATCTCGGGCGGCGCGCATCTTCTTTTCGCTTACGCCACAAGATGCGCACGCGCGCGGCGACGTTCGATCAGGCTTCAAAAACACATGCATAAAGACCGCCGCACCGCGCATACTACGAGCGTGAGCCATGCTGCCGGCTGCGAGCCGCTGGTAGGCTCGCAGAAGGAGGTGGATAGGATGGATCACAGTTTCTGGGATAAGCTGTGCCTCTCGCTGCTGTGCATCGGCGGCCTCAACTGGGGCCTGGTGGGGCTCTTCCGCTTTGACCTGGTGGCATGGCTGTTCGGCGGCGCGGATTCGTTCCTGAGCCGGGCGGTGTATATCCTGGTGGCGGCTGCGGCGGTATGGTGTCTGACCCTGATCTTCCGTCTGGATGACCGCGAGGCGCCGGTGCGCTCGATCGGCTAACAAAGAAAAGAGCCCCGCTCCTGTGAGATGGGAGCGGGGCTCTGTATGCTTTCAAGTGATGATCTTGGGATCAGTCATTGAGCAGCTTTGCCAGATGGGCCTTCTTTCTAGCTGCATTGTTCTTGTGCAGCAGGTTCTTGGCACAGGCCTGGTCAACGCGCTTGATGGCAGTCTTTACGGCAGTCTCCTTCTCGGGAGCATTGTTGGCAGCAGCCAGCTCAGCCTTCTTGATCATGGTCTTGAGATTGGACTTTCTAGCCTTATTGGCGATCGCCTTGGTCTTGTTTACCTTGACACGCTTCTTTGCGGACTTGATGTTCGGCATTTCGTTCGCACCTCCTTTTTTCTCTATGTTCCGGCAGACGTGCCGCCGGTACGGCATAAAATAAGAACGCAGCGAGACACGTTGCCGCGCTCGGACGATACGGTCGTCCACGCATAGTATGCCGTTACTATACCCAACTAATATTATAACACAGAATGTCCAAGATCGCAAGCGATAATATCACAAAACTTGCGCCGAAATACTTTCCACATTTTCGGCAAAACATACAAAGATACGCCGTTTTCGCCGACCCAGAAAGGAGCCGCCATGGACTGTCGCACCGACCTTGCCCTGGAGAGCCTCGCCTCTGTCAGGACGCGCCGCGGGATCACGGAGCACCGCCGCGGCAAGCTGTTCCGCACGACCGAGATCGTCATCGAGGATGACGACGCCGGACGCCCCCTCGGGCGGGGCCGCGGGCGTTATATCACGCTCGAGAGCGCCCCGCTCGCGCAGTTCCCGGACGACCACGAGGCCATGGCGCGGGAGCTGGCGGACGAGATCGCCGCGCTGCTGCCGCCGGAGGGGCTCGTGCTGGTGGCGGGACTGGGGAACACGGCGATCACGCCGGACGCCCTTGGCCCGCGCACGGCGTCGCATGTGCTGGCCACGCGCCATCTGCGGGACGCGCTGACGGACGAGGACGAGCCGTTTTTGCGGACGCTGCGGCCGGTGGCTGTGCTGGCGGGCGGTGTGCTGGGGCAGACGGGGATCGAGTCGGCGGAGCTGGTGGGTGCTGTGGCGGACAGGATCCGTCCGGCGGCGGTGATCGCGGTGGACGCACTGGCGTGTACGGCGCTCGAGCGCTTGGGGACGACCGTCCAGCTCAGTGACGCGGGGATCGCGCCGGGGAGCGGTGTCGCGAACCATCGTGCGGCACTGGACGCGGCGACGCTGGGCGTCCCGGTGATCGCGGCGGGCGTGCCGACGGTGATCGGCGTGCGCACGCTCACGGAGGACCTGACCGGCCGGACGCCGTCCCCGCCGCGGCAGGACATGATGGTCACGACGCGCGACATCGACCGTCTCATCGACCAGGCCGCGCGGCTCCTCGCCTGCGGCATCGACCTGGCGCTCCACCCGCAGCTCCGGTATGAGGACGTCGTGACGCTGTAAAAAAGCACGCGCCGCCCTCTCATAAGGGCGGCGCGAAGGCATCTCTGTTGACATGATACCGGCATTATGCTATAATGATAGCGAAAAGAGAACGTGATCCGTCACATACTGCATATCCCATCGTATTTCCAAAGGAGCCTCTATGATCAAGCAAAACAGAAGTATCTTGCTCGACATCGTCAAGTATCTTGCCGCGGTACTGGTCATCTATGGCCATGTCCTCGTTTATTCAGAGAGCCGTTTTGATCAGGCGATGTCGTTTATCGTCAACATCAGTCATATGCCAGTGTTTTTCTTCGTCAGCGGCTATTTTTTTGTTTCCGAGATTCAAAAATACCCTGCCACGGAGTTGATTCGAAAAAAAACGTTCCGCCTCGTGCTGCCCTATCTTCTATGGTCTTCTCTCGCATTGTGCATGAACATCGTACTCCTATGGTGCGATACGCATGCACTGTCTATCGCTGCTGTCCTCACCGAAGCCAAGGCGATCTTCCTGTATGCACGGAGCGCGTGGTTCCTGATCGAGCTGTTCTTCTCGACCCTGCTGCTGATCGGATGCAGTCAAGTCGCAAAATGGACCCATATCTCCATCTACCCCATATCGCTCGTGTGCTATCTTCTGGTCTATCTGCTCGATCTGGATACGCTCTTTGCTTTTTACAAGATCCGGTGGCTCTTCCCCTTCATGATCCTAGGCTATGCATGGAAGGACCGCGCGGAGCGCATCGTCCCGAGAACACGCTATGTGAGATACCTGGCATTCCCCCTGCTGGTGCTCCTCTCAAAGCTCGCGTTCGGATACCAGTATCCCGAGGATCTGTTCTACTCCGTCTACACGATCGCCCCGGCCATGATCGGGAAAGCAGTCCTCTACCAGCTCGGGAGCTGCCTGGGGATCATTGCGATCTTCTCTGTCGCCGACCTGCTGGAGCGTCTTCCTTGCAGGGTACCGCTCGCAGACAGGGGGACATTCTCGCTGGACAGCTACCTGATCCATATGTTTTTCCTGAAGCTACTTACCTTCCTCTCTTCCCTCACGCTCCCTGCACCGATCAAGAGCCTCATCTTCATGCTCATCGCCTGCTTGCTCTTTGAGGTCATCTACCATCTGTGCCGCCTCATCCTGCGGCGAATCTGGCTTTATCGCATATCCCTGGGGATCCTCCCGACACCGGCGAAGAAGAGCATCTGACCGCCCGTATCACATACTATGAAAGCACGCGCCGCCCTCTCATAAGGGCGGCGCGCTCGCTCGATCGCCTAGGATCACGTTGTGGTGGGGAGCTTGTACTTTTCCGAGAACGCCTCGAAGCTGTCGTTGAAGTGCTTGTTGCCGAACTTGACCTTGTTGAGGTAGCTGTGGGTCTCGAACATGCTGTGGGTCGTCTCGATGACGGAGACGGCGATGTTGGAGCAGTGGTCGGAGACGCGCTCGAAGTCGTTGAGGATGTCCGTGAGGACGATGCCCGTCTCGATCGAGCAGATGCCCTTCTGGAGGCGGCGGATGTGGTTCGCCTTGATCTCGTCCGTGAGCACGTCGATCACCTGCTCGAGCGGCTCGACATTCGCGGCATCGGCCTCGTTCAGCGAGCTGTAGACATCGAGCATCTTATTGAGGATCTCCTCGATGGCGCTCGTCAGCACGGCCATCTCCTCCTGCGAGCTCTCGGAGAAGTGGAGGTCGTTCTCCTGGATCTCTATGGCGCTGTGGACGATGTTGACGGCGTGGTCGCCGAGGCGTTCAAAGTCACTGATCGCGCGCAGCACACGGGACGAGATCTGGCTGTCGCGCTCCGAGAGCGCCTGGGCGGTGAGCTGGACGAGGGTGGAGCCGATGCGGTCCTCGTAGTTGTCGAGCTTGTCCTCGTATTCGAGGACCTTGTCCTTGGTCGGCTCGTCGTAGTGGGTCAGCAGGGAGATGGCCATGAGCACGGTCTCCTTGGCGAGCTTGGCCATGCGGCGCGAGGCCTCCTCACACTCGGAGACGGCCACGGACGGCGTGGTCAGCAAGCGGCGGTCGAGGAGGGTGTGCTGCTGCTTTTTGGCCTTGGCCGTGCCCTCCTTCTCCCCCTTGTCGGGGAGGATGAGGTTCGCGATGCCCTCGAGCTGCTTGGAGAAGGGCAGCAGGAGCAGGGTCGTGAGGATGTTGAAGACCGTGTGGACGATGGCGATGCCCACGGAATTGATGACCATATCCGAGAAGAAGAAGCCCACGGTGGCATCAAGGATCTCGTAGACCGTCAGGAAGATGACGGTGCCGATGATGTTGAAGGCGATGTGGATGATGCCGACCTTCTTGGCATTGCGGTTGACGCCGATGGACGAGATCAGCGCGGTCACGCAGGTACCGATGTTCTGGCCCATGATGATCGGGATGGCCATGCCGAAGGTGATGGTCTGGGTCTGCTGGGCGAGGGTCTGGAGGATGCCGATGGAGGCCGCCGAGCTCTGGATGACGCCCGTCACGACCGTGCCGACGAGCACGCCGAGCAGGGGGTTATTGAACTTGGTCAGGAGCTGCTGGAAATCGGGGGAGTCCTTGAGGGGCTCGACCGCGTCCTGCATCAGCACCATGCCGTACATGAGGACCGCGAAGCCCACGAGGATGCTGCCGATGTCCTTCTTTCGGCTCGATCCCGTGCTTTTCGCCATCATCAGCACCGCGCCGACCAGCGCGAAGATGAGGGAGAAATACTTCGGGTTGAGGAGCGAGAGCCACAGGGGGCCCTCCGCGTTGACGCCCATGAGACATAGGAGCCAGGTGGTGAAGGTCTTGCCGATGTTCGCGCCGATGATGACCACGACCGTCTGACTGACCTCCATGACCCCGCAGTTGACCAGTCCGACCAGCATGACCGTCAGGGACGAGGAGGATTGCAGCACGATCGTGATGCCGGTGCCGAGGAGGAGGCTGAAGAACCAGTTCGAGGTCAGCTTTTTGAGCGCCTGCTCCATCTTGCCGCCTGCCATCTTTTCCAGTCCCGAGGACATGACGCTCATCCCGTAAAGGAAGAAGGCCAGGCCGCCGATGACCATGATGATGGCGAGTACGATCTCTTTGACTGTCATATCGTTACCGCCTTTCTTTGCCATCCGTTCGCGCGGAGGGCTCTTTTCTAGCTCTACTATAGCACGGGTAGCTTAAAATAAGATGGAAGTTCTGCGCGAAAAAGGCCGAAACTACCCGCCTCTCTCATCATACCAAACCAATATGAAATGCAGGGCAAGGGAATGTTAGATCTAGGTTAGATCCTGCGGAGGGGGCACGGTCGTCCCTCAAAAAATGTACGCCCCACATGTACAGTCGTATTCACCAAAAGAACGGGAAACGGTGCCGGAAAGTTTGTGTGTGATTCCCATTGATTTTTGAGGACAAATGGAATATAATAGAATAAAATAGTAACGGTCTGACAGGACAGACGCCGCCCGGCTGTCTGCGGCAGATACGAAGAGATAAGGAGGATCCACCCATGGGGATCAAGGTAGTCAAGTTCGGCGGGAGCAGCCTGGCCGACGCAGGACAGATCAAGAAGGCAGCCGCCATCATCAAGAGCGACGAGGACAGACGCTATGTCGTCCCCTCCGCCCCCGGCAAGCGCTTCAAGGACGACATCAAGGTCACCGACATGCTCTATGCATGCTACGAGAAGGCCTCGCTCGGTGAGGATTTCAAGACCGAGTTCGCCCAGATCAAGAAGCGTTATAACGACATCATCGCCGAGCTCGGCCTCGACCTCTCCCTCGAGACGCAGTTCGCGCAGATCGAGGCGAGCCTTGCCCACGCCGGCCGCGAATATGCCGCGAGCCGCGGCGAGTACCTCAACGGCATCGTGATCTCGGCCTACCTGGGCTACACCTTCATCGACGCTGCCGAGGTCATCGTCTTCAGCGACGAGGGCGTCATGATGCGCCACGAGACCGTCGCTGCCCTCCGTGCCCGCCTCAAGGGCGTGCAGAACGCCGTCATCCCGGGCTTCTACGGCCGCAGCGTCAGCGGCGTGGTACGCACCTTCTCCCGCGGCGGCTCCGATGTCACCGGCTCGCTGGTGGCAAGAGCGGTGCATGCTGCCGTTTATGAGAACTGGACGGACGTCTCCGGCATCCTGGTCGCCGATCCCCGCGTGGTCGAGGACCCGATCGTGATCCCGGTCATCACCTATAAGGAGCTGCGCGAGCTGTCCTACATGGGCTTCTCCGTGCTGCACGAGGATGCCATCTTCCCGGTGCGCACCGCCGGCATCCCGATCAACATCCGCAACACCAACGCCCCCGAGGACGACGGCACCCTGATCGTCCCGGACAGCGATGCGGCCGGTGAGACCACCACCCGCACCATCACCGGCATCGCCGGCAAGAAGGGCTTCTGCGCCATCAACATGGAAAAGGGCATGATGAACAGCGAGGTCGGCTTCATCCGTGACGTGCTGAACGTCTTCGCGGACCTTGGCATCAATGTCGAGCACATCCCCTCCGGCATCGACACGCTCAGCGTGATCGCCGACGCGGCCTCCCTCGAGGGCAAGCAGGAGCAGCTCCTCTCCGCCCTGCGCAAGGCCGTTGCCCCGGAGCATCTCGAGCTCGAGCCGGACATCGCGCTGCTGGCCGTCGTTGGCCGCGGCATGCGCAAGACCCGCGGTACCGCCGCGCGCATCTTCGCCGCCCTCGCCCACGGGCGCATCAACGTCAAGATGATCGACCAGGGCTCCAGTGAGCTGAACGTCATCGTCGGTGTCAACGAGCACGACCTGCACCAGGCCATCCGCTGCATCTACGACGCCTTCATCTCCTCGACCCTTTAAGTCCCAACACGACATCACACCGCCACCCCCGTCCTCCCGACGGGGGCCGCGGTGCGTCTGCATTTGATCTGCAACGTATCGTCTATACTTTGAAAATGACGACATATCTACATTTCCAGCTACATAAGGAGGGATCACTATGGCAAAGCTGAGCATCATCATGGGGGCTCCGGCAACGGGGAAGAGCCACTTCATCGAGCGGCATTTTGCCGGACAGACCGCTGTCCGTCTCAATGTCTATGATTATCAGCAGCGACTGAACGCCGAGGGCGCGCTCCAAGGCATCGAGCTGCTCGCCCACGCCAACGAGCTGATCGCGGAGGACGCCGTCGCGAACCTCTCCGCCGGCCGTGACGTGGTGATGGAACACACCTATTATCGCGCCAAGCGCCGCATCGCGCTGACGGACGCCGTCCGCAGGATCCCGGGCGTGGTCATCGAGATCTATGTGATGCAGCCGACCGAGGCGCTCTGGTCGCGCTATCTGGCCGCCCGTGCGCTGGATGCCGCAAGGGCGCACGACGAGGCCAAGATCATCGAGTTCCCGAATCCGGCCGAGGGCTTCCATGCGATCTATACATTCGACGGCCGCGCGCTCCATCTGCGCATGGATCCGCCGGATGAGGCTGCCGTCGAGGCCGCCCGCGCCGAGCTGCGGGAGGAGAACGAGAAGAACGTCGAGCAGATGCACCGCCGTCAGGCACGGCAGTCCCTGCTGTCGAGCATGGAGCGGCGCAAGTTCTGGCATTACTGCGAGGTCTGCGGCAGCAGGGAGCTGCTCACCGCCAAGGACGCGCACGCCGCCGGGTGGGATTATCCCCCGAATATCGGCTATTTCGGCCTGCTCGGGCCGCGCACCTGCCCGGACTGCGCGCTGACGGACACGCTCTATTGGAAGGTGACGCAGCAGTCCGTCCCGCTGGTCGTGGAGAGCACGCTGACCCCCAAGGAGCTGGCCACCTGGCGCCGCATCCGCCGCGAGCCGGAGAGCCTGCTCACCGAGGAGCCGGACGAGCAATAAACATAGACCGCCTCCCCTGTGCATCAGGGGAGGCGGTATCTTATGCTTTTTCCGTTTTTTCGATGATCGGCACGCGCAGCACGACCTCCGTGCCGACGCCGAGGGCGCTGTGCAGCTCGACCGTGCCGCCGAGACGCGCCATCGCGTGCTTGACGATGGAGAGACCAAGGCCGGTACCGCCGACCTCCTTGGAATGGCTCTTGTTGACCCGGTAGAACCGCTCGAACACACGCTCGCGGTCGGCCGCGGGGATGCCGATGCCGTCATCCTTGACGCGCACGACCGCCATCCCATCCTCGACGCCGACCGTCACGTCCACATGGCCGCCGCTGCGGCTATATTTCACGGCATTGTCGCAGACATTGTAGACGCTCTCCTCGAGCGTGAGCGCCGTCGCGCGGACGGTCACAGGCGTGCCGGTGCAGGTGAGGGTGACGTCCGCCTGCTCAGCCGCGAGCATGAGACGGTCGGCCACGCCGCGGCAGAGCGCGAGCAGCTCCACGTCCTCCCGCTCCGTCTGCCGGACGTCCGGGTCCTCGAGACGGGAGAGGCGGAGGATGTCGTTCACCAGCTCGATCAGGCGCTGTGCCTCGCGGTAGATATTGTCCGCAAAATGGGGGATGTCGGCCTCCTTGGCCATGCCGCTGCGGATCAGCTCCGCAAAGCCGGAGATGGACGTCAGCGGCGTCTTCAGCTCGTGGGAGACGTTCGCGGTGAACTCCCGGCGGATGGTGTCCTGCTTGCGGTGCTCCTCGCGGAGGGCGGCCATCTGGTGATAGATCTGCTGGTTCTGGCTGATGAGACGGCGCACGAAGGGCTTCATCTCGTCATAAATGCCGCGGTCGTCCGGGTTCTCGACGTCCATGGCGTCGATCGGCTGCACGATGCGCTTCGAGGAGCGTGCGGCCATCCAGATCGAGATGAGCACCATGATGACCACCAGCAACAGCATCGGCCCGAGCATCTGCACGGCGAGCCGCAGCACCGTGTCCTGTGTCCGCGACACCCGGACGACGCCCCCGTCCCGGAGACGGACGGCATAATAGGCCGTTTTCTGCATGGCCGTGTCGGAATAGCGGCTCGACTCGCCGGTGCCGTTCAGGAAGGCCTCGCGGATCTCCTCACGGGCGGCGTGGCTGCCGAGGGTCTTGGGGTCGTGGCTGCTGTCGTAGAGGACGACGCCCTCGCGGTCGACCACGGTGACGCGCGCATTGGCCTCGGCGGGCGTATGCGGGAGGACGCCGAGGCCGTTCGCGTCGATGATGGCGGCAAAATAGCTCGTCTCCTCCCTGAGCGCCTGCATGTCCTCCCGGTAGAGATAGCGGTCGGTCAAGAAGCCAAGCAGTCCGATCGTCAGCACGAAGACGACCATGCAGGCGATGAAGATGCGGCGGGTCAGTTCAGTCCTCATCGGCAGGCTCCTCCAGCTTGTAGCCGATGCCGCGGATCGTGTGGATGCAGCGGCCGGCATCGCCGAGCTTCTGGCGCAGCGTGCGGATGTGGACATCGACCGTGCGGTTCTCTCCGTCGAACGCATAGCCCCAGACCTCGTTGAGGAACTGGTCGCGGGTGAGGACCATGCCCCGGTTGCGGAAGAGCAGCACGAGCATCTCGAACTCCTTGAAGGTCAAGGTCACGTCCCGCCCCTCCACGCGGACGATGTGGCGCTCCGGGCTGACATAGAGACTGCCCATGGAGTAGCCCTCCGGCTCCTGCGTCTCCCGCTGCGCACGGCGCAAAAGCGCGCGGACGCGGGCGATCAGCTCCATCATGCCGAAGGGCTTGGGGAGGTAGTCGTCCGCGCCGAGGTCAAGGCCGATGACCTTATCATATTCGCTCACCTTGGCCGTGAGCATCATGACGGGGATGCCGGCGGTCTCGGACGAGGCACGCAGACGGCGCAGGATCGCGAGGCCGTCCTCCTCGGGGAGCATGATGTCCAGCAGGATCAGCGCAGGACGGCGCTGCGCCATCGCCTCCCAGAACGCGCTCGGGCGCTCAAAGCCGACCGTCTCGAGATCGGCGCCGCAGAGCGTGTAGACGACCAGCTCCCGGATGCCGTCATCGTCCTCGATCAGATAGATCATATCCTATCTCCTTTCAAAGGGTACAAGAACAGGGACGCTCCGAAAAGCGTCCCTGCGGAGTCAAGCGATGCCGTAGAGGACCTTGGCGTTCTCGCAGCATTGGTCGATGAGCTGTTGGGTGTCGATGCCGCGGATGGCGGCGGCGCGCTCGGCCGTGACCGCGATCATGCGGCTGTCGCAGCGCTCGCCCCGGTGGGGGACAGGCGCGAGATAGGGGCAGTCCGTCTCGAGGACCATGCGGTCGAGCGGGAGGACCTTCATCGAATCGACGACCTTACGGGCATTCTCGAAGGTCAACGCACCGCCGATGCCGAGGTAGAGCCCCATGTCGGTCAGCTCCCTGGCGACCTCGGGCGCCCAGCTAAAGCAATGCGCCACGCCGCGCGGGCGGTAGTGCCGGAGGATCTCGATGGCGTCCCCGAGCGCCTCGCGGATGTGGAGGATGACGGGCAGGTCGAGGTCCCGCGCCAGCTCGAGCTGACGGCGGAAGCAGTCCTTCTGCTCCTCGATGTCCTTTCTGTTACGGTGATAGTCGAGGCCGATCTCCCCGAGGGCGATCAGCTTTGGGTAACGCTCGAAGCGCTGTGCGAGCCGGTCGAGCCAGCCGGGCTCTGCATGGCGCAGACGCGTGGGATGGATCCCGCTGGAGGCGTACATCCAGTCATACCTGGCGGCGAGCTGGGGGTTGGCCTCCCCGTCACGGTCGTCGCAGCCGGCGAGCATCACATAGCGCACGCCTGCGGCAGGCAGGGCGGCAAGGAGCTCGTCGCGGTCAGCATCGAAGGCGGGGTCGGTGTAGTGGGCGTGGGTGTCGAAAATGTTGGTATAGCGCCCCTCCACGGTCATTCCTCCCCGTTCTCTCCGTCCGTCTCGCCCTCTGCGGGCGGGGCGGCGGTAGCGCCGGGCGTGCCGAAGACGTCCTCGACCGTCTGATAGAAATCGGACTTGAGGAGGAAGACGTCCTCGTCCTCCTCGCCGGAGGTGCCGGTGGCGATGCGGAAGGACGCGATGCGCTTGCCGTAGGTGTAGAGGTACTTGAGGGCGGTGCGCTCGTTGCTGTAGTCGATGGAGGTGATGTCGGTGTCGGCCATGTTGACCAGGATCTTGAAGTTGTTGTCCATGGAGGACACGATGCGGTCGTGGTCGGTCTGGTTGATCATCTCGCAGATGATGTCGGCGACGACGGCGCTGCGCTCGGTCTCACCGCGCGTGAAGAACGGATAGGTCACGAGCTTCTCCATCTGCCCCGGCCCGAGGTACTGGGGCTCGGCGCTGTCGCTGAAGCCCTTGGTGCCGGAGGGGACGGTGTAGTAGACGCCGGTGTAGATGTTGCAGATCTTCTGGAACGCCTCGGAATCCAGGATCATGTAGCGGTCGACGACGATGCCGGACTCGGTCTGGATGGCGTTCTTCAGGGTATTGATGCCGCCGGAGGTGTAGTAGCCGGCGAGGGTGTCCGTGCGGCCGTCGACGGCGCAGAGCGTGTTCGACGGGAAGGAGAGCAGCACGATCTTCTTCTCCGCAGGCAGCACGCGTGCGACCAAAATGGTGACGGGCTTGGGGTCGCTCTCCTCATCGAGGACGAAGAGGAGCGTCATATTGTCGGATTCTGTGGGGACGACGATGCTCTCCTTCATCGGCACGACATTGACGTCGTTCAGTCCGATCAGACGGAACAGGTACATCGCGATGCCGCCGATGACCAAGATGCCGATCAGCAGCGCCACCAAAAACGGGATGGCGACATGTCCCTTCTTCTTACGCTTTGCCATGGGGATCCTCCTTCGATCGCGCCGCCCTCGCGGCGGCAGTCAGAAATTTTGAAAGTTTTATGCAAGCACTTGCTTTTTTGAAAAAGAAGTGTTATAATATAAAAGTGTATGGTATGCGGCAGGCGCCTAGAGCCCGTAGCAGTCGGCAGGCCAATCCTGCGGGGACGGCAGCGTGCCGTCCGGCGGATACGGGAACAGGCGGCAGTACGCCAGCTTTTTTTCGAGCGCCATCCGAAACGTGGACAGCGACCCGCTGCGGCGCTCCGAGCAGACCGCGATGATCGCCGAGGCGTTCTCGACCATGAAGCGGTCGCGCCCGAGATACGCGCTGCTTGCGCGGTGCAGGCAGTCACCGTCGAGCGTCACTGTCATGTCGGCGCCCGCGAGCACGGCCTCCAGATGCGACATATCGTAGCCGCTGCGGCGATAGCATTCCGCATGGTCAGGACCGGGGACCGCCCCGATCACGCAGAGCCCGGGATACTTCGCACGGAGCCGGAACAGATGCATGGCCGCCATATAGTCGATGCCGTCCGCCATCCCGACGAGGAAGTGGGTGAAGCCCATCTCCAGTGCCCGCTCGATGCGATAGCCGAGCGCGGCGTCGAGCGCGGCGCGCGTCTCCGGAAGCTGCGGCAGCCCCTCCGGCCGGTGGCCGGTGAAGCAAAGGGTCATTGCCCACGGCACGTCCTGCATGGCAGGATGCCGCCGGATCGTTGATCGCCATACCATATGATGCCCTCCCATGTGACGCGAACAAGGCGTCTCAAACAATTACATTATAGCATATCTCACGAAAAACTACAAGTGCAAAAGGGCATTTTTTCAAAATTATTACATTTCTGTATCATTTTAGCAACCAAACTGAAACCATTCCGCGCCCCGATGGGCGGCGGGAGGGGATACAGGAGCCGATAAGAGAGACCAGACCAAGAGAAAGAGGGATCGACATGATGCAATACCGTCAGCGTGCCTGGGCGGAGATCTCGCTCGACGCTTTGGCGCACAATGTGGACGCCATCCGCGCCGTGCTGGCCGATACTACGGAGTTCTGCGCCGTGGTCAAGGCCGATGCCTATGGCCATGGAGAGGAGTTCGTCTGCCGCCGCCTGTATGAGTGCGGCGTGCGATTCTACGCCGTCTCCAGCTTCGAGGAGGCCGTCCGTGTCCGCCGCTGGTGCCCGGAGGGAGAGATCCTGATCCTGGGCTACACCGCCCCGGAATGTGCCCCCATGCTGGCCGAGAACAGCATCCTGCAAACGATCGTCTCGCCCGACCACGCCAAGGCGCTCTCGGACTTCGCGCAGCCGGGATGTCCCGTCCGCTGCCACATCGCGCTCGATACCGGCATGGGCCGTATCGGCGTGCAGACGAACGACGAGGCAGCCTGTCAGGCCGCGCTCACGAGCATCCTTGCCCAGCCGCGCCTCCAGATCGAGGGCGTGTTCACCCACTTCGCCGTGGCCGATGAGGACGCCCCCGACCACAAGGCATACACCGAGGCGCAGTCCGACGCCATCTTCCGCGCGGCCGATTTCCTGCGGGCGTCCGGCGCAGAGCTGCGCCATGTCCACTGCATGAACAGTGCCGCCATCCTCTACCGCAATGACCCGCGCAGCACCGTGGCGCGTGCGGGCATCATCCTCTATGGCCTGATGCCGAACGCTGCGCTGCCCGTGCCGCTCGCCCTCGAGCCGGTGCTGTCCTTCCGTTCGCGGATCAGTCACATCAAGACCGTGCCGGCCGGCACCTGCGTGAGCTATGGGCGCACCTACCGTGCCCCGTCCGCGCGGCGCATCGCGACCGTCACCATCGGCTATGCCGACGGCTACAGCCGCGCGCTCTCGAACCGCGGCGAGGTGATCGTGGGCGGCGTGCGCTGCCCGATCACCGGGCGCGTCTGCATGGACCAGATGATGATCGACGTGACCGATGCCCCGGAGGCCGAGATCGGCGCCGTCGTGACCCTCATCGGCACGGACGGCGGCGAGACCATCACCGCCGACGAGGTCGCCGGCCTGATCGGGACCATCGGCTATGAGGTGGTCTGCGGCATCTCCAAGCGCGTCCCGCGCATGTTCCTGGAGGACGGCCGTCTCATCCACGAGGACAGCCTTTTTTGACGTATCACGGCGATTCCTGCCGTTTCCTGCGTGAAAGTTGGTCACGCGGTCATTTTTTGTGTAACGAAAGCGAGCGCTGCGGCACTTACTAGATAAGAGCCCCACAAGATCGGATCATCCAAGCAGGGGACAGCAGCGTTTTTTGGCTTTTTTATAATTGGAGGGACCACATGAAAACATACGCTCTGGGCATCGACGTGGGATCGACGACCGTCAAGACCGTTGTCTGTAACGAGAACGGGGAGATCCTGCATTCCGCGTACCAGCGGCATTTTTCTAAAGTAAAGGAGACCGTCGCCGGGCAGCTCGCGGACATCCGCGACAAGTTCCCGGACGTCCAGTTCCGCACGGCCATGGCGGGCTCGGCCGGCCTCGGCCTTGCCAATGCGGCAGACATCCCCTTCGTGCAGGAGGTCCATGCGGCGTTCCTGGCCGTCAAGACCTGCTACCCGGAGGCGGACACCGTGATCGAGCTCGGCGGTGAGGACGCCAAGATCATCTTCCTCACCGGCGGCGTGGAGCAGCGCATGAACGGCTCGTGTGCCGGCGGCACCGGCGCCTTCATCGACCAGATGGCCACGCTCCTCGGCATCACCGTGCAGGAGCTCGATGAGGCCTCGCTGCGTGCGACCCAGACCTATCCCATCGCCTCGCGCTGCGGCGTGTTCGCCAAGAGCGACATCCAGCCCCTCCTCAACCAGGGCGCGGCGCGTGAGGACGTGGCTGCCAGCATCTTCCGCGCGGTGGTCGACCAGACCGTCGCCGGCCTGGCACAGGGTCGCGAGATCAAGGGGAACGTCCTCTTCCTCGGCGGCCCGCTGTCCTTCCAAAAGGGCCTGCGCAAGGCCTTCGTCGACACCCTCGGCCTCTCGGAGGAGCAGGCCATCTTCCCGGAGCAGGCGCCGGTGTTCGTGGCGCTCGGTGCGGCGCTCTATGCCGACCAGAGCCAGGATCCGCCCAAGACGGCCGCCCAGCTCCTTGACAAGGTCGAAAATGCTCATGCTGCGTCGGATGTGGTGACGGGCGATGTGCTCTTCCAGTCCAAGGAGGAGTATGCAGAGTTCGTCGAGCGCCACAAGCGCTGCGACCTCAAGTATGCTGACCTGCGTACCTATGAGGGCGACGCCTACCTCGGCATCGACTCCGGCTCGACCACGACCAAGCTCGTCCTCATCACCGAGGACGGCCGACTCCTTTATAGTCACTACGCCTCGAACGAGGGCCAGCCCCTCGACCGCATCGCGGCCAAGCTGCGCCAGATCTACGAGGACAAGAACCCCAAGCTCAACATCCGCGCCAGCGCCGTCACCGGCTATGGCGAGGACCTCATCAAGGCCGGTCTCTCCGTCGACCACGGCATCGTGGAGACGGTCGCGCACTTCAAGGCCGCGTCCTTCTTCTGCCCGGACGTCGATTTCATCATCGACATCGGCGGCCAGGACATCAAGTGCTTCAAGATCAAGAACGGCGCCATCGACTCGATCATGCTCAATGAGGCATGCTCGTCCGGCTGCGGCTCCTTCATCCAGACCTTCGCCATGGCCATGGGCTATGACATCGCGGAATTCTCGCAGATGGGCCTGTTCGCTAAGCATCCTGTAGAGCTCGGCTCGCGCTGCACCGTGTTCATGAATTCCTCCGTCAAGCAAGCGCAGAAGGACGGCGCCACGGTCGAGGACATCTCCGCCGGCCTGTCGTCCTCCATCATCAAGAACGCCATCTATAAGGTCATCCGCGCCAAGAGCGTCGAGGAGCTCGGCAAGAACATCGTCGTGCAGGGCGGTACCTTCCTGAACGACGCTGTGCTGCGCTGCTTCGAGCGCGAGATCGGGCGCCGCGTCATCCGTCCGGCCATCTCCGGCCTGATGGGCGCCTTCGGTGCCGCGCTCTATGCCAAGGAGCAGGCCGCGCTGAACGGCCAGACCACGAGCGGCATCATCTCCCCCGAGGCGCTCGCGAACTTCTCCTACACCAGCAAGAACGTCCGCTGCGGCGGATGCACCGCCAACTGCTCGCTGAACATCATCCGCTTCTCGGACGGCGGCCGCTTCGTTTCCGGCAACCGCTGCGAAAAGGGCGCGGGCATCAAGCGCGAGCATGAGGTCCCGGATCTCTATACCTATAAATATGAGTCGCTGATGAAGATGACGCAGGCGCAGCCTGCCCGTCCCATCGCGACCGTCGGTCTGCCGATGGTGCTGAGCTATTATGAGCAGCTCCCGTTCTGGTATACCTTCTTCCACAAGCTCGGCTTTGCCGTCGAGATCTCCGGCGAGAGCGACCGCAAGGTCTACTTCAAGGGACAGCATACCATCCCCTCGGACACCGTCTGCTACCCCGCCAAGATCGCCCACGGCCACATCGAGCTCCTGCTCGAAAAGGGCGTGGACTTCATCTTCTGGCCGTGCATGAGCTTCAACCTCCAGGAGCCGGACACCAGCAACCACTTCAACTGCCCGGTCGTGGCATATTACCCGGAGCTGATGCATGCCAACCACAGCGGCCTGAACAGCGAGAATTTCTACTATCCGTATCTTGACCTCAACAACCACAAGCATGTGGCCAAGGTCCTCAAGAAGACGCTCGCGAAGTACAATGTCGGCGGCAAGATCCCGGCGGCGCTCGAGGCGGCCTATGCGGCGCTCGATGCCTTCCGCGCGGATACCGCTGCCAAGGCACAGGAGTACATCGCCAAGGCACGCGCCGAGGGCCGCAAGATCATCGTCCTCGCCGGCCGCCCCTACCACCTCGACAAGGAGATCAACCACGGCATCCACAAGCTCATCACGAGCCTGGGCCTGGCCGTCGTGACGGAGGAGAGCGTCGCCGCGCTCGGCGAGATGCCTGACCTCCATGTCCACAACCAGTGGACGTACCATAGCCGCCTCTACCGCGCCGCGCAGTATGTCACCACGCAGCCGGATATGCAGCTCGTACAGCTCGTCAGCTTCGGATGCGGCATCGACGCCATCACCACCGACGAGGTGCGCAGCATCCTCGAGCGCAACGGCAAGCTCTACACCCAGCTCAAGATCGACGAGATCAACAACCTCGGCGCTGCCAAGATCCGTCTGCGCAGCCTGCTCGCCGCGATGAACGGTACCTGATCCGTTCCCAAAAGACTGAAGATACGAGAGAAGCGATAAGATAAGATAAGAAAGGAGTCAGTGCATGGCCATCGAACTGGGAAAAGACGGCTATCCGATCTTTACACCGGAAATGAAAAAGACCCACACCATCCTCATCCCGATGATGCTGCCGATCCACTTTCAGATCCTCATCAGCGTGTTCGGCCAATACGGCTACAAGTGTGAGATCATGACCAATGAATCCCGCGAGGTCGTCGATGAGGGACTGAAGAACGTCCACAACGACACCTGCTACCCCGCGCTCCTCTGCATCGGCCAGTTCATGCAGGCGCTCAAGTCCGGGAAGTACGACGTCAACAAGGTCGCGCTCATGCTGCCGCAGACCGGCGGCGGATGCCGTGCCTCGAACTATATCTACCTCCTGCGCAAGGCCCTCCAGAACACCTTCCCGCAGGTGCCGGTCATCTCGCTGAACTTCGTCGGGCTCGAGAAGGACCCCCGCAACGGCTGGAAGATCACCATGCCCGAGCTCATCCGCGCCCTCTATGGCATGATGTACGGCGATATGCTCATGTCGCTCTATAACCAGTGCCGCGCCGCCGAGCTCGTCAAGGGCAGCTCCAAGAAGGTCCTCGACCGCTGGACGCGCCGCGTCATCACCCTCATGCGGACGAATTCCTTCACGAACACCAAGAAATATTACCGCAAGATGCTCGACGACTTCGCCAAGATCGAGCGGTCGTCCGTGCCGCGCATCAAGGTCGGCATCGTCGGCGAGATCTACGTCAAGTTCTCCCCCCTCGGCAACAACCACCTCGAGGACTTCCTCATCTCGGAGGGGTGCGAGCCGGTCGTGCCGTCGCTGACGGAGTTCATCCTCTACTATCTGCACAACAAAGGCACCGAGGCCAAGCTCTATGACCGCCGCAGCGCCGCGACACCGGTGTTCGCGATGCTCTACAAGCTCTTCCTCGCCAAGCAGAAGGAGACCGTCAAGATCATGGAGGAGCACGGCGTCTTCGACCCGCCGCATGACTTCGAGCACCTCGTCGAGAGCGTGAGCCAGTATATCAGCCTCGGCGTGAACATGGGCGAGGGATGGCTCATCCCCGCAGAGATGGGCGCGCTCGCCGAGAGCGGCACCCTCAACATCATCTGCACGCAGCCCTTCGGATGCCTGCCGAACCACATCATCGCCAAGGGCATGAGCCGCGCCGTCAAGGAGCGCTACCCGGAGGCGAACATCATCGCGATCGACTACGACCCCGGCGCCACCCGCGTCAACCAGGAGAACCGCATCAAGCTCATGCTCGCCAACGCCCGCGCGGCCATGGCGGAGCAGGAAAAGAAGAAAAAAAGCAATTGAACACACCGAAAGGGAGGCATCGCGCCTCCCTTTTTTCGCGAAAGCTATTGACTTTTTGCCCGATCTATACTATAATAAATATGTATGTCGTAAATGTTACGGCGAACAGAGACTATGTTCCGCCCGCCCGGCCCTGCCGCGGAGGAGCGGGCGATCACAGGAGGTTAGAACGTGAAAAAGAAAGTAGGAAGACCCGTCTTTTTCGTCGTGCTGATCTTCATCCTGGCCTTTGCCTACACGACCGTGTTCGGCTTCGGCAGCTACAAGGGTGACATCAGGACGACGTATATCCACGGGCTCGAGGACATCCGCCTCGGTATCGACATCCAGGGCGGTGTCGATGTCACCTTCGAGCCGGAGGATGACCTCGACGCGACCACTGAGCAGATGGACGCTGCGCTCCAGGTCATCAACATGCGCTTGACATCGCTCAACATCAACGACAGCGAAACGTATGTCGACTACAACAATTCCCGCATCATCGTGCGCTTCCCCTGGCAGTCCGGCGAGGCGGACTTCGATCCCGCCGCTGCTGTGGACGAGCTCGGCCAGATGTCGGAGCTGACCTTCCGCTACGGCCAGGACGCCGACGGCGAGGTCATCCTCACCGGCTCGAGCGTCGATGAGGCCGTCCCGGGCTACGACCAGCAGAATTCCAAGTGGGTCGTACAGCTCAAGCTCAACGAGTCCGGCACCGACGCCTTCGCCACCGCGACTGCCACGCAGTCTGCCAACGGCGGCTACATCTCCATCTGGATGGACGATGTCTGCGTCTCCAGCGCGACCGTCAACGAGACCATCGGCAACGGCAGTGCCGTCATCTCCGGTAACTTCACCGCCGAGACGGCCAAGCAGCTCGCCGACCAGATCACGTCCGGTGCGCTGCCCTTCTCGCTCCAGGCCACCAGCACCAAGACCCTGTCCCCGACCCTCGGCACCGGCGCGCTGCGTGCCATGATCATCAGCGGTCTGATCGCGCTGGCCTTCATCGCGCTCTACATGCTCGTGCTGTACCGCGTACCGGGCTTCATCGCCGTCATCGGCCTGATCGGCCAGGCAGCCGGTATGCTCGCGGCCGTTTCCGGCTACTTCGGCTTCCAGCCCAGCTCCACGCTCACCATCCCCGGTATCGCCGGTATCATCCTGTCGATCGGTATGGGCGTCGACTGTAACATCATCACCGCCGAGCGTATCAAGGAGGAGCTGGCCAAGGGCAAGTCGGTCGAGCACTCCATCAAGGCCGGCTACCAGAACGCCTTCTCTGCCATCCTCGACGGTAACCTGACCCTCGCCATCGTGGCCATCATCCTGATGGGCGCCTTCGGTACCAACACCAACCCCATCACCAAGTTCCTCGATGCCACCATCTTCCGCCCGTTCGGCGCGACCACCGAGGGCTTCATCTACTCCTTCGGCTTCACGCTCGTGGCCGGCGTCGTGCTCAACTTCATCATGGGCGTCGGTGCCGCACAGCTCATGTCGAACTCCATCGCCCGCTTCAAGGCCTTCCAGAAGCCTACCCTCTTCGGCTACAATGAGAAGACCTACAAGCCCGCCAAGACCCTTGGCTTCAGCGGCAAGAAGAAGATGTTCTTCATTCTGTCCGCCTGCCTGGTCGTCCTCTCCGTCTGCACCACCTTCCTGGGCGTCGAGATCGCGATCGACTTCAAGGGCGGTACCATCGTATCCTACTCCTACTCCGGCGACCTCAACGAGACCGCCTGCCAGTCCGAGATCGAGAGCCTGCTCGGCACACCTGTCACCCTCCAGAAGGGCGAGAGCTTCGATGCCGACACCAACATCCTGACCTGCTCCTTCTCCTATGACGAAAGCCTGACGCTCGAGCAGCAGGAGGGCATGCTCACCGTGATGCAGGAGACCTACCCGGACAACAATGTCGAGATGCTCGAGAGCAACGAGGTCAGCCCGTCCTCCGGCCGTGAGTTCTTCGGCAAGTGCATCGTGGCCGTCATCTTTGCGGCGCTCCTGCTCATCATCTACATCGCGCTGCGATTCAAGAAGATCTCCGGCTGGTCCGCCGGTGTGTTCACGATCGTGACCCTGCTGCACGACATCATCATCACCTACGGCAGCTTCGTCCTCTGCGGCTTCGAGATCAACTCGAACTTCATGGCCGTCATCCTGACCATCTTCGGCTACTCCATCAACAACACCATCATCGTCTACGACCGTATCCGTGAGAACCAGGCGCTGCTGCCCAAGAAGACGCCCATCAGCGAGCTGGTGGACATCTCCGCGAGCCAGACGCTGCGCCGTTCGCTGCGCACCTCCATCACGACCGTATCGACCATGATCATCATCAGCGTCGTGGCGTATGTGTTCCATGTGGAGAGCATCCTGAGCTTCTCCGTGCCGATGACCTTCGGCCTGATCGCCGGTACCTATTCGTCCCAGTGCATCGCCCCGACCCTCTGGGTATGGTGGAACGAGCACCGCGGCAACAAGACCATCGGCGACTACAGCAAGACCACCAAGACCAAGGCGACTGCCTGACAGACCAACACCTCCCCGTGCGAGCGGGGAGGTGTTCGTTTCGTTTTGGGGAGGACAAGGAAACGCCGCAAGGCCAGAGGTCTTGCGGCGTCGATGTTTTTTCGATGGCACACGGCTGCGCACAGCAGGCCTGCCGACAGCGCGGGATCGACCGTGCCAGAGGAACGTGCAGCATCCTCTCAAGGGACAGCGAGCGGGCGCCGTCCGGACGCGGGCATCTCACGCGGCATCCTACCGCAGGGACGAGGCAAGGCGCGTGCCGAGCACGGGCTATGCCTTCACGCAGTCACCGGCTGCCGATGTGGGGACATCGCACACGCGGCCGCATGCAGTAAATGAGTCCTCGCTGTACATCGTCCTCACGTCCTTTCTGCTCCATGGGGGAGCGGGGTCTCGTTATCCTTATCATAGCATACTTTTTAGAAAAAGTCAATAGTCCCGCCGCACATCTGTGGATATTTTTCAGCGCATGACGTCAAGGATGCCCCGTCAGGGCAAAAAAAGCCGGGGTCAGCGAGCTGATCCCGGGTGCAAGAGTAAAGCAAATGAAACCAAATTTTTGTGTAGAACAAAAGAAAGGAGACAACAAAACGAGTGTTAATGTTACGAATACGTACATATAACACTACAATTATTATAATACAAAAATCCGTTCCCGTCAAGAGGAAACGATAAAAAAAGGAGACGATCACGCGATATTTGTGCATCCTGCACAGACTCAACACACCGCAATTATGCAATGATACAGTTCGTCACCGCTTACCGTGCGATCAAACGTTAGGAATTGTATGAAATGTGCAAAATGATCCGTAAATTTTTACAAAAAGGCTATTTACAAAATCGCGAAATTGTGTTATTATAATAGTGTAAGGCTCGTTAACAGGCCATGTTGGTGAGCCAAACAGAATTTCATATTTTAGGAGGAATTTCCCATGGCAAGAAAGATGAAGACCATGGACGGCAACAATGCCGCTGCATGGGCGTCTTATCCCTTCACGGACCTCTCCGCGATCTACCCGATCACGCCCTCGTCCGTAATGGCCGAGGTGACGGACACCTGGTCTGCAAAGGGCAAGAAGAACCTCTTCGGCGATCCTGTGACCGTTGTAGAGATGGAGTCTGAGGGCGGTGCCGCCGGTGCCGTACACGGCTCTCTGTCTGCCGGTGCGCTGACCACCACCTATACCGCTTCTCAGGGTCTGCTCCTGATGATCCCGAATATGTACAAGATCGCCGGTGAGCTGCTGCCGAACGTCATCCACGTTTCTGCACGCTGCGTATCCTCTCACGCACTGAACATCTTCGGTGACCACTCTGACGTATATGCATGTCGTCAGACCGGCTATGCGATGCTCTGCTCCTCGAACCCGCAGGAGGTCATGGACCTCGCAGCCGTAGCACACCTCTCCACCATCGAGGGCCGTGTGCCGTTCCTGCACTTCTTCGACGGCTTCCGCACCTCCCACGAGATCCAGAAGATCGAGGTATGGGACGACAAGGATCTCGCCGAGATGCTCAACTGGGACGCTGCCAAGCGCTTCCGCGACAACGCCCTGAACCCGAACCATCCGGTCATCCGCGGCTCCGCCCAGAACCCGGACATCTTCTTCCAGGCGCGTGAGGCATGTAACACCTACTACGATGCCCTCCCGGCAGTCGTAGAGAAGTACATGGACAAGGTCAATGCCAAGATCGGCACCAACTACAAGCTCTTCAACTACTACGGCGCCCCGGATGCCGAGCACGTCATCATTGCCATGGGCTCCGTGATGGATACCGTTGAGGAGACCGTAGATTACCTGAACGCCAACGGCGGCAAGTACGGTATGGTACGCGTTCGTCTGTACAGACCGTTCGTAGCGGAGAAGCTCATCGAGGCACTGCCGGATTCTGTAAAGCAGATCTCCGTCCTCGACAGAACGAAGGAGCCCGGCTCCCTCGGCGAGCCGCTGTACCTCGACGTCGTAGCCGCGCTCAAGGGCAGCAAGTTCGACGCTGTCAAGGTATTCTCCGGCCGCTACGGTCTGGGCTCCAAGGACACCACCCCGAACCAGATCATCGCTGTCTTCAAGAACACCGAGAAGAAGCGCTTCACGCTGGGTATCGTGGACGATGTGACCAACCTGTCCCTGGACGACAGCTTCAACCCGGATACCGCTCCTGCCGGCACCATCTCCTGCAAGTTCTGGGGCCTCGGCTCTGACGGTACCGTTGGTGCGAACAAGAACTCCATCAAGATCATCGGCGACCACACCGATATGTATGCACAGGCCTACTTCGCTTATGACTCCAAGAAGTCCGGCGGCGTTACCGTTTCCCACCTGCGCTTCGGCAAGACCCCGATCAAGTCCACCTACCTGATCAACAAGGCCGACTTCGTAGCATGTCACAACCAGAGCTATATCGACAAGTACGATATGGTATCTGACATCAAGCCGGGCGGTACCTTCCTGCTGAACACCATCTGGGACGCTGAGGGCCTCGAGAAGCACCTGCCGGGTCAGGTAAAGCGCTACATCGCCGAGAACAACATCAAGTTCTATACCGTAAACGGCGTCAAGCTCGGCCAGGAGACCGGCATGGGCACCCGCATCAACACCATCCTCCAGTCTGCGTTCTTCTATCTGGCACAGGTGATCCCGTTCGAGGATGCCCTGAAGTACATGAAGGATGCCGCTGAGATGTCCTACGCAAAGAAGGGCCAGGACGTCGTTGAGAAGAACTGGAACGCCATCGACGCCGGCTACAAGGGCCTCGTCGAGGTACAGGTGCCTGAGTCCTGGAAGACCGCGCCCGATACCAAGATGGGTATGGACAAGGTAACGGCCTCCAACAAGGAGCTCGAGGACTTCGTCAACAACATCCAGATCCCCTGCAACGCACAGAAGGGCGACAAGCTGCCGGTATCCACCTTCGTGAAGCTCGCCGACGGTACGTCTCCCTCCGGCTCCGCTGCCTTCGAGAAGCGCGGCATCGCTGTGACCGTTCCCTGCTGGGATCCGACCACCTGCATCCAGTGCAACCAGTGCGCTTATGTCTGCCCGCACGCTGTCCTGCGTCCTGTGACCCTGACCGCTGAGGAGGCTGCTGCTGCACCGGCCAGCATGAAGCTCGCTGACATGAAGCCCGCGATCGGCGACCTGAAGTTCGGCATGACCGTTTCTGTCCTCGACTGCACCGGCTGCGGCGTATGCTCCAACGTATGCCCGTCCAACAAGAAGAACGAGACCCTCGTGATGAAGCCCCTGGAGAGCCAGCTCGACCAGCAGGAGGCCTTCAACTACGGCACCACCAAGGAGATCAAGCCCGAGGTAACGGCCAAGTTCTCCGAGGCGACTGTCAAGGGCAGCCAGTTCAAGCAGCCGCTGCTCGAATTCTCCGGCGCCTGCGCAGGCTGCGGTGAGACTCCGTATGCGAAGCTCATCACCCAGCTCTTCGGCGATCGTATGTACATCGCCAACGCGACCGGCTGCTCCTCCATCTGGGGCAACTCCGCACCGTCCACGCCTTACACGGTGAACAAGAAGGGCTACGGTCCGGCTTGGTCGAACTCCCTGTTCGAGGACAACGCCGAGTTCGGTTACGGTATGTTCCTGGGTCAGGAGACCCTGCGCAACCGTGTGATCGCCAAGGTAGAGGCGCTGGCCGAGAAGGCTGAGCGTGAGGACGTCAAGGCCGCTTGCCAGAAGTTCCTGGAGACCAAGAACGACGGCGCTGCCAACACGCCCGCTTCTGAGGAGCTGATCGCTGTCCTCGAGACCTGCGACTGCGATGCTGCCAAGGCCATCCTCGCTGAGAAGGACTTCCTGCGCAAGAAGAGCCAGTGGATCTTCGGCGGCGACGGCTGGGCCTACGACATCGGCTTCGGCGGCCTCGACCACGTTCTGGCTTCCGGCCGCAACGTGAACATCATGGTATTCGATACCGAGGTATACTCCAACACCGGTGGTCAGGCCTCCAAGGCGACCCAGACCGGCGCGATCGCACAGTTCGCTGCTGCTGGTAAGGCCGTGAAGAAGAAGGACCTCGCTGGTATCGCCATGAGCTATGGCTATGTATACGTTGCCCACATCGCGATGGGCGCGAACCAGAAGCAGTGCCTGGATGCCCTGCGTGAGGCTGAGGCTTACGACGGCCCGTCCATCGTCATCGCTTACGCACCCTGCATCAACCACGGCATCAAGACCGGCATGGCAACTGCCCAGGCCGAGGAGAAGAAGGCCGTTGACGCTGGTTACTGGCATCTGTACCGCTACAACCCGGAGCTGAAGAAGGCCGGCAAGAACCCGTTCATCCTCGACTCCAAGGCTCCGAACACCGACGAGTACAAGAACTTCCTCATGGGTGAGGTACGTTACAACCGTCTGGCTCGTGAGAACCCGGAGCGTGCAGAGCGTCTGTTCAACGACGCCCTCGAGAACGCGAAGGATCGTTACGATTACCTGACCCGTCTCACCAAGATGTACGGCACCGAGGAGTAAGTCTCCCCGTCCTGCATCCCCAAAATGCAACACGAAGCGCCCCCTTTGCACCACGAGCCGAGGGGGCGCTTTTCGTCATGCCGAAAAAAAGTCATCATCCTGTGAAAAAATGCTTGCAAAACGCATGAGGATATGGTACAATAAAAGTAAGTGTAACGTGCTACACGCCCCCCTGAAAAGTTCACCATAAAGGAGAGACCATCATGCAATACGGCTACTTCGACCTTGCCAACAAGGAATATGTCATCACCCGCCCGGACACCCCCGCGCCCTGGGTCAACTACCTCGGCGACCCCGCCTACGGTGCCATCATCTCCAATAACGCCGCAGGCTACAGCTTCGTGCAGTCTGGCGCGAACGGACGCCACCTCCGCTTCCGCTTCAACTCCATGATGGCGCTGCCGGGCAGATACATCTACCTGCGCGACGCCGAGAGCGGCGACTTCTGGTCGGCCACCTGGCAGCCCGTCGGCAAGCCCCTCGACCAGTACAAGAGCGAGTGCCGCCACGGCACGGCGTATTCCGTCATGACCTCCGCCTATGCCGGCATCGAGACCGAGACGACCTACTACGTCCCCGCCGGCCAGACCTATGAGGTATGGCGCTCCAAGATCACCAATACCTCCGACAAGCCCCGCACGCTCTCCGTGTTCGGCTTCGTGGAGTTCACCAACGACAACAACTACGAGCAGGATCAGGTCAACCTCCAGTACACGCTCTTCATCACCCGCACCGAGCGCAAGGGCAACAAGATCCTCCAGCACATCAACGAGAATTCCGGCAAGTGGGCCGACGGCTCCAACCATCGCGAGCGCTTCTTCGGGATGGTCGGTGCTGACGTGCTCGACGGCTGCGGCAACCTCGACAAGTTCATCGGGCCGTACCGCACCTACTCCGCGCCCATCATGGTCGAGGAGGGCAAGTGCGATGATTCGATGAATTTCAACTCTAACGCCTGCGGCGCCCTGCGCACCGAGATCACCCTCGCCCCCGGCGAGACCCGCGAGCTGATCTATCTGCTCGGTCAGAAGAACGACGCCGAGTCCGCCGCGATCATGCAGCGCTACGAGGCCGCCGGCACCGTCGACACCGAGATCGCCGCCCTCAAGGCCTTCTGGCACGGCAAGCTCGGCAACTTCGAGGTCGAGACGCCCTCTGACGAGTTCAACAACATGATGAACGTCTGGAACGCTTACCAGTGCTTCATCACCTTCATCTGGTCGCGTGCGGCATCGTTCGTATACTGCGGCCTGCGCAACGGCTACGGCTACCGCGACACCGTGCAGGACATCCAGGGCATCATCCACCTCGACCCCGAGATGGCGGCCGAGAAGATCCGCTTCATGCTGTCCGCCCAGGTCGACAACGGCGGCGGTCTGCCGCTGGTCAAGTTCACCCATAACGCCGGCCACGAGAACACCCCGGACGACCCGGATTACGTCAAGGAGACCGGCCATCCGTCCTACCGTGCAGACGACGCGCTCTGGCTCTTCCCGACCATCGTGAAGTACATCGGCGAGAGCGGCAACAAGGCGTTCCTGGACGAGACGATCGTCTATGCGAACGGCGGCGAGGACACGGTCTATGACCACCTCAAGCGCGCGATCCGCTTCTCCATGGAGCACATGGGCGACCATAACATGCCCGCCGGTCTGCATGCGGACTGGAACGACTGCCTGCGCATGGGTGCGAAGGGCGAGTCCACGTTCGTGGCGTTCCAGCTCTATTACGCGATGGACGTGATGCGCTCCATGGCCAAGGACAAGGGCGACACCGACTACATCGCCTACCTCGACGACGTGCAGAAGAAGCTGGGCGACTCCCTCGAGAAGTGCTGGGACGAGGACCGTTTCATCCGCGGCATCCGCGACACCGGCGAGATCGTCGGTGCGAAGAAGGATCCCGAGGCGAACATGTGGCTCAACCCGCAGAGCTGGTCGGTCATCTCCGGCTTCGCGTCCCCCGAGCAGGCTGACAAGGCCATGGAGAGCGTCCACAGCATCCTGAACACGCCCTATGGCGCGAAGCTCCTCGAGCCGCCCTACAAGGAGCACTTCTTCGACGGCGCGCTCATGCACATCTTCAATGCGGACACCAAGGAGAACGGCGGTATCTTCTCGCAGTCGCAGGGCTGGCTGATCCTGGCCGAGGGCCTGCTGGGCCACGGCGACCGTGCGTTCGAGTATTTCCTCGAGTCCTCGCCCGCGAGCATGAACGACAAGGCCGAGATCCGCGTGCTCGAGCCGTATGTACACGGCCAGTTCACCGAGAGCAAGGCGTCGCCGTTCGAGGGTCGTTCCCATGTACACTGGCTCACCGGCACGGCCTCGACCGTCATGGTCGGCTGCACCGAGGGCATCTGCGGCATCCGCCCGGATGCGGACGGCATCTCCATCCTCCCGTCCATCCCGCACACCTGGGACGGCTTCAAGATGAAGAAGCGCTTCCGCGGCAAGCAGCTCAACATCACCGTGGACAATGCTGCCCACGTCCAGAGCGGCGTGAAGGCCGTGACCGTCAACGGCAAGACGCTCGACGGCACCTATATCCCCGCCGCCATCCTCGCCGATACCAACGAGATCACGATCGTGATGGGCTAAGAGAGGCCATTTGTCGGCTATATAGGTAACAAAAAGAGTGCAGAGACGTTCGAGTCTCTGCACTTTTGTTTATATAAGGAACTAAGCGATGCAGGTGCAGGAGGCTCAGCCTCCTGCCGAGGGTGGTTTAGGAGGGGCGATAAGCAGGCGGCCAGCGAGCTTGCGAGCGCGGCCGATCGCTTATGCACAGCAGGAGCCCCTCCTAGGCCGCCGTCAGGCGGCAAGATCCGCCCTTCATTTCATGTCGATATACTTCCAATACCCCTTAAGGTAGACGGCGCCGGAGATGACGGTCAGGAGGACGGAGATCCAGACGAGGACGCAGACGATCGTGCTCATGAAGCCCGAGCCGACGAGGACGCCGAACTCCTCGAGCGTGAGCCAGAGCAGGATCACGACCTGCGTCACCATCGTGAAGGCGGTCTTGAGCTTGCCCCAGATGCCGGCAGCGACGACGACGCCCTTTTCCGCCGTGACGAGGCGCAGGCCGGAGACCATGAACTCCCGCGCGGCGATGATCGTCACGACGATGCCGCTCACATGCAGGGAGCAGCCGCTGCCGCCAACGAGCGTCCGCATGGTGCTCAGGTCGGCGAAGGCCGCAAAGGCCGCAAGGACGAGGATCTTGTCCGCGAGGGGGTCGGCGAACTTGCCAAAGGTGGTGATGAGATTCCTGGAGCGCGCGATGTGGCCGTCGAGCGCGTCCGTGATCGAGGCGAGCACGAAGACGATCAGCGCCGCCAGGAACTGGTGCGGGAACGGGACATAGATGCACACGAGGAACACCGGCACGAGCAAGATGCGCAGGAGGGTCAGTTTGTTAGGCAGATTCATGCGATGACCTCCCCGAGCAGATCGTAGTCGAGCGTGTCGGTGATGCGGATCTGCACATAGTCGCCGACCTGGAGCGGCTGCTCCGAGGAGAAGAAGACCTTGCCGTCGATGTCCGGCGCATCCGCCGCGGTACGGCCGAAATAGCACTCCGCCCACTTATCGAACCCCTCGACCACGGCCTCCTTGACCGTGCCGAGCTGGGCGTCGTTGTAGGCCGCGCTGATCTCGGTCTGCTGCTCCATGAGGATGTCGGCGCGGTGCTGCTTGACGTCCTCGTCGAGCTGGTCGGGGAAGGCACCGGCCTTGGTGCCGTCCTCCTGCGAATAAGCGAAGCATCCCAGACGCTCGAAGCGCGTCTCCTGGACGAACTCGGCCAGCTCATCGAACTGCGCCTGCGTCTCACCGGGGAAGCCCGCGATCAGAGTCGTCCGCAGCACGATGCCCGGGACGCGGTCGCGGAGCTTGCCGATCACCTCGGTCAGCTTCTGCTTGGTGGATGGACGATTCATGCGGCGCAGGATGTCGTCATTGCAGTGCTGGATCGGCATGTCGAGGTACTTGACGATCTTCGGCTCGGACGCGATCGTCTCGATCAGCTCATCCGTGATCCGCTCGGGGTAGCAGTAGAGCACGCGGATCCAGTGGAGACCGTCGATCTGGCAGAGGGCGTGGAGCAGGTCGCAGAGACGGTTCTCCCCATAGAGATCCTCACCGTAGCGGGTGGTGTCCTGCGCGATGACGTTCAGCTCGGTGACGCCATTTTCGGCCATCCAGCGCGCTTCTGCGAGGATGTCCTCCATGGGGACGGAGCGATATTTGCCGCGGATCAGCGGGATGGCGCAATAGGTACAGCAGTTCGAGCATCCCTCCGAGATCTTCAGGTAGGAGAAGAAGGGCAGCGTCGAGAGGATGCGCGGGCCGGTGAGCTCGACCTCGGACTTGGGCGCGAAATGCACCACACGGTCGCCGTGGAGCACCTTGTCGAGGATGTCCACGATGTCCTTGCTGTCGCCGATGCCGACGACGGCGTCCGCCTCGGGGAACTCGGCGGCGGCCTCCTCGCGGTAGCGCTCGGTGAGACATCCCGTCAGGATGAGCTTCTTGACGCGTCCCTCCTGCTTGAGCTTGCCGATCTCGAGGATGGTCTCGATGGCCTCCTCCTTCGCGGACTGGATGAAGCCGCAGGTGTTGACGACGGCAACGTCCGAATCACCGAACTCCGTCACCAGCTCATAGCCGTGGCTGCGCAGCTTCTGGAGCATACGCTCGGAATCCACCAGGTTCTTCTCGCATCCAAGGGACACGACGCCTACTTTGATCGCCATGGGGCAGACCTCCTTGTGATAGACGCCCCTGCCCGCAGGCAGAGGCGATCGTTGTTATGATAGGGACCTCAATCGTCCTCTTCCAGGGACGCGAACCAGTCCTCGATGGCATAGCGCACCTCGCGGAACGGATAGCCGAGCCGCGCCATGCCGGCGATGGCCTTGTCGATGGCCTTGCGGTCATCCGGGTCGGTGAGCAGACGGCCGTACTTGCGCTCGAGGACGAGGGGCAGGTTCTCCGCCTCCGCCTCGGCGAGCCCGGCGAGCGCGTCCTCCACGAGCGCGGACGGGAGCCCGCGGTGCAGCATCTCCTGCTTCGCCCGGAACCGTCCCCAGCGCTTGCGCTCGACCAGATACTCCGCACACGCATAGGCATAACGCGTGTCGTCGATCTGCCCGGTGCCGACCAGCTCGTCGAGCACCTGCGTCACGAGCGCCTTGTCGCGGTAGGTCTCCATGAGCTTGCGGTAGAGCATGGCGTAGGAATACGCCCGCTCGTCGAGCAGATAGTTCGCCCGCGCTCTGGCGCGCCGGAGCCGGCAGGCGTCATGGAGCCCGGACAGGAGCTCCGGGTCCGCATCCGTGCCGACGTCGAGATGCAGCTCCTTCAAGCGCCCGTTGTCGATCTCATAGACCGCCTCGAGCGTCACGACCTGCGAATACGCGCCCTTGCGCGTGATCTCCAGGATCTCCATTATTCCGTCGGGTCGAACTCCTCGAAGTCATCGTCCGCGGACAGGTCCTCACCGCCGACTGCGGCAGCGGGAGCAGCACCGCCCTCGCTGTCATCGGACGAGGATGCGGCAGCCGCAGCGGACGCGGCCTCCTCGTCGGCATCCTCGGAGGGACTGAAGTCGAGCTGATCCATGTGCTCCATGATCTTGCCCTCGATCTCCTTGCGGAACGCCTCGTCCTCCTCCATGCGCTTCTTGACACTGTCGCGTCCCTGGCCGATCTTCTCGCCGTTGTAGCTGAACCAGGAGCCGCTCTTCTTGACGATGTCGAGGTCGACGGCCAGGTCGATGATCTCGCCGTCACGGTTGATGCCCTGTCCGTAGATGTTCTCGAACTCGCACTCGCGGAAGGGCGGGGCGACCTTGTTCTTGACGACCTTGACCTTCATCTTGTTTCCATAGGGGACGCCGCCCTCCTTGAGCACCTCGCCCTTGCGGACATCGAGGCGGACGGTCGCATAGAACTTGAGCGCACGGCCGCCGGGGGTCGTCTCGGGGTTGCCATACATGACGCCGATCTTCTCGCGGATCTGGTTGATGAAGATGGCCACGCAGCCCGTCTTGGAGACGACGCTCGTCAGCTTGCGGAGCGCCTGGGACATCAGACGCGCGAGCTGGCCGACGTGGTTGTCGCCCATCTCGCCCTCGATCTCGGCCTTGGTGGTCATGGCCGCGACGGAGTCCACGACGAGCACGTCGATGGAGCCGGAGCGCACGAGCTTCTCGGCGATCTCGAGCGCCTGCTCACCGGAATCCGGCTGGGAGACCAGCAGCTCGTCGATGTTGACGCCGAGCGCCTTGGCGTACTTGGGGTCGAGCGCGTGCTCGACGTCGATGAACGCCGCGACACCGCCCATCTTCTGCGCCTCTGCCACGATGTGCAGGGCGACGGTGGTCTTACCGGAGCTCTCCGGCCCGTAGAGCTCGATGATGCGCCCGCGCGGCACACCGCCGACGCCCAGCGCGAGGTCGAGCTGCAGGGAGCCGGTGGGGATGACCTCCACGTCCATGTGCGGGCGCTGGCCGAGCTTCATGACGGCACCGGCGCCGTAGGTCTTCTCGATCATCTTGATCGCCTGCTCGAGCGCCTTCTGCTTCTCCTCCTTGGTCGCGGGGGCGACGAACATCGCGGGCTTCTTCTCTGCTTTTGCCTTGGGCTTTGCCATAATTATGCTCCTCCTTGTGAACGTGCCGCGCCCGGGCGGAGCCCCAGCACGACTCTGTCATGTTTGGCCAGGTCACGCAGGATGCGTACCTGTATGTAGCCGTGCGCGCGCAGAAGGTCGGCCACGGCCGCGCCCTGCTGCTCCCCGATCTCGTAGGCCAGAAGGCCCCCGTCCGCCAGCATCGGCGTCCAGAGCTCGGTGATCGCACGGTAATAATCCAGTCCGTCCGTGCCGCCGGCGAGCGCTTCGGGCGGCTCGCTGCGCACCTCGGTCTGTAGCTGCCCCATCTCGAATGTAGTGAGATAGGGCGGGTTGCTCACGATGACGTCCCATTTCCCACAGGACTGCGCGGTCTCGGCGGCCAGCACGTCTCCCTGTAGGAGCTGCACGGGCGCACGGTGGAAGGCGGTGTTCTGTCTGGCATACGCCAATGCCGCCTCACTCAGGTCGATGCCGAGGATCTCGGCGTCCGGCCGCTGCGACCAGAGCGCGAGCGCGATGCATCCGCTCCCGCAGCAGAGGTCTGCGATGCGGGGGGACGTCCGTCCGCGGCAGTCGTCCAAAACGGCCTCGACAAGCGTCTCCGTGTCCGGCCGGGGGATGAGGACGCCCTTGCCCACGAAGATCCGAAGTCCAAAAAACTCCCATTCTCCGAGGATATATTGCAGCGGCTCTCCGAAGGCACGGCGCTGCGCCATGTTCCGCAGGGGATTCTCGTCCTCGGCGGGGATGCCCTCCTCGAGCAGGCGTTCGAGCCTTTCGCCCGTGACCTGCTCGAACATGCAGCGCACATCGAAGGCCGCATCCGGGATGGCGTGGCCCTCCAGGAAGGCGGTCAGCTCACGGTAGAGCGGCCTTGCGTCGATCACCACTTGTCATCCTCCATATTTTCGGGGATGCAGGGGGTCAGGGCGGCGATGGCGATCTCGATCTGCGAGGCGTCCGGCTCACGGGTGGTGATGCGCTGGAGCTGGAGTCCCGGCCAGGAGAAGATCTTGGCAAAGGTCGAGTCGCTGCGTCCTGCGAACTGGATGGCCTCGAAGGAGCAACCCACCGTGATCGGCAGGAGCGCGATGCTGCACAGGAATCGCTGCCACGGCACCGTGAACGGCACCAGGCACATCACCAGGATGCTGATGAACAGCGTCAGGAAGATGAAGCTCGTGCCGCAGCGCGGATGGAGGCGCACCTGCTGCTTGACGTTCTCGATGGTCAGCGGGAGGCCGGCCTCGAAGCAGGCGATGGTCTTGTGCTCGGCGCCGTGGTACTCATAGGTACGGCGGATGTCCTTCATCGTGCCGGTGACGGCCATATAGCCGATGAAAATAGCGATCTTGACCACGCCCTCCGCGAAGGACTGCACCACGCGGTCCGCCGTCAGGAACGGCACCAGTCCGACCAGGAACTTCGGCACGAACAGGAACAGCGCCAGCGCCGCCGCAAGGCTCAGCACCATGAAGACCATCATGATGGCCTCGACGGTCTTCTCGGTGAAGTGCGCCTCGAGCCACTTCTCCAAGCGGGACGGCTCCTCGTCCGGCGAGGTCTCCTCGCCGTCCTCCGTCACCTGCTTCTCGGCGGACTTCATCAGGCAGCGATAGCCGTCCACCATCGAGAAGATGAAGCTGTAGACGCCGCGGATCAGCGGGACCCTGCGGTACCAGGGGCGATCCTTGCCGCCCTTGATGTCCCAGGTCTCCACGTCGACCGTCCCGTCCGGCAGACGGCACGCCATCGCGCCCTTATAGGCGCCCTTCATCATGACGCCCTCGATCAGGGCCTGTCCCCCGATCTTGCTCTTGTGGGGGCAGGCTTGGATGTCTTTCTCGTTGTCTGGCATCAATTCTCCTCCTTCCAGACATTGCAGAGCGTTTCGCCCCGGATGGTCACGTCCCATCCCTTGCGCGCGCCGGTGAACAGCAGGATCTGGTCAGCCTCGCCGACGAGGATGCGTTCGAGCAGCGCCCGCGCGGGGACGGCGATGAGCCTGCTGTGGTGCGCCGCGAGCGCCGTCTCCGGGGAATCGAAGACCGCGAACGCATAGCGCGTCAGCGATTCGTCGATCTCGCCGTTGATCCTGACCCGGATCCGGATCGGACGGACGTCCTCCGTTTGCACGTCATAGGCCGTCAGGAGGGGCTTCTCCTCCTGCGCGAGCCGCACGAGGATCCTCGCACAGACCTGCTGCGCCCTTTCATGGACAGCGCCGTCGGATAGGTCGATGCTGCGCAGGAATCGTCCCAGCGCGATCATCTCGTTCATACGCCGATCTCCTTTTCTTCCTTCTTCTCCGGCGGGAGGGTGATGGTCACAGTGGTGCCGATGCCCTCCTCACTGGTGATGTCGAGACGGCCGCCGTGTGCGGCGATGATCTCGTCTGCCACGGCCAGACCGATGCCGGAGCCGCGGCGGGTATGATTGGGCTTATAGAACTTGGTCTTGACCTTGGGCAGGTCGGAGGCCTTGATGCCGCAGCCCGTGTCCGACACGCTCACCACGACATTGCCCTGCCGGGACGTGGCCTCGATGTGGACATGCCCGCCGGGGTCGGAATACTTGATGGCGTTGTCGATGATGTTGATGAACACCTGGCGGATGCGGTTCTTGTCGCCATAGACGAAGGGCAGCATCTCGGGCTCGTCATAGGAGATGGTGATCTTCTCGCGGGCGGCCTTGTCCATGTAGATGAGGACGGCGTCGCCCAGCTCGGCGAGGACGTCCATGGTGGCCTTTTGCAGCGTGAAATGGCCGCTCTGCATCCGGGAGAAGTCCAGGAGCTCCTCGACCATGCGGGAGAGGCGCTCGGTCTCGCCCATGATGACGGTCATGCCCTTGTGGATGGTCTCGGGGTCGTTCTCGGTGTAGATGGTCTCCGCCCATCCCTTGATGGCGGTGAGGGGCGTGCGCAGCTCGTGGGAGACAGACGAGATGAACTCGTTCTTCATCTCCTCGGCATGAGACAGCTCCTCAGCCATGTGGTCGATGGCGGTACAGAGGTCGCCGATCTCGTCATTGCCGTCGTAGCGGGTACGGGTGGAGAAGTCGCCCTTGGCGTACTTGGCCGCCGTGTCGCTGAGCTGCGTGATCGGGCGGATGATGCTCCCCACGAAGTAGATGCCCGTGACGACCAGCAAAAGCAGGATCGCCGCACACACGGCCACCGCCGAGATCATCAGGCTCGTGATGGCATCGTCCACCTCGGTGAGCGAGGTCACGACGCGCACGGCGCTGTATTCCGTCGAAAAAGCGGAGATGTCCATGCAGACGGCCATGATCTTCTCCCCGGAGCCGGAGCGTCCGATCCAGTAGCCGCTGCCGCCGTCGCGCAGGCTCTCGTAGTCCGGGAGGGCATTGTCCTCCGCGGGCGAGAAGCCGGAGGAGGTCAGCACCACGCGTCCCTTGACGTTCACGGCCATGAGCTCCATCTTATCCTTGGCGGAAAAGCTCTCGAAGGTGGAACGCATCTCGGGGGAGAGGTTCGTCTCGGAATCCTGCGCATAGCGGGCGAGGATGTTGACGATGCTCGTCAGCTCCGCGGTGAGCTTTTGCCGCACACCGGCGTAATAGAACGACTGGATCGTGTAGGCGAAGGCGAGCAGCATGACCAGGATGATGAGCACGAGCACGCCGAGGTTGTTGGTGATCCAGCGCCGCAGGAGCGTCCGTTTGCGGGGCGCATCGCGGCGGGGGAGCTTAAGCTTTATCATTCCACTTGTAGCCGTAGCCCCAGATGGTGACGATATACTGCGGATTCGAGGGCTCATCCTCGATCTTCAGTCGGATGCGGCGGATGTTGACGTCGACGATCTTGTAGTCGCCGTAGTAGTTCTCGCCCCAGATATGCCCGAGGATGCTCGCGCGGTCGAGGGCGGTGTTCTTGTTGTTCATGAAGTATTCGAGGATCTGGTACTCCACCTGGGTCAGGTCGATCGGCACGCCGTTCTTGGCCACGGTGCGGCTCTTGAGGTTCAGCGTGAAGGGGCCGGACTCGATGACGGGACTGGACTCGTCATGGATGAAGCTCATGCAGACGCGGCGGTAGATGGCGTCCACGCGCGCGGTCAGCTCGGAGAGGGAGAAGGGCTTGGTGATGTAGTCATCGGCGCCGATCATAAGGCCGCTGACCTTGTCCATCTCCTGGGTGCGGGCGGTGAGCATGATGATGCCGAGGGTGGAGCTCTTCTCGCGGAGCCGCTTGCAGACGGTGAAGCCGTCGATGCCGGGCATCATGATGTCAAGGAGGACGATGTCGAAATTGCCGCCCTCGTCGTCGAACTTCTGGAGCGCGGCCTCACCGCTGTTGACGTCGACCACCTCGTAGCCGGCGCGCTTGAGGTTGATGACCACGCAGTCGCGGATGACATCCTCATCCTCACAAACAAGGATCCTTTTCATAGGGAGACCTCCTTTTTAAGAAATATCGCAGGACGCACAGGCATCCGCGGTCAATTCAGGAACCGGAAGCACGGCAGCAGGTCGCCGAGCGAGAGGGACAGGTCCTGACCCTGCTCGGCACGGACGAGATAGCTGGCCGTGCCCTTGGTATGGAGCAGCTCGAAGCCGTCGGAGAGATGGTCGCTGAGGTCGGCGGCATCGTAGGCGATGTAGACGCGCAGGAGGACGGGACTGTCGTCCGTCCACTGGCCGTCATAGACCACGAACCGCAGCTCCCCGGAGACGGCGTCGTTCATGACCGTCACGCGGTTGCGCCACGACTCCGGCAGCAGGACGGCATAGCCGCCGCCGGTGCTGTAATAGCTGTAGTGCCGCGCATAGACCCTGTCCTCCGTGAGACGGAGCCAGCGGGTCTGGCGCATCTGCTCGGATTCAGCGGCATCCTCATAGCCGCGGAACACCGACTGCACCGGGATCTCCGGCACGCCGTCCCCATCGACATCGGCCGTGCTCAGACCGGCACGGCGGACGGTGTCCTCGGGCTTGGCGCCGCAGCGCTCGAGCATGTTCGTCAGGGAGACATCGTCCATGCAGAGCACCTCGGTCTGGAGGCCGGAGGTGCCGGTCGCGGCGTCGATGTAGAGCAGCACATGGCCATCGGCCGTGCGCCCGTAGACGAGCTGGCTGTAGTCGCTGTAGGCGAAGGTGTCGCGGAAATTGTATTTATACTCATGGTAGCGCGCATCGTCCTCGAGCCGGTAGACGGCTGCATAGGCGGGGTCGGTGGTCGTCTTGGCGCCGAGCAGGATCAGGTCGGGGCCTGCCTGTCCGCTGCCGGTGTCGGCCACGTCGAAGAGCGCGTAGCTGTGGGCGAAGGTCTGGTCGAGGTAGCCGTCGCTGTAGGAATAGATGCTGACGGACTTCTCGGCCGTGTTGGCCGTCGACCAGCCGATGATGATGTTCACGCGGTCGCTCGTGCCGAGGGGCGATATCACGACCTTCTCGATCTCCGTCCCGTCGGCGCTGCGGTCACAGATGGAGAGCCATTCGCCGTCGATGCGGTCGAGGACGTTGATGCGCAGTCCCGTGTCCGGGAGCGGCGAGGCGCTGCTCTCGTAGAACACGATCGCCTCGTCCGCGCCGTCACCGTCGATGTCCTCCACGATGAAGGCGGACAGATAGGCGCCGCGCTTGGGGTATTTCAGGCGGATGTCCGTGCCGGTGGCATCGGTCAGCGCCTGGTAGATCTGCTCCTGCTGGGCGGAGAGCTTGGGGGGCGTGAGCATCTGGTCGACATTGATGCTCGCGGAGCATCCCGTGAGCAGCAGATATGCGCCCGCTGTCACGAGCGCCGCGATGCGGTCAGCGCTTCGCGATCGGAACATAGGTCTGCACCTTCGGGAGCGCCTTGTAGGCCGGACGGATGATGCGGCCGCCGGTCAGCAGCTCCTCCATGCGGTGCGCCGCCCAGCCGGCCATGCGGGAGACGGCGAAGAGGGGCGTATACAGCTCCTCGGGGATGTTCAGCATCCGGTACACGAGGCCGGAATACATGTCCACGTTCGCGCAGAACGCCTTCTCCACGCCGCGCTCCTCCTTCATGAGGACGGGCGTCAGGCGCTCGATGGTGTCGAGCAGGTGGAACTCGGCCTCGATCTCCTTGCCCTCGGCGAGCTTGAAGGCCTTCTTCTTGAGGATGACGGCGCGAGGGTCGGAGAGGGTGTAGACCGCGTGGCCCATGCCGTAGATCAGGCCGGTGCCGTCGCCGGCCTCCTTGCGGAGCACCTTGCGGATATAGTCCGCGACCTCGCCCTCGTTGTCCCAATGCTTTATCTCACGCTTGAACTCCTCGAGCTGCGCGGAGACCTTGATGTTGGCGCCGCCGTGCTTGGGGCCCTTCAGCGCGGAGATGGCGCTGGAATAGGCCGAATACGGGTCGGTGCCGGAGGATGTCAGGACGCGGCAGGTGAAGGTGGAGTTGTTGCCGCCGCCGTGCTCGGCATGGAGCATGAGCAGCGTGTCGAGCAGATGCGACTCCTCCGGGGTATACTGCCGGTCGGGACGGAGCATCGAGAGGATGGTCTCCGCCGTGCGCTCCTCGGGGCGCAGGGGGTGCATGAAGAGGGTCTGGTTATCGAAGTGCTTGCGCTTGACCTGGTAGGCATTGACCATCAGGATCGGCATCCGCGCGATCAGGGAGATGGCCGTGCGCATCTCGGTCTCGAGGGAGGTGTCCTCGCAGTCGTTCTCATTGTAGGAATACAGCGCGAGCACGGAGCGCGCGAGCTTGTTCATGATGTTGTTGGACGGCGCCTTCATCATCATATCCACCACGAAGCCGGACGGCAGTGCGCGGTGCATGGAGAGATAGTGGTCGAAGGCCTCGAGCTGGTCGGCGGTCGGGAGCTTGCCGAAGAGCAGCAGATAGACCGTCTCCTCATAGCCGAAGCGGCCGTCCTTCTCCGCGCCCTTGACGAGGTCGCCGATGTGGTAGCCGCGGTAGATCAGCTCACCGGGGATCGGCTCTACCTCGCCCTCATTGACCACATAGCCGTGGACGTTACAGATATTGGTGATGCCTGCGAGCACGCCGGTGCCGTCGGAACGGCGCAGACCGCGCTTGATATGGAACTTGGTATACAGATTCTGGTCGATGCGCGAATTCTGGCGCAGTTCCTCGCATAGATTCTGCATATCCGCATTTGAAAAGACCTTACTCATCGTTCGTGTCCTCCTTTATATACTTATTATCGGGAGCCTACAACTCATTATAGCACTTTTCCACCGTCAAGTCAAGGAAAAGGCGGAAGGATCGGGCAGGAACGTCACAAAAGGATCGGTCTAGGGACAATGGGAGGTCTCCACTATGAAAAAACACATCCTGCGGCGGCTCCTGACCGCCGCCTGTCTGACGCTGCTGCCGGTGCTCCCGGCCATCCTCCCCACCGACGCCCCCTCCGTGCAGACGGACGGGCCTGCCGCAGAGGCCGTCACCGAGGCGGAGACGGCCGAACTTTCCACATCTCCCCCAGAAGAAGTGGAAAACGCGCCCTTCCGTGCCCGTGCGAGCTACCGGATCCTCGAGACAGCGACCGGGACGGTGCGCGAGGTCCCCGTGCGGGACTACCTGATCGGCGCCGTCGGGGCGGAGATGCCCGCGACCTTCGAGGAGGAGGCCCTGAAAGCGCAGGTCGTGGCCGCGCACACCTATGCCGAGCGGCAGGCCATGACCGGCGCCGCCCACGCCGACCTCCAGGGCGCCGACCTCACCGACGACCCCGCCCGGAGCCAGGCCTATCTCCCCGAGAGCGAGCTGCGCGTGCGGTGGGGCGACCGTGCGGACGAGTATGACGCCCGACTTTCCACAGCGGTCGATGAAGTTGTGGAAATGATGCTGGTCTACGAGGACGAGCCGATCATCGCGGCCTTCCACGCCATGTCCGGCGGACGCACGGAGTCCGCCGCGCATGTCTGGGGGACGGACGTCCCCTATCTGCAAAGCGTCGAGAGCGCGCAGGACTGCGAGGCGCCGCAGTTCGAGGACAGCGTGGCGCTCCCCGCCGAGGACGTCCTCGCCCTCCTCCGCGGCGCCCGTGAGGGCGTCACGGTCGAGGGGGACGCGGCGGAGTGGTTCGGCGCCGCCGAGTGCTCCGCCGCCGGGACGGTGCTCCAGGTGCGCTTCGGCGACACGGTCTTCACCGGGCAGGAGCTGCGCCGTCTCCTTGGACTGCGCTCGGCCATCTTCACGATCGCCTACGAGGACGGCACCTTCCGCTTCACCACCCACGGCTACGGCCACGCCGTCGGCATGAGCCAGTACGGCGCGAACGCGATGGCGCAGGACGGCGCCACCTACGAGGAGATCCTCGCCTATTACTACCCCGGCGCCGTCCTGCGGCAGGCAGATCTATCCGACGAGGTCTCAACAAATTCACAAAACGGTTAAAATATTGCTGATTCTATTGACGATCCGGCACAAAAACGGTATAATAAGGATAAGGCCGGCCGTGCGCCGGCGACGGAAACAGAAGAGAAGGGCGCTGCTCCAGTGCCGAACGAAACAGAAAGAAGATGGTGTATCATGAAGAAAATGACGAGGATCCTTGCCGCGCTGATGAGCCTGACGCTCCTGGCGGCCGCGACTGCCTGCTCCGGCGGTACGGAGTCGGCCGAGACCAGCAGCCACTACAAGTCCGAGGACGATGTGGCCATCTCCGCGGCGGAGGTGGAGAACGAGATCGATCTGGGCGGGGAGCCGATCTACTGGCTCGCGACCTATGACCTCAACCCGCAGAACAACCAGGACCGCAGCGTCGCCCTGAGCCTGTTCGAGGACCAGTTCCACGGTAAGGTGGAGTGGGTGCAGTGTACGTCCGACAACAAGTTCGACACGCTGACCAACCGCATCCTCGGCGGCGAGCCGGTGGATATGTTCCCCTATGAGTGGGACGCGGTGCCGAACGGCGTCTACAAGGATCAGTACCAACCGCTCGATGACTATATCGACCTCGACGACGAGATCTGGGACGACATGCGCGACGCCATCGACATGTACGAGTACAACGGCAAGCACTACGTCATCCCCTATGCCATCTCCGACCCGCTGCTCATCACCTATTCCCGCCAGCTCTGCGAGGAGAACGGCCTGGACGATCCCTATGAGCTCTACCAGGACGGCGAGTGGGATTGGGACGCTTTCATGGAGATGATGAAGAAGTTCGTGGCCAACGGCGACGGCTCCGAGCGCTACGGCATCGCGGGCTGGTTCGGTCAGGCGATGGTGCAGTCCACCGGCAAGACCATCATCAACTTCGACGGCAAGCAGTTCACCAATAACATCAACGACCCCGACATCGAGGCCGCCGAGAACCTCATGGCCGAGATGCACAGCCTGAACCTCTACGACCCGAACTGGTACAGCTACTTCCCGGACACCCACAACATCCTCTTCTACGGCATGGCCGACTGGTCGCTGGGTGCCTCGAACGCCAATAACCAGGATGCGGACATCATGGTCGTCCCGTTCCCGAAGTCCCCGGATGCGGATGAGTATTACCTCTGCGGCAACTTCGCGGCCAAGATGCTCGTCAAGAACTCCACGCGCGGCGATGCCGTGGCGACCTACATCCTCTGCGAGCGTCTCGCAGCGACCCAGGAGGACTACCTGGCCGCTGCCAAGGAGAAGGCGCTGATCCCGAACACCTCTGCCTCCGGCGTCGTGCTCAGCTACATCACCGAGGAGCAGTATGACGCGATCGAGAGCTATAAGGCCGATACCACGACCGTGTTCGACTTCGGCTACGGCATGGGCTCGACCATGTACGGCGACGGCGAGTACACCTACGAGACCCGCGGCATCATGAACAACCTCATGGACGCCCTGCTGACCTATGACGAGGTCGATAGCTGGGCCGTGCTCCGCGACAACTGGTCCGCCGCCATCGACGACGTCCTCAAGACCTATAACGCAGCGCTCTCCTGATCTGCGCTGACGATGAGCCGCCCTCCCAGCCGATGCGGGGAGGGCGGCAAGCTGTCGAAAAATACCGCCTCCCGCGTGTGGGGAGGCGGTCTTTTGTCCTATCCAGCGTCATTCGAGATGGACGATCTTGCGCAGGAGGCAGAGCGCATCGGTCGTGGTGATGGTGTGGTCCCCGTCCACGTCCGCGGCCGCATAGCCGCAGTTCGTGAGGTCGAGCCCGCCGATGAGCGACTTGTTCAGCGCGATGCAGTCGAGGATGTCGATCGTGCCGTCATCGGTGGTGTCGCCGATGGTGAACTGCTCCGGGTCGACATAGCCATCGAACAGGCGGATCGAGTACGCCGCGGCCTGCCGCAGCGGCTCGCGCAGGTCCTCCCCGAGCATGTCGATGAGGTTCCCCTTGTAGTGGATCCGGCTGATCCTCGGGTCGAGCGAGCCCTCCCACTCCTTGCCGGAAGGCGCAAAGTCCGGCAAATATTCCCCCGGCCACATCAAGACCTTCCCCCATCGCTCCAGATAGAAGACGTCCCCGACAGTAAAGGCGTCCTCCCGGAGCATCGTGAGCTCCGGATCACGCAGCGTGTCACGGAGCTCGGTGTAGTACAAGATCCGTTCCGACGGATCGCCCAGGTGGATCGTGCCGTCCCTGTTGATCGGGAGGACCCAGAAATACTGCTCATCGTATTCCCGGGGGATGCCGAGGCGCACCACGACCACATAGATCCCCAGCTCCTGTGCCTCCGTAAAGACATCGACTGGCTCGCTGACCGTGAGGATGCTGTCCGTGATCGTGAAGGAATCCGAGTCCGCGTTGATGATCGGCTCTTGCGACACGGCATCGGCAGCGAGCGGCGCCGTCAGCATGGTCATGAGCAAGGCCGTCAAAGCGGCGGTAAAGCGTCTTGTTCGTTTCATAATGCATCCTCCTTTCGGTGAGATGGGGCGTTTTTTCACGAGGACGCACCGCGTCCCTCTGTCCTTATCCTAGCACATCCTGCACAAAAAAGCAAGGCGTTTGAAAAAAAAGCTGCACGATCTCAACAAGTAAAATTGAGCAGATCTGCCATATCTCGCCGCCATTTGACACACCTCGACGATCATGGTATAATAAAGACAACACCGCAGCGATGCGGGAAGATCAGGAGGTGTATCTTATGTCGAAAGAGAACGAGAAAGCACAGAACAGCGCCGAAAAGGCCATGACCTACAAGGCCATGACCGCCCGCTACAAGCTCGCCATGAAGCACGGCTTTCTGTACGAGGCCATGCTCCACGGCCAGACCATCCTCGAGGACAGACTGGACGCGTTCCTCTGGGCTGCCGGCGTGATCGCCGAGCCGGACGGCACCAGCCTCGGCAACCGCCGCACGCGCCCGCTGCTCACCGAGATCATCTGCAAATACACCGAGACCGCCAAGCCCGCGCCCCTGCGCAGCATCGGCGGCAAGACCGCGGCCGTCCGTGCGCTGCTGCTCTTCGCCAACGACACGCCCGCGCCCGAGGACCGCTACCTCGCCGCGCTCGCGGAGGGCCTGCGCGCGCTCGACATCGACGCGCTCCTCGCCGTGCTCGCGCAGATCGACAATTGGCGCAGCTACCGCAACACGCTCCTCCATGCCGCCCCGAACAAGGACATCTACACCGTCACGGAGGATCTCGCGCACAATGCCGCCCTCGTCGGCGACCTCGCCGATGCCCTCAACGACGCCGCCCGCGCCCTGGGACGCCGCACCAAGATCCGCCTCGCCGCGCGGATGCCGAAGAACAAATGACGAATCTTCGCAAGATATGGCGTTTTCTCGAGGAGAACGTCGCGGAGATGGCGGCGGGAGCCGGGGTGGAGGATCTGGCGCGCTATGCCGTGCCGCCGGAGAACAGCTCGCTGATGGAGCGGCTCGTCTGGTCGCTCGCGGACTATAAGCCGCAATATGCCCCGCCGATCGGGCGCTGGTGGGAGCAGCTCTATCCCGTCTTGGAGGAATGTGACGCCGCGCGGCTCTGTGCGCGCTATCCCGACCCGGCGGACGGCCCCGCGCTCTATGCCGCGCTCGGCGACATCGGCAAGACCCGTCAGGACGGCAGCCCCGCCAAGCAGGCCTGCTGGCGCCGCCTGACGGACGGGATCGTCAGCGGGGCGCACATGCTCCAAAACGGCGGCGCCGAGCAGATCCGGGCGCTCGCGGCAGAGGATCCGCAGGACGCGGACGCGCTGCGTGCGCTCTTCCCGCGCATCGCGGCGGTCTATGCGCCCGTGAGAGGGATGGGCTTCACGCTCGCGTGCAATTATCTCAAGGACTGCGGCTGCGTCTACCTCTCCAAGCCGGACGAGCGCGTGACGGCCTTCCACACGCTGCTGACGGGACAGAAGGCCGCGCCGGAGGACATCGTGTGCGACATGTTCACATGGGCAAGGGAGATCGGCGTGACGCCGTATCGGCTCGACCGCTGGGTCTATCTGCTCTACAGCGGCAACTTCTTCGATGACGACCGCCGCTGTCCCGGCCGTGAGGCGGCCTTCAAGGCGTGGTATACAGCACAAGACAAGGAGGGGACTTGATTGCCGTTTTCCAAGAAAACAGCAGAATTTCTCGAATGTGAACGCTGGTGGGTGCTCGCGACACTGATGTATGTCGGCGGGTTCTTCGGCGGATTCACCTACACCGTCCGCGGCGGCATCTTCTGCAACGCGCAGACGGCGAACTTCGTCCTCCTCGCGATGGCGATGGGGGACGGTAACTGGGCGATGGCGCGCTATCTCATCATCCCGATCACGGCGTACTTCCTCGGCGCGGTCGTGTCGGAATGGGCGGCGGGCGCGATCAAGCAGTACCGCCTGATCCGGTGGGACACGCTATTGATCCTGATCGAGATCGCGGTCGTGATCGTGCTGGGACTGATCCCGGACGCCGCGCCCTTCCAGATCTCGCAGGTGGCGGTGAACTTCATCTGCTCGATGCAGTACAACACCTTCCGCCAAGCCGACGGCATCCCCATGGCCACGACCTTTTGCACGAATCACCTGCGGCAGGTGGGCGTGTTCTTCACCAAGGGCATCCGCCATCGTGCAGGCGCAGACTTCCAGCGAAGCCTCTTCCATGTGGGGATGCTCGCGCTCTTCGTGGCGGGCGGCGTGACGTCGACGGTGCTCTGCCGGCACTTCGCGGGGCGGGGCGTGTGGTTCGCGGTCGTGCCGCTGCTGATCGTCCTCGCCGACCTGCTCTACGCCGACCTCAAGGCCGAGCGCGACCTCTTCGACCGCAAGCCGAAGGGACATTAAGGAGGCCGATCGAATGCGAAAACTGCCCGATCTCGTCCTGCTCGTGGTGAGCCTCGCGGCATCTGCGGCGGCGGCTCTGATGATGCTGCCAAAGGCGGAGTCGCCGGGGGTGGTGCCGGTGTTTCTGGTGCTCCTCCTGCCGTCCCTCCCGGCGGCGGCGGTGACTTCCGCGGTCTGTCTGGCCTTTCCCGCGTCACGAAAGACGGCGGGGACGGTCGGGACTTGGGTCTCCCTGGCCGGGACGGCGATGATGGGCGCTTTCTGGCTCTTCATGGTCCTCGTGGGCGGGGAGGAGAAGCTCCCGCTCGCCCTTGCCATCCTCGGCACGAACGGCGCCATGACGCTGCTCCTCTTCCTGCGGCATCGTATTTTTGGCGATAGATAAACAAAAGCCGCCTCTCCGTGCAGGAGGGGCGGCTCTTTGTTATTTTCCGGCGATGCGCTCGCGTGCCTCGACGGCGAGGCGGTCGCAGCGCTCGTTCTCGGGATGCCCGGCGTGGCCGCGCACCCAGACGAACGTCACCTTATGCGTTTCGAGGAGCGGGAGCATCTGCTCCCAAAGGTCGACATTGAGCGCGGGCGTCTTGTCGCTCTTGACCCATCCGCGCTTCTTCCAGCCATAGACCCAGCCCTTCGTGATGCTGTTGACGACATACTGGCTGTCGGTCGTGAGCGTCACCTCGCAGGGCTCCTTGAGGGCGGCGAGGCCCCGGATCACGGCGGTCATCTCCATGCGGTTGTTGGTCGTGGACGCCTCACCGCCGGAGAGCTCCTTCTCGTGTTCACCGAAGCGCAGCACCGTCCCCCAGCCGCCGGGGCCGGGATTGCCGGAGCAGGCGCCGTCCGTGAAGATCTCGACATGCTTCATGTATCATCCCCCATTCAGCAGACTCACAGCCACCATCGCCGCCCCGATCACCCCGAGCATCCCCACGGAGAACGCCATCATCGCGAAAGCCGGGTCGTCCCCGGAGACGAACTGCTCCGGCCGCTTGGGGTCGAGGCGGATCGTGCGGTGCGTGCCCTCCTCGACGGGGGCGCGGCGGGTCTCGTTCGAGCGGTACATCTGGGAATCGTACCAGTATTCCCACTCGATCACATAGCGGTCGTGGTCCTGACCGTCTTGCCTGTTATGATAGGTCTCATGCCGCACACCGACACAGACCGCATCGGTCTCCTCGGTGCAGCGGCGTTTTTTCAGCATCACCGGCAGGAGCATGAAGCTCCCCTCGATCGCCGCTCCAATGAGCATCGCGATCCCGATGAAGCGCAGCGGACTTGGCATGATGTCGCTCCTTTTCTGTCAGATCGGGACGTCACACGTTGAAGCGGAACTCCACGATGTCCCCATCCTGCATCACATACTCCTTCCCCTCGAGCCGGAGCAGGCCCTTCTCACGGGCGGCGGCCATGCTGCCGCAGGCCTCGAGGTCACTGAACGCCACGATCTCGGCGCGGATGAAGCCCTTCTCGAAGTCCGTGTGGATCTTGCCGGCGGCCTGGGGCGCCTTGGTGCCGCGGGTGATCGTCCACGCGCGCACCTCCTGCTTGCCCGCCGTCAGGAACGAGATCAGGCCGAGCAGGGAATAGCCCGTCTGGATGATGCGGTCGAGGCCGGACTCCTTCAGGCCCAGCTCCTCGAGGAACATCGCCTTGTCCTCGTCGCTCATGTCGGAGATCTCCGCCTCCGTCTGCGCGCAGATGGGCAGCACGGCCGCATGCTCCGCCTCGGCGATCGCCTTGACGGCCTGGAAATGCTTCTGGGTCGCGAGGTCCCCGGTGAAGTCCGCCTCGCAGAGGTTCGCCGCGTAGATCACAGGCTTGGCCGAGAGCAGGGGCGTGTCCGTCATGAAGGCCTGCTCGTCCTCGGTCATGTCGAAGCTGCGGGCGGACTTGCCCTCCTCGAGGTGGGCGAGCAGACGCTCGAAGAAGTCCACCTGTGCATTGGCCTTTTTGTCCGTCTTTGCGAGCTTTTTCGCACGGTCGATACGGCGCTGCACCATCTCCATGTCCGAGAAGATCAGCTCGAGGTCGATCGTCTCGATGTCGCGGGCGGGGTCGATGCTGCCGTCGACATGGATGATGTCGATGTCCTCAAAGCAGCGCACGACATGGACGATGGCGTCCACCTCGCGGATGTCGGCGAGGAACTTGTTGCCAAGGCCCTCGCCCTTGGACGCGCCCTTCACCAGACCTGCGATGTCCACGAACTCGAGCGTCGCGGGCTTGAAGCTGTCCGGCTCATACATCTTGGCCAGATAGTCGAGCCGCGGATCCGGGACGGATACCACGCCGACGTTCTTCTCGATCGTGCAGAAGGGATAGTTCGCCGACTGCGCGCCGGCGTTCGTCAGGGCGTTGAAGAGCGTGCTCTTGCCAACGTTCGGAAGTCCTACCATACCTAGCTTCATTGTGTTTTGCTCCTTATCATTTGATAGCATGACACATGCCGCCCGGACGGACGGCACGGTCTGGTCTTATCGGCCAGTGGTGTTACGCTGCTGGTCGTTGATGTCTGCGATGATCGAGCTGCTGCGCATGCTGAACTGCCCGTTCTTCGAGCCTGCCTCATGCGGCTTGGCTGCGAGGATATAGGCACGCAGCTCGGTGTGATCGAGGGTGATGTCACCGCTGCCCTTGGCGTCACCGATGCCGGTGATCTCGCCGCCCTCGGCATTGACCTCGATGCGGCAATTGGTCGTCGTGACGTCCACCTCTCCGCCGAGCGCACCGATGCAGGTGCCGAAGTTCGTGCGGAGGAAGAACTTCATGCTGCTGTCGGCGATCTCGATCTGGCCGGTGCCCTTGTTGAGGACGCCGATGCCGACGATCTTGTTGCCGCTGCCGTTGAAGCTCAGGTCGGTGAAGCACTTGATGTTGACATCGCCGGAGAGCGAGCCCATGCCGACGGACGCGATGCCGTTCGTCTCGATCTCGATCTTGCAGCCCTGATTGGCGTAGATGAGCGCATTGCCGTCCGCGCTTCCGATGCCGAGGGCGTTCGGCGAGCCGACATTGACATAGACCTCGCCGGACTCGAGGCAGATCTCGGAATCGTCCGGGTTCGAGCCGCCGCCGAGGGCGATGCCGCGGTCACTGTTGCAGATCAGCTCCGTGCGGCCGGTGGATTCGAGGGTGATGCTGCCGTAGCTGTTGTCACAGTCACCGCCGATGCAGTAGCCAAGCTTCGTGTAGCAGTCGACCTTCAGGCTGCCTGCGCCGAGCAGATGGAAGAACGCCCCTGCCGGCACGCGGATGCCCATATAGCTCAGGGTGTTCGTCCCCTCCGCGATGAGCGTGAGCTGGGCGTAGTTCCCGAGGGAGATGGTCGGCTTGTCGCGGCAGACCATGTTCACGTCCCGCATGGTCAGCTCACAGGCGTGGTTGTCCATGATGGCGATGTGCATAGGGACGGTCTTCTCCGGGTCGCCGATCAGCGTGAGCTGGTGGCGGTAGACGTGGATCTCGGTGTAGTTGCGCAGGGCGAGGTCGACGATGTCGAGGGTCTCGTCGTTGTGCGCGTTGTAGATCTTCTTCTGGCCGGTGGAGGCCTCGAGATTCGTGTTGACGATGACGTCCCGCACCTCCTTGGAGATCTCCTCGAGGAGATAGGGGGTCGGGCGGGCGGTGTAGTAGCCCTGGAACAGGTCGACGCCCATACGGATCAGGGTCTTGAGGTCGGCCTCCTCCTCGACGCCCTCGGCGAGCACCTCGATCTGGTTGTCGTGGGCATAGTCGATGATGCCGGCGACGAGCTGCTGCTTCTTGGTGTTCTTGCAGATGCCGTCGATCAGCTCGCGGTCGATCTTGACGAACTGCGGCATGTTCCGCAGGAGGGTGCCGGTGTTGGCATAGCCGGTGCCGTAATCGTCGATGGCAAGGCGTGCGCCGACGTCGCTGACGCGGCGTTTGAGGGTCGCGAGCATGTCCTCGGAGGCCTCGGACTGCTCGATGATCTCGATGACGACCTTGCCGAAGAGCTCCTCATAGGTCAGCATCAGCTCGCTCCAGTCGCTGTCCTCCAGGAGCTTGTCGGGGATGCAGTTGATGAAGAGGGCGCGGTCGGAGAAATTGCTCTGGTGCTCGCTGAGGTAGCGGAGGGTGTTGAACATGGTCGCGTACTCGATGTCGTAGAGACGGCCATACTTCTCCGCGAGCGCGAGGATCTTGTCCGGCGCGAAATGGTCGGAGCGCATCAGCGCCTCATAGCCGACGATGCTGCCATTGTGCGCATCCACGATCGGCTGGAAGTGATAGGTGAGGCGGTTCTCGTTCACGATGGCATTGAAGAGCTGCTCATCGCGGTATTCGTCCTTCTTGCGCTCGAAATCGCCGCGCGAGAAGCGGGTGAAGGCGTTCTGGGTGGAGTGCTGGGTCTCGAAGAGCGCGAACTCCGCATAGGAGATCAGCTCCCGGAGCGAATCGCTCTCCTCGGGGTAGCAGGCGAGACCGGCGTGCAGGTCGATGCCGTGCGCCTTCTCGGTCTGGATGGCCTGTCCGAAATCGTCGGAGATGATGCAGGCGGCCACGGCCTCGCGCATCTGCTGGAGCTGGAGGCGGACGCTCTGCTCATCCATGTCCGTGAAGCAGATGTAGAGATCCTGGAAGCCCTTGACGCCGAAGAACACCTGCTCCCCGGCGAAATGCCCGAGCACCTCGGCCACGGAGGCCATGCAGTCGTTGCTGGAGCCGGAGACGGAGAAGTCCGCGACCTTGTCGAGCCCGGAGACATGGGCCGCCACGACCCAGAGCCGCTCCGTGCCCTCCTGCATCCGGCGCTGCACGGCGCGGGAGAAGCCGCCCACACGCAGCATCTGCGTGACCTCGTCATGATCCTCGAGCCCATCGCTGCTGGACGTGCCGCGGCGGGACAGCTCCTCGACGAAGCCCAGCTCCTCGTCCTGCTTTTGGGTCAGCAGGAGCTTGAGACAGCGCTTTTCCGCGCCGGAGCGGATCATGTAGAGGTTCTGCTCGCCCTCGACCGGCTCGGACATGAGCTTTTGGAGGAGTCCCTGGTACTCGCTCCGCGGCATCGACTTGCCGACATGCAGGATGCGCTGGGCGTTGTCATCGAAAAACACGGTCTGGACAGACTCCTTGTAGGTGAAGGCGCCGATATTGTGGAACAGGTCGGTGAAGAGGCGCCAGTCCTCGGAGATCAGGATATGGTTCTGGCGCGTAAAACGAAAAATTCCCATAGCTATGCCCTTTCTATCATACCCGCACAGCAGCATCGCCTGTGCAGGAGATACAGGAGATATATATACTCATATTATATTATACTGGATAGGAAAAATCTTGTCAAGCGTTTTCGGCCTGATTCTTTGTTTTTTATGAGATATATCATGTATAAGTATCATTTATGAACTAAATGTATGACCGTCGGATCTGCTTGTTCGTTGCTTGACAGATGCGCCCGATCGTGCTATGATTAAGGAAAACGACCCTGTCCAAAAGGAGGACCCCACCCCATGAGACATATGAAACGCACCGCGCTCCTGTGCGCGGCGATGCTCCTCGTCTGCACCGGCTGCAGCGAGAAAGCCAAGATCGACTACACCGAGGAGGAGCTGCCCTACGGCGCGACCATGCGCTCCTCGAGCAGCTTCGCCGTCCCCATGACCTACGACCGCCGATTCCTGAACGAGGAGCAGGTCGGCGCCGTCGCGAACTTCTTCGGCGCCATCCAGAACTGCGACGCCGAGCTCTACCAGAGCAGCACCTTCGACTATTACGTCAGCTACCAGATGCAGGATGCCTACGGCAAGGAGACGCCCGAGGAGCTGATCCAGGCCATCCACGACAACGTCGCCTCGCGCTACAGCGACGATTTCACCTTCAAGATGATCCTCATCAACGAGCTCGACCAGAATCGTTCCGCCGGGGCGCTCTCGCAGGGGCTCGACTTCATGCGCCAGCTCAGCGGCGATGACAAGTTCGCCGACACCGTCGAGGAGGCCTACGACCTCGCCCTCGAGTGGGACGTCATCTATGATGGCGGTGCCAAATATGAAGTGGCCGAGAATCAGCACATCCTGCTCCTGCGCGTGGACGGGAAATACTATTGCGTGATGTGAGGTGAGACCATGCCCCGATTTTTCACGGAACACGGCGACCCGAACGAGATCGTCCTCACCGGCGAGGACGCCCGCCACATCGGCCGCTCTCTGCGGATGCGCCCCGGCGAGACGCTGACCGTCTGCGCCGAGGGGACCGACTATGTCTGCGAGATCGTCCAGATCACGGGCGATGCCGTCTATCTCCGCCCGACCCAGATCACGCCCTGCGCCGCCGAGCCCTCCGTGGCCGTGACGCTCTACCAGGCCGTCCCCAAGCAGGACAAGCTCGCCGAGATCGTCCAGAAGAGCGTGGAGCTGGGCGTCACGCGGATCGTGCCCGTGCTCACGGCACGCTGCGTCGCCCGCCCGACCAAGGCGGAGTTCGCCAAGAAGCAGGAGCGTCTGCAAAAGATCGCCCTGGCGGCCGCCAAGCAGTCCGGCCGCGGCATCGTCCCGGAGGTCGCCCCGCTCCTGACCTGGCGCGAGGCGCTCACGGCCATGCAGTCCCACGACCGCGCGGTCATGCTCTATGAGGAGGCTGGCGGCGTGCGCTTCGGCGAGGTGCCGCTCGAGGGCGTCCGGGACATCGGGCTCTTCATCGGCAGTGAGGGCGGCATCTCCGAGGAGGAGGCCGCGGCCGCCGTGGAGGCAGGCATCTGGCGCGTCTGGCTCGGCAGGCGCATCCTCCGCTGCGAGACCGCCCCGACCGCCGCGCTCGCGCTGCTCATGTATCTGACCGGGAACATGTGACCGAGGATGCATTGGCTAACTCCCCGGGATCGGTGAGGATGCACAGATCAATGCGGCAAAAACTGTCAACGCCTACAAAAATACAGCCTATTATCACATTTTGACAAAAAAGCGCAGAAAAAATTTCAAAAAAGAGTTGAAATGCCGGAAGAAATGTGGTATAATACTAACATATAAATAAACTGCCGTCCGCTTTACTGACCGCAGCAGACCGGCGGCATCGCGCTTTGAACAAAAGGCCCTGCGGAGAAAAGAGGATCAATCATTATGAACAACTGGAAAGTGATCGCGATCATCGCTGCGACTGCTGTCGCCACCGCCGCTGCCGTCGTTTTCCTGCTCCAGAAGCAGAACAGCAAGCGCAAGATGCGCTTTGACAGCTCCGAGTTCGAGGAGGACGAGCTGATGGATGACATCATCGCCGGCGAGCCCTTCAGCTTCGACGAGGACGATCTCGATGTGGACATCTTCGACTCTGCCGATGAGGAGGCTGCTGCCGATGAGGCCGCTGCCGAGGACGATGCCGCTGAGGCACCTGCCGAGGACGAGTCTGAGGACGCCTAAGAGCATATCGACATCACGCCCCTGCTGCCGACCGCAGCGGGGGCTTTTTTTGCCAAAATAGGACGAGGACGGCAAATTTTTTTCAAATACCCCTTGCGATCTCGCGGGAGATGGTGTATAATAGAAGTAAGTATGCATAAGGCCCCCACAAGATCAGCAAAGGAGCAGCACTGACCATGATCATTTTGGATGAATTAAGAGTTGAGATGACCGGCTACCGCAAGAACATCGAGGAGCTCGGCGAAGTGCTCGACATCAAGAACGCCCGCGAGGAGGTCGCCCGCCTCCAGGAGCAGGCACAGGCGCCCGATTTCTGGGACGACCGCGACAATTCCCAGAAGGTCCTCCAGCGCACCAAGCAGCTCGAGAACCGCATCGCCGGCTTTGAGAAGATGGCCTCCCGCCTCGAGGACATCATCGCCATGATCGAGCTGTGCATCGAGGACGAGGACAGCGCCAACGAGATGGCCGACGAGATCACGGCCGATGTCGAGAAGTTCAAGGCCGACCTCGAGGCCAAGAACCTGGAGACCCTGCTCTCCGGCGAGTACGACGGACGCAACGCGATCCTGACCTTCCACCCCGGCGAGGGCGGCACCGAGGCCATGGACTGGGCGTCCATGCTCTATCGGATGTACATGCGCTGGGCCGAGCGCAAGGGCTACAAGGTCGAGGTCCTCGACTACCTCGACGGTGAAGAGGCCGGCATCAAGAGCGCCTCGATCATGATCGAGGGCGAGAACGCCTACGGCTTCCTGAAGTCCGAGGCCGGTGTACACCGTCTCGTGCGCGTGTCGCCGTTCGATGCGGGCGGGCGCCGCCAGACGTCCTTCGCGGCCGTGGAGGTCATGCCGGAGATCGACGACAATATGGAGGTCGACATCCGTCCCGAGGACATCGAGATGGAGGTCTACCGTTCCTCCGGCGCGGGCGGCCAGAAGGTCAACAAGACCAGCTCCGCCGTGCGTCTGCGCCACAAGCCCACGGGCATCGTGGTCTCCTGCCAGACGCAGCGCAGCCAGTACCAGAACAAGGACTACGCCATGAAGATGCTCGTGGCGCAGCTCGTGGAGATCAAGGAGCGCGAGCACCTCGAGAAGGTCTCCGACATCAAGGGCGTGCAGAAGCACATCGGCTTCGGTGCGCAGATCCGTTCCTATGTTTTCATGCCCTACACCCTCGTCAAGGACACCCGCACGGGCTTCGAGAACGGCAACATCAACGCCGTCATGGACGGCGACATCGACGGCTTCATCCATGCCTACCTCAAGTCCCTGAGCCACGGCACCCTCACACAGTAAAAAAAGACGCCCCTGCGTGCTTTCTCACACGCAGGGGCGGTTCGTATCCGCAGGGGTCATGGCGAGGGGCCGATCTTGTGCAGGATCCCCGCGAGCACGGCACCGGAGATGTTATGCCAAACAGAAAAGACCGCGCCCGGGACCGTCGCCATCGCCAGATCCGGGAAGGCAGACCCGGCAAGCGTCGTGGCCAGTCCTGAATTTTGCATCCCGACCTCGATCGCGATCGCCTTTTTCCGCGGCAGATCCATCTTGAACAGGACACCGATCAGATAGCCGCACAGATACCCCAGCAGGTTATGCAGCACCACGACGGCAAGGATGATGAGCCCCGTAGACATGATCTTCTCACTGTTATGCGACACGACGGAGGCGATGATGAGGCAGATGGCCGTCACCGATACGGCGGGCAGGGCGTCGCTGACTCTCTGGGCGAGGTCGCCGAACAGCTTATTGACGAGCAGGCCCAGCGCGATCGGGACGATGACCACCTGGATGATCGACACGAAGATCGACAGGATGTCGACGCTCACGGTCGTCCGCAGATAGCAGAAGGTCAGCAGCGGGGTCAGGATGGGGGCGAGCAGGGTATTGATGCTCGTCATCCCCACGGAGAGCGCCGTATCGCCCTTTGACAGATAGGTCATGACATTGCTGGAGGTCCCTCCCGGGCACGTCCCCACGAGCACCACGCCGACCAGCAGCTCGTTGTCGAGGCCGAACAGCCTCCCAAGGGCGAACGCCAGGAGCGGCATGACCAGGAACTGCGCCAGACAGCCGATCAGGACATCCCGCGGCCGTTTGAACACGATGGCCAGATCGGTCAGCTTCATCGTCGTCCCCATGCCGAACATGACGACCATCAAAAGATAGTTGATCCATCCCGTTTGGACCCACAGGCACGTCTTCGGCACCAGCAGCGCCAATGCGGCGATGAGCAGAACGACCCACGCCATATATTTTCCAAGTATCTCACTGATCTTTTTCATTACACACCTCATCCGCAGCGCAGGGCCTCAGCAGAGCTCAGCCTGCGCACTTCCATCAGCGCCCCCTGCTTTGCGGGAGCAGGGGGCGCTTCGGTCCTTTGCGATGTGGCTCACTCACTGAGGGGGTTGCCGTTGGCATCGGTGGTGATGTAGGTGCCGCAGAGGATCAGGATGCCCTCCACAAAGCCCCAGATGCTGCCTACGCCGCAGGTCACCAGCGATACCACGAGCTGGATCACGCCCATCTTCGTGTAGCCAAGATAAAAACGATGCGCGCCGACACCGCCAAGGAAGATCCCCAGCAGACCGGCTGCGAGCTTCGACTTTTGCTCCATGTCATTTTCCTCCTATTCGTTCTGTTCATTTCCATATGCCGGCCGCCTTGACCGACATATCCATTATAGCGTGACGGCCGTTATTTGTCAAGACATCGGCGAAAAATGCCCGCAGGATCTGGGCATTTCCGCTAATTTCCGCGCGAGGGGGGAAACGGTTTTTGACCTCTGCGGAAAAATCCGCCGAATCCCGCGCGATCGCGCGATATTTTTGGGCAAAGCTATTCCATTTTCCCAAAAAATCTGGTATAATAGGAATGGCGTCCTTACAATGGCCACATCGCCTCCCGTCTGCGGGAGATCCAAACTTCGCTCACATCGAAAGAGGTCTTACCTTGAATAAATATGCCAAGCTCGCACAGAACACCGTCATCTTCGCGATCGGCTCCTTCGGCAGCAAGATCCTGCTGCTCCTGCTGACACGCCTGTATTCCGGCAACATCAATTCGGTCGATACGAGCACCAAATCCCTGCTCGAGCAGACCGCCAATTTCATCATCCCCATCGTCACCTTCTCGATCGCCGAGGCCGTCATCCGCTACGGGCTCGACCGGGAATACGACAAAACAGAGGTCTTCACCTCCGCCTGCGTGGTCGAGGCCGTCGGCATGGTGCTCCTGCTCCTGCTCACGCCGCTGCTGCGCCTATTGCCGTACACCGACGGCTACCTGCTCTATCTGGTCGCCTACATCATCGCCTCGTCGTTCCGCCAGCTCAGCTCGCAGTTCGTCCGTGCGCGGGATATGACGCGTCTCTTCGCCCTCGACGGCATCCTCGCCACCGGCACGCTCTTCCTCTTCAACGTCATCTTCATCTCCAAGCTGCACTGGGGCGTCCACGGCTTCATGCTCGCCGTGTTCCTCTCGGACTTCTGCTCCGGCGTGTTCCTCTGGGTCACGGCGCGGCTCTGGCGGTTCTTCGACCTCAAAAAGCTCGAGCCGGAGGTCGTGAGGACCATGGTGCGCTTCTCGCTCCCCATGATCCCGACGGCCGTCCTCTGGATCATCACCGGCTTCTCGGACCGCCTTTTCGTCCGCTATATGGACAAAATGGCCATCTCGCATGACGTGGGGCCGGCGGCGGCGGGCATCTATGAATATGCCTCCAAGGTGCCGAACCTCATCTCCATGGTCTCCACCATCTTCTTCCAGGCGTGGAACATGAGCGCCATCAAGGAGAACGATTCCAAGGACAAGGGCGTCTTCTATGAGCGCATCTTCGGCGCCTATCAGGCCTTCATGTTCCTCGGGGCGGGCTTCATGATCGCGTTCGTGCGCATCCTGTCGGCCATCCTGATCGACTACAGCCGCTTCCCGGAGTACCGCGCGTGCTACCTGTACACGCCCATCCTCATCATCGCGGTGGTGATGATGAGCTTCGACCAGTTCCTCTCGAGCGTCTACGTCGCGACCCAGAAGACCTCCCACAGCATGTGGACGGCCCTGATCGCCGCCGGGACGAACATCATCATGAACATCCTCCTGATCTACCGCTGGGGCGTGCAGGGCGCCGTCGTCGCAACGTTCCTGAGCTATTTCGCATGCTACCTCGTGCGCATCGTGGACACGCGGCGGATGATCTATTTCAAGGTCTCGCATCTGCGATTCTTCGCGAATCTCGTCCTGCTCTTCGTCATGAGCGGCATCGCCATCACGCGTCCTGTCTGGGAGATCCCGGCGACGGCCGTCCTGGTCGGCGTGCTGGTCCTGCTGAACTATCCCGCCATCCAGATGATGGTCAGGATCCTCGAGAAGGTGCTGCACCGTGTCACCAAGCGGGCCTGATCCCGCTGTCATATCCCATCCAATCAAAAGAACGGAGGTCTGTCACATGTCTACACCACATCTGCAAGGAGAGCGCGGGGACTACGCGCCGGTCGTCCTGATGCCCGGCGACCCGCTTCGCGCCAAGTACATCGCCGAGACCTATCTCGAGGACGTGCGCTGCGTCAACGAGATCCGCGGGATGCTCGGCTACACCGGCACCTACCAGGGCAAGCCCGTCTCGGTACAGGGCAGCGGCATGGGGATGCCCTCGATCGGCATCTATTCCTATGAGCTCTTCCACTTCTTCGACGTGCAGAGCATCATCCGCATCGGCACGGCCGGCGGTGTCGCGGACGAGGTACAGCTCCGGGACATTTTGCTCGGTGTCGGCGCCTGCACGAACAGCGCCTATGCCGACCAGTACCGCCTGCCGGGACAGTTCGCCCCGACGGCGTCCTTCCGTCTGCTGCGGACGGCGGCAGACACGGCCGACCAGCTCGGCATCGCCGTGCGCACGGGGAATCTGCTCTCGTCCGACACCTTCTATGACGACGCCGACTCCCTCGCCGAATGGCAGAAGATGCACGTCCTCGGCATCGAGATGGAGGCTGCGGCGCTCTACATGAACGCTGCCCGCGCCGGCCGCGAGGCGCTGTGCATCTGCACCGTCTCGGACTGCCCGCTGCGCAGTGAGTCCACGACCGCTGCCGAGCGCCAGACCGGCTTCACCAAGATGATGGAGCTCGCCCTCGAGACCGTCATCCGGCTCTAAAAAAACAGTGATATACCATACATCCCAGGAGGTAGACCATCTATGAAAGCCAAGAAGATCATCATCCCGATCATCGTCCTGCTCGTCGCCGCGATCCTGGTGCTGAGCAGCATCGCCACCGTGCCGGTCGGCAGCACGGGCGTCGTCGTCCAGATGGGACGCGTCACCGGCCAGACCCTCGCAGAGGGCGTCCATTTCAAGGCCCCCTTCATCACCGAGGTCGTGGCCATGTCCAATATGGTCCGCAAGCTCGACGTCGAGACGGCCTCGACCTCGAAGGACCTCCAGGCCATCACCTCGGGCATCTCGATCAACTACCACCTCGCCGCCGAGCGCAGCGCGAGCATGTACCAGACCGTCGGCAAGGACTACGCCGACACGCTGCTGCAGCCGGCCGTGCAGGAGTGCGTGAAGTCCGTCATGGCACGCTACTCCGCCGAGCAACTCATCACGAACCGCTCCGCCGCGAGCGTGGCGATCAGCGACGAGCTGACCGCGAAGCTCTCGAGCTACGGCATCATCATCGACGAATTCAACATCGTGGACTTCAGCTTCTCCGCGGAGTTCGATGCCGCCATCGAGGCCAAGCAGGTGGCCGAGCAGAACAAGATCCGCGCCCAGACCGAGAAGGAGCAGCGCGTGATCGAGGCCGAGGCGAATGCGAGCGAGAAGACCATCGCCGCCCAGGCCGAGGCCGATGCCACCCGTCTGCGCGCGCAGGCCGAGGCGGACGCCATCAAGATCAAGGCAGACGCCGAGGCGGAGGCCAACAACAAGCTCAACAGCTCCCTGAGCGGCAACGTCCTCCAGTACAACGCGATCGAGAAGTGGAACGGCGAGTATCCGCAGGTCGTCTCCGGCGACGAGAGCAGCCTCCTCATCGACATCAGCAAGGGCGGCACCAGCGTCCCGGCGGCCACCACCGGCGAATGATCTTTCAAAAAAATAAAATTGAATAGCACCTTTAAGATAATTTTAAGGTACAGCGGGTATGATGAGAATGGATCAAGTGATCCCCCAATTCCCCCCATGTTTTCATCTGTTTTCTTATGCATACGCGGTGCCTCTCGGCACCGTATTTTTTTGCAGGACGTCCCCACCCAAAGGAGGTGACCCACATGGACCAGTCCATGATCGACCGCATCAACGAGCTCGCCCGCAAGGCCAAGACCGAGGGCCTCACCGATGCGGAGAAGGCCGAGCAGAAGCGCCTGCGCGATGCCTACCGCTTCGCCTTCCGCGCGAGCCTCACCCAGCAGCTCGAGCATACCTACATCATGGAGCCTGACGGCTCCAAGCACAAGTTCGGCACCCCGCCCAAAAAGCGTCATAAATGACGAAACGCCCGCATCCCCCATTATCGGGAGATGCGGGCATCGTTTCGTTCAAGACCCCTCGTCCTCTTCGATCCAGTGATACAGGACACGCCATACCTCGGGATAATGGATCGTATCGACCGCGCGCTCCCAGAAGGGGAGGCTCCGAAAGAAGCCCCGGAACTGCTGCAGCGCCTTGTCCCGCCCGCCGATAAAAAAGGTCGGCGTGACGATCCGATGATGGCCGCAGAAGCTCAGGATCAGCATCGCCTCCTCGGTGTACCAGAGATAGGGGCGGAGCTTGTCGAGCATCTGATCCACGATCCGGTCGGCGCACAGCGCGATCTCGGCAGGCTTGCCGTTCGCTGTCCGCAGCTCGTCACAGAGCTTTTCCACCTCCAGATAGAGCTTGACATCGCCCGCCATCTTGAGATAGGCCTCGGCCACGGGCGCGATTGCACGCTCTGCCTCGAGCCGTCCCACCGGCGCCGGCAGCGGCTTTTTCACGAACGCGAGCAACGTTTCGTCTGGGAGCGGCGCCTCCTGTAGGACGGTGCGGATCTCCTGTTTTCGCGCCGCGAGCGCCTGGGAAGCGGCGATGTCCTCCGTCTTGTCGAGAGGGTGATCCTTGCCCATGTCGAAAGAGACGAGCCGCTCGCGGATGTAGCGCGCCTTATCCTCCCACTCCCGCACGGCCGGGACATCCTCCCGCGCGAGCGCGACGTCCAGCAGCTTCTCATAGAGCCGCGCGAGCGTCCGCATCAGCGTGAGAGACTTCACGACCAGGCTCAGCTCCGTCAAGCTGTCGACGGCGCAGCGATACCAGCGATCGGCCTCCGCGAGATCCCCCGTCGCCTTTTTACAGTCGCCGATCGTCTCACAGACCTCCGCCTCCTCGCTGACGTTCTCCACATCGAACGCGGCATCCGTCATCGGCCGCAGCGCCTCATAGACGCCCAGCAGACACTTGACCGCCGCATCATAGTCCCCGCGCAGCGCCTGGAGATGTCCCCCGACTGCACGCGCTGTCAGCATGAGCCGCGCTGCACGCGAGTCCTCCGGCGTGAGGTGCTGCGCGATCATCTCCTCGGCCTTCGTCAGGTGGCGTTCCGCGCGCACCTGATCCGGCAGCGACTCCCGCGCCGCCGCCAGCTCCCCGCGGATCATGTCGCATCGGTACGACAGCTCCTCGGGATACTCCGCACACAGCGCCTCGAGCATCGCCTGCTGCCGCTGCCGCGCAGCGCCCTCGCCCTGCCGCACGGCCCCCAGCAGCGCCGCATAGCATCGCCGTACCTCCGGCGTGCGCTCCGCCTCGGGCAGTCTGCTCCAGCAGGCAGCGGCCTTGTCGAGATAGCCCGGGATCATGTCCTGGAGACTGTTCTGCTCGCATATCTCGATGGTCAGCCGGTAGAACGTCAGGTAGTCCGCGGCCGACTGTGCGTCACCGTACATCTTGAAGACATTCTCCACGAGGACGGCAGTCTGGTCGCCGCGCTTGCCGATCCCCTGCCCTTGCTGCACGCGGAGCTCGATCTCCAGACGCCGCAGCGCCGCCCGTGATGTCGCCTTGAGCGCCGGCTCCTGATAGGGCGACTTCCCGGTGTATTTCTGGACGAAACGCTTCGCCTTCTGGAGGATGCTCTTGCCAAATGCCCCGAACGCCAGGACCTTCGCGATCTCCTGCGCGGTCTCGTACTGCGCATCGGCCGTCTCATAGTCCTTGGTCTCTAAGGTCATGTCCGCGAGCGCAAGGTGCTCTTCGAGAGACCGCATCGCATCGCCCTCGTCCTGCGACTCGTCCGCAAGCTCGCTGAGGCGGTCCGTCAGATGCTCCTGCCAATGGAGCGCCTGCGCCGTGTCACGCGGGACGCCCTGGCCGTTCCAATACATCTGCACGAGCTGGTGCTCCGCTGCTTCGATCCCTGCCTCCGCTGCCGCCGTGATGAGCCGGACGGCCCGCGCCCGGTCGACCTCCACGTCGATCCCGTACAGGTAGGCCAGTCCCACGAAAAAGCCATGCACCGGGTCGTCCGCCTGGGTCCGCAGCGCGGCCGCGAGGTGGTCGTGCAGAAGGGTCGAGAGCGCCTGACGGTCGTGACCGTCAACAGCGGCGGGGATGTCGGGATAATGCGTCTGTAAGGCGTCCGCCTGCGTCTCGACCATCTCCACCGGCGCCACGGCCTTCCCTGCCGCATGCGCCATGGGGTACTCGATCCGCATGATGTAGTTGTCCTCGTTGACGAGATTCGGCGTGACGACCAGCGTGAACAGGTCGCTCTTCTGGAGCGCCTTCTCGATGGAGACATTGAAATCCTCACCGGGCGTCAGGAACTCGTCATACCAGATGGCCACACGCTCACAGAAGGGGTCTTCGTGGATGAGCCGCATGAGCGACTGTGCATGGGCGCGGTCCTTTTTGCGATAGCTCAGGAAGATGTAGGCATCGAACGCCGCGGAGATCTTCTCCTCGATGTCCTCGCCCGGGAGGACGCTCTGTAGATAGAGCGCGAGCCTTTCGGGGTAGGGGATGGCCGTGGGGTCGGCATTCTCCCGCAGGAGGTATTGCAGGTCGCCGATCTTCTCGGAGAAGAGCCCGTCGAGTCCCTGCTCGACCATGATCGGCAGGAGGGGGATGTGCTCCGCGTTCGCGAACGGGACGATCACGTCGAGGACGTCGTTCTCTGTCGTCAGGAGCCGCCGTGTGACGACCACCACGATGAGCTGCATCTGTACGAGGTCGTCCCGCACATCGTCCGGCAGATGCGCCTCTTCCGTGTACCAAACAGCGCAGTTCTGCGTCGCAAAGAGATCCTGTGCGATCGTTTTGAGATACTTTTCCTGCTCCTCCGGGTGACAGGCGATCCAAACACGCGACTTCCCGCGCGGGGATGAGCCGCCTCTCGTGAGATAGGCCAGGTACATATGACCACTTCCTTTCGTGTGCATCGTCCTAAAAAACGCCCGCATCCCCTGAAAGGACGCGGGCGGAAGGATCAGCGATCCGCGAGCGCGATGTACGGGCGGGGATCGTCGATGGCCTTATACGCGGGACGGATGATCTTGTTGGAGTTGATGAGCTCCTCGATGCGGTGCGCCGACCAGCCGGCGATACGCGCGATCGCGAAGATGGGCGTATAGAGCTCCGACGGCAGACCGAGCATCCGATAAACGAAGCCGGAATAGAAATCCACATTGGCGCAGACGCCCTTATAGATCCTTCGCTCCTCCGAGATGACCTCCGAGGCGAGGCGCTCCACGCGGTCATAGAGCTCGAACTCGCGCTCGCGTCCCTTCTCGACCGAGAGCTTGCGCACGAAGCCCTTGAACACCCGCGCACGCGGGTCGGAGATGGAGTAGACGGCGTGGCCCATGCCGTAGATCAGGCCGGAATGGTCGAAGCCCTCCTTGTGGAGGAGGCTGCGCAGGTAGGCGCGCAGGGCATCCTCGTCCTCCCAATCGGAGACATGCGCCATGAGGTCGTCGAACATCTGGCAGACCTTGATGTTCGCGCCGCCGTGCTTGGGACCCTTGAGGGAGCCGAGCGCCGCCGCGATGGCGGAATAGGTATCCGTGCCGGAGGAGGAGACGACATGCACCGTGAAGGTGGAGTTGTTGCCGCCGCCGTGCTCGGCATGGAGCACCAGCGCCAGGTCGAGGAGCTTGGCCTCGAGCGGCGTGAACTGGGAATCCGCGCGGAGCATGTAGAGGATGTTCTCCGCGGTGGAGAGCTTGGGGTTCGGCTGGTGGATGATGAGGCTCTCACCGGCCTTGAAGTTATAGGCCTGGTAGCCGTAGACCGAGATCAGCGGGAAGAGCGAGATCAGGGACAGGCACTGGCGCAGCACGTTCGGGATGGAGATGTCGTTGGCCATCTGGTCATAGGAATAGAGCGCGAGCACGCACTTGGCGAGGGTGTTCATCATGTTGTCACTGGGGGCCTTCATGATGACGTCGCGGGTGAAGACGCTCGGCAGATAGCGCAGGTCGGCGAGGAGCTGGGAGAAGTCCTCGAGCTGCTTTTTGTCCGGGAGCTGGCCGAAAAGGAGGAGGTAGGCCGTCTCCTCGAAGCCGGGACGGTCGTCCTTGGCGAAGCCCTCGACGAGCGCCTCGACATCGACACCGCGGTAATAGAGCTTGCCGTCGCAGGGGACGGACTGTCCGTCCACCATCTTGGAGGCCACCACATTGCCGATGTGGGTCAGACCGGCGAGCACGCCCTTGCCGTTGAGGTCGCGCAGACCGCGCTTGACGTCGAATTCCGTATACAGCGAGGGCTCGATGGGGAACTCCTCCTTGCAGAGCTCCGCGAGGCGGTCGATCTCGGGGGAGTTGATGACAGAGTAATCGTAGCGTGCCATAGCATCAGGTCCTTTCTTTTGTGATAGTGGGCGTATCTTTTTCTCTTATAAAACAGCGGAGCGGCGTCCCGCGAGGGGAGCGCCGTCCGATACGATCTGTAGAAGAAAGCTGTATATATATCTATTATATCACAGACAGTAAAGATCGTCAACAAAAAAGCATAAAAAGTTTTTTGAAATTTATGCACTTTTCCCCTTTACAAATCCATTCAGATGTGGTATAATAATATCTGTTGACAGCTCTTGATGTCGACGAGAATTCGAGGTGTGGCTCAGTTTGGTAGAGCACTACGTTCGGGACGTAGGGGCCGCAGGTTCAAATCCTGTCACCTCGACTGCAAAGACCGCTCTTGCGATGGCAAGGGCGGTATTTTTTTGTAATCTCCCTTGCCATCAGTTTCACCAGATCATTAACAGCATTTTAGTACAATGTAACAATTTTGTACTTTTATTTGCGTATGATCGTTGATTTTTTCTATAAAATATGATAATATATAAGCAATCACATTGGCAGAAAATGCCTTTTTGGCATTTCTGTCAAAAGTTGATATCCGCAAAAGAGAGCCTGTATCCATCTGCACATCGTTTCAAAAAGGAGGAGGGATGGTCCATGAAACGAAAATGTCTAAGATCTACCGTAGCTGTCATCATACTTGTGTTATTGGTCAGCTTGATCTCACCGCTCCCCGCGTTCGCAAAAGATCTCGTTGTATATTCACAGCGAGATTCAAGATGGAGCTCGCACTTATATACGAGCACAGGTGATTCCAGCCAAACGATCGGATCGAGCGGCTGTGGGATCCTTGCGTATGTGAATGCGATCCATTATCTGAACGGGTCGTTCATCGATCCGATCATGCTAGCGGACTGGTCGGTCGCGCACGGCCATAGAACATCTAATAGCGGCACAGCATATTCGCTGTATCCCAGCTTTGCAAAGAGCTATGGCAGCACTTATGGATTTGGTTATCAAGCACAGGTAAGCAGCTATTCGAGTATGATCTCATCCCTACAGAACGGCTGTGTTGCTGTAGGAAGTGCTCCCGGTCATCTCATGGCGATCGTGGATTACGATTCTTCTACAGGGAAATTCCTGATTCTCGATTCGGCTGCTTCCTCTGCACGCCATACTGCTTCTACCGGATACACATGGGAAACAGAAGCATCCTGTAGAGCGACAGCCAAGCTCCAGTTCTCCAATTTTTTCATTTTCTATTCCACAGTACCGGAAGAGATCCCGAGCTTATCTGTTTCCTCAGGCAACATCACCTTGAACAAGAGCAATAACGAGAGCCGCACTGTCACGGTCGAGTATTCCGGCTATGATGATGAAGTGTCAATGAGATATGTACACGGTCCCGATCAGATCACGAATTGTACTTGGGGATCGTGGAGCGGAAACTCCATCCCGTTAACGATCAGTGGGTATGCAAATGGAACAGAAAAGATCAGAATCGAACTGATCGATTCTGAAGCTGAGACCATCATCACCTCTGTAATGATCAGTGTTACTGTCAAAAGCGACCCATTATCATTCACCGCCTCAACAAACTCTGTCCAGATCACGGGGAATACAAGTAAAGATATCTCATTTAGTTATAAAAACTATGATGGTCCGATCACTATCGTAGTGGAACATCCGAATCATGCGATGGTCGGGACCAAATGGAAGGGATGGGTCGGCCAGACGAATACACTGACGATCACCGGATATGATGACGGCAGTGAAACGATGGTCGTTTATATCAAAGATACAAAGACTGATGTGTTCCTTGCCCAACAGAATATCAAGGTCACTGTGAACGGTTTTTCTACAACAGTCACATTTGATTCTAACGATGGTAGCAAGGATCCCTTTATGACCTATACCTTCAAAAAGGGCAAGACATACGACTTACTTCCCTTGCCCACAAGGAGCGGCTACGATTTCGACGGATGGTATACTGCTGCATCTGGCGGAAGAGAGATCACATCGACCACACCCGTGGAAACTGCCTCTCCGCAAACGTTCTATGCACATTGGACACCTCGGCAGTATACGCTCCTATTTGATGCGAATGGCGGTACATGTTCCCAGACCTCCAAAACGATCACATACGGAGAGACGCTCGGCACGCTCCCTATCCCAACAAGAGACGGCTATGCATTTACAGGATGGTATGACCCTGGTATCAAACGGGTGATCAGAGAACACGATAGTTATTATCATTCTGAACACGCTTCTTACACTCTTACGGCAACATGGTCTTCCATGACCGAAAAAAGCGATCTCCATATTGTGGTCGAAGAGGTCGAGATCCCAGAGAATCGAGCGCAGGAACTTGATCATAAGATCCCCGTTCATGTGAGTCTTGAAAAACCGGTCGACCTGACCTCGATCGAGTTCGGTATCAAAGTAGACTCCAGATGCACAACAGAGCTCGAAAGATCCTCTACGATGGACCGATTGGTTGAGAATGATCATGCAGTGTGGTTGTACTATGCAAGTGGTTCCCCAGAGACCACCACCGATCTGGTCACGCTGTATGTTACTGTGCCTTCTGACGCAAGACCGGGCGATGTATTCAAGATCGAATATATGTACCATACGCTCGATGATACGAGATCACAGATATGGTGTGACTTGTTGCATAAAAAGAACTATGCTCCTACATGGCAGAACGGCTATATCAAGATCCTCCCGTCTGAATACAAGGTCGATCTCGATGCGAATGGCGGTACGACCCCCACCACCAGCAAGACCGTCGTAAACGGCAGCACCTATGGTCCTCTTCCGACTCCGACAAGAGAAGGCTATGATCTCGTTGGCTGGTTCACTTCCTTGGACGGCGGCACACAGATCAAAGAGGATACTGTCGTAGATCTGACAGGTGAGCAAACGCTCTATGCGCACTGGATAAAGTCCAACTTACGGGGCGATGTGAGTGTAAATGGCGTACTCAACGTGACTGATCTGATCATCATGCAGAAATACTTGCATGCAATGGAACCGTTTACAGAGCTACAGTTTGCGATCGCCGATATGAATGGCGATGGCAATGTAAATGTCTTTGATCTGGCACTTCTAAAACGTCAGCTCCTCTCCAAATAACAAAAGCAGGTCCTCTGCCGGAATGATCCGGCAGAGGACCTGCTCGTAATAGGGCATGATTCTCTCTCACAAAACAACGATGCCCCCTTCTGCAGGGGGCATCTTGTTTTTCAGGCAGATGTCACTCCGCCGAGATCATGTAATAATACACCGGCATACCGCCATCGACCAGCATGACCTCCAGCTTGTCGCCGTACTTATCCTGGAGCTTGTCGACGAGCTTCTGGGCGGTCTCCTCGTCCACATCCTCACCGTAGGTGACGGTCAGGAAGGACGTGTCGCCGCTCACGAGGCGCTTGGCCAGCTTGTAGGCCGCGTGGTTGAGATCCTTGTCGGTGAAGGCGAGCTTGCCGTTGTCGAGCGCGAGCACCTCGCCCTTCTTGATCGGGTGGCCGTCCAGCTCGGAATCGCGGGCGGCAAAGGTGACCTGCCCGGTGGACACGCGCTCGAAGGCCTTCGTCATGGCGATGCGGTTGCCCTCGGCATCGAGCGACTCGTCAAAGGCGAGCATCGCGCTCATGCCCTGCGGGATCGTCCGCGTCTGGAGCACGCAGACATTGCGGTCCGCGAGGCTCACGGCCTGCTCGGCCGCCATGATGATGTTCTTGTTGTTCGGCAGGACGAAGACGTTCTTCGCCGGGGTGGCGTGGATGGCCTTGAGGATGTCCTCCGTGGAGGGGTTCATCGTCTGGCCGCCGCGTACCACGCAGTCGACGCCCAGCTCGCGGAACATGTTCTCGAGCCCCGCACCGGCAGCCACGGCTACGAAGCCGAACGGCTTCTCCGGCTCGGCACGGACATAGGTCTCGTCCTGGGCGGCGTTCTGTGCCTCACGCACACGGCCGGCATGCTGGATGCGCATGTTCTCGACCTTGGGCTTGGGCTCGTTGACGAACTGGCCGAACTCCAGCGCCTTTTGCAGCGCCAGACCGGGGTCGTCCGTATGCACATGCACCTTGATGATCTCATCGTCATCGACCACGACCACGCAGTCGCCGATCGTCTCCAGATACGCGCGGAGCTTGAACGGGTCGGGGCAGTCCTTCTTCTTCTCGACGATGAACTCGGTGCAGTAGGTATGCGTGATCTCCTCCTCGAGATCCACACGGCCGATCGCGATGCTCTCGGCGTGCTTCTTGACGGAGACGGTCTCCTCCGGCTCCTCCGGCGCCTTGCCCTCCATCACGTCGAGCATGGCCTGCCAGATGGTCAGGAGGCCCTTACCGCCGGCATCGACGACGCCCGCCTTCTTCAGGATCGGGAGCTGCTCGGTGGTATTGGCCAGCGCCTCGGCCGCGGCCTTGCACGTCGCCTGGAACACGACCAGCGGATCGACGGAATCACGGGCGGCCACCTGTGCGGCCTGTGCGCCCATGCGTGCGACGGTGAGGATGGTGCCCTCGGTGGGCTTCATGACGGCCTTATACGCCGCCTGCACGCCGATCTCGAGCGCATTGGCGATGTCCGCGCCCTTGGCCTCCTCGAGCCCGGCCAGACCCTTGGCAAAGCCGCGGAACAGCAGCGACAGGATGACGCCGGAGTTGCCGCGCGCACCGCGGAGCATCGCAGATGCGGCCTTTTCCGCCACAGCCGCCACGGTCACGTCGTCACCAAGGACGCTCAGCTCGCGGCGGGCCGCGGTCATGGTCATGGACATGTTCGTGCCGGTGTCACCATCGGGCACGGGATAGACGTTGAGCTCGTCGATCTCCTTGCGGCGCTTCTCGATCGTCACCGCAGCGCTGCAAAGCGCGGACTTTAAAAGCTTACCATTCATTATGCTATGTTACCTCCCCATCACAGCGCGGCGATGTCGTCCACATACACGCGGACACGCGAAACGGGGATGCGGACGGCGTCCTCGATCACGAACTCGATCTTATGGCTCAGTGCATTGACGACGGCCGGGATGTTCACGCCGTACATCGCCTTGACATGCACCGAGATCTCCAGCTTATCCCCATCGGCCTTGATGTCGACGGGACTGAACCGCCCCTCGAAGAGCTTATCCGTGAGCGTTGGCTCCGCAAAGCCGGCGATACCGAAGCCCTGCATGACGGTCTGCTCGGTGAGCTGCCGCAGGTAGGCATCGGAGATGACGATCTTACCGATGTGGTCTTCCATGTAAAGCATAGTCTGTCATCCTTTCCCCTCTTTATCGTATGCTGTGCCCCCGGAGGGGCCTTGTTTCTCCTATGGCGTGGCGCATTTTGGCACGCTCTTTTTTATTATAGCATATTTTTTCCGGGATCTCAACCCCTTTTTTGATTTTTTTGCGTTTCTCCAGATCTGTGCCCCTCCACGCGAAAAAACTGCCCGTCTTGGCGAACAAGACGGGCAGTCCGGTCATATCTGACAGGGGAGGCGTCACTCCGGGATGACCGGCGCAGGCGGCGCGGTCATTTCCTCAACGGGCTCATCGACGACCGCAGGCGGATCGGTCTCGAGCTCGAGCGGCGGCGCGGTCTGCTCCTCGGTCGTCGGCGCGGTCTCGATGGGAGCCGGCGGTGCCGTCGTCTGGAGCGGGACAGGCGTAGCCTCGGGGTTGGCGACATAGTAGATCTTGAGGGTCTCGGAGCCGGTGAGGTCGAACTCCTCTCCTGCCTCCTTGCTCAGCTCTACGACCATGCCGTTCTTCATATCCTGATTCTCCACGGAGACGGTGTTATAATTCGTCATGCCCATGGATTCCAGGATGGCTTCATATTCCTTGAGGGTCTTGCCCTCGTATTCCGGCAGCTTGATGGACTGCGGTCCCTTGCTGACCGTGACCTCGACGACGGCGCCCGTCGTGAAGGGCGTGCCGGCCGCGATGGACTGGTCGGTGATGACGCCGGCCTTGTACTTGTCACTGTACGCATAGACCGGGACGAGATAGAGCCAGCCGTCGGACTCGAGCTGTGCCTTCTTGGTCTCGAAGTTCTTGCCGACGAGATCGGGCATGGAGCTGTCGCCGCTCGGGGCATCGGTCACTTCCGTGCCGCTGTCGCTCTCGGTGACGATGTTGTCCGAGACGGACGTCATCTCCTGGGGGAGCGTGGTCTCGATGGTCGGCGTGCCGAGCGTGGTCGGCCCCATATCCAGGAGCTGGAGCACGATGATCGCGATGACCATCAGCACACATGCGAGCAGCACCGCGATGATGACCGGCACCTTGATCCGGTCGATCACGTTCTCATGGGCATCGCTGCCGTATCCCTTCTGGTCGTAGTCACGGTAGCCGCTGCCGCCGTTGTTCTTATTATTGCTATTGCCGTTATTGCGCGGACGGCGGTGCTCGCCGTTCGGCTCCCGCCGCTGCGTGTCATCCTCTGCGCGGCGCTGGGCTGGGAACTTGCCCGTGGCAGGATCGGGCTCCTCGCGGAAGAGCGCCGTCACCAGCTCGGTCACGGTCTTGATGCGGTCATCGGAATAGAGGCTCATGCCCTTCATGATGACGCGGGAGACATGCTTGGGGATGCTCGGGTTCATCTCGTGCGGCGCACAGAGATTGTCGTTCTCCATACGGCTCGGCGCATCGGTGGGCTTGCAGCCGGTCAGGATGCGGTAGAGCACGGCGCAGATGCCGTAAACGTCCGTCCAGGTGCCCTGCTTTTGGTTGGGGCTGTACTGCTCCGGGGCCGCGTAGCCATGGAAGATCTCCGGCTCGAGCTCGGAATGGACGGTGCGCACAGCGGAGACCGAGAATCCCGAGAGCCGCAGCTCGCCCTTCTGGGTGACGTAGATCGTCTCCGGCGAGATGGCGCGGTGGATAATGGCGTTGTTATGGATCTGGCTCAGGGACGTGAAGAAGGGCGGGAAGACCTCGGAGACCTGCTTCCAGGTCAGCTCGCCGGCATTGTCCTTGAGATAGTCCACGAGGGTGACTCCCTCGAGGTATTCATAGACCGCATAGGTCGTGTTATTGGTCGCGAACAGGTCGGACGTGGGGTTGATGTGGTTGACGGAACCGCGCATCTGGGCGAGGCTCCGATTGAGCTCCGTGAACTCGGCCATGAGCGCCTTATACTGCACCACATGCTTGGGATCGACCGAGATGATGGCCTTGCCCGGCACACGGCTGCAGAGCTGGCGCGGGAAGTATTCACGGATGAGGACCCTGCATCCGATCGACTGGTTATAACCGATATAAGTCGCACCCTCGCTATTGCTCCCGATCCGGATGCCAACGGCGAAATGGCCGTTCAGGATGGTGCCGGGGGTGATGTAGGCGGGGTCGTTGGGTGTACGGTCATCATAGCCGCAGGAGGGACATACATGCTCCTCTTCATGCTTGAACTGCATACATCCGTAGCAAAGGCATCTTTCTCCCATAGGGCGCTCCTTTCTCCGGCGCGGCCGCATCCGATGGCGGGGCGGCTGCCGATGATCTCCGCAGGGCACAGTAAGGCCTTGCTTGATAGTCCATATCTATTTTAACAGTTTCCCGAAAAAAAGTCAACCGAAAACCGCCTCTGTGACCATTTTGCCGGTGGATTTGTATTTATTTTGTAACATTCTTTCATTTTTTCTTAACCCGGCCCATCCCGTCCCGAAGGCAGGAACGGGCGAAAGAAGGGCGTCCCACCGTTGACATCTCTATCATTCTCTGCTATAATGATAGAGGAAAGGAGGGGTCCATCTTGGGATCTAAGCTCTACATCTCCTACCTGCTGCTCATGAGCATCATCGCCTATATCGCCTACGGACGCGACAAGCGCCTCGCCAAGCAGCACAAATGGCGCACGCCTGAGAGAACGCTCCTGCTGCTCGGCTTTCTCGGCGGGGCGCCCGGCGCGCTCGCAGCGATGCAGGTATTTCGCCATAAAACGAAGCACTGGTATTTCTGGATCGTCAACCTCCTCGGTCTCCTCTGGCAGATCGGGGCCATCATACTCTTACTTTACAGGAGGTCAACATCATGAAGCGCTACACCTATTATCCCATGATCGAACGGATCCGCGAGGAACCGGTGTTCCGTTCGCCCAAGAACATGTTCCTCAAGATCCTGATGTATGCCGGCGTGTTCATCGTCATGTCGCTCGCGGAGAGCTTTGGCTCGGTCGCGCTGCTCATCCCGCAGCTCTTCAAATGGGCGACGCAGCAGATGGAGGAGAACGGCGGCACCCTCGACTCGCAGGTGGCCACCGAATACATCACCGACCTCTCCAACGACCCCAAGAACCTCTTTATCATGCTCCTGTGTACCGGCTTCGGCACGCTGGTGGTCATGTTCTTCGCCAAATTCCCGCAGGGGCGCCGGATGCGCACCATCGGCTTCCATAAGGATGCCGCCGTCCCGCGCTACCTGATCGGCCTCATCGCGGGCTTCGTCATGTTCTCCGCCGTCGTGGGGATCGCCTATGTGATGGGCGGCCTGAAGTTCGAGGGCTATGTCGGCGCCTCGATCGGGCCGCTGCTCCTCATCTTCCTCGGCTACGGCCTCCAGGGCATGAGCGAGGAGGTGCTCTGCCGCGGCTTCTACATGTCCGACACGCTCCGCCACAAGAATCTGGCCTGGGCGATCGGCGTGAACTCCGTCATCTTCGGCCTGCTCCATGCCGCCAATGCCGGCTTCACGCTGCTGGCCTTCATCAACCTGATCCTTTACGCCGTCATGATCTCGTTCTACACGCTCCGCACCGACAGCCTCTGGGGCGCCTGCGCCGTCCACAGCATCTGGAACTTCGTCCAGGGCAACTTCTACGGCCTGCCCGTCAGCGGCATCGATTCGGGCGATTCTGTCTTCCGCATGTCCCTCCAGGGGTCCGTTCTGGCCAACGGCGGCGACTTCGGCCTTGAGGCGAGCCTCGCCACCACGATCGTGATGCTCGCGGCCATCGCCGTGCTGCTGTTCGTGCCGCTGCCCTTCGCGGTGAACCGTTCCAAGCCCGCCGACACGACCGTCCCGCCCACGGACGACGGCCCCGCCCAGACTGAGATGCCCTCCGTCCCGGACGACCAAGCATGAGGACCGCGCTCATCACCGGCGCGGCCGGCGGGATCGGGGCGGCCATCGCCCGCCGTCTCGCGGCCGACGGCTATGTGACCGCGCTGCACTGCTGCACCCATCTTGACCGCGCCCAGGCGCTCGCGCGGGAGCTCGGCGGTATGGCCGTGCAGGCCGACCTTGCCGACCTCGCCGAGATCTCTGCCATGGCCGACCGTGTGCTCGCCGACCTTGGCCATGTGGACGTGCTCGTCAACAATGCCGGGATCGCGATGAGCGGCCTCTTTACGGACATCTCCCCGGCCGACCGGCGGCGTCTCTTCGATGTGGACGTCCTCGGGACGGTCGAATGTACGCGCGCGCTGCTGCCCGGGATGATCCGGCGGCAGTCCGGCTGCATCGTGAACATCAGCTCCATGTGGGGGCAGGTCGGCGCGTCCTGCGAGGTGGACTACTCCACCGCCAAGGCCGCCCTGATCGGCTTCACCAAGGCGCTCGCACAGGAGGTCGCGCCCAGCGGCATCCGGGTGAACGCCATCGCCCCCGGCGTGATCCGCACGCCGATGCTCGACGTCTATTCCGAGGACGACCTCGCCGCCCTCGCGGACGAGACGCCCCTCGGCCGCCTCGGCACTCCCGAGGACATCGCCGGTGCGGCCGCGTTCCTCTGCTCGGCAGATGCCGCCTTCGTCACCGGCCAAGTCCTTGGCGTGAACGGCGGCTTCGTCATCTGAACGATCTATCACATCACACAAAAAAGCCCCTGTACCGCGCGGTACAGGGGCTTTGGTGTCCTTGTGTGTCAGATCGTCAGGACTCGACGGGGAGCGTGGTCAGCTTTACGACTGCCTTGAGGATGTTCAGGGCATCGGTGGTGTCGATCGCGTCGTTCCTGTCCACATCGGCTGCCTTGCGGCCGGTGTCGCTCAGGCTCAGACCGCCGAGCAGGCTCTTGTTGATGGCGATCACGTCCATGATGTCAACGACACCGCTGTCGTCCACGTCACCATAGAGGATGTCGCCAGGCGTATCGTCCAGGCCGAGCTGTACGGTGAATACGACCTCGATGCTCTCGGCAACGGTGATCGCGGGATCGAACGCGGAGACAGGAGCAGACCCCCACGGATTCTGTACGGTCAGACGGAGGCTCTTGCCGTCGTCCATGGTCATGAGCTTGGGCTCGCCGGTCAGCTCGATCTCCTCGCCGTCCACGAGCACCTTGTCCAGGGTCACGTTGAGGGTGCCGTCGGCGATGCCGGTGCTGTCCTCATTGATGGCATACTGATAGATATTGACGTTCGAGTCGATGAACATCGCCAGGTCGCCGCTCTTGGTCTCGCCGGCTGCCTCCCACTTGAGGGAGTAGGTGCCGCTGCCGTCCACAGGTACCTTCACATCGTCCGACCAGAAGTCGTTGCCCGCGAACTGGCCGTGGAGCGTGAAGTAGGTGCCCTCCTCAACGGGATCGGTCGCCTCGGTGGTGTCCTCCTCCGTAGGCGCGGTCGTATCCGCCTCGGTGGGCTTGGTGGTCTCCTCCTCGCTGGGCGCGGTGGTGTCCTGTACCTCTACGAGGCCGATGGTGTAGGCCTTGTCGATGGAGGCATTGTCGAGACTCTTCCAGGTGCCTGCATCATCATAGCCGGCATAGTAGAAGGATACCTGTACGCTGCCCGGGGTCACGCCGTCCGGGATCTCGATGTAGCCGTAGTTGAGGACCTTGTCGGTCGCCTCACCGTCTACGACCTCGAGCTGACGCAGCTCGATGGAGCCGTCCTCAAGGACAGTATAGGTGAACGAGAGCGCGCCCTCGAGCCACTTGGAATTGGCATCGTCCCAGTAGCTGACGGAACCGCCGCCGCCGCCGGCCATGACGGCCTTCTGGGCATCGCTGAGCTTGACGTCGAACTTGAACTTATCGGAATCGCCGATGTTGATCTCATAGCGGTCGGCCGTATCCTCCATCGCGGAGAAGGTGGTCTCTACCCAGTCGAGGGTGGTCAGGCCCTGGCCGCCAGCGAGGTCGGCGTAGATCTTGCCGATGTCGTCATTGAACCACTTGAGATTCTTACGGTCGAAATACTGCATGTCGCCGCAGTTGCCGGAATCCCACAGCACCGAGGAGATGCCGCTGGTGGCGAGGGAGGTGCTGGCAACGGTCTTGAGGAAGTCCTTGATGGCGGCCTCGTCCTTGCCGCCGTTGGTCAGGACGCCGTACTCACCGAGGATGACCGGCACGCCCTTGTCGACGAAGGTGGTCTTCATCTTATTGAAGTTGGCGGCGAGGGTGTTCTTCTCGGCATCGGTGCCCCAGGTCTTGGAATAGCCCCAGGAGGAATCCTGCGGTGCTACGCAGAAGGTGGGCGGCAGGTAGTAGTGGATGGACACGGCGAGCATGTCGTCATCCGGCAGCACATAGCTCGACGAGCAGGTGAAGTCGAGGTTGGTGTTCGCACCGGCGAGCAGCAGCAGACGGTCGCTGTTGTTGCCCTTGGTCTTACGAACGACCTCGACGAAGGCGGCGTTGAGCGTGTTGAGGGTGTTGTACTCGTCGGCGGTGTAGTCGTTGCCGTTCGAGTTCCAATCCACCTCGTTCATGCTCTCGAAGATCAGGTGCTGGTCATAGGACTTGAAGTAGGTCGCGATCTCGTTCCACATCGCGCGGTAACGAGCCTCGGCGGCCAGGCCCTGGTTGAGCCAGCCGGAGCCGTTGGACACCCAGTCCCAATGCATGTTGATGATGACATACATGTCATTGGCCGTGCAGTAGTCGATGACCTCCTTGATACGGGCAAGGTAGGCGTCGTCGATGTCGTTGCCGTTGGTGTCGTGGTCCCAGGTGATCGGGATGCGGACGGTCTTGAAGCCGGTCTCCGCGATCTTGTCGATCATCGCCTTCGTGGTGGTCGGGTTGCCCCAAGCAGTCTCCGTGTTGCTGGCATAGCTCTCAAAGCCCCAGCAGTCGAAGGTGTTGCCCAGGTTCCAACCGAGTCCCATGTCATCGACGAGCGCGATGGCAGAGGTGCTGGCAGCATTCACGGAGGACAGAGCCACCGGCATGCTGCCCGCCATGATGGAGAGCGACATGACGCCCGCCGTCACGGCAGAGATGAGTTTGTGTGTAGTACGCATTGCTATCATACTCCTTTAATAATATATTAATACCTTTATTATAACATACTTTTTACGATTTGTCAATAATATCTGTGAAAAAAAACGGAGCCCCGATTCGATTTTTTCGCTTTGATGTAAAGGATCGGCCCCAAAATTTGAACGATCTGCCCAAAGATCGTAAAATCATGCAAATACATCTTGTATATGGATGTAAAATATGGTATAATATAAAGGTATTGCTATAGGGCGGCAGACCGCCGACCCTTTTGGACGATCTGCGGCGGAGGAGAGCGAGGTGATGCCCGGGTGCAGTGGGTCCTTTTGGTGCTGTGCCTGATCCTGCTCGGGGTGACGGGCGTGCAGACCTATCTCTTATACCGTCTCTGGCGGACGCGGCCGTCGGACGGGCTCATGAAGATGCAGCTCAAGCTGCAAAAGGCCTCGGAGCGCGAGCTGATCGCCCTGCGCAGCGCCGTGGAGACCTCCGCGGCAGCCACCGGCGACCACTATGACCGACTCGCGGACTCCCTCCGGGAGGAGCAGCGCACGCGCAGTGCCGCACAGGAGGCGCAGCTCCGCAGCTTCTCGCGCGAGACCGAGCAGAGCCTGACGGCCGTGCGCATCTCGATGCAGCAGCAGCTCCAGCTCATCCGCGCCGACCAGGAGCGCCAGCTCGAGGAGATGCGCCAGATCGTGGACGAGAAGATGCAGCGCGTGCTCAGTGAGCGCGTGCAGCAGGCGTTCTCCACCGTCAACGAGCAGCTCGAGCAGGTCCACAAGGGACTCGGCGAGATGCAGAGCCTCGCGGGCAATGTCGGCGACCTGAAAAAGCTCCTGACCAATGTCAAGACCCGCGGCGAGATCGGTGAGATCGCGCTCGGCGCCCTCCTGCGGGACACGCTACCCGAGGGGCAGTATGTCGAGAACGCCTCGATCGGGCGGGGACAGGTCGAGTTCGCCGTGCGGATGCCGGATGCGGCAGGGAATGAGGTCCTGCTGCCGATCGACGCGAAGTTCGCCGGCGACACCTACCGCCATCTCCAGGACGCCTATGAGTCCGGGGACGCCGCCGCGGTCAAGGACGCGCAGCGCGCCCTGCGGTCGAGGATCCTCGGCGAGGCCAAGGACATCTCGGCCAAGTACATCCTGCCCCCCGTCACCACCGACCACGGCATCCTGTTCCTCCCGACGGAGGGACTGTACACCGAGGCCGTCCGCGGCGGTCTGACCGAGGAGGCCTATCGGCGCTATCACGTCTTCATCACCGGCCCCACCACGCTCACGGCGCTGCTGACGACCCTGCGCATGGGGATCCAGAGCATCGCGGTGCAGCGCTATTCCGGCGAGGTATGGCGCGTTTTGGGCGAGGTGCGCAAGGAGTTCCACACCTACGCCGACGCCCTCGCCAAGACCCAGAGCCGTCTCGATGCCGCCAGTGAGGAGCTCGAGAAGCTCGTGGGCACCCGCACGCGTGCCATGGAGAAGGCGCTCGACAACGTGCAGGATCATCTGGAACAAAAATGGCCCGAATGAGGCCTGTTTAGGAGGATATGAACATGAGAAAAAGCGGTGTGCTGCTGCACATTTCGAGCCTGCCATCCCGCACCGGCATCGGCCGGATGGGACGCGCGGCTTATGACTTCATCGACTTTCTGCACATGAGCGAGACGGCCTGCTGGCAGATCCTGCCCCTCTCCCCGACCAGCTACGGCGATTCGCCCTACCAGAGCTTTTCGGTGTATGCGGGCAACCCCTATTTCATCGACTTCGAGACCCTCGAGAAGCAGGGACTTTTGGAGCATGAGGACTATGCCTCGATGCTCTGGCAGCGCAGTGCCGACGAGGTGGATTATGAGCTGCTCTACCGCAGCAACATCACCGTGCTGCGCCGCGCCTTCGCCCGCTTCGTACAAAAGCCCATGCGCGGCTACACGGCCTACAAAAAGGCCAATGCTGCGTGGCTCCCGGACTACGCCCTCTTCATGGCGCTCAAGGCCGAGCATGACGGCGGCCCGTGGTACGAGTGGGAGAAGCCCCTGGCCATGCGTGACAAGGCCGCGCTCGACGAGGCGCGTGCCCGTCTCAAGGACGAGATCGAGCTGCATTGCTTCATCCAGTTCCTCTTCGACCGCCAGTGGAAGGCGCTGAAGAAGTACGCGAATTCCCAGCAGGTCGAGATCATCGGGGACATGCCCATCTATGTCGCCTATGATTCGGCGGACGTTTGGTGCTCGCCGGAGCTCTTCGCGCTCGACAAGGAGAAGCGTCCCGTCGAGGTGGCAGGATGTCCGCCCGACCCGTTCTCGCCGACCGGCCAGCTCTGGGGCAATCCGCTCTACGACTGGGCCTATCACAAAAAGACCGGCTACGCCTGGTGGATCGCCCGCCTGCGCCACGCCGCCTCGCTCTATGACATCGTCCGCATCGACCATTTCCGTGGATTCGAGAGCTATTACACCATCCCCTACGGCGCCAAGGATGCCGTCAAGGGACGCTGGCGCAAGGGCCCGAACAAGGCGCTCTTCCAGGCTGCCAAGCGGGAGCTCGGCGACCTGCACATCATCGCCGAGGACCTGGGCTTCATCACCCCGGAGGTGCGCCGGATGCTCGATGCGTTGGGCTATCCGGGCATGAAGGTGCTCCAGTTCGGCTTCGATTCCGACCCGGAGAACGAGCATCTTCCGCACAATTTCCAGACCTCCCACCTCGTCGCCTACACCGGCACGCACGACAATGCCACCCTCCGCGGATGGCTCGAGACGGCCGATAAAAAGACGATCAAATACGCCAAGGCCTATCTGCGCTGCAAGAAGCCGGAGATCCCGGACGCGATGGTCGCCGCCTGCTGGCAGAGCGTCGCGGAGCTGGCCGTCTGCCAGATGCAGGACCTGCTCCATGCCGACAAGGACGGCCGCATGAACACGCCCTCCGTCCTCGGCGGGAACTGGCAGTACCGCACCTTTACGGAGGACTACACCCCCGCGCTCGCCAAGGCCCTGCGCAAGCTCAACCGCACCTACGGCCGTGCTGTCAAGACCACACCGCCGCCGGCTGCCGACGACCGCCAGGAGGAGCCGGCACCTGCCCCGCGCCGCCGTACCTATACGCGCCGCAAGCCCACACCGATCAAAGATACAACGGAGGAAGCCTAAATGCTGAACTATACCAAGGACGATCTCAAGAAGATCCTGACCGCCATGCTCGATAAGCCCGCCGCCGAGGTCACGCCCCAGGCGCTGCACGATGCGGTCGGACGCGCCGTCATGGAGCTGATGGCCGTAGACTGGGAGGATTCCCGCAATGCCCATCGGCACGGCCGTCATGCCTGCTACCTGTCCATGGAGTTCCTCATGGGGCGCAGCATCTTCAATAATTTGCTCTGCCTGGGGATCTATGACCAGATGGAGGATGCGCTGAACGAGCTGGGCACGTCCCTCTCCGTCATGGAGGAGATCGAGGACGCCGCGCTCGGCAACGGTGGTCTTGGCCGCCTCGCTGCGTGCTTTTTGGACAGCGCCGCCACCCTCGACCTGCCCCTCGACGGCTATGGCATCCGCTATAAGTACGGCCTCTTCAAGCAGTCCTTCGAGGACGGCTACCAGAAGGAGAGCGCCGATGACTGGATGCGCTACGGCGATGCCTGGAGCATCCGCCGCGAGGACGAGACCGTCCTCGTCCGCTATGCCGACCAGACCGTCAAGGCCGTGCCGTATGACATGCCCGTGATCGGCTGCGGCACCCGCCACATCAGCACCCTCCGCCTCTGGCAGGCCGAGCCCGTGCAGGAGTTCGATTTCCAGGTGTTCAACAGCGGCGACTTCGTGGCCGCGAGCCGCGAGAAGATCCTCGCCGAGGACATCTCCCGCTGCCTCTACCCCAACGACAATACCGACGACGGCAAGAAGCTCCGTCTCAAGCAGCAGTATTTCTTCTGCTCCGCGTCCCTCCAGCATCTGCTGAAGCAGCATTTTGAGGACTATGGGACGTATGAGAACCTGGCCGACGTCCTGACCGTCCAGCTCAACGACACGCACCCCGTCATCTCCATCCCCGAGCTGATCCGTCTGCTCATGGCGGAGGGCATCTCCTTCGAGGACGCCGCCGCGACCGCGCGCCGCGTCTTCCGCTACACGAACCACACCATCATGGCCGAGGCGCTCGAGAAGTGGTGGGGGCCGACCGTCAAGGCGCTCCTGCCGGAGATCTATGCCATCATCCTGCGGCTCAATGAGATGCTGATCGCCGAGCTCTACCAGAAGGGCGCCGCGCGCGACGAGGTCAAGCGCATGCGCATCTTCAAGGACAACATGATCCACATGGCGCACATGGCCATCTTCATGGGCAGCTATGTCAACGGCGTGGCCGAGATCCACACCCAGATCCTCAAGGACACTGCCCTCGCGGACTGGTACAAGTTCTATCCCGAGCGATTCCAGAACAAGACCAACGGCATCACCCAGCGCCGCTGGCTCGCGCTCTGCGACCGGGAGCTGAGCAGCCTCCTGACCGAGCTCCTCGGCACGGACAAGTGGATGACCGACCTCGACCTCCTCAAGACCCTTGACAGCTATGCCGAGGACGACGACGTGATGCGCCGCTTCATCGCCATCAAGACCGAGAAGAAGCGCCAGCTCGTCGAGGGCATCTGGACGCGTGAGTCCGGCCGCTTCGAGAGCCGCGAGGCCTGCGAGAAGTATTTCGATGCCGAGAACACCGTCTTCGACATCCAGATCAAGCGCCTGCATGAGTACAAGCGCCAGCTCCTCAATGCCTTCTCGATCCTCTACCTCTACAACGGCATCAAGGACGGCAGCATCGACAAGACCACCCTCCCGCCGACTGCCTTCATCTTCGGCGCGAAGGCCGCACCGGGCTATGTCCGCGCGAAGGCCATCATCAAGTTCATCAACGCCATCGCCGACAAGGTCAACGCCGACCCGGACGTGAACGACGTCATCAAGGTCTTCTTCGTGGCAGACTATAATGTCAGCTACGCCGAGAAGCTCGTCTCCGCGGCGGACATCTCCGAGCAGATCTCGACCGCCGGCACGGAGGCCTCCGGCACCGGCAACATGAAGCTCATGCTCAACGGCGCCGTGACCCTCGGTACCTATGACGGCGCGAACATCGAGATCGTGCAGGAGGCAGGCGAGGAGAACAACTATATCTTCGGCGCCCGCGTCGAGGAGCTCGCCGAGATCTGGGAGGAGTACGACCCCCGCCGTCTGCTCGCGGAGGACGACAAGGTCCGCCGCGTCGTACAGGCGCTCATGGACGGCAGCATCGTGCAGGACGAGAACGTCTCCGAGCTCTACGACGCCCTGACCGAGGGCGCGAGCTGGCATGTGCCGGATCATTATTACGTCATCGGCGACCTGAAGGACTATATCGAGACCAAGCTCCGCGCGCTGCGGGACTACAAGTCCGACCGCCTCGCCTTCGCCCGCAAGCAGTGGCACAACATCTGCAATGCCGGCAAGTTCAGCTCTGACCGCACCATCCGTGAATATGCCTCTGAGATCTGGCAGATCGAGGCCGTCTCTCTCGACTGACATGGAGACCGCAGGCAAGGGGAACGTCCTCCTGATCGGACAGTCCGGGGTCGGGAAGACCACTTTGATCCGCGCCATCCTGGGCGATGACCAGATCGAGGCCGTCGAGAAGACGGATGCCCTGCGCATCTATGAGAACGACCGCATCCCGTTCCGTCTGATCGACACGATCGGCTTCGAGCCCAAGCACGACCGCCGCGCCGTGGCCGCGATCCAGAAATGGTCGCGCGATTCCGCCAAAAAGGGCCGCACCGACACCAAGATCGACCTGATCTGGTTCTGTGTCGACGGCACCTCGGGACGCATCTTCGAGCAGACGATCCGTTCGGTGCTAAAGTCCGTCAAGATGTGGAAGGGCGTGCCGATCGTCATGGTCATCACCAAGTCCTACTCCGTCCCGGAGCGGGAGAACAATAGCAAGCTGATCCAAAACGCGCTCTTCAAGTGCAAGGCCGGGCTCGACGTGCGGGAGATCCTGCCCGTCGTGGCGGAGGTCTACCGGCTCGATGAGAACGCCTTCGCGCCGCCCTTCGGCCTCGACCGGCTCACCGAGGTCACGAACGCCCTGCTCCCCGAGGGCATCCGCGCCGGCGAGACCGCCATTCAAAGGCAGATCCTGCTCATGAAGCGCGGCATGGCACAGGGACTGATCGTCAGCGCTACCGGCGCGGCGGTCGCGGTCGGGGCGATCCCGTTCGTGAATCTGGCCGATGCCGCCATCCTCACGCCCATGGAGATCGGCATGTTCAACGCCATCGGCATGATCTACGGCATGAAGAAGAACGACCAGCTCAAGACCTTCGCCACCTCGCTGGCGAGCATGGGCGCTGTCACCTTCGCGGCCAAGAAGATCCTCACCGCCCTCTCGGCGATCCCGGGGATCGGGGCAGCAGCAGGCGTGCTCAATGCCGTGGTCGCGGGGAGCATCGTGTTCTCGCTCGGCGAGGTCGCGGCGTTCGCTTTCGAGCAGATCTGGCTCGGGAAGATGGACATGGACGACCGCGAACGGCTCGCCGCCCTGCTCGAGGAGAAGTTCTCCTCCGGCTTCATGCAGAAGATCACCGAGATCCTTCAGGGCATCGGCGATCAAAAGGACAAGGAGTCCATCTTGAAGACGATCCTCAAGGTGTTCACCAAAAAAGATCCTCCCAAAGGAGATGTATCAATATGAATTATGACGTCATTATTGCCGGAGGCGGCGCAGCGGGACTGTATGCCGCGACGAATCTGCCGCCTGAGACCAAGATCCTGCTCCTGACCAAGCGTGAGCTGCTGCTGTGCAACACCGCGCTCGCACAGGGCGGCATCGCGGGCGTTTACAACTCGCCCGAGGACAAGACCTCGCTGCACGAGAACGATACCTATATCGCCGGCGGCTTCCAGAACAACCACAAGACCGTCCACATGCTCGTGGAGGAGGCCTGCCAGGACATCGGCCATATCATCGACCTCGGCGTCGATTTCGACAAGAAGGAGGACGGCGACTACCACCGCACCCTCGAGGGCGGTCACTCCCGCCGCCGCATCTTCCACCATAAGGACGCCACCGGCCGCGAGATCGCCGAGAAGCTCCTTGCCCATGTCCAGACCCTCTCGAACGTCGACATCCGCGAGGGCACGCTCCTCTGCGACGTCAAGAAGACCCCCACCGGCTTCTCCGCCCTGACGCTGCACGACGGGACCTATGAGGTCCATAATTCTCACTTTTTCATCATGGCCACCGGCGGCATCGGGCGCGTCTACGAGTTCACGACCAATTCCGCCATCGCCACCGGTGACGGCATCATGTTCGCCTATAACATGGGCGCGATGATCCGCGGGCTCTCGCTGATCCAGTTCCATCCGACCGCCTTCAACAACCGCCACACCCGCGAGTGCTTCCTGATCTCCGAGGCCGTGCGCGGCGAGGGCGCCCATCTGCTCAACTGCAACGGCGAGCGCTTCATGCAGCACTACGACGACCGCCTCGAGCTCGCCCCGCGTGACGTGGTCTCCAATGCGATCGTGCTCGAGAGCCGCCGCACCGGGTCGGATGAGTTCTGGCTCGACATCTCCCACGAGGACCCCGAGGTCGTCAAGAACAGGTTCCCCATGATCTACCATAACCTGCTCGAGCAGGGCTATGACATGACCCGCGACCGCATCCCGATCTATCCCTGCCAGCACTATCTCATGGGCGGCATCCAGGTCGACCCCCATTCCCGCACGCGCGTGCCGGGGCTCTATGCCTGCGGCGAGTGCTCGAATACGGGCGTTCACGGGAACAACCGCCTCGCGAGCAATTCGCTGCTCGAGGCGCTCGTGTTCTCGCGGCATGCGGCGGAGGACATCGCCAAGAAGATGCAGCACCTCGCCGAGAGCCGCTTCGAGGAGGCCAAGTTCGACCTCCACGAGGGCGCCCCGACCGTGCCGCACGGCATCCGCACCCAGCTCCGCCACATCCTCCAGGAGAGCTATTTCGTGAAGCCCGATGCCCAGAAGATCCAGGAGAATTTTCCCAAGGTCTGCGAGATCCTGCATGACCTCGAGGACAATGTCTACCGCATCGACCAGGACTATGTCGAGGCGCGTTCTACAGCGACAATCGCCTTCCTCATCCTCAATGAGGCCATGGTCGAGGAGAAAGGAGTTTGACCTATGCAGCTTTTGCAGAGCTATATCGACGGCATCATCAATAATGCCCTTGAAGAGGACATCCATTATGTCGATGTCACCACCGACTACCTCATCCCGGACGGCCACACCTCGCAGGCCTATTATGTCGCCAAGGACAGCGGCGTCATCTGCGGCATGGCGATCGCGGCGCGCGTCTTCGAGCTGGTCGGCGGCGGCGTGACGTTCACGGCCAAGGTCAAGGACGGCGGCCGCGTGCAGAAGGGCGACATCCTCGCCGTCATGGAGGGCGACACCCAGACCCTCCTCAAGGGCGAGCGCACCGCGCTGAACATCCTCCAGCATCTCTCCGGCATCGCCACGGCCACGCGCCGCTGCGTCGACCTCGTCGAAGGGACGAACGCCAAGATCACCGACACCCGCAAGACCCTGCCCGGGCTGCGCCGTCTGCAAAAGTACGCTGTGACGGTCGGCGGCGGGTACAACCATCGCTATAATTTGTCCGAGGGCGCCATGCTCAAGGACAACCACATCGACGCCTATGGCGGCATCACCGCGGCCGTGACCGCGCTGCGGAAACGGATCGGCCACATGACCAAGATCGAGGTCGAGGTGCGCACGCTCGCCGAGCTCGAGGAGGCACTGGCCGTGGGCTGCGAGATCATCATGCTCGACAACATGAGCTGTGAGACGATGACCGAGGCCGTCAAGATCACGGCCGGCCGCGCCCTGCTCGAGGCCTCCGGCAACGTGACCGCCGCGAACATCGCAGACGTGGCCAAGACCGGCGTGGACATCATCTCCCTCGGCGCGCTGACCCATTCCGTGATGTGCTTCGACATCTCGATGAAGTTTGGCCCCGTGCCGACTGCCCTGTAAGGAGGCCGCCATGAAGAGAAAGATCCTAGCGCTCGCCCTTGCGGCATCGCTGCTGTGCCTGACGGCGTGCAGCGGCCAGACGTCCACACAGGAGGGGAACGGCACCGCGGCGCCTGTCGCCTCCTCCGCCGACCCCGTCACGGAGGACACCACGCCATCCGCCACCGAGGGAGCCACCGGCGCGGACCAGTTCGTCAATGCCGCCGGGACGAACAAGGAAAAGCTGCACATCGAGATCGAGCAGAAGGAGATCTCCCTCGAGGAGCTCAAGGCCAATGAGTATAAAGTCCCCGTTTTGGTGAACATCACACAGAATCCGGGCGTCAAGTATTATGAATGGGGCGCCTATCTGGACAGCAGCTCCCCCTGCACGATGACCACCAACAACATATCGACCGACTATAAGACCTTCTCTTCTGTGAGCGACGACGGCCGCACGCTCTGGGCGGCTTGGAGCGGCGGTGCCGAGGAGTGGGACTATGCCGGCAGCATGCTGGAGATCACCCTCACCGTGCCGATGGACGCGCAGCCCGGTGCTTCCTACCCGATCCACTATCTGACCTGGTCGCTGGGCGACACGCCGCACGTTTGGAGCGGCAGCGCCGGCGACTGGAGCAAGGACAATGCCGTCGGCTGGACGGACGGCGGCGTCACGATCACCGAATGACGCACCTGTATCCCAAAAAGAGCCATCCCCGCGCGGGGATGGCTCTTGTGTTCTATGGAGCGACGCTCACTTCGGGCGTCTTCTGGAGCGGTTCTTGCGGTCCGTGTTGCGGCGGATGTCCGAGATGCGCTCCTCGCTGTGCTGCTTGAAGCGGCTCATCATGTCCTCGAAGGTCATCTCCGAGGCGGGCTTCTGCGGCTTCGGCTCGTAGACATTGGGTTTCTCATTGCGGTCGCGCCGCGGACGGCGGTCGCCTCTCGGGGCGCGCTGCGGTGCAGCGGCATCTCCCTCGAGCGCCTTCTTGACGGACATGCTGATCTTGCCTTGCTCGTTCACGGCGAGGACCTTGACCTTGACGGTCTGCCCCTCCTCCAAATGGTCGTGGATGTCGTTGACGAAGGTGTTGGCCACCTCGGAGATGTGGACCATGCCCGTCACCGGACGGCCGTTCTCCACAGGCACCTCGACGAATGCGCCATAGTTCGTGATGCTCTTGACCTTGCCCTCGTAGATCTTACCGATCTCCAGTCCGTTTTCCAACTGCATATCTGTTAAATGCCCCCTGCTCAGTCTCTTGATGTATCGTAATAACGGCGCTCGTCCGGGTAGGCATAGCCGTTATTCTCCACTGCCAGCTTTTCCATATAGCGGCCGATGTCATCAGACTCGATCAGGTCGGCCAGCTCCTCGTTCTTGATGGTCATGATCTCGATGTTGTCCTTGAGGATGACCTTCTCCTTTTTCTTTTCCGCGATATTGTTTTGCATGCTGACGATCGAGATCACGCATCCGATGATGATGAGCACCATCGACACGCGCATGAGCATCCAGATGCCGGTGCTTTTTTTCTCTTCTTGTCGTTTTGCTTTCTTTGCCATGCACGATCCCTTTCTTTCTGTTGCTTCTCTTATTATACAACATTTCGCGGTCGCCTTGCAAGACATTTTTGGCAATTTCTTTTCCCGCTCCTCGTTTTTGGCAGATCTTCACAGATCTGCCCTTCACTTTTCGACACAGCCACACCGCCCCTTGGCGCACCGGTCTTGCAGCCATCTCGGCGAGACCGACGACGATCCGGCCGACGGTGCAGACATAGATCCCCAGTCCCGCCGCACATCCGACCAAATAATACCCCCGGAACACGCCCGCCGCGAAAGCCGACGCATAGCACAGCAGCACCACCGCACACCCCAGCATCCAGAGCACGTCCTCGATGGCCACGACCGCGCGGGGATGGGCGATCCACCGCCGCAGCACGCGCAGGATGTCGAGCAGGACGCCGCACGGGATGCCGCAGAGGACAGCGCCGCCGAAGAGGCAGAGCTCCTCCTGTACCGTCCAATAGGTATCGGGCATCCGCAGCAGCATCATCGCAGGAGCCTCCCCAGGAGAGACACGGGCGCGCGCCGGTCGCGGTCCCCATAGGCGAGCGCCCAGATCTCGCCCTCGACCTCCATCACGCCCGTCTCGATGCTGACGGACGCGATCTCCAGCGACCGCCCCGTCACGGTCAGCTCGCCCTGCACGGTGAACAGCACGATCTCGCGCTCGTCGAAGCGGTCGAGCGCGGTCACGCCGGTCAGATGCAGGTGCTGTCTATCCTCCAGATGCAGGCTCGTATGCTCCTCCATCGCGCTCACTCCCTTTCAGGAGAGCCTATGCAGGCGGCGCACAAAAAATGCCCCCGCAGCGCGCGGGGGCATTTGCAAGATCAGTTCGGATAGGTCTCCTTGAGATACTCGACCAGCATCTCCGGGATGTACTGGTAATGGTGCGACTCATAGAGACGATAGGTCAGGTCGGCACCATGCGCCTCGAGGCGTTCCTTGAGCTTGGCCACGCCCTCGAGGGTCGTGTCGTCCCGCTCCTCATACATGTCCGCATAATCGGGATCCTCCTGCGACCCGGCGCAGAGGAACACGCGCTTGTCGAGCGTCTCGTTTCGGTCGAAATAGCCGTAGTCGTTCCGGCACTGCTCCGTATCCAGCGCCGGGACATCGTCATGGACGCCCCAGAAGGCCGGACTGCCGATGATGTAGCGACCGAAGGGCTGATTCTCGTACCGATCGGAGCTGAACATCGCATAGTGCGCGAAGACGCCGCCGTCGGAATGGCCGTAGAGCGTCGAATCGGCGCAGTCGATGCTGTAATTCTCACAAAGATACGGCATCACATCATCGGTGACGAAGTCCAGCAGCTTGTCGCGTCCCAGCACCAGATCGTAATAGCGATTCACCTGATCCGGGTCGGTGACGTTGTAGCTGTAATACAGGCTCGCCACGATCACCGGCGCGGCCTCGCCGTCCTCCATGGCCTGCCAGAGCGCGGGAAAATTGCCGAACCGCCAGATGCCGTCCGTCAGGAAGAAGAGAGGATAGGTCTTGCTCGGGTCATAGTTCGGCGGGCGCATCACATGGACGACGAACGTCTCCTGCAGCGCCTCGTCCGCGAAGTCGATCTCGTCGATGTTGTCTTTGATCGCGGCCACGGCATCGCGGTCGAACTCCCATTCGTCCCGGTAGTCCCGGTTGCCCCAAAGATAGTGCGTGAGGTCCTCCGTATCCACGCTCCCCTCCGGCAGGGTCTCGTAGTTCCCGGACTGGAACGCCTCCTCGGCGATCCGTGTATAGAGAACGTCCAGCTCTGTCTCCTCCTCCGAGACGCCGACCTCGATGTCCGTTTCGCGGATCCAGTCCAGATAGTCCTCGAAGGTGTCGAAATGCAGATCCTCCGTCTTGAGCTCCCAGTTCTCATCCATCGTGGTGCGCTGGAATTCGATCATGCCGCCCTCATAGTCCGGGTCGGCGCTCGGGATGTACTGCGTGATGATGATGCCGTCCACCAGGATGATCGGCGACATTGGGAGGCTGTCCTTTCCATCCGCCTCGGCGGCATCGAGGTCGTCCATCGCCTGCTGGTACGCCTCCTCTCCCATCCTCTCGCGATCGGACTCGACTTCCTCACGGAGCTCCGCGATGCTGCGGGAGCCGAACTCCACGCTGACGGTGTGCTCGGTCTTTTCGGAGAGCGGCTCGGGGGCGTCGAGGATCGTGAGCGCGTGCTTATCCACGGCTTCACGCTCCTTCTCTGTCATCTTGTTGACGAGCTTGGTGGGGGCCGCCTCCTGCGGCGCGGCCGCTTCGGTCTCTGCGACAGACGTCGGCACGTCCGACGGTGCCTGTGCGCAAGACGCGAGCGAGCATGTCCATGCGAGGAGGATGATCGCTGCGATGATCTTTTTCATGATGCTCCTTTCTGATCTTCCGTCTTGGAAATGCGATGCCCCGAGGCGTTTTGGACGCTTCGGGGCAAAACTTCGATAAGGTCTTGTGTCACTCCAGAGGCTTGGCGACGCCATTCTCAAAGAGCGGCACGTTGTAGATCCAAACGTGATAGCCCTCGATCATGAATTCGCCGGACTTCTTGCGGTAATATGCCGTATTGGTGAGCTGATCGCACTCCCACTGGTCCATGAGGAGGAAGTAGGTGTCCTGGCCCTCCTGCGGCTCATACCACTTGTTGAGGCCCTGATACTTGTAATCGTAGAGCGCACCGCCCTCGGCGATGTTGACGCTGCGGCACTGTACCTCGTTGTCGGCCACGATGGTCAGACCGTTGGCGCGCCAGAAGTTCGCGTAGCCGTAGGTCAGACCGCGCTCGCGCAGACCGTTGGCCAGCGTGTAGAGGATGTTGGACTCGCGGTTGTCGGCATGCATCTTCAGGATGGCATGGACGTTGAGGCAGCAGACCAGGACGACGGGCACCATCATCAGCGAGATGATGCGCTGCAGCTTGACCTCGCCCATCGCCCAATGCAGGAAGACGACGCTGCACACGGTCGCGGACGCCAGCAGCGGCGAGAGACGCCAGTTCGCGCTCGAGAGCTTGCCCATGATGTAGCCCATCATGAGGACCATGGTCATGAGCCAGTGCGTGAGGATGACGATGCGGGCCTTGCGGTCCTGGATCTTGCCGTAGCAGGCCAGCGCGAAGACCGGGATCACGAGGATCACCACGCCCGTGATGACCACGAGCAGGTTCTTGACGCTGTCCACGCTCATGAGCTTGTCGCCGTCGCGCATCGAAGCGCCCAGCAGCGTGAACCAAGCCACGGGGAAGCCAAGGAGATGATCCTTCCATTCCTCCATGGGGGAGTAGTTCGAGAAGGCGCCCTCATAGCCGGCGGAGATGCCCTCGGCGAGGTGCGCCGTGATCTTGAAGCCGATCAGCATGCAGACGCCCATGAAGGCGAGCATCCCGATGTTCAGGAGATTCTTCTTCGAGATGAGCTTGCTCTCGTGGTCGAGCCAGCGCTCGGCAACGAACGCGCCCATCACCGGCAGCGCGAAGATCGCGATCGAGATGATCTGATCCATGCTCGTGAGCACATACCAGATGCCGACCAGGCCGGCGGAGAGGAGCAGACCGATCAGGCCGGTCTTTTTCTTGTCCTTGTCCGTCTGTGCCTGCCGCCATTCCTGCCAGTCGATGAAGCCGAAGAGCAGCGCCAGACCGACGAAGATGAAGAGGATGTCCAGACTGTAGTAGATGGTGTGTCCCCAGAAGATCTCGCGGAGCTTGTCGCTGCCGGAGCAGACGAGCAGCTCGGTGAAGACGGCGATGGAGATCCATCCCCACTTCCATTTCATCTTCCGGAGCATCCAGATCAGGGCGCCCGTGAAGAGGAGCATGAAGATCAGCATGCCGATCACATGCGTCTTCATCGTGATGCCCGTGAACGGGATCAGCGCCTGCATGATGAGCGAGGTGCCGAAGGGCAGGAGGCAGGCGTAATTGAACTCGGGGTTCAAGAGCTTGCCGCCGTCATGCGAGGCGATCGCCCACATGAGGGTATCGGTCGTGTCGGAATGGAAATAGCCGCGCGAGGGGAAGAGGGTGTAGTACCCGATCAGGATGACCGTGCCGAAGAGCGGCACGACCCATGCCCAGCGCTTGATGAAGGCCCAGATGCCCGGGAGCGCCGGCTGGATCTTCATGAAGAGACTGTGCAGGAAGGCGAACCAGTTCGCGGCCGCGTCCTGCTCGGTCGGCGCTGCAGCGGCATCCTCTGCCGCAGCGTCCTCGTCTTGTTCGCCATCCTCCGCGGAGGCGGCTGCGTTCTCGAGGATGTCGGAGACGTCCGGCACCTCGGCGACGGCAGGCTCGTCCGGGAAGACGTCCTCGAGCGACTCGACCTTCTCCTCCGGCTCAGCAGGGAACACGTCCTCTAGGGACGTGACCTCCTCCTCGGCGGGCGCGGTCTCCGGCGCGTCAGGGACGGCATCCTCCGCAGGCGTGCCGGTCTCCAGGAGCTCGTCGTCAGGCCTGCTCATTCGTCTCTGCCTCTTCCTTGACGGTCTCGTGATACTCCTTCTCGGTGTTCACGTTCCAAACATTGGTCTTATCGGTCGAGCCGGCCAGGATATTGGCCACGGCCTCGAAGGAGGTCGCCATGGAGTGATCCATGTTGTTGTAGCGGTGCTGACCGTTGCGGCCGACGCACCAGAGGTTCTGGAACTTGCTGAGATACTCGATCAGCGTGTCGATCTCCGCATAGGTGTCGAAGTAGGCGGGATACGCCTTCTTGACGCGCTCGCGATGGCCGTCGAAGATCTTGGTGCCCTCGTTGATGATGCCCATCTTCTTGAGCTCTGCGATACCGAAGCGGATGGTCTGGTCCTCGGTGAGGTTCCAGAACTTGTCGCCCTCCTCGCAGAAATACTCCAGACCGATCCAAACATGCTTTTCAGGGTCGCGGACCATGTAGGGCGACCAGTTGTTGAAGATCTGGATACGGCCCATCTTGATGCCGGTGTCCTGTACATAGATCCAGCAGTCCGGCACGATGTTGCCGAGCGTGCGGATCTTGGTCTCGTTCTTGAGCTCAAGACGGTCGAGGAGCAGGCCGATGGTCACGAAATCGCGGTAGGGGAGGCCTGCGGCGATGCGTGCCTCGTTCTCGGGGACGTCGTTCATGCCGGCCACGAGGTCCTTGACGGGCATGGAGGAGAAGAAGATGTCGCCGTCGACGGTGGTCTCCTTGCCGTCCTTCTCGATCACGATGCTCTCGACGGTGTCCTCACCGTTGGTGTTGATGCGAACGACCTTGGCCTCCATGACGATGGTGCCGCCGAGCGCCTCGAACTCCTTCGCGGTGGTCTCCCAGAGCTGGCCGGGACCGTACTTCGGATAGTAGAACTCCTCGATCAGCGAGGTCTCGACCTTGCCGTCGGTCTTGCCGGTCATCTTGGTGACCATGTCCTTGAGGACGGCCATGATCGAGAGGCCCTTGACGCGCTGTGCGCCCCAATCTGCGGAGATCTCGGAGGGATGACGGCCCCAGAGCTTCTCGGTGTAGCCCTCAAAGAACATGGAATAGAGCTTGCGGCCGAAGCGGTTGATATAGAAGTTCTCCAGGGAGGTCTCCTCGAGCTTCTTGACATTGGAGCCAAGGTAGGAGAAGCCGGCCTCCATGGTGGTGGCAAAGCCCATGTTCTTGATGGTCTCCCACTTCATGGAGACAGGATAGTCGAAGAACTTGTGCTTATAGTAGATGCGGGAGACGCGGTTGCGGACGAGCATGACGCGGTCGGTCTCCTCCGGGTCGGGACCGCCGGGGGCGAGCTGCTTCTCACGCCCGAGCTTGATGTCGTCGAACGAGGGCTTGCCCTGACGGGGCATCATGGCCTGCCACCAGTCCATGACGCGCTTGTCCTTGGAGAAGAAGCGATGTCCGCCGATGTCCATGCGGCTGCCATTGTGCTGTACTGTGCGGGAGATGCCGCCGATCGCCGAGGTCTCCTCGTAGATAGTGACATCGAACGCCTCCGGCGCCTGCCGGAGCAGCTCATAGCCGGCAGTCAGGCCCGCAGGACCTGCGCCGATGATGATGACCTTCTTTTTCATGATATGATTACCTTCCTTTACCATACTGGGGAGACAAAGAGCGGCTCCCCGCGAATGCGTATAGCTACATATCTTATATTATACACCGATCTGCCCCGATCGTCAAGGGAAAAAATAGGCAGTTCCCCTAAATGCAGGCGGGAGCCCTCTCCTATAGGGGATAGACGTTCCACAGAGCAGATATTGCGGACAGTGTGGAAAAAATAATATCTAATTCTGATAGACACATCTGCCTCCTTTTCCACAATTTCGACTATTGATAAATTGTTGAAAACCTCTTGCTTTTTTCTTTGAGATATGATAAAATATAATAAGTAGCGTCGCCCCATCCACAGGGGGCGCTTTGTCCTGCATGAGAGACTCTCCACCAAGCATGGGACCGGCAGGCACAAAAGATCCCACAGGCCTAGGGGTCGCACAGAGAAGCAAAAAGAGGATAAAAAGACGAAAAGAAAAATATCACGGAGGTAACGGCATGAATTCCTTTGACGAAGTGTTTGAACAGACCAAGCTATACATCACCAAGCAGGGGCTGATCAACGACATCGCCCTGAGAACATGGATCGACCCGCTCGTCCCCGTCAAGCTCGACGGACAGAACGCTGTCTTCGATGTCGAGACGGAGTTCCAGCAGGGCATCATCAATTCCACCTACAAGGATAAGCTCGAGAAGGCGCTCGAGGAGGTCATGGGCTTCCCGACACGCTTGGTCGTCAACGTCAACCCCCGCGTCGTCGAGGCCGAGCCGGCCGGCAGCGGCCATGTGCCGGACCCCGGCGAGCTCGATGAGAAGCATGCCGAGCTCAAGCGCAGCTATGAGTTCGCGGAGTATGACTACACCTTCGATACCTTCATCGTCGGCCGCTCCAATGAGTTCGCCTATGCGGCCTGCAAGGCCGTGGCCACCGACCAGGGCTCGCAGTCCTATAACCCGCTCTTCATCTACGGCCCGTCCGGCCTGGGCAAGACCCACCTGGTGACGGCCATCCGCCTCGAGATCAACCGCCGCAGCCCCGATAAGAACGTCATCTACGTCACCGGCGAATCCTTCGGCAACGAGCTCATCAAGGCCATCGGCCAGCGGGACACCTCCCTCTTCCACGACAAGTACCGCAATGCCGACGTGCTCATCGTCGACGACATCCAGTTCTTCTCCGGCAAGGAGCAGATGCAGGAGGAGTTCTTCCATACCTTCAATAAGCTCCATTCCGAGGGCAAGCAGATCGTCATCACGTCCGATAAGCCCCCGCGCGACCTCAAGACTCTGGAGGACCGCATCCGCAACCGATTCGAGTGGGGCCTCATCGCCGACATCAGCATCCCGGATTTCGAGACTCGCTTCGCCATCATCCGCCGCAAGGCCGAGCTCCTCGACCTGAAGATCCCGGACGAGGTGATCGAGTTCATCGCCACGCGCCTCAAGACGAACATCCGTCAGCTCGAGGGCGCCGTCAAGAAGCTCAAGGCGCTCAAGATGCTCGCCAACAGCTCCCCGACCATCTCCATGGCGCAGAGCGTCATCCGCGACATCCTGACCGACGACCAGCCCATCCCGATCACCGTGGAGAAGATCATCGCCGAGGTGGCCAATGTCTACGGCATCACGCCGGAGGACATCCGCTCGAGCAAGCGCACCAGCCAGATCTCCACTGCGCGCAAGGTCGCGGCCTATGTCGTCCGTGAGGTCACGGGGATGCCCCTCGCTGCCATCGGTACCGAGTTCGGCGGACGCGACCACTCCACCATCGTTTACGCCATCAATACGGTCAACGATGCCATCAGCAAGGATGAGAACCTCAAGCAGCTCGTCGAGGACATCATCAAGGACATCCGCGAAAAGAATCCCCAGACCATCACCGGCTAAGACGGTCTGGTTTTCCACCGTGTTGTTGAAAATCGCAGTTGAAAAAGTTGGATCCTAAAGTTCCAAACCGTTTTCCACCCAGTTTTCAACAGCAGGTTGAAAACTGGGTGGATAGGTTTATACCGCTTATTTCCGAAAAAACAGGCCACCATTTCCCATAGGATCTCACATTCCCCGATCGCGGGATCCCACCGATCGTGAGATCTTTGGCGGTGTTGGATCCTGGCGGGCGGTTTTTCCACGGTTTTTTCCACTTTTTTTCAGATCCAACTCCACGATCCTCCCCGATCCTCCACAGCCCCGATCACCGGCGCGAAGGATCTGACATCTCCACGATCGTCCAACACAGGCACTGTGAAGAAAAAAACCCCGAGATCCTGCCGCAGAGGGCCGATCTCCACAGATCGAACGCCCCCTACTACTACTACTATTTTTATTAAGACTTACCTTGCTTACTTTTCACCGCTCCTTCTTCCCTCCGCCGCCGGCGGCTGTGGGATCGGCTGGTGAGGCAGGGGCAGGATCCCGAGAGCCATGAAAAGACATGAAACGATAGGAGGCATACGACTATGCAATTCATTTGTGATAAGCAGGCGCTCTGCAACGCCATCGCCCATGTATCGAAGGGCGTATCCGTGAAGTCGACCATCCCAGCCCTCGAGGGCATCTGCGTGCAGATGGAGCCGGGCGCGGTGACGCTCACCGGCTATGACCTGGAGATCGGCATCCGCACGAAGATCCCTGCCGAGTGCAGCGACACCTTCTCCTGCGTGCTCAATGCCAGACTCTTCAGTGAGATGACCCGCAAGATGATCGGCGAGACAGTCTCCTTCTCCATCGACGATAACCTGCAGGCCGAGCTCCGCAGCTCCGCGACCGTTTACCGCATCTCCGCCATGAGCGCCGAGGAGTTCCCCTCCCTGCCCGTGGTCGAGTCCACGACCAAGACGGCCGTGCCGCAGAGCATCCTGCGCTCCATGATCCAGCAGTCGAGCTTCGCAGCCTCCGTCAAGGAGGACAAGCCGATCCTCACCGGCGAGCTCTTCGAGGCCGGGGACGGCATGTTCTATATCGTCGCCATGGACCGCTTCCGCCTTGCCATGCGGCAGGAGCCGGTATCGGACCTGGGCAGCTTCCGCTTCGTCGTGCCGAAGAAGGCGCTCGCCGAGCTGATCGCGCTGCTGCGTGACGATGCCGAGGAGCCCTGCGAGTTCGCGACCAACGGCAAGCACATCGTCTTCTCGGCAGGGGGCTTCGACCTGTTCGCCCGTCTGCTCGAGGGACAGTTCCACAACTTCCGCAGCAGCATCCCGCTCGATGCCCGCACGACCGTCACCATGGACACCAAGGACGTTATCGGCATCGCCGAGCGCTGCTCGCTGCTCATCAGTGAGAAGCACAAGGCGCCCATGCGCTGCGTCTTCGCCGACGGGGCCATGGAGATCTCCTGCAAGACCGGCATCGGCGACATCAAGGACCGCATCCCCGCGGACATCTCCGGCGAGCCGCTCACCATCGGCTTCTCGAACCGCTATCTCCTCGAGGCGCTGCGTGCCTGCGAGTATGACCGCATCCGTCTCCACATGAGCGGCAGCAACAAGGTCATCAAGATCACGCCGGTGGACGGCGAGAGCTTCGTTTACCTCATCATGCCGATCCAGCTCAAGAACTAAGGAGTCGCTCCCATGGTCTATCGTTATTATCCCTATTCGCCGCTCGCCACGCTGCTCTCGCTCCTGACGACGCTCGGGGCAGTGCTCGCGGCAGTCATCGGCGTCGTGCTCCTCTCGGATAAGCACATCGTCGTCGGCGTGCTGCTCATCGCGCTCGGCGTGTTCCTCTATTGCTATGTCGAGCTCAAGGTGATCGACGGGCTCGGACAGAAGTGGTCGGCCGAGAACATCCGCACGAAGCCGGCCACGGCGTTCCGCTACTGTCGGCAGCATCCCGAGGCTTTCGAGCAGCTCTGTGCGGAGAATCCCGCATTTGCGGAAGAGTATGAACGCAACGAGAAGGGCAAGGTCGTCAAGAAGTGCACCTGATGCCCCATCCAGAAAGGGTCATTTTCATGAAAACGGAGAAAGTCACCATCAAGACAGAGTTCATCAAGCTGGACGCGCTCCTGAAATTCTCCGGCCTCTGCGACACCGGCGGCTTTGCCAAGGAGCTGGTGCAGAGCGGCCAGGTGAAGGTCAACGGCGAGGTCTGCACCATGCGCGGCAAGAAGATCCGTCCGGGCGACGTGATCGAGGTCGACAAGTACCGCGTCGAGGTCTGCTGACACATGCACATCACCTCCTTTGCGGCGGACGGATTTCGCAATCTCCATGGCGTTCGGCTCGAGCCGGACCCGCAGTCCAATCTCATCATCGGCGACAATGCCCAGGGCAAGACGAATCTGCTCGACGCCATCTGGCTGATGACGGGCTGCCGGAGCTTCCACGGCGCCAAGGAGCGCCACTACCTCGGCTTCGATGCCGACTTCTTCCAGTGCGACATGCAGTTCGATGACGGCCAGCGCATCCAACGCATCGCCTACAGCGTCGAGCGCGGACAGCCGCGGCGGCGCAGGATCGCGATCAACGGCGTGGACACGCAGAAGACGGGCGGCCTGTTCGAGGCCTTCCACTGCGTCGCTTTCTCGCCGTCGGACGTGGAGCTCGTGAGCGGCGGGCCGGAGAAACGGCGGTCGTTCATGGACCTTTGCGCCTGTCAGCTCCGTCCCGTGGGGATGCAGTATGTCAGCCGTGCGGCCCAGATCCTTGCCCAGCGCAATGCCGGCATCGCCGGTGCCGCGCGCGGCCGTCTCAAAAAACGGGACGCCGCCATGTGGGACGACCAGCTCGCACTGACGGGGACCTACATCTCCTGTCTGCGGGCGGCCTTCGTGCGGAGCCTCGCGCCTTTGTGCCGGGAGCTCTACAGCACCATGACCGGCGGCAGCGAGGTGCTCGACATCGCCTACCGCAGCTCGGTCTTCGGCACCGAGCCCCTCCCGGAGAAGCCTACCCCGGAGCTCGTGGCGCGCTATCGTGAGATGCTCGCGCAGCAGCTCGACGAGGACCTTCGCCTCGGCTACACCGGCCGCGGCATCCAGCGCGACGACCTGATCCTCCAGATCGACGGGAACGCCGTGAGCATCTTCGGCTCACAGGGGCAGCGCAAGAGCACCGCGCTCGTCCTCAAGCTCGCACAGGCGAAGCTATACAATGAAAAAAACGGCCGCTCCCCGGTCGTCCTGCTCGACGATGTCATGGGCGAGCTCGACGAGCGGCGGCAGCGACTGATCTATGATATGGTGGCACAGATGCAGGTGTTCATCACCCTCTGCCACCCCTCCTCCCTGCGCATCGAGCGCCGGGGGAAGACCTTCCGGATGCAGGCCGGAGTCCTCACAGAGGTCGAGGGCGATGCATCCTGACCGCAGCGCTGACGACAGATCGACTTTCCACCCGACAGGGGATGGTTTTCAACCTTATTTGTGGAAAACTATGTGGAAACAGTGGAGAGTCCGGGGGAAAAGCGCCCAAATACCCGAATTTGCGACACGAGTTTCCACACTGATCGTGGAAAACCGTGTGGAGAACGTGTGCAGATCCCTGCTCGCACACACAAGGAGAGTGGAATCATCATGGCAGAAGAACGCGAAGAAAAACTGGAAGCCGTCGATCAGGATTACGGCGCAGAGCAGATCCAGGTCCTCGAGGGCCTCGATCCCGTGCGCAAGCGTCCCGGTATGTACATCGGCTCGACCGGCATCAACGGCCTGCATCATCTGGTCTATGAGATCGTGGACAACGCGATCGACGAGGCGCTGGCGGGCTTTTGTACCGAGATCAAGGTCGAGCTGCTGCCCGGCGAGCTGGTGCGCGTGACCGACAACGGCCGCGGCATCCCCGTGGGCATCCACCCGACCGAGGGCATCTCGGCCGCGACGGTGGTCTATACCGTGCTCCATGCGGGCGGTAAGTTCGGCGGCGGCGGCTACAAGGTCTCCGGCGGTCTGCACGGTGTTGGTGCATCGGTCGTCAACGCGCTCTCGGAATGGCTCGAGCTGACCGTGCGCGACGGGGAGCATGTCTATTTCCAGCACTTCGACCGCGGTGACTACAAGGAGCCGCTGAAGATCATCGGCGACACCAACGAGACCGGCACCAGCGTCACCTTCAAGGCGGACGACCAGATCTTCGAGACGACCGTCTATGAGCATGAGGTGCTGCTCGACCGTCTGCGCGAGCAGGCGTTCCTGAACGCGGGCGTGCGCATCGTCTTCTCGGATCTGCGCAACGAGGCCGAGCCGATCACGGATGTGCTGCACTACGAGGGCGGCATCCGCGAGTTCGTCGACCACATCCGCAGCACCCGCGACCATACGCCCATCGGAGAGGTCATCTACGTCTCCGGCAAGCAGGGCGACGCCATCGCCGAGGTCGCGATGCAGTATAACGACAGCTACAACTCGATCGTCATGTCCTTTGCCAACAACATCCACACCAAGGACGGCGGCAGCCATGAGACGGGCTTCAAGAACGCCCTGACCAAGGTCATCAACGACTACGGCCACCGCTTCGGCAAGCTCAAGGAGAACGAGAAGCTCACCGGCGACGATGTCCGTGAGGGACTGATCGCGGTCATCTCCGTCAAGCTGACGGAGTGCGAGTTCGAGGGGCAGACCAAGGGACGCCTCGGCAACCCGGAGGTGCGGCCTTTCGTGGAGAAGATGATCCAGGAGAAGCTCATGAGCTACCTGGAGATGCAGCCGGAGGTCGCAGGACTCATCCTCGACAAGTGCTCGGCTGCACGGCGCGCGAGAGAGGCGGCCAAGAACGCCCGCGAGGCCTCCCGCCGCAAGACGGCGATGGAGAACGCCTCCCTCCCCGGCAAGCTGGCCGACTGCTCGGAGCACGGCGTCGAGAACACCGAGATCTACATCGTCGAGGGAGACTCGGCCGGCGGCTCCGCCAAGGGCGGACGTGACCGCCGCTACCAGGCGATCCTCCCGCTGTGGGGCAAGATGCTCAACGTCGAGAAGGCGCGCATCGACCGCGTTTACGGCAACGAGAAGCTCATGCCCGTCGTGACGGCGCTCGGCACCGGCATCGGCGAGGATTTCGACATCGAGAAGCTGCGGTACGAGAAGGTCATCATCATGGCCGATGCCGATGTCGACGGCTGCCACATCCGCACGCTCCTCTTGACGTTCTTCTTCCGCTACATGCGCCCGCTGATCGAGCACGGCAATGTCTACATCGCCCAGCCGCCGCTCTTCAAGGTCGAGCGCGACACGAAGGCGAAAAAGTACATGCAGATCCGCTACGCCTTCTCCGACGAGGAGCGCGATAGATACATCGAGGAGCTCCGCGAGGAGGACGGCAAGACCTTCAAGCTGCTGGTACAGCGCTACAAGGGTCTTGGTGAGATGGACTCTGAGCAGCTCTGGGAGACCACCATGGATCCCGCCCGCCGCACCATCCTGCGCGTGAAGATGGAGGATGCCATCAAGGCGGACGAGGTCATCTCCATCCTGATGGGCGACAAGGTCTCGCCGCGTAAGGACTATATCGAGAAATACGCCAGAACGGTGTCGAACCTCGACATTTGACGGAGACGGCCTATGGAAGAGACGAATACGACGAAAGATACCGCGTCCCTGCTGCTCGAGAAGCAGTACCACATCCCCTTCGAGCTGTTCCGCGAGGCGTTCATCGCCTTTCAGAAGCGCTTCGTCTATCCGCGCAATTATGCGGTGATGGCGGTGTTCCTGATCGTGGCGGGCGTCTACGGATGGCTCACGGCCACCGCGCCCGAGGGGGCGAATCGGCAGCTCTATTGCATCATCATCCTGTTCTGTCTGGTGATGGCCGTGTTCCAGTGGTGGAATCCGCGGAAGATCCGCCGGGACCTGATGGAGGGCGTCCGCCAGATCGAGGATGACCGCTACTGCCTCCGGCTCTACCCGGAGTACCTGGAGATCGGCACCATCCTGCCGCCCGAGGAGGGCACGGCCGGCGCCGAGCATGATGCGCTCTTCGACGATGTGCCCGAGGAGGACATCTCCGGCACGCGGATCTATTATAACAAGGGACTGCATGTGGCGGAATATGGCCATTTCTTCATGGTCTACCAGACACGCGCCATGTTCTATGTGATCCCGAAGGACGCCTTCTCGGCCGAGGAGCTGGAGATCATGCGCGTCCATTTTGAGAAGAAGCTCGGCAAACAGTTCACGGTGCGCAGATGACTCTGCGCGTGCGTACCGCGCTATCAATACCACCGGTCATGAGGTGAAACAATGATCAACGAAACGAATACCCCCGAGAACGAGACGAACGACGCGGCAGAAGCGACGCTGTCGAAGGTCATCCCCGTCGATGTGGCGGATGAGATGCACGACTCCTTCCTTGCCTATGCCATGTCCGTCATCATCTCCCGTGCGCTGCCGGATGTGCGCGACGGCCTCAAGCCTGTCCATCGCCGCATCATCTACACGATGCACGAGAACAAGCTGACTCCCGACCAGCCCTATCGTAAGTGCGCCGATACCGTCGGTGCTGTGCTGGGTCGTTACCATCCGCACGGTGACGCGTCTGTGTACGATGCGCTCGTGCGTCTGGCACAGGACTTCTCTCTCCGCTATCCGCTGGTAGACGGCCACGGCAACTTCGGTTCCGTCGACGGCGACCCGCCTGCTGCCTACCGATACACCGAGGCCAAGATGGCCAAGCTCGCGCTGGAGATGGTCGCGGACATCGACAAGGACACCATCGATTGGGGCCCCAACTACGATGACCGCCTCCAGGAGCCGGTCGTGCTGCCCTCGCGCTTCCCGAATTTGCTGGTCAACGGCTCGGTCGGCATCGCGGTCGGCATGGCGACCAACATCCCCACTCACAACCTCGGCGAGGTCATCGACGCGCTGGGTGTGCTGATCCGTGACCCGGACTGCACCCTCGACGACCTGATGGCCTGCATCCAGGGCCCGGACTTCCCCACCGGCGGCATCATCATGGGCAAGGCCGGCATCCGCGCGGCCTACGGCACCGGCCGCGGCAAGATCATCGTCCGCGCCAAGACCCACTTCGAGGAGGTCAAGGGACGCACCCAGATCGTGGCCACGGAGATCCCGTACATGGTCAACAAGGCGCGTCTGGTCGAGAACATCGCGGCCCTCATCAAGGACAAGCGCCTCGACGGCGCGAGCTTCGTCCGCGATGAATCCGGCAGAGACGGCATGCGCATCGTCGTCGGCGTGCGCAAGGAGGCCATCCCGGACATCGTCCTCAACAAGCTCTTCAGCTACACCCAGATGCAGGACACCTGCGGCGTCAACATGCTCGTGCTCGACAACGGCGTGCCGCGCGTGCTCACGCTCAAGCAGGTGCTCGAGCGCTATCTGGAGTTCCAGGTGGACGTCATCACCCGCCGCACGAAGTTCGAGCTGGACAAGGCGCTCAAGCGCGCCCATCTGCTCCAGGGCTTCATGCTCGCGGCCGACTATATCGACGAGGTCATCGCGATCCTGCGTTCCTCCGCCAGCATCCCCGAGGGCAAGGAGCGCCTGATGGAGCGCTTCAAGGACGTGGACATGCTCGCTCTGCTCGAGCGTGCGGAATACGACCTCTCGAATCTGCACATCCCGAACACCATCGGCCTTTCCGATGAGCAGGCAGAGGCGATCGTGCAGATGCGTCTCGGCGCCCTGACCGGCCTCGAGCGCCAGAAGATCACCGAAGAGCTCTTCGCCCTCTGTGAGAAGATCTCCGAGCTCGAGGACATCCTCGGCGACCGCCAGAAGGTCTATGAGGTCATCACCAAGGAGCTCGGCGACATCCGCCGCCGCTTCGCCGACAAGCGCCGCACCGAGATCACCGCGATCAGCGGCGAGGTCGACATCGAGGAGCTGATCGAGGTCGAGGACTGCGTCGTCACCTACACCAATAAGGGCTATATCAAGCGCACCACGCTCGATGAGTACAAGACCCAGAAGCGCGGCGGCCGCGGCGTGACGGGGATGAAGCAGCGCGAGGACGATTTCGTCGAGGAGATGTTCATCTGCTCGACGCACGACAACATCCTCTTCATCACCAACAAGGGCTACATGCACAAGCTCAAGTGCTACGAGATCCCGGACGGCTCGAAGGCGTCGCGCGGCTTCCACTTCGCGAACCTGCTCGACCTCCAGGAGGGCGAGCGCATCTCCGCGATGCTCCGCGCCAAGAGCTTCGATACGGACGACTTCGTCGTCATGGTGACGCGGCAGGGCCTCATCAAGCGCACCCCGCTGAACGCCTTCCGCAATATCCACAAGAAGGGCCTGCGCGCCATCGCCCTGAACGAGGGCGACGAGATCGCCGGTGTTCGCATGACGAGCGGCGAGGATCAGCTCATCGTGGCCACCCGTGACGGCATGGCGATCCGCATCGAGGAGACGTGCGCCCGTCCGCAGGGACGTGTGGCACGCGGTGTCCGCGCGATCCGTCTGCGCGGGGACGATGAGGTCATCTCGATGGCACGCGTCCGCGAGGGCGCAGCCGTCCTGACCGTGACCACCAAGGGCTACGGCAAGCGCTGTGACCTGGCCGATTACCGCATCCAGGGACGCGGCGGCTATGGTCTCAAGAACTACAAGGTCGACCCGTCCCGCGGCACGGTCTGCGGCATCAAGGTCGTCGATGAGGAGGACGACATCATCCTCATCTCGAACGAGGGCATCATCATCCGCATCCTGGCCAGCGACATCCGCGTGATGGGACGCACGGCAAAGGGCGTGCGCGTGATGAAGGTCGGCGAGAACGGGGAGGTCGTTTCCTTCACCCGCGCCGAGCATGACAGCAGCGCCGAGACCGCCGAGGTCGAGCAGATCTCCGACGAGGAGGCCGCTGCACAGGACGCCGTCCCGGACGAGGAGCTCCCCGAGGAGCCCGCGCTCCCGGATGACGAGGAGGATCTCGCTGACGATACCGACAGCGACGACGACTCGGACGAATGATACGGAAAGAGGGAGGCCTGACACCTCCCTCTTTTTGAAAGGAGGCCGCCATGGAGCGCCGTCATGAACTGTTCTTTGTCCCGATCGAGCGGCGTTTTCGGCTGCTGCATGTCTCGGACGTGCATTTCAGCGTGGTCACGTCCCATGAGCACAATGCCCGCGTGACGGAGGAGATCCTCGAACAGCTCGCCTTCTACCATATGCCCGCGGATCCTGCCGATCCCGAGGATGATCTGGACGATCCGGTGCGCGTCGTGTGCGTCACGGGCGACCTGATCTCCCGCGGCTATGACGACAAGAGCATGGAGGATGCGCTCACGCTCCTGCGGCGTTTGCAGGAGACGGCGCCGGTGGTGTATTCCCTTGGAAATCACGAGACGGATTGGCCGGAGGACGTGCTGCACGGATTCTTAGCGCGCGTGCGGGAGACGGGCGTCATCGTCCTGGACAACGAGTCCGCCGAGATCGGGGGCGTGACGTTCACCGGCCTGACGCTGCCGCGGAGCGTGTTCCGCCACGAGAACGGCAGCTACCGCCGTCTCACCCCGATCAACGAGGATCTCGTGCGTGAGTGCCTTGGGCACTGTCCCGGTCATCCGAACGTGCTGCTCGCGCACACGCCGCTGGGCTTCGATGCCTATGCGGCATGGGGCGCGGACGCGGTGCTGTCCGGGCATATCCACGGGGGCATCGTCCGCGTGGGGAACGTCGGGCTGCTCTCGCCGGAGCGGCGGTTCCTGCCCAAATACACGAAAGGCCGCTTCCTCTCCGAGGATCGGTGCTGCACGATGAACGTCTCGGCGGGGATCGGGAAGTTCCGGATCAATGATCCGCCGGAGGTCATTTGCATCGACCTGATGGCAGATCCTGCTGAGGAGGGATGATATGGAGGACAAGGATTTCCAGATGCCGGTCCCTGCGGGGATCATGCACATGTGTGAGCGTCTGCATGAGAACGGCTATGATTCGTACCTTGTGGGCGGATGTGTGCGCGATGCGCTGCTCGGGATCGAGCCGCACGACTATGACATCTGCACCCAGGCCGTGCCGGACAAGATCATCGCGCTGTTCGATGACGGACTCTGCAAGTTCTACGGCAAGGCCTTTGGCACGGTCTGCGTCCACTATGCGGATTCCGAGGCCGAGATCACGACCTACCGCACCGAGAGCGACTACACCGACGCCCGCCATCCCGGCCGTGTGGACTTCGCCCAGGACGTCCGCGAGGATCTGGCGCGCCGCGACTTCACGACCAACGCCATCGCCTACGACCCCTTCACCGGCCTCTGCGACCCCTACGGCGGCAGCGACGACCTGAAGAACGGCGTCCTGCGTGCGGTCGGCGACCCGGCGGCACGCTTCGGGGAGGATGCGCTGCGCATCCTGCGCGGGATGCGGTTCTATGCCCGGTTCGGCCTCGTGCCGGAGCCGGCGACCGACCGCGCCATGCGGGAGGCCGCGCCGAACCTCGCCAGGATCTCGGTGGAGCGCGTGTTCACGGAGCTCTGCGGGATGCTGAGGGGCAAGCACGCCGCCGATGTGCTCGCGGCCTATGCGGACATCCTGTCCGTGTGGATCCCGGAGATCGGGGAGATCGTGGAAAAAGGCCTCTGGGACAAGACCGCGCGTGCGGTCGGGGCGGCAGAGGTGTCGTTACAGAGCCGATTCTCTCTGATGCTGTACCATCTCGATGCGGAGACGGCCGGTGTGATCCTGCGGCGTCTGCGCAGCGATACGAAGCTGCGCGAGACCGTCTGCTGCATGCTCCGTCACAAGGACGACTGCCCGTCCACGATGGCAGAGCTGCGTGCTTTGCGGCGCACGATGGGGGATGCACGGCTCCAGCGCCTGCTGCATCTGCGCGAGACGATCGCAGCGACCGATCCTGATGCGGACGCAGCGGCTGTGGCACGTTTCAAGGCTTTGTATGTGGAATGTGTGGAAAAAGCACTTTGCTGCACGCTCGCAGAGCTGGCCGTAGGCGGCCGCGACGCGCTCGCGCTCGGTCTGCGCGACACGACCATCGGGATCGCGCTGAACGATGCCCTCACCGAGGTCATCGAAGACCGCATCCCAAACGAAAAAGCCGCGCTGACGGCGTTCCTTGAACGCTATGTCTGACGCGCAGACAGGAGGCATCAAGTCCGCATGAAGCGTCTCTTCCTCTCCATCCGAAATTTGAAGGGCGTTGGCGAGAAGCGCTATCAGGTGTACAAGAAGATCGGCATCGAGACGCCCTATGATCTGCTGTACTACCTCCCCCGCGCCTATCGCGACTACCGCGACCCCCAGCCCGTCGCAGAGACGGCGGCGGAGGAGCAGGCCGTCGTCTGCGTGACCATCACCCAGAAGCGGCGGCCGGTGTTCGCCCGCGGCGGCACCACGCTCTATTTCCTCGAATCGGTCGATTCGGAGGGCACACCGCTGGGGATCCGCATCTTCAATAACATGTACAGCTACCAGAATCTCCAGGTCGGCCGGACGTATACGATGTTCGGCAAGATCATGTTCGGACAGGGCGGACGGGAAATCCATTCCCCCCAGGTCCACCGCGAGAGCGACAACGCCATCGAGGCGATCTATCCGCAGACCACCGGCCTGACGTCTGCCATGATCCGCACGAACATCCGCGATGCCCTGCAGATCATGGACGAGACCCCATTCGAGACCCTCCCGGACGCCCTGCGCGACCGCTACGGCCTCATCCCGCTCCCCCGCGCCATGCACGGCATCCATGAGCCTGCCGACATGGAGGAGGCCGATGCCGCCCGCACGCGCCTGGCCTTCGAGGAGATGCTGCGCCTCCAGCTCGGGCTGCGGCTCCTGAAAGCCCGTGCCGCGCAGGAGACCGAGCATCCCATGGACCCCGCCACCGACCTGTCGGCCTATTACGAGAGCCTGCCCTTCTCGCTGACGACCGCGCAGCAGCGTGCCATCGAAGAGATCGCGGCGGACCTGTCGTCGGGACGGCCGATGAATCGCCTCCTCCAGGGCGACGTCGGCAGCGGCAAGACGGCCGTGGCGGCCGCAGCGTGCTGGTACTGCGTGCAGAACGGATGCCAGTGCGTCCTGATGGCGCCGACAGAGATCCTCGCCGCGCAGCATCACCACACGCTCTCGGCCTTCTTAGGGCCGCTCGGGGTAGAGGTCTGCCTGCTCACCGGCTCGCTCAAGGCGAAGGAGAAACGCGAGCTCTACGCCAAGATCGCCGACGGCACCGTGCAGGTGATCGTCGGGACGCATGCGGTGTTCCAGAAGGCCGTGGAGTACCACGACCTCGCCCTCGTCATCACGGACGAGCAGCATCGATTCGGCGTGGCACAGCGCGCGGCGCTCGCGGAAAAGGGCGGCGTGCCGCACAAGCTCGTCATGTCCGCGACGCCCATCCCGCGTACCCTCGCGCTCATGGTCTACGGCGACCTCGAGGTCTCCGTGCTCGACGTGCTGCCCGGCGGCCGCAAGCCGATCGAGACCTATGCCGTCACCGGGAAGATGCGCGCGCGCGCCATGGGCTTCCTCACCGGCGAGCTGAAAAAAGGCCGTCAGGCCTATATCGTCTGCCCTGCCATCGAGGACGGGGACAGCGATCTGCGCTCCGTGACGGCCTATGCCGAGGAGATGCGAGGCACCCTCCTTGCGGGATGGCGCATCGACATCCTCCATGGGCAGATGTCCGCGCAGGAGAAGGACGACGCCATGGAGCGCTTCCGTGCCCATGAGACGGACGTCCTGATCTGCACCACGGTGGTGGAGGTCGGTGTGGACGTGCCGAACGCAACGGTCATGCTGATCGAGGATGCCGAGCGCTTCGGCCTCTCGCAGCTCCACCAGCTCCGCGGCCGTGTGGGACGCGGCGAGCACCAGAGCTACTGCATCCTCGTGACGGAGCACGCCACGGACGAGGCCAAGGAGCGTCTGCGCCTGCTGAGCAGCACGACGGACGGCTTCAAGGTCGCCGAGGCGGACCTCCAGCTCCGCGGTCCGGGCGACTTTTTCGGCAGTATGCAGCACGGACTGCCGCCGCTCAAGCTCGCCACGCTGACGGATACCAAGATGCTCCACGACGTCCAGGAGGCCACGGACATCATCCTCGCGGACGATCCCGACCTCTCCAAGCCGGAGGATCATGCCCTCTACGCCGAGATCGTGCGCCTGTTCGCACAGTACGGTGATAACGGGCTCAACTAGGGTGCTGATCGCGCACCGCCCTCTGCTGATCGCAGGGGACGGTGCGCTTTTCTTATTTTTTCCGGGAAAGAGGGTGCAGATCCCGCTTTTTTTCGGAAAAAGCGCTGGAGTCTGCTCCGATATTTTGTGAAATGTGACGAAGATCATAAAAGCCGCTTGACAAAGGGGCTGAAACGTGGTAGACTAAACTTAGCACTCGAAGAGATAGAGTGCTAACACTTGAAAACAACGACTGCCGATCTGCGGACGCTCTGCCGGATAGCAGGCGCCGCAGCGCGTACAGGAAAGGAGCGTATTCCTTTGAATGAACGGAAGCTGAAGATCTTAGCTGCCGTCGTGGAGGAGTATGTGCGGACCGGCGAGCCAGTCGGCTCAAAGGCGATCGCATCGCTGCCCGGTATCGGCGTTTCCGCCGCGACCGTCCGCAACGACATGGCGATGCTCGAACAGCTCGGCTATCTCGAGCAGCCCCATACCTCCGCCGGCAGAGTCCCCACCATCAGCGGGTATCGCCTCTATATCGATGAGCTGATGACGCCGCCGTCCCTCCCCCCGGAGGAGCGCAGCCGCCTGGACGACATGCTCCGTGAACAGGGTCCCATGACCGAGGAGCTGCTGATCCAGAACGCCACCACCGCCCTTGCAGAGCTGACCCAGTGCGCCGCCGTCGTCTCCGACCGGTCGCCGCAGTTCTCGATCATCTCGAAGGTCGAGGTCATCCCGGCCGGCAAGCGGATGTATGTGGTGCTGCTGATCACCTCGGGAGGCAACATCAAGAACAAGGCCTGCCGCCTCGAGTTCGACCTCACGAACGAGCAGCTCGACCTGTGCTCGCGCTTTTTGGCGGAGCACCTCGAGGGCGTCTCGGTGTCGGAGCTGTCCGAGGAGCGCATGGCCGAGCTCACCGCCGCGATGGGCGCCTATATGATGACCATGGCACCGCTGGTGCAGGGCATCTGCGAGCTGAGCCGCGACCTGTGGCAGAACGCGCTGACCGTCGCCGGCGAGAAGAACCTCTTCTCCTGCGAGGACCTCGATAAGATGGAGGTCGTCCGCTTCATCGAGCACAAGGAGGAGCTGGCCCGTCTTCTGAACGACTCCTTCAGCGGCATCCGCGTGGTGTTCGGTGAGGGCAGCGATAGCTTCGTCATCGGGAATTCGTCCATGATCGTCTCGAAGTACCGCAAGGGCGACCGCAGCGTCGGTTCCCTCGGCGTCATCGGGCCCATGCGGCTCAACTACGCCAAGGTCATCCCCTATCTGGAATACTTCACCGACAAGATCACGGACCTGATCTCGGAGACGCCGGAGCTCCCGCAGCTCCCCACGTCCGCCGATGGGACGGACACGAAATAGCATATCCCGGCGCGAGCGCCGTTTTGGAGAGCACGCAAGTGTCCTCTATAGGATAGGAAAAGAAAATGACTGCCGCTCGCACCGGCAGAGAGAAAGGAGTGGATCGGTGTGAATCAGGATCTTGAACAGGCAGACGATCTGCAGCAGGACGAGCCGATCGAGGACACTGCCCCCGATACGCCGGAGACCGAAGACGAGACGCCGGACGACGATGCGGTCGTCGCTGACGGCATCGACCTGAACGAGGCGCTCGAGGAGGCCAATGACCGCTACCTGCGTCTGGTCGCCGAGTTCGACAACTACCGCAAGCGCACCGCCCGCGAGAAGCTCGAGACCTTCGGCAACGCCACCTCGAACGTGGTGGAGAAGCTGCTGCCGGTCATCGACAATTTCGAGCGTGCCGTCGAGGCACCGTGTACCGATGAGGAGTACCACAAGGGCGTGGTCATGATGCTCGGGCAGTTCCAGAGCTTCCTGGAAAAGCTGGGCGTGACCGAGGTCCCTGCGCTGGGCGAGGCCTTCGATCCCAACCTCCACAATGCCATCAAGCAGGCAGAGGCGACGGAGGCGTTCCCGGAGGGCACCGTTTGTGAGGTGTTCCAGAAGGGCTATCTCCTGAACGACCGCCTGATCCGTCCCGCGATGGTCGCCGTTGCCGGATAGACCGTCGTAAGGGATCAGAAACAAGTCATCATCTAAGACCATTTTCGATAAAAAAGTCTTTTGAGAAAGAAAGGAAGATGTATCATGAGCAAGATCATTGGAATCGACCTGGGTACCACCAACTCCTGCGTAGCTGTCGTTGAGGGCGGCGACGCTGTCGTGATCCCGAACTCGGAGGGTGCGCGCACCACGCCCTCTGTCGTAGCATTCAGCAAGACCGGTGAGCGTCTGGTCGGCAAGGTCGCCAAGAACCAGGCCATCACCAATCCCGATAAGACCATCTCGTCCATCAAGCGCCACATGGGCAGCGACTACAAGGTAGACATCGACGGCAAGCGCTACACGCCGCAGGAGATCTCCGCGATGATCCTCCAGAAGCTGAAGACCGATGCCGAGGCCTACCTGGGCGAGCCCGTGACCGAGGCGGTCATCACCGTTCCGGCCTACTTCACCGACGCACAGCGCCAGGCCACCAAGGATGCCGGTCAGATCGCCGGTCTGGTGGTAAAGCGCATCATCAACGAGCCGACCGCGGCTGCCCTCTCCTACGGCATCGACAAGGAGGAGGACCAGAAGGTCATGGTCTATGACCTCGGCGGCGGTACGTTCGATGTGTCCATCATCGAGATGGGCGAGGGCTTCCAGCAGGTCGTTGCCACGGCCGGTAACAACCACCTGGGCGGCGACGATTTCGACCAGCGCATCATCGACTGGATGGTACAGGAGTTCCGCAAGGAGCAGGGCATCGACCTCTCCGGCGACAAGATGGTGATGCAGCGCCTGAAGGATGCTGCCGAGAAGGCCAAGATCGAGCTGAGCGCGGCCTCCACCACCAGCATCAACCTGCCGTATATCACGGCTGACGCCTCTGGCCCGAAGCACCTCGACATGACCCTGACGCAGGCCAAGTTCAATGAGCTGACCTCCGACCTGGTAGAGGCCACCATGGGCCCGGTACGCCAGGCGCTCGAGGATTCCGGTCTGAGCGCATCCGAGCTGGATAAGGTGCTCATGGTCGGCGGTTCGTCCCGTATCCCGGCGGTACAGGATGCCGTCAAGAAGCTGATCGGCAAGGATCCGTTCAAGGGCATCAACCCCGATGAGTGCGTAGCGCTCGGCGCAGCGCTCCAGGGCGGCGTGCTCGGCGGCGACGTCAAGGAGGGCCTGATGCTCCTCGATGTCACCCCGCTGTCCCTCGGTATCGAGACGGCCGGCGGTGTCTGCACGGTCATGATCCCGAGAAACACCACCATCCCGACCAAGAAGAGCGAGGTCTTCTCCACCTACGCCGACAACCAGCCCGCCGTTGACATCAACGTGCTCCAGGGCGAGCGTCAGTTCGCGCGTGACAACAAGCAGCTCGGTACCTTCCGTCTCGACGGCATCGCTCCGGCGATGAGAGGCGTACCGCGCATCGAGGTCACCTTCGACATCGACCGCAACGGTATCGTACACGTCACTGCGAAGGACCAGGGCACCGGCAAGGAGCAGAACATCTCCATCACCGCTTCCACCAACATGTCCAAGGAGGACATCGAGAAGGCCGTCAAGGAGGCCGAGCAGTATGCGGCCGAGGACAAGAAGCGCCGTGACGAGGTCGACACCAAGAACGATGCCGAGAACCTCGTGCTCCAGTGCGAGCGCGCGCTGAAGGACTTCGGCGACAAGGTATCCGACGGCGACAAGGCCGATGTCGAGAGCAAGATCGCTGCGGTCAAGACCGCGACCGAGTCCGGCACGGTAGACCAGATCAAGGCCAAGATGGAGGATCTTCAGAAGGCGTTCTACGGCCTGACCGAGAAGGTCTATGGCCAGAACGGCGGCCAGGGCGGTATGCCCGGCGGCATGGGCGGTGCGGCCGGTATGGGCGGCATGGCGCAGAACATGACCGAGGAGGAGCCCAACAACGGTGACGACGATGTGATCGACACCGACTTCACCGAGGAGTAAGACCATAGAAAACGACGCAAGATAGGCAAAAGGGGCGGGAGCGGCGTGCTTTTCGCCCCTATGCCCGTAGAGAGCGAGCCATCATATCAAGCATGAAAGGAGTGCCGCACCCGGCGGCGTAGAGAGGACTTATGGCAGAGAAACGCGATTATTATGAGGTGCTCGGCCTGCAAAAGGGCGCGAGCGAGGATGAGATCAAGAAGGCCTACCGCAAGATGGCGCGTGAGTATCATCCCGACCTGCATCCCGACAATGTCGAGGAATGTGAGGAAAAAATGAAGGAGATCAACGAGGCCTACAGCGTCCTCTCCGATGCGGAGAAGCGTGAGCAGTACGACCGTTTCGGCCATGAAGGCCTGAGCGGCGGTGACGGCGACCCGTTCAGCGGCGCCTATGCCTCGGCGGACATGAGCGACATCTTCGAGAGCCTCTTCGGCGGCATCTTCGGAGGCGGCGGTGCCACCCGTGCCAATACGGCCAATGCCCCCCGCCGCGGCCGCGACATCACTTACAGCATCAACATCAGCTTTATGGAGGCCTGTCAGGGCAAGCAGCAGGAGCTGAACATCGCCCATCTCGAGACCTGTTCGGCATGTAACGGCTCCGGCGCAGAGCCCGGCACCTCCTCGGAGATCTGCCAGGACTGCCACGGCCGCGGCAGCATCAAGATCACGACCCGCACGCCCTTCGGCATGACCTCCACGACCCGTCCCTGCCCGCACTGCAGCGGCAAGGGCACCGTCATCAAGAGCCCGTGCCAGAAGTGCCAGGGCACCGGGCGTCACCGCGTACAGAAGCGCGTGACCATCACCGTGCCGGCCGGCATCAACGACGGCCAGACCCTGCGTGTCTCCGGCGAGGGCGACTGCGGCATCAACGGCGGACCTGCCGGCAATCTGAACGTCACGGTCAATGTCCGCCCGCATCCGCTCTTCGTGCGTGAGAACTACGATGTCCACTGCGAGATCCCGATCACCTATGCCCAGGCCGTCCTCGGTGACGAGATCACCGTGCCGACCATCGACGGCAACGTGAAGTTCACCATCCCCGAGGGGACGCAGAACGGCGCGAAGCACCGTCTCAAGGGAAAGGGCATCAAGTATCTCCAGCAGGACCGCCGCGGCGACCAGTATGTGAAGCTCTACATCGAGGTGCCGCGCAACCTCTCCAAGAAGCAGAAGGATCTCCTGAAGGAGTTCGAGGCCTCGATGACCGACAAGAACTACGCGAAGCGCCACAGCTTCTTCGACAAGCTCAAGGATCTTTTCAATTGACACCGAAGCGCCCTCGCCGCATGGACGGCGGGGGCGCTCTTCTTTTCCTCATTAAGAGAAGTATTTTTCAAGAATCGTTGACATATCGCGGCCGATCATGGTATAATAGAGGGAGCGTAAGAACGCTTGAAAATGTCGACGCACCGGGCAGCGGCCGGACTTGTTAGGGATCGGTCATATAGGGAGAGACAGGCAGGATGCCTGGGTCGTATGTGTGTGAGCGCCGGAAATCAGACCGCCCCATAGAAAGGATGGACGAAATATGGCAAAAGAGCCGAGGATCTTAGATCCTGAGATGGAATGTATGGACCCGCAGGAGCGCCGCCGCTTACAGGGTGAGCGCCTGCGCAAGACCGTGGAGCTGGAGTACGCGAACGTGCCCTTCTACCGTGAGCGGATGGATGCCAAGGGCGTGAAGCCCGAGGACATCCAGACCGTCGATGACATCGTGAAGCTCCCCTTCATGCAGAAGACCGACCTTCGCGACACCTTCCCCTTTGGCCTGTTCGCAGCGCCCAAGGAGGAGATCGTCCGCATCCAGGGCAGCTCCGGCACCACCGGCAAGCCCATCGTCTCCGGCTATACCGAGAACGATGTCGAGGTCTGGACGCGCATGGTCGCCCGTGCGATGGCGTCCATCGGCGCGGATGAGGAGGACATCGTGCAGGTATGCTACGGCTACGGTCTCTTCACCGGCGGACTCGGTGCCCACCAGGGCGCGACCGCAGTCAAGGCCATGGTCGTCCCCATGTCCTCCGGCAACACCCAGCGCCAGCTCATGATGATGGAGGAGCTCGGCTCCACCGTCCTCTGCTGCACGCCCTCCTATGCCGCCTACCTCGGCGACTCCATCAAGGAGGCCGGTCTGCGCGATAAGATCAAATTGCGTGCCGGTCTGTTCGGTGCCGAGCCGTGGACGGAGGCCATGCGTCAGCGCATCGAGGAGCTGCTGGGCATCGACGCGCGCGACATCTACGGCCTGACCGAGATCGCCGGCCCCGGCGTCGCCTTTGAATGTCAGGAGAAGCACGGCGCGCATGTCAACGAGGACCACGTCATCGCCGAGATCATCGACCCCGTGACCGAGGAGCAGCTCCCCTACGGCACCCCCGGCGAGCTCGTCTTCACGACCATCACCAAGACCGGTATGCCCATGCTGCGCTACCGCACCCACGACATCTGCACGCTCTACGCCGAGAAGTGCGCCTGCGGCAGAACGACCGTCCGCATGGGCCGCATCACCGGCAGAACGGACGACATGATCATCGTCCGCGGCGTGAACGTGTTCCCGTCCCAGATTGAGACCGTGCTCGTCAAGACCCCGGGCGTGGCGCCGCACTACCAGCTCATCGTCGACCGTGTCAACGACTCCGATACCCTCGAGGTCAAGGTCGAGATGGACGAGGCGGTATTCGCAAAGAGCGATTCGCTCGGCGAGATGCAGCGTCTCCAGAAGCACATCCAGGGCCAGATCAAGTCCGTGGTCGGTATCATGACCAAGGTGTCCATCGTGCCGCCGAAGACCGTACCGCGCTCCGAGGGCAAGGCCAAGCGCGTCATCGACAACAGAAAGCTGTAATATTTGATGGCGCATGATGGGGGACACATCTCCTGGTATCGCCGCGAGGGCGATGCCGGGGGGACGGGGGAGCGCATGCCGCTGATCCTACAGGATCCGACGGATGCCGAAAAGGAGGAGGCCGAAAGGCTCTTCCTGCTCTCCGACCGCCTGACCCGGGAGGGCGATGCCGAGGAGGCCTTCGATATATGCAGAGAGGCCGCCATCCTCGGCAATGCCCGCGCACAGGCGCACCTTGGCATCATGTATCACTTTGGGGACGGCACACCGGCGGACGCGAGCTGTGCGTTCCAATGGTTCCGGCTCAGCGCCTCGCATGGCGACCCGCACGGGCAGTTCGGCCTTGCCGCCTGCTATCGGGTCGGGGAAGGCACAGCGCCCGACCCCGTGAGCGCCTTTTCGTACTACCGGGCGGCCGCTCTGCAGGATCTGCCGGAGGCGTTCACGCACTATGGCACATGCCTGCAATACGGCATCGGCACCGCGCCGGATGCGCAAGAGGCACAGGTGTGGTACGAGAAGGCCATCGAGCATGACGTGCCCGGTGCGAAGACCCTCCTGGCGACCCTCTATGAGGCGTCCGGCGACCGCGCGCGCGTGAAGCAGGCGTTCCTGCTCTACCGGGAGGAGGCCGCTGCGGGCGAGAAAGAGGCAAGGTATCGGCTCGGCAGGATGTACTTCTTCGGGCCGGACGAATATGTCCAAGGGAAAGACCGTGTGCTCGGCGTGGGCTTCGAGCGCGATCACAGGAAGGCGCTCGAATGCTTCAAGGAAGTGTGCGCCGAATCGTTCGAGGCGGTCTATCTCATGGGACAGTGCTATGAGATGGGGCTCGACGGCGTCGAGCAGGACCTGAAGGAGGC